>CAYTTA010000006.1:0-1267 GCA_964440655.1 uncultured Balneolaceae bacterium
TCCGGTGTCCCCGGTTAAGCAGCCTCCAGCAGAGATCGACTTCCTCCATATGAAACTCAAATCGCTCGTCGAATCCGCCACACTCCAGAAAAAGCTCCCTCCGTATGGCCAGTGCCGCCCCCGAAGCCCAGAAGAGGTCGACCGGCTCATCGTACTGACCACGATCCTCCTCCACCGTTTCAAAGACCCGCCCCCTGCAGAAGGGGTATCCCATTGAATCGATGAATCCGCCTGCCGCACCGGCATACTCGAAAAGACGGGGCTCCAGATGGGAGCGGATCTTTGGCTGGACCGCAGCCACCTCCGGATCGTCAAACTCCCGGAGCAGCGGGCCGAGCCACCCCGGCTCCACCCGGACGTCGTTATTAAGGAAGAGCAGAATTTCTTTTGATGCTTCGGCCGCCGCCCTGTTATTTCCCCCGCAGTAGCCGTAGTTTTCAGGGAACGTCAGCAACATGCACTCGGGGTGATTTTCACGAATCCATTCGGCCGTTCCATCGGTGGACCCGTTGTCGGCGATGATGATCTCCAGCTCGTTATGTTCGGTTCCTGTCACGGAATGCAGAAACGTTTTCAGGTGTTGCAGGGCATTCCAGGTGACGATAATGATGCTGACGGAACGGGGCACGGTCGGGGATGTTGTTAAGCAGGACAGGTTAAGGCAGGAAGATCCCGCAATCGGGCAAAAGTTACCAAACGTTTTTGCCAACATGATAAAGATCGGACTGATATCGGATACACACGGGTACCTGGACCCACAGGTTGCCGACTTTTTCGCCGACCGGGACGAGATCTGGCATGCGGGGGATTTTGGCAGCCTGGAGATCGCCAGAGAGCTGCAACGCATTGCACCTCTCATCGGAGTTTACGGCAATATCGACGGACAGGAGATCCGCAAGGAGTTCCCGCTGCACCAAAGGGTCGACCGCGAGGGGCTGGATATCTGGATGACCCATATCGGCGGGGTGCCCGGTCGATACTGCATACCGATCCGTGAGGAGATCTACGGCAATCCCCCTTCACTCTTCATCTGCGGTCACTCCCATATCCTGAAGATCGCCCGCGACCCGCAGCTGAACCGGATGATCTATATGAACCCCGGAGCGGCGGGCAGACAGGGATTCCAGGTCTGGAGAACCGTCGTCCGTTTTGAAGTGGACTCGGGAGAGATCGGGAATGTGGAAGTGATCAATCTGGATGTCTGACCGTTTTGCCTGACTGCAGCTGAACAACCACCGGTCCACCAGATCTCCAGACACCAGTCTCC
>CAYTTA010000006.1:1367-16319 GCA_964440655.1 uncultured Balneolaceae bacterium
TCTCCAGACACCAGTCTCCGCACCAGGTCCCCAGACACCAGGTCCCCAGACACCAGGTCTCCAGATACCAGACCTCAATCAGCAGGCCTCAATCACCAGGCCCAGCCGGACCTCCTACTCCGCCAGCCGAAGCTTTGCCACCGCCTCAATGTGGTAGGTCTGGGGGAACATATCCACCGGGCGCACTTCCTCGACCCGGTAGACCGAGGAGAGCTCCTTCAGGTCCCGTGCCAGGGTTGATGGCTCGCAGCTGACGTAGACAAGTCGGGGAACCCTCAGTTCAATCAGCTGGCGGACCACATCGGGGTGCATTCCTGCCCTTGGCGGATCGGTGACAATGCAGTCCGGGCGACCGTGTTCTTCCAGCAGCGCGGTATTGAAGGTATCTTTCATGTCTCCACGGACAAACTCCACGTTCTCCACCCCGTTGGTCACGGCGTTCTTCCCGGCATTCTCTACAGCCTCCTCCACCAGCTCAATCCCCACTACTTTTCTCACTTTTCGGCTGAAGAAGAGCGAGAGGGTGCCGACTCCGCAATAGAGATCAAAGACAAGATCCTCCGGTCGGGGAGAGGCGAACTCCAGGGCGGTCTGGTAGAGCTTCCCGGCCTGTTCCGTATTGGTCTGGAAAAACGAGAGGGCATCGATCCGGAACCGGTAATCGCCGATCGCCTCGGTGATGCTTCCCGTTCCGTGCAGCACCTGCTCATTGGGGTTGCGGGAAACCGGACCGGGGGAGTCGTTGGTGTGGTGCACGATGGTAGTGATCTCGGGAACAGCCGTGATCAGGTGGTCCCGGATCGCCGTAATCCACTCTGCCTTTCCGGACCGGGTTACCAGAATGGCCATCACTTCACCACTGTGTCGGGAGGTGCGGACGATCAGATTCCGCATGAAACCGGACCGGCGGAAGGTGTCGTAGGCGGGTATGCCATTCTGAATACAGAAAGAACGGACCTCGTCCAGAATCCGGAAAGAGACAAGATCCTGAAGATGGCACTCCTGCAGATCGAGAATCTTGTCAAAGCGCCCCGGGGCGTGCAGCCCGGCGGCGAAGCCGGAATCCTCCACCTCCTCGCCACTCCGGATCTCCTCCCAGGAAAGCCAGCGGCGCGTGCTGAAACTGTACTCCATCTTGTTCCGATAGTAGAAGGGCCGGTCGCATCCGACAATCGGCTGCACGATGGCCGGATCGAGCCCCCCGATCCTTTCGATGTGATCACGTACATGCTCCCGTTTCAGCTCCAGCTGGCGGGGGTAGGGCAGGTGCTGCCAGTTGCAGCCGCCACAGACCCCGGCATGACGGCAGAGGGGTGTTATCCTGTCAGGAGACGGGACCAGAACTTCCACAAGGCGGGCTTCACTGTAGCTCTTCTTTTTTTTGATGATACGGGCCAGCACCCGGTCCCCGGGGGCGGTGTTGGGAATGAATATCGCCATCCCGTCATGCCGGGCAACACCCTTTCCTTTGAAAGCGGTGGATGTGACTTCCAGTTCAATCTCGGAACCTTTTTTAAGAATCATTCAGACAGATACTTCTACTTCTTCTTTCAATGGACCTGCTTCAGGAGCCACCTACTCTTCACTGCCGTATCGGCTCCCGTTCTGGATGGCGAAGGCGGTTTCGGCCCCGCTCACCTCGATCAGTTTGCGGGTGCTCCGGTCAAGCTGTTTCAGGACAAGCCCGGTAACGCCCTCAAGAAACTTCACGGCGATCTGCGGGTGGCGCCGCTTCAAAGAGTCGAAGTCGGGCTTGAAAAAACCGAGCAGCACGCAGTCTGTAAGACTCCGGGCTGATGAGGTGCGCCGGAGTTCATACCCGATCGAAAGGAGTCCGAAACTCTCCGGGGGAGAGAGCTCCCGCGTGATCACCTTTTTCTCCTCCTCCTCGCCTGCTTTTTCAATGATGAGCTGGACCCGACCGCTCTCGATAAAGTACATCCCGGTTGCCGGGTCATTCTGGTAGTAGATATACTCTCCCTCTGTATAGGTCCTGCGGTGGCAGAAACGGAGGAATTCCACCCGCTGAAGGGGAGAGAGGGAATTCAGGAACTGTGACCGGAGAAGGATGTTTCCTTCTCGTTTCAGCTTTTTCAGCGTATTTCGGTAAAACATCCGTGGAGTTGAATTTGAGTGATCCCGCAGTTCATCGGCCTGTAGTGCATCATCCCTTCGCGCATCCGTTTCGAAATGGGGCAGACAGGAAACGGAAAAAGGTCAGAAAGAGTGTCCGATCCCGAAACTGAAATAGACCCTGCGGTTGTCGAACCACCCGATCCCCGGTTCATGGGCCCGGAAGGTGAAGTCGAATCGCGCCACAATGTAATCCCAGTCGAGCCGGATACCGAATCCCGTTCCGACCGCAATTTGATGATAAAAACGGTCAAAGAAAAATTTGCCGCCCTCCAGAAGATCCTTCTCCTCCTCGTCGGTGAAATCATTTCCGGGCCCGTACCAGACGTTGCCCGCATCACCATAAAACGCCAGATACCAGTCGGCATTCAGAATGTTTTCAAACATGATCTGACGGATCTCGGCAAAGCCGGCTAGCTTGATCTCCCCGCCGCTTATGGTGACACTGTCCGGCTCGATCTCTCCGGGACCGAGCTGGAACGGGCCCCATCCCCGGATGTCGTTGCTGCCCCCGGCAAAAAACCGCCGGCTGAGCGGTATTGTCTCACTCTTGTTGAACGGGTGGGCGAAACCGGCAAACCCTCTCCATGAGAAGACGGCATCCGGACCGATGGGAATATAACGACGGTAATCGACCGAAAGTTTGAAGAACTGACTGTAGGCAAGACTGTTGTTGGAGAGGCCGATCGGGGAGGGAAGGGTGCCTTCGGTCCGGCCGGGAGTGATCAGGAAACGGTCCAGCAGCCATGGGAAGTTTCCTCCCAGGGCGAAGGAGTATTCACTGAAGTATCCGTAGTTCCTTTTTATCAGGTTGGTGTCGTGACTCCGGAAGGTGTAGCCGATCTGTGAGGAGAACTGCGGGCGGAAATCTTCCAGTACCCTCTGAAAGTCGAAACGTCCCTCGACCACCTCGTCGGGTTCGTCCGGATGGCGCCGGAACTGATTTCGGAGGGCATTCAGATAAGCCCTTGAGGGATCGGCATCGATCACATCGAGCTGGATCAGATCCAAGAAACTGGAATTGCGGCGCGAATGGGAGACCTCATACCCCAGGGTGAACCTCAGATCGAAGTTGATGTCGAACAACGGCTGGTTCGACTGTCCGTAGGAGAGCTGGTACCGGGTCCGCCCACTGGTGAAAAACGGGCGCTTGTCGAGCGAGGCAAAGGGGAAGTTCAGCCTTGGAACAACGTAGTCGATCCGCCCCTGATAAGTGTGAAACAGGGTGATGTCGTTGGTGAACTCCGGCGATGTGACCAGCTCCAGGTTGGTGTTGAAACCGATGGTCAGGTTTTCGCCTCTTTGGAAGAGGTTGTTGTTGGTGTAGTTCACACCCAGACCGGTACCGAAACCATAGCGCCGCATTCCGAAGATCTCCGACCGGAGAGAGTGCTTCGGCAAGGTCTGCAGATCGATGTAGACCGGAATGTCGCTTCCTGAGTAGTCCGGTATGGTTCCCTCTTCACTGAGACCGAAACTCCGGACGTTCATCATTCCGAGGTTCTGGAATTCATTCACCGTCTGCAGATAGAGCGAGTGATTGAAGAGATCTCCCGGCCGGAAGAGGATCTGGTCGGTGAGAAGGCTGAACCGGGTCTGTGCGCTCTCCTGTTTCTCCATATAGATCCGCTTTCCTTCGGTGACCGTTTCCCCCCCGGTGATGACCAGAGATTCATTGAACCCGCCTGCCGGAGTCCCATCTGTCGCTCTCCCTCCATCATCGTAGGGACCGGAGAGGGTGATGTGCAGGTCCCCGAACCGATAGACTCCGCCCGGACGTATGACAAAAAGCACGTCCAGAGTCTGGGGATCCGCATCATCGGATCTTACCAGGGCCCTGACGGAGTCGCGCTGAACCGATGCATGTCCGTGATCCCGGAGAAAGTCAATGATCCGGGTCTGCTCCTCCCGCAGCTCCAGGGCATTGTACCGGCGTCTCACCTCATAGGTGGTGTCATCAATGGCGGCCCGGCCCAGGGTACGGCCACGGAAGAATGCTTCCCGCTCTCCGGGCTCTTCCAGATCGGGAAGCCCCGTCCAGGAGACGCTTCGGATCGTGGAGGCGGGTCCCTCTTCAATGAGAAAGGTGACCTCAACCCGCCCCGGCCTGTACTCCACAATGGAGGTATCCACCGTTGCCTCGAAAAAACCGATGTTCTCATAGTAGAGGCGGATCCGCTCCAGATCGCTGGCCACCGTTTCGCGATCCAGCAGGACCGGGGCCTCCCCGAACCTTCCGGTCAACCGGTGAATGTAGTACCAGGGGGTGAATCGGGGGATGCCGAGCATCTCCCGGTTTGTACGTGTGCGGATCAGGGTTCGAAGCGTCCGGCTGCGGACATTGTCGTTGCCGGAGAAGCGGATCTTGCGAACAATCTTTTCAGCCTGTTCACCGGTGGCGGGTTCCTCAGGCTCGTTGTTCTGAAAGGACCAGGCTTTTTCCTGGGCGAAGAGGAGGAGAAGCAACAGCAGCAGCGGAACCGTAATCCGGAGGCAGTGACGCACAGGAGGGTGGTTTGAAATGAAAAACGGCTGCATGAACTGCATGCAGCCGTCAGAACCGAAGCAATCTAACCGTGAATATACACACTAAACATCATCGTAGTCGAATCCCTCATCTTCTTCCCCGTGGAAGAAATCCTCTTTCCGGATGTAGTCCGGCCAGATATCTTCGATTCCCTCATATATCATGTCTTCTCCATCTTCAATTTCATCGAGTTCGTAGAGGTTGTCGATCAATTGTTGCGGCAAGCCGTTTCTTTCCGCCCATTCGATCAATTCTTCTCTTGTTGCAGGAAAAGGAGCGTCATCGAGTGCCGCAGCGAGTTCTACAGTCCAGATCATGTTTGTATATCTATTTATTTTCGTATAATGATAAGGAAGTGTTTACGACCTTTCTTTTTATGGCTGCTTTGCGTCATCCTCGTCCGGACGAGCCCGCCCCGGGGCTGATCCTGCAACGGACCACAGGGAGGAAGTACGTCCGACCGGCCGTTACCGGCTTGGTTTCACCGGGTTACGGGGGCAGATCTGCAAAGCTCTCTGTCAGCATGCTATTAAATAGTTGCACGCGAAAAAATCAAGAGTGTTGCATGAAAAAGTAAATTCATTTCAGAACTCTGGAAGGTCCGGAAATAATTTTTATCTTGCACCGTCTAAAAGGGTGGATAAAGAGTTTTTTTTTAACGTCCCGGAAAGGAACCTTATTGTGTCCCGTTCCGGATCCCATTGCGATGGTCACCATCCACTTAACATTCTAAATCTGAGTTTGGTATATGGGTAGTTTTGGAGGATTGGAATGGATTGTCATCGGACTGGCAGTATTGCTGCTGTTCGGAGCCAAACGGATACCGGAGCTTGCCCGGGGGCTGGGTCAGGGAATCAGTGAATTCCGCAAAGCATCGGAAGAGATCAAACGGGAAATTGATGAGGGGAAAAGAGACCCGAAACCCGTCCAGTCTCCACGAAGTGAGCCTGCACCCCGGCAGAATGCAGAGGTTCGACCGGAATCGCCCGCAACGGATCAGCCGGCCCCCGAAGAAAAGAGTGACAATCCGGAGGCATAAGGCCGATGAGTGATATTGTTTCTGCACAGCATCAGCTGAAGGGGGGAGATACGTCCCTGCCCGAAATAGTAGAAGGATTTCTTGATCAGATCCGGGAAAAGAACCCGCAGGTAAACGCCGTTGTCTCCCTGGATGAGGAGAGCGCAAGAGAAGAAGCACGGCAGATTCAGAAAAAAATCGATGCCGGAACGGCCGGCCGCCTGGCCGGGGCTGTGATCGGCGTAAAGGATCTGATCTCCGAGAGGGGAAAGCCTCTTACCTGTGCTTCCCGGATGCTCCACAATTTTGAGAGTCTTTACGATGCCACAGTGATCCGCCGTCTGCGCGAGGAGGATGCCCTTCTTCTTGGCCGACTCAACATGGATGAGTTTGCCATGGGATCGTCCAGTGAGAACTCCATATACGGACCTGTGCGCAACCCCCATGATCCGACCCGGGTGGCGGGCGGTTCGAGCGGAGGAAGTGCTGCCGCTGTGGCTGCCGGTATGTGTCATGCGGCTCTGGGTTCCGACACCGGTGGATCGATCCGGCAGCCTGCCTCTTTTTGCGGAGTGGTCGGCCTCAAACCGACCTATGGCAGGGTCTCCCGTCTGGGATTGGTCGCCTATGCTTCATCCTTCGACAGCATCGGTCCGCTCACCCACAGCGTCCGGGACGCTGCACTCATGCTCAATGTCCTTGCCGGTCATGATCCTGAAGACGGAACCAGCTCCACACGGGAGGTTCCCGACTACACGGCCGCTCTGCAGAGCGACGGAACGCTCAGAATCGGTATTCCTGAAGCCTATTTCGGGGAGGGACTCGATCCGGAAGTCCGAAAAATTGTGGAGGATGTTCTCGCTCAGATGGAGAAGGACCGGCAGATCGAGCTGGTCCCCGTGGAGCTTCCCCATATGAAGTACGCCATCTCCACCTACTATATTCTGGCCACGGCCGAGGCATCGAGCAACCTGGCTCGCTATGACGGGATCCGGTTCGGCCATCGGGCGGATCTGTCGGAGGTGAAGAAAGAGCTTGCCGCCGAACGGGAAGAGATTGAAAGCCGGATCCGGGGAGAATCCGACCCGGCAGAGAAGGAGGAGCTCCGCGGTATGCTGGAGCAGGTGGACTCCGCCCTGATCCGTCTCTACAAGAAATCCCGTACCGAAGGTTTCGGAAGCGAGGTGAAGCGCCGCATCATGCTCGGTACCTATGTCCTGAGCGCCGGCTATTACGATGCCTACTACGCCAAAGCCCAGAAAGTGCGACGTCTGATCCGGAACGACCTGGAGGAGGCTTTCTCCAGCGTCGATCTGATTGTCTCTCCCACAGCTCCCACTCCCGCATTCGAGCTCGACACCACGGTTCACGACCCGGTCGGGATGCTGCTGAACGACATGTATACAACGCCCGCGAACCTCTCCGGGATCTGTGGCATCAGCGTGCCCGCCGGTACCACCTCCGACGGGCTTCCCGTCGGGATCCAGTTCATGGGGAACCGGTTCGAGGAAGGCAAAATCCTCAGGGCCGGACATCTGGTCGAGCAGCTGGTGGCCCTTTGACAGGGGGCAGCATGTCGCCGTTCCGAAATATTCCCTATCTGACACGACGCCGGGCCTTGACGAACCCGGCGTCCTGTTCGGACTTGTCCGCAGAGCGTCGACCTTTCCAGAAAAAGCCAATCCTTCGACTCCGGATTCCGGTCTCTGTCGGGTCTTCGCTCCTGTCACGCCGGTGCGGAACCTTGGCATTCCTGCTTTTCTCACTTCTGTTTCTTGTAGAGTGCAGAAGTCCGGAGGATACCCGCCTGCAATTCACCAGCCAGGGTCGCGATGTACCGGCCTTCTCGTCCGACCGGACCATGGAGTGGATCCGCCGGCAGGTGGAGTTCGGTCCCCGCAGTCCGGGTTCGGAAGGGCACCGCAGGATGGGGGAGTGGCTCGTTGAGAATCTGAAAGAGTATGCCGGACCGGATCGGGTCTATGTACAACCCTTTACATGGATGGGGTATGAGGGTCAGACCCTCGAACTTCGGAACATTCTTGCCTCATTCAATCTTCAGAGCGGAGACCGGATCCTGATTGCCGCCCATTGGGACACCCGTCCCCGGGCCGATGAGGATCCGGATCGGCCGGAAGATCCGATCCTTGGAGCGGATGACGGGGCGAGCGGTGTGGGTGTGCTACTGGAGCTGGCACGAATCATGGCTGAAAACCCGCCGCCGGTCGGTGTGGATCTCATCTTTTTTGACGGAGAAGATTACGGTGAAGCCGGCACCATTGATGACTATTTTCTGGGTTCCCGTTATTGGGGCCGGAATCCACCGGTAGAGGGGTATCGTCCCCGGTTCGGCATTCTGCTCGATATGGTGGGAGGCAGGAATGCCCGCTTTCCGAAAGAAGGCTTCTCCATGAGATTTGCACCGCAACTGGTCAATGCACTCTGGCAGCTGGCCGGCGAGATCGGCTATGGTGATCTTTTTGTTGATGAGCAGGGCGCACTGGTTTATGACGACCATGTGATCGTCCAGCGGGAGACCGGTATCCCGATGATCGATCTGATCCATCATGGAAAGGGAGAAGGAGGGATGGTACGCTTCCCTCCCTGGTGGCATACTCACCGGGACAATCTGGAGATTATTGATCCCGGAACCCTCCAGGCAGTGGGTGATCTGCTCCTTGAGCTCATCTACAACAGGATGTAATTATCCAGGATACAAAATGAACCGGGATGTAATTATCCAGGTACAACGAAACCGGGATGTAATTCCTGGATGAAACTTCATGGAATCGAACCTGGATGTAATCACAACAGGAGTAATCACAACGGTATAGAACCGATGGCCTGGATCAGTCTGCAAATACAGGTACCAACCGACTATCAGGAGCTCTTGATAGCCGAGCTGATGGAGCTTGATTTTGAGGGGTTTGAACAGCTCGAAGAGCATCTGGTAGCTTTCATACCGAGCCAGCGGTTCAGTGACTCCAGCCGCGAGCAGATCGAGACCCTCCTTGCCGCATGGCCGGGGGAGTGCCGGATCGAAACGGAACAGGTGGTTCAGGAAGAGAACTGGAATGCCGCCTGGGAAGAGACGATTCAGCCACAGGCGATCGGCCGGTTTCTGGTGCGGCCGACTTGGGCACGAGTGGAACCCTCTCCGGGACAGATCCTGCTGGAGATCGATCCGAAGATGGCATTCGGAACCGGCTATCACGCCACCACCCGACTCATGCTGGAGCTGCTTCCCGATCTGAAACCGGAAGGGAAACGGGTTCTGGATGCAGGAACAGGGACCGGTATTCTGGCCATTGCCGCTGCGAAACTGGGGGCAGGGCAAGTGTTTGGTTTCGACATCGATGAGTGGAGCGAGAGGAACGCCACCGAGAATGTCTGGCTGAACGGAGTAAACCATCAGGTTACTGTTGCCCTCGGGGATGAATCGGTTATTCCAGAAGGAAGCCGTTTCGATCTAATTCTCGCCAACATCAACCGGAATGTGCTTCTGGAGCTACTCCCTCTCTTTTCACGGCTTCTGGAACCGGGCGGAAGGGTGGCCCTCTCCGGTCTTCTGCGAACCGACCGCGACATCATCCTGAAGAGAGCGGAGCAGTCGGGATTGCATCTGATGGAGGAGGAGGGAATGGAAGAGTGGGTCGCCCTGGTTTTTCGACATGTATAAAAAAGGGCTGACGGACCTCTTTATGGCCGGCCATCCCCTGGATTCCCAGGATGTTCTTGATTCCTCGGGCCCTCTTTGATTCATCGCGGCACTCCTGACTGTACGACCGGCTGGGATTCACCTCGGCACCCATGACTTTCACGACCGGCTGGGATTCACCGCGGCATCACTTTACCGACCGGTTTTCACAGGCTACTCATTTTCCCTTTGTTGTTTCTCCAGATTCCGGATCACAATGCCGGTATTCTCCACGAAGCGGGGATATCGTGCCCGGCGGACCGGAGTTCCGTTAAAGAGCTCTTCGTACTCCTGCTGCGAGAGATTCTTCCAGAAGGAGAGATCATCCCGGACCATCTTCGGCCGTGGCCTCAGATCCCCGATGGTGCCGGTCTCCGCTTTCCGGTTCCAGGGGCAGACGTCCTGGCAGATGTCGCATCCGAAAACCCACTCCCCGAGACCATCATGATATTCTGCAGGGATGGCGTCCTTCAGTTCAATGGTGAGGTAGGAGATACAGCGTGTGGCGTCGACCCGGTAGGGCTGGTAGATCGCACCGGTAGGGCAGGCATCGATGCAGCGGGTGCAACTGCCGCAATGATCGGTTACAGGTGAGTCGTAGATGAAGGGAACATCGACAAAAAGTTCCCCGATCAGGAACCAGGAGCCATGACTCCGGTTAAGCAGGTTGGAGTTTTTCCCGATCCAGCCGAGTCCGGCCCGACGTGCCCATTCCTTGTCCATTACCGGAGCAGAATCGACGAACGCACGTCCATGAATTTTTCCGATCCGCTTCCCGAGGTAGTCCAGGAGCTGATGAAGGCGTTTCTTGAATACTTTGTGGTAGTCCCGGCCGCGGGCATATTTCGCGATTTTCGGCCCGGAGGAGCGGTCCAGATCCTCGTTCTCCGGGAAGTGGTAGCTGCCGATGACGGAGATGATGCTGCGGGTTCCCTCGACGAGCAGTGCGGGATTCACCCGTTTGTCGAAATGCTGCTCCATCCAGTGCATCTCACCGTGGCGGCCCCGGGAGAGCCACTCTTCCAGCCGGCGGGCGGCCTCATCCAGGGGTTCGGCCCGGGCGAAACCGCACGCGTCGAACCCCAGGGAGAGGGCTTTCTGTCTCACATCCGATGTGATGGAATGAAGCTGCATCTTTCATGTGACCCGCGAGAATGTTCACGGTTCGTTAATCCTCGACCGAGAGGAGTTCCACCTCGAAAATCAGAACCGAGCCGGGTTCGATGGGGCTGCCCGGAGGCGGGTAGAGTCCGTATCCCAGTTCGGAGGGGATGTAAAACTCATACTTCGAGCCTTCCTTCATCAGCTGAACCCCTTCGGTCCACCCGGGAATGACCTGGTTCAATGGGAAGCGTGCAGGTTCACCACGCTCATAAGAGCTGTCAAACACCTGTCCATTGAGGAGACTGCCACGGTAATGAACCTCGACAGTAGATTCGGCCTTGGGCTGACGGCCGCTTCCCTCTTCAATCACCCGATACTGGAGACCGCTTTCGGTCACCGATACGCCCTCCTTTCCGGCATTCTCGCTCAGAAAGCGTTCACCTTCCGCCTGATTCTCCCCGGCGAGCCGCTCCATGCGCTCGCTCTGCTTCTGCTGCAGAACGGCCTGGTAGTTCTGGATGCTGCTCATCCGCTCCATCTCCGTCAGACGGGCATCCGACCCTCCGAATGCATCGAGCATGCCTGCATTCAGGTTCTGCAGATTGAGTTCATCAAGTCCGTCGGCAGCCATAGAGGATCCCAGCGAGTATCCGATGCTGTAGCTGACCGAATCGAGTGTTGTTCTGAAACGGGCTTCCCCTCCACCGGGAACCGTGTTCTGGCATCCGATGAGAGGGAGCATCAGAAGAGAGAAAAAGTAAAGAAGTGGTTTTGAAATCTGCATGAAACTGAAGTCGGTTTTTGGGGTCGGTTGAATCAATAACTTGCCAAAGTATCATTTTTCACACGCTTTGGAAAGAGTCTTGAATGCCGCTTCCGGGGAAAACGGATGGGAAAGGGATCTGTTTTCTCATGATTGTTCATTATATTGAAATGATTTGATGGTTATTCCTATAGACGTAGAATAATATTCCAGTCTGAATCCTTTCTGAAATCCAACGACCGGATATTATTACGATCGGTTAACACAAACAGCGGTAGTCACTTGAAATTTTCGGAACTGAACCTGTCGGAAGAGTTAATAGCGGGGCTGAGCGATATCCGCTTTGAAGAACCCACACCCGTTCAGGAAAAATCCATTCCGCATGTTCTGGACGGCAAGGATATCATTGCCACGGCACAGACCGGAACCGGAAAAACCGGAGCCTTTGTTATCCCCATCATCGAGAGGATCCTGAGGGGAAAAAGGGGGGGTATCAAGGCGATTATCCTGACACCGACCCGGGAACTGGCGCAGCAGATTGATGAACAGATTTTTGCTCTCGGTTACCATACCGGAATCACCTCTGCGACTGTAATCGGGGGAAGTGATTTTTCCGCCCAGGCCAAGGCACTGAAAGCGGGTGTCGATATTGTGGTCGCCACCCCCGGCCGGTTCATCGACCAGTACAAGGTGGTCAATATCGATCTCTCCTCCGTGGAGTATCTGGTGCTGGACGAAGCGGACCGGATGCTCGACATGGGTTTTATGCCGGACATGAAGAAGATCATCAGCTGGCTTCCTCCCAAACGGCAGACGCTGCTCTTCTCTGCCACCATGCCGAAGGAGATTGAACGGCTTGCCGCTTCGATCATGAAGAATCCCGTCACGGTGGAGATCGCCCGGTCCAAACCCTCACAGCGGGTCGAGCAGCGGGTCTATTTTCTGAAGAGCGACCAGAAGATCCCACTGATCCGGAAGATTTTCGATGAGATCAAGTGGGACTCCTGCATCATCTTCACCTCCACCAAGAAGGGAACCGATGAGCTTCAGCGCCTTCTGAAAAGCAAGGGGATCAAGGCGGGAAGCATCCATGGAGACCGGAGTCAGGAGGAGCGGAACCGTTCCCTTAATGCGTTTAAGAACGGGGAGATTCCGGTGATCGTCGCTACAAATGTGCTGGCGCGGGGGATCGACATCAAGGATGTCTCGATGATCGTGAACTATGATGTTCCGCACAATGCCGATGACTATATCCACCGGATCGGCCGGACGGGACGGTATGACCAGACCGGGATTGCAGTGACGTTTGTCACTCAGAGAGACCGGAAAGCGTTCAGCGAGATCGAGAACATCCGTGACAACCCGATGAAGAAGATCACGGTGCCCGATGCTTTTGGTGACTCTTCACCGTTCAGCTGGGATAACGCGGAGGAGGTCTGGAAGGATCTCAAGTCCTCCGGACGCCAGCCGGATCGGGAGAAGCGTGAGGAACACCGGGAAGCACGTGACGGACACCAGGATCGCGAAGGTCGCGGGGGACGTGAGGCTCGTGAAAGCCGCGAAGGCGGAAGAGACGGTCGCATGGCAAAGGGTGAGCGTGAATCACGTTCAGACAGGGACCAGGAGAGCCGTGATCGCAGAGCTCCGGCAGACAGATCCCGGGGCGGGTCGGGAGACAGATCCCGGGGCGGAGGCGAACGAGAAGAATCCGGCAGACAGAAGAAAGAGTCGTCCCGCAGCACGGCGGCTCATGAGAGAAGCCGGACAGATCGCGGGCGTGGACGTTCTGACAGTTCCGATGGCGCACATTCCGGAAGGGGAAGACAGAAAACGGAACCGACTGTCACTCCCCAGAAGGCGGCGGTCGAACTGCCGGTACCGGTACGTATCGAGAAGGCGACCGAGAGGAATCGTTATCGCCGCAAGCCGGCAAAAGGTGTATGGGGAATCATCAAGAGTGTGGTACCGAAGATCCGACCGAATTAGTTCCAAGTTCCCCGTTTCTCCCTGGCTTTCCAATTGACCCCAGGTTCCTAAATGATTCCTGGGGTCGTCAATGGTCTCTGATTCTTCAATTCGTTAAACAGATCTTATTCAACCAAGTCCAATGCGGCAGATTACATCCCTGCTCATCTGGAGCATGATCCTCCTGCTGGTCCTGCTTTGGCTGCCGCTGCTGCTCATCGTACGTCTTTTCGACCGCGACAAGACCCGTTATCGCACCGGTTACCTCTTCCGGAAACTGGGACTGGCGATGTCCCGGGTGAATCCCAACTGGAAGGTCACGATCGAAGGGCATGAGTCGATCGACGACCGGGCTCCCTACGTCATGGTCTGCAATCATCTCTCCAATGCGGATATCCCGGTTATCTCCAATCTCCCCTGGGAGATGAAATGGGTGGCCAAGAAGGAGCTGTTCCGGGTTCCTGTTACCGGCTGGATGATGAGACTGGCCGGTGATATCGAAGTGGACCGGCAGGCGGGCAGCGGCAAGATTTCCACCTTCCGGAAGGCGATGTTCTATCTGCGTAACCGTACTTCTGTGATCTTTTTTCCGGAAGGTACACGTTCCAGGGACGGACGACTGAATCGTTTCAACCGCGGGGCGTTCGAGCTGGCCATCCGGGAGCAGGTTCCGGTCCTGCCGCTGGTGATTGACGGAACTCATGACTGCCTTCCCAAGAAAAGCTGGGTCTTCAAACCCGATGTTCATGTCCGGCTCCGGGTGCTCAAGCCTATTCCGACCCGGGGATTGGGCAGCGATCAGGTGGAGGAGCTTGCCAACCGTGTTCGTGAAGAGATGGCCCGGAATCTGATGGAGATCCGGGGGGCCTCGAGGGAAGAGGTGGATGCGATGGTCCGAAGGACCCGTCCACAGGATGAGGTATGATTTTTCATGGGATCGATCGGGCAGATCCTTATCTTCAACGCTCTTCGGAAACGGCCGGTTGCCTTGGGGGCTCCCCGGTGAAGGTCCTTCTGGAATCTGATCTGGTCATGGCAAAGGCAAAGGCCCGCTGATTGGGATCCCGAATGGCTTTCGGATCCGCCGGCCACTCAAAAGTTCTAGGATCATCAACCCGTCATCCTTAAATCTGTTATTTACAGGATTTCATGAAAGACAACGATTTTCTCAACCCGGAAGGGGATATCAAACTGAGTGACAAGCAGCTGATGGAGTCTCCGGAGGTGGAGGAGGTGGCACGGCAGGTGATGGAGAAGTACAAGGTAAATGTGGAACCTGCCCAGATCGGCTATTTTCTTGTCTATCCCAATCTCTCGAAGCAGAAGGCGGCGAAATGCATGAAAGCGACACGGGAGGTGAAGTACTACTCCGGGAACGACTATCTAATCGAGATCTCCGGAGAGCTCTGGGACATGCTCGACAGCGAGACCCGTGAGATGCTGGTCTACCATCAGCTTCTTCATATCGATCCGGTCTTCAAGGCAAAGACCCAGGAGTGGAAGTTCAACCTGAAAAAGCCGGACTTTCAGGATTATTACGAGATAAACGACAAGTACGGAAACGAGTGGTACAAGACCATTCAGGCCACCGTTTCTTCGCTCTATGATCTGGATCCCCGCCAGGAGAGCAGAGTGTCGGTTTCCTGACCCGCAGAGAGGCGCGGGGTCATCATGTTCACCGCACTATCTGTGATTGTTCAAATGCGGCGCTCTGTTTTGGAATAAGAGTAGAGGGGGCGGAGCAT
>CAYTTA010000006.1:16419-29760 GCA_964440655.1 uncultured Balneolaceae bacterium
GGCGCTCTGTTTTGGAATAAGAGTAGAGGGGGCGGAGCATTATTTTTATCGTAGGGGATCTGTTCTTATATTTTTTTCTTACAGCCATCTTCAGCAGCCCGGGTGGCGGAACTGGTAGACGCGTCGGACTCAAAATCCGATGCTGGCGACAGCGTGCGGGTTCGAGTCCCGCCCCGGGTACATATTCCTTATGAGGCACCTGCGATCCCTGCTCCGCATTGCACTGATCATTCCGGTCACCTTTTTCTTCTACGCACTTTATCGGGCGGGAAGCCTTCCACTCCGTGCAGCAGGCAGAGAACCTCACCCCTGGATGAATCGCTGTACGAGGGCCTGGGCTGCCATCACGGCCGCACTCCTCGGCCTGAAGATCCGGGTAATCGGAAGCGGCTGCCCTCCGGAACTCCCCTTCATTCTTGTCTCCAACCATCTGAGCTATCTGGACGTGCTACTTTTTTTCCGCACCACCGGCGGGGTCTTCGTGACGCGCCATGATGTAGCGGAGTGGCCGGTTCTGGGGACGATGATGCGATCGATGGGGATGATCTTTGTGGACCGGGATAAACCCGGAGACCTGCTTCGTGTAAACCGGGAGATCGGATCCGCTCTCGATGCAGGGCGAGGGGTGATTATCTTTCCGGAGGGAACCACCTCCAGAGGAGAGGATGTACTCCCGTTCAACTCCCCCCTTATGAGTCTGCCCGCCCGGAAAAAAATTCCGGTTCATTACGCCTCGATCCGCTACAAGACGGACCGACCGGACCGACCGGTTTCGGAATGGATCTGCTGGTGGGACGACACCCCCTTTGTCAGACATGTCTGGCGTCTGGCGGGTCTGGGCAAAATCGTTGCAGAGGTCCGGTTCGGCTCATCACCCATGCACCTCAAGGACCGGAAGGAGCTGGCACGACGGCTGCATGAAAAGGTCTCCGAAGGATACCGTCTTGCCGAAAAGGTTTCTGTTTAATCTGAAACTGATTCATCCGGATCCGGCTACCGCTTGAGGGAAAAAAATTCCGTCAGCAACCGGCTGCACTCCGACTCCATCACCCCCTGAATCACCTCCGCCTGATGGTTCAGCCGCCGGTTGGCCAGCAGGTTGAAAACCGTTCCCCCCGCTCCCGACTTCTCATCAGCCGCACCGAAGATCACCCGCTTCAGGCGGCCCAGAACGATCGCGCCGGCACACATGGGACACGGCTCCAGGGTCACATAGAGGGAACATTCCGGCAGAATTCGCTCTCCAAGCAGGGAACAGGCCTCTTTGATGGCAAGTATCTCTGCGTGGGCAGTGGGATCTTTTCGCTGCCCGGTTTGATTATATCCTCTGCCAATGATACGTTCACCCAATACGATAACGGCACCGACCGGCACCTCCTCCTCCTGAAGGGCCAGCCCGGCCAGCCGCAGCGCTTCGGCCATGAAGGGGCGGTGAAAGTTGAGAAGTGGATCTTCTTTTCTATTCAATATTTAATAAAAAATGTTAAGTTGGTGGCGGATTTCGGTACATATACGGAGTGTAAAACCACTCTTTTTTAACCGGACTTCGCTTGGACGTTAAAAATCAAAGGAGTAGTCATAAAGTCGAATCGATGTTGAAACGGCTCAGAAGAACATCTTGATTTCCGGCTTTAACATTCGTATCCATGATGTCCTTTTGACTCTCGTTATAAAACAGAACAATCAATAACAACCATTACTACCATGGCAAAATCCAAGTTAACAACACTTCTTGCAAGTGTTGCGCTAATGATGGGCGTAGCGGCCTGCGGTCCATCGCTTGTTATCACCGATGTCGATTATGCCCAGCCGATCGAGAGCGTACTTTCTCCGGACGGGAATCAGGTGGTGCATGACCAGCGATACGCAATCTCATTCAGCGTTGCACCGATTCTGGAAGAAGAGAACGCAGCGTCCGCCAATCAGGTACGGCTCATCCGGAATAGTAGTGGCTACTACTTCGTAACAGCGGCCGGGTTCAACAACGTCTATGTTTTCGAGCCGAAAGGGGGGGAGCTCCGCCTGAAGAGAAAAATCGAACTAACCGAACAGGGCCTGGGTCAGCCAGCCATGAACCAGCGGGGTGATCATATTGAAGTGATCGATCGCGATGCGGGTGTGAGCTGGCAGGTGAACGAAGACGGACGGATCTAGGAGATAAATCATGGATAAAACAATGAAACGAATTTATTCAGCCTTTTTTGCTCTGCTGCTGATGACGGGCGCCGTTATGGTAGCCGAAGCGCAGCAGCAGTCAGATTTCGAGATTCAGCAGAATTTCCGTACTGAGTATGCGGAGCTGGCCAATCTGATTGACAATGCCACCTCTTCTGATGACCTCCGGGAGATCTCCGGACGGGTGAACCGGCTTCAGTCCGATTATGGCCGTCATTCCGGGCTTCTGGATGCAGCTCTCTATCCGGAAACCTACAGCTCACGCATGCAGGATCTGCAGGCACGTCTCCGGGCTGCCGAGAACAATATCGCTTCCATCGAGCAGCTCAACCAGCGGGTGGAACAGCTGAACAACGAGCTGAACAGCTTCCGGGATCAGCTGGCCGAAATGGACCAGCGGGCCGAGGATCTGCAGCGACAGATCCGTGAGTCCCAGGCCAGCGAGCGAAACGTATCCGCACTGGCACGTCGCTATCGCGAGAGCCTGCAGCAGCGGGATCAGTTTGTGACCGAATTTCTTACCAACCTGCTGAAAAGGTATGAATCGGTCGACGCCTCCACGGCACGGGAGCTGGATGATGCCATGGCTCAGCTCGATGAAAATCCCATCGACCTGCTGAAAACCATCATCAGCGAGTACCTGAACTATACCAATCAGGCTACCGGTCTGGATGCCTCCGACTACCTGAGCATGAAAGCCCAGCAGGGTTATTTCAATGAGTGGTGGCGTGAGTTCGGCAACCGCCTGACCGAGGTATTCGATCCGGAGTCTCCGGTCCAGTCCCGTCAGGAAGTAACCGATCTGCTTTCCAACTGGAACTCCTCCATTGACAACAAGCTCTGGACGGCTCTTAACAGTGCCTTCTCCAACGCCGGAGTTGATTTGGGTCAATTCAACGATTCCCGATCCTTCTACAGCGCACTGGAGAGCTTTGTTGCTTCCGCCGTACAGGCCGCACAGGAGAGCAACTCCGAGGCCAACATGGAGCGGTTCAACAACTTCTCCGAGTTCTGGAACAACACGGTCAAGGCACAGTGGGGCGAACTCCTCACCACCGGCAATATTCTCACGCATCAGCAAATTGCCCAGATCGACCGTCAGCTTGACGACTGGAGCCAGGCTGCTGTTCCGACCTCCAACCTGATGCTTGTTCTCTTCCTCATTGCCCTGGCGGTCATCATCGGACTCGTCGTGGCACTGGTACGGAAGAAGTAATCAGATTCCGATCCAGAAGTGAACGGATTTTGATCCGTATTACCGGGTAGAAATGGAAAAGCCGGCCGCCTTTGGGTGAGCCGGCTTTTTTTATCTCTATGGGTTGGGTTGAAGCATTCTTGGTGCTGAAGTACTCTTTAGGGCTGAAGTACTTTTTGGGGCTGAAGTACTCTTTGGTGGGAGTTTTTTTGTGGTGAGAAAGATTCAGAGAAGAGAATAACGCCGGCGGAGAAGCCATTCGGCGGAGAGAATCATCAGGATGATCAGAAACCATCCGGGCCACCGGTAGAGAAAATTCCGGCTCGATACCTCTTCAAAAAGCGGCTCCAGGAGCCCGCGCTCCTCCAGCAGTTCCCCGATCCTTCCGGCTACTTCTCCCGCCAGAAACTCCCCGCCGGTCGCCTCTGCGAGATCACGCAACAAGCGGTCGTCACGCTGTGTGGAGGCGTACTCCCGGGTGGAGGGAACGACCGTGAATTCTCCGGAATCCCGGCCGATCGTTCTTCCCTCTTTCACCGCTTCCAATTCATAGCTCCACGAACCGGCCGAAGGGGCGGGCAGGGTTAGACGGTAGACCCCTTCTCCTTCATGCCGAAGGGGATGACGGACCGGCAGATTCTGCTCTCCGGTAATGATGACTGTTACAGAAGCGGAGGTCTCCGGCCGGCCGGTCTCACTGATCAGTGTTCCGCTGAACCGCATCTCTTCACCCTCCGAGAATCCCGATTTATTCAGTCCGATCTGCAGTTTCTCTACCCCGGGGGAAGTGGCTGTCCAGCGGATCAGATTACCGATGAGAGAATGGGCAAAATCGCGGACAACCGGATCGGGAGAGAGCCCCGCCCGGTACCAGCCCCAGGCGGACAACAGAGCCCTACGCTGTTCCGGTGTCTCTTCGGTGACCAGCACCGGCCACTGCTCTGAAGAGCGGAAGGGGGCGGCGTGCAGCAGCCTCTGTGCCGGTTCGGAAACCCCGGTGATTCGCACGGATGAGTGGAGGGCCGGAAATGCGGATGAGGCGGGGATCCCAAGCGGCTCCAGGACCGGGTGATCCCTGCGGGCGGCTTCCTCCCGGAGCCAGAGATCGACCGAAGGATTTCCGCTCGAAACCTCCATTCCCGGAATGGTCCCGGTAATCTCTCCGGGCCTGCTGCCCGGTGTGGCGATCCATAGCTGGGGAAGCGAGCGGAGGGATTCAGGGACAAGACCGGGGCGATCCGGCAGGGGGCCGTGCAGAACAAGCAGACCGGCATCATCGGAAGAGGGTTCGGGTAGATCTCCCTCAAGAAAACGGGTTCCGGTCCAGGTGCCGGGATGAAGCAGCAGATCGGGATCCGCCTCGATCAGGGATCTCAAAAAGCCCGCATCGGGATGGATCTCGAACGCCAGGTGCCAGATCTGAAGCTTTTTATCCTTTACATCCACGGTGAAGGTCCAGCTGTTGTTCTCCACCGACTCTTCCCCTTCGAGAGGAGGAATCCGGATCTGCCAGGTCTGCACTCCGGCCTCCTGAAGGTTCAGGTAGTATCGTACGGTTTGTTGCGAGAGGTCCTGATCAAACCGGATCTCTGCGGATGTTTCCGAACCGGCTGCATCCGCATCCAATCGTGCTGCATCCGCATCCGCATCCACCCGTGCTGCATCCACCCGTACTGCTTCTGCATCCGCATCCACCCGTACCAACTTCACTTCCGTCTGCTCCCCGCCGAAACCCTCCTGTCGGATGGTAACCTCCACCGGATGAAGGGTGTGGATGGTGCCGTCGGGATCGGTATCGACCCGACTGATCGCCACATCCCGCAAACGGGAGCTGTCTCCGGCTGCAATGGAAAAGAGAGGAACCCTCAAACCGGATGCGTCAAAAAGTGGATCGCGACCTCGGGTGATGATGCCGTCGCTGATCACAATGGCCGCCCGTACCTCCTCCGGCTGGCGCTCAAGATGGGCGGTCACTTCGTCGAGACGTGTGGAGCTTCCTGTAAGATCAAGATCCGGACCGGAGACCGGCTCCACACCGCCATCAAACCGGAAGTACCGGACATTGGTCTTCAGACGCTCCAGCCCGAGCTCCCCGAGAAGGTTGTTGTAGCTGTCGGCCCCTTGCCAGGAGCCGCGGTTCACCCCCATGCTCAGGCTGTTGTCCAGATAGACGGCCAGCACAGGTTCCCGGGCGGTGCGCTCGCCCGAAAGGCGGTAGGGGTTTATCAGAAGCAGAAGGAGAAGGAAGAGGGCGGAGCCGCGCAGGAGTATCAGCAAGATCCGCTTCCATCCCTGAAACGAAGGGGTGGGCGGGTAGCTCCACCAGGAGACCAGAAGAGCTGACAGGGCCAGCAGGCCGAGCAGAAGCAGGGAGAGGACCGGATCCGCACCGTGAAAAACCGGGGAGAGGCCCATGGCGGTCACCCCTCCAGCTTCTCCACCAGCATCCGGATGATACCGGCAGGTGTGATCCCCTCCGCTTCGGCCGTGTAATTGGTAACAATGCGGTGCTCCAGGACCGGTACGGCCAGCTCCCGTATATCCTCAAGCTCGACGTTGGCGCGTCCGCGGGAGAGTGCCCGTGCCTTGGCGCCCAGAATGAGAAACTGGGAGGCTCTCGGTCCGGCACCCCAGCTCAGACAGCGGTTTACCTGCTCATCGGCCAGTTCCGTTCCGGGCCGGGTGGAGCTCACCAGCTGTACCGCCGCCTCAAGCACGTTTTCCGGTACGGGCACCTCCCGCACAAGATCCTGGAGGCCGATGATCTGATCCCGGTCCAGTACGGGACGCACCTGGTCGACTCGCGGAGAGGTGGTCTGGCTCACAATCAGTTTCTCCTCTTCGAAAGAGGGGTAACCGAGTCGGAGGCTGAACATGAAGCGGTCGAGCTGTGCTTCGGGCAGGGGATAGGTGCCTTCCTGCTCGATCGGGTTCTGGGTGGCAAGAACGAAAAAAGGGGGCTCGAGAGGGTAGGTGGTTCCGCCGGCTGTGATGCTTTGTTCCTGCATCCCTTCCAGAAGAGCCGCCTGAGTTTTGGGAGGGGTGCGGTTGATCTCATCGGCCAGGACGATGTTGGCGAAGACCGGCCCTTTGACGAACCGGAATACCTTCTCTCCTGTCTGCAGATTCTCCTCGATCACCTCCGTTCCCGTAATGTCCCCTGGCATCAGGTCGGGTGTGAACTGGATCCGGCTGAACCGCAAGCTCAGTGTCCGGGCCAGAGTCCGGATCAGCAGGGTCTTGGCCAGACCGGGTACACCGATCAGCAGGCAGTGGCCCCGTGAAAAGAGGCTGACAAGCAGCTGGTCGATCACATCGTTCTGCCCCACCACAACCCGGGCAATCTCCTCCCGGATCTGCCGGAAGGATTCCTGGAACCAGGCGACCGCATCTTCCGGCTTATCGGGCACCGCCCGGAGTTTCAAGCTCATGGGATACCGGTTGGGACATCCGGAACCGTTCCGGAATGTCTATTTTGTATTCGATATAGATCTCCTCCCGCAGCCGGGTCATCCACTGGGCAAAATCCATCATCTGTTTCTGCTGGAGGGCAAACTGCTGAATTCGATCAAAATCCTGTTCCAGATTGGCCACATGTTCCGGTACATGGCGGTCCAGCCGGACAATACGGAACGCTCTTCTCTGATCCAGCGTGGTGAAGGGCCGCGGCTCGGAGATATCACCCACCTCATCCAGCAGAAGTACGGTACGGTAGAGTGCCGGATCCAGACTCTGCAACACCAGGAGCCGTTCACCCGTTTCCTGGTTGAAAATCCGACCCCCCATGCTGCTTGTCAGCTCGTCGTCCGAATGGGCGCGTGCCATGTCGCTGAAACTCTTTCCTCCTGTAAGGATGGAGTCACGGATGGCCGATAACTCCTCGATCGCCAGCTCTTCATCCAGCCCCTCCTCATCGATGGTGATCAGCAGGTTGTTGGTCTCGATGCTCTCGCCCACCATTCGGTTGAGCCGGATGATGTGGTAGCCGAAATCGGTTCGTACCACCTCTGAGACTTCCCCCGGTTCCAGAGCGGCCGCCGCGGCTGAATATTCCGGGACCAGGTCGCTCAGCGGCATCATGGGAAGCAGACCGCCATTGGCAGCGGCAGGTCCGGTGCTGTATTTGCGGGCCATCTCCTCAAACGATTTTCCGTGGATGACAATCGAGTCCCGGATCGCCTGAGCCTTCGCAAAGGCGGCCTGTTCGGCATCCTCAAGCGGTGGTGGAATGCGCACGATCTGGGAGAGAGCCACCTGTTCGGGAATGGTCGGGACGGAATCGGCAGGTATCGACCGGAAAAACTCAATTACCTCCGGTCGGGTGATCTTCACTTTCTGCATCCTTGATTCACGCACCCGCTGAACGGTGAGCTGATCCCGGAAATTTTCACGGAATTCGGCACGCATCTCGATGATACTCTGCCCGAAAGCCTGTTCCAGTGCCTGTTCACTCCCGGCCTGCTGGATCAGCTGCTGGATCCGCTGATCCATGAATCGGTCCACCACATCGGCGGAGACTTCGATCGAGTCCACTTTCGCCTGCTCGAGGAGTACGAAGTTGTCGATCATCGACTCGAACACACCGTACCAGAGCTCTTCACTGAACTGCACCGGCTGATTGATGGCTCTCATCTGGCGGAGGTAGTTGGAGACCTCCGCGTCGATCTCACTCTTCAGGATGATCCGGTCATTGACCAGGGCAACGATCTGATCGGAAGACTGTGCATGGGACCCGAGAGGCGGAAGAGCCAACAGGAGGAAGAGGATGAGCGGGTTCAGTCTATTGAGAATCAAGGGCATACGAGTTATGCTTTTGAAGATTCCGAACCGGCAGGGGCCGACCGGTTTCAAGGTATTCACGGCTCCTGCGGTTGGAGGAGTCCCCGGATCAACGCCTCATCTCCGGAGGATATTTCCAGCAGATCCAGCTGCTGATTCGCCTCCGTCTGAAGATAGAGATTTCTTTTATAGGAGTTGTATAAACGCTGTGCTTTTTCAAGATAGAGCCAATCCCGGATCTGCTCGATGAGCCAGTCCAGGTCGGGATTGGTTCCCTCCGGCCGGTCTTCCATCAGCTGCACGAAGTGGTGAAACCCGGCTATTTCACGGATCGGGGAGATCTCGGTCCGTCCGATCACTTCGAGAAACTGTCTCATGGCGGGAAGATCCGGCATGGCCATGGAGATGGGCAGGAATCGCTGGGACTCCCTGAACTGGCGGTCGGGATCGACACTATATTGTTCGACAACCTCCTCCCAGGGGATACCACGGAGCAGATCACGGCGGGCCTGATTGGCCTCTGCCCGGGTCCGGGTAGTGAGGTGACGGAAGCGGACATACCGCTCCTCCAGTACGAATCTCTCCCGGTTGGCCTGGTAGTAGTTTCTCGCCTCTTCCACCGAAACCGTGAGTTCATCCTCATACCGGTTGAAGAAGGCCTCTTTCAGGGCGTTCTGCAGCAGCTGGGAGTGGAGGCGTTCCATTCTCCTCCGCACATCGGGATGATTGTTCAGCCCAAGCCGGTTTGCTTCCGATTCCAGGATCCTGGCCTCCGTCCACTGCATCTGATAGAGCCGGATCGCCTCCAGTGTATCGCGGGCAAGAACCAGTTCAGGAATCTCTTCGAGCGCCGTGCGGAGGGTAAGGGTCTGATTCCCCACCCGGGCAAGCACGGGATCTTCCGGATCGACCTTGGTGCTGCAACCGGCAACAAGGGTCCCGGTCACAATGATAATCGTGAAAAGAAGCATCAGGGTCCGGTTCTGATCCCGGACCGGAATCCGGTTTCGTTCTGCCATTTTGCCGCAGTCTCCGTACATTGCAAGGTCCTGTTCAAAATCGACCGGCAATGTAGGGAGAAAGTGCCGTTTCTGAAACCGGTCGGCCCACAGATCATTCCTCAAATCGATTACTCAAATTCCCTATAGCTCCAACGTTCCTTCAACAACCCCAACGTTCGCTCAATATGGGTGCCCGCATCAACGATCACAACCAGCATATCCAGCGTCTGGGTGAAGCCATCGACCAGTGGCTGCGACCCGACAACGGCGCCTTAAAAAGCGCGATCGACCGGACGATTCAGGAGGGTCTTTTCGCTTTTCCCGATATCAAACACCGGATACGGACCCTGAAGGCGACGTTGACGCCGGATGCTCTGGCCGGATGGGCGGGCAGGGCGGGACTGAACCCCGGAGAGCTGGCTGGGCAACGGATTCTCTCACTCCAGGCGGGGAATCTTCCGGTGGCCGGTATACAGGATCTTCTTCTCGGCGCCCTGACCGGTAGTTCTCTCTCGGTGAAGCTCTCCCGGAGAGATCCATGGATCCCGGCCACCTTTCTGGAAGAGCTTGTCCGGCATGGAGTTTTGGAAGACTCTGTCTGGTCAACCGTGCCGGAGGAGCTGGTGCAGACCGGGATCACCTCATCTGAAGCGGACTATATTCTCTTTTCCGGTTCTTCCGCCTCGGTGCCGCAGGTCCGGGAGAGGATCACACGGCTGGGGCTTGCCGGGGAGAACTCATCCTGGCTGATCCGGAGTGCCCACTTTTCCATCGCCTGGGTGCCGTCGACCGAGCCGCAGATTATGGAGGATCTGATCGAGGCGGTCTTCCGCTACGGGGGAAGGGGATGTCGTTCAGTCGGGCTGGTGGTCTCTCCCCATGACCTGGACTCGATCAAATGCGAGATGACCGATTATATCGAGGCCTTCTGGCTGAAGAATCCCCAGCATGCCAAACCAGCTCCTTCGCTGCGCTACCGGTTTGCCTGGAACAAGGCGGCCGGTATCCCGCAGGCCTGGCTGGATGATTTTCTGATCGAAGAGACCCTGATGCTCCCCGAAGAGGAGTTTCTTCTTCACTGGACAGTAGGTGATGAGGAAAAGGTTGCTGAAATCGCCCGTACCTTTTCAAAGGGTCTTCAGTCCGTCTATCTTCCGTCGGAGGAGATCCGACTGCCCGATTGTGGTCGTATTCCCGAGCTTCTCTCAACCGCCCAGGTTCCTCCGGTCGACTGGACGCCCGACGGGATCGATCCTCTGGAGTGGATTCTGGAAGAGAGCAAACGGCGTTGAAAAAATCTTTATCTTGCCGTTCTGTCCATCACGGATTGTCCATCACGGATTATGTGACTGCATAATGTGACTTGTTTCTTTACCACGAATCCGTGAATCCGTGGTGAAGTCACCGCACCGTCGCGTTGGAGTCGATCTGCATCATCCTTGCAGTCAGGCCGATGCATCATACATTATTCTATAAAAACAGGTTTTACCTCATTTCTTTCTTATGAGCGGGAATAAATCCATGCACAATTACGATCCCTCGCGGATCGAACCCAGATGGCAGAAATACTGGCTTGAGAACAAGACTTTCAAAACCTCGGAGGATCCGGATCTTCCCAAATACTATGTGCTGGACATGTTCCCTTATCCAAGCGGATCCGGACTTCATGTCGGACATCCGGAGGGGTATACGGCGACCGATATCATAGCCCGCTACAAGCGGATGAACGGTTTTAACGTCCTTCATCCCATCGGATGGGACGCGTTCGGCCTTCCGGCGGAACAATATGCGATCCGGACCGGCACCCACCCAAAGGAGACCACCGAGAAGAACATCCGGCGATTCCGCGAGCAGCTGCAGATGCTTGGATTCTCGTACGACTGGGACCGGGAGGTGGATACCACCGATCCCGACTACTACAAGTGGACCCAGTGGATCTTCCGGAAACTGTATGAGAAGGGACTGGCCTATCAGGATGAAGTACCGGTCAACTGGTGCCCGGCACTGGGTACGGTGCTTGCCAATGAGGAGGTGATTGACGGAAAGAGCGAGGTGGGTGGATTCCCTGTCATCCGAAAGCCGATGAAGCAGTGGATGCTCAGGATCACAGCCTACGCCGACCGCCTGCTCGACGATCTGGAGGATCTGGACTGGCCGGAATCGACCAAGGAGATGCAGCGCAACTGGATAGGCCGGTCGATCGGTGCCGAGATTGATTTTGCCCTGGACGGCCATGATGAGAAGATTCGGGTCTTCACCACGAGGCCCGACACCCTCTTCGGCGCCACTTATATGGTGTTGGCTCCTGAACACCATCTGGTCGATCAGGTGACCACTCCCGATCAGCGGGATGCGGTGGATGTCTACCGGGAGCAGGCTGCTCGGAAATCTGATCTGGAGCGTCAGGAACTGAACCGTGACAAGTCCGGTGTCTTTACCGGTGCATGGGCGATTCATCCCGTTACCGGCGAGAAGGTTCCGGTCTGGATTGCCGATTACGTTCTGGCACACTACGGGACCGGAGCGATCATGGCGGTTCCCGCCCAGGATGAGAGGGACTGGGAGTTTGCCGAGAAGCATGACCTGCCCGTGATCCGGACGGTGGAACCACCTGCAGACTTTGAAGGCGGTGCCTGGACCGGGAGCGGCAAGGTGATCAACAGCGACTTCCTGAACGGGATGGAGGTGGAGGAGGCAAAGGATGCCATGATCCGCTGGCTCGAGGAGAAGGGGGTCGGCAAGAAGAGCGTCAATTACAAACTGAGGGACTGGCTCTTTTCACGTCAGCGTTACTGGGGCGAGCCTTTCCCGATCATTCATGTGGATGGCGAGGCGAAATTGCTGCCGGAGAGTGAGCTTCCGGTCACCCTGCCCGATATGGAGGATTTCAAGCCGACGGAGAGCGGTGAGCCGCCTCTTGCGAAGGCAAAGGAGTGGGTTCACACCACCGATCCGGAGACCGGCCGGCCCGCACTGAGGGAGACCAATACGATGCCCCAGTGGGCCGGGTCCTGCTGGTACTATCTGCGATACATTAGCCCCGACTTTGACGGTGGTCCTGTCGATCCGGAAAAAGAGAGATACTGGATGCCGGTTGATCTCTATGTGGGGGGATCGGAGCATTCGGTTCTCCATCTGCTCTACGCCCGTTTCTGGCACAAGGTGCTTTACGACTGCGGAGTCGTTTCCACGAAGGAGCCCTTCCGGAAGCTGGTCCACCAAGGGATGATTCTCGGCGAGCTTGAGTACAGCGCATTCCGCAAAGACGGGGAGTGGGTCTCTCCCGACCGGGCCGGAGAGGAGGGAGTCGAGCGGGTGAAGCTTACTGAGAGCCAGGTGGAGAAGAGAGGTGAAAAGTTCTTTGTCCGCGGCGAGAATGTGGAGGTGGATGCGCGCGCCCACAAGATGTCCAAGTCGCGTGGCAATGTGATCAATCCCGATGATGTCGTGAAACGGTACGGGGCGGACTCGCTTCGCCTGTACGAGATGTTCATGGGCCCCCTGGAGCAGGTCAAGCCCTGGAGCACACGTGGTGTGGAAGGGGTGCACCGCTTTCTGAACCGGGTCTGGCGTCTGTTGATCGATGAACAGACCGGGGAGCTCAGTGAGAAGGTGGGGGAGAGTGAACCTACCGCCGAACAGCTGAGGATCCTTCATGAGACGATCCAGAAGGTGACTGAGGATATTGAGGAGATGAGATTCAACACCGCCATCTCCGCTCTGATGATTTTCATCAACGAAGCCTACCAGTGGGAGAGTCTCCCGTCGGATGTGATCCGGACCTTCATTCTGCTCTTATCGCCCTTTGCACCCCATATGGCCGAGGAGCTCTGGCAGCGGTTCGGCGGGGAGGGAACCGTCTCGCTTGAGCCGTGGCCCGAAGTGGACGAAAACCTGCTCAAGCCCGAATCGGTGATGGTGCCGGTCCAGATAAACGGAAAAGTGAGGGGAGAGGTCTATCTGCCGACCGATCGCGCAGAGGACAAGGAGTTTGCCCTTGAAGAAGCCAAAAAGGTGGCCAACGTGAGCCGCTATCTGGAAGAGGGGACGATCGTCAAGGAGATCTTCGTTCCGGGGCGGATTATCAACATCGTGGTGCGGCCAAATTAAGGACGAGGGTGGTGGTGCCGGGTGTGTCTGATGTCGGCTCGGGTGTGTCGGGTGCCGGCTCGTGTGCCGCGGGGTGTCGGG
>CAYTTA010000006.1:29860-38263 GCA_964440655.1 uncultured Balneolaceae bacterium
TCTGATGTCGGCTCGGGTGTGTCGGGTGCCGGCTCGTGTGCCGCGGGGTGTCGGGCTGCGTTCCCTATGTGTTTATTCCGTTTTAAGGGCCGAAATTGGAATAACCGCCTAAGGCTCTCTGCATGAGAGGTTGCGGCCCTCTGTGTTTATTCCGTTTTAAGGGTTGGGATTTGAATAACCACCTATAGCTGTCTACATGATAGGTTGCGTCCCTCTGTAATTATTCCGTTTTGCGGGCGGAGATTTGAATAACCGCCTATAGCTCTCTGCATGATAGGCTGCGCCCCTTTGTGTTTATTCCGTTTTAAGGGCAGGAATTGGAATAACAACCTATATAGCTACGGAGGGCCGGAAGCCCGCAGGCCTCCGGTTCCGGATTAATTCGGCAGCACTGTGATGCCGCTGTTTGGCAGCGCTGTCAGGCCGTAGACGTGGTGGGCCGCTGGTGTGGCCGCTATTGGGCCGCTTTGTCAGGCCGTGGCCGCTTGTGTGGCTGCCTGGAGTGGCCGTGGCTGCTACCTGCCAGGCTCAGCGCTCGTCGATCGGAATCCAATCCAGATTCTTCTCACCGGTAAACAGTGCTCTCGGGCGAACGAGCCGGTTGTTGGCTGCCTGCTCCAGGTAGTGGGCGGTCCAGCCGGAAACGCGGCTCATTGAGAAGATACAGGTGTAGAGGTCGGGCTGAATTCCGATGGAGTAGTAGACCGTGGCGGAGAAGAAGTCGACGTTGGGGTCAATATTCTTCTCGTTTTTCATGGTCTCGAGCATTGCCTCGCTCCACTCATAGAGTTTGATGTGACCGGTCTCTTCAGAGAGTGCCCGGGACATCTTTCTCAGGTGGTGCGCCCGCGGGTCGAAGGTTTTGTAGACCCGGTGTCCGAAGCCCATCACTTTCTCACGTCGGGAGAGCTTGTCCAGAGTGAACTGAACCGGATCGGCCTTCTCTCCCTGGCTTTCCAGCTCAAGAAGCATCTCCATAACAGCGGTGTTCGCCCCTCCATGAAGAGGTCCCTTCAGGGATCCGATGGCTCCGGTTACCGCGGAGTAGATATCCGATTCAGTGGAGCAGATGGAGCGGCAGACAAATGTGGAGGCGTTCATACCGTGTTCGGCGTGCAGAATCAGACAGAGATCCATTGTCTTTTCTGCCTGTTCACCAGGTCTTTCGCCGTTGAGCATGTAGAGGAAGTTGTACGCAGTGCTGCCCTCGTTGAGCGGGGCGACAATCTCTTTGCCTTTTCTCGCCCTGTCGAATGCCGCGACGATGGTGGGCATCTGTGCGGTCATGGCGATGGCCTGATTCTGGCTGTCCCGGAGCTTGTCGCCGGTAGATTCGGGAGCAAAATCAGCCAGCATCGAGGTGGCCGTCCTCAGCACCGCCATGGGTTCGGCATCCTTGCTGGTATTTCGGATATAGTCGAGCACCGGTTCCGGGACATTGCGGTTGGAAATAAGCTGAGCCTTGAGTTCTTCCAGTTCATCCCGCTTGGGAAGCCGGTCGTTCCACAACAGAAAGCAGACCTCTTCGAACGTGGCATTCTCCGCAAGGGTGTCGATATTGAACCCGGCATAGATCAGCTCTCCCTTCTGACCGTCGATAAAACTCTTCGATGTGGAGAAAGCGACGATCCCTTCAAGCCCCCGGTTAAGATGTGGATATTCCTGCGTATCAATTTCCTGCAAGTTCTGCTTGGCCATGCTCAATCACTTTTTGGTTAATAGGATTAAAGAGACGGGTGTCGGACCCGGCAATCGCAACGTGCTGTGAATTTGAAACAGATGTTCTGGATCGCTAAAAGCAAACCGGCTTGCTTCTGTAGATGACGGTTGGCGGAAACTCGAGATTGCGGGATCAGCGCAACCATGAAACCGGTTCCAACATTAGCTACAAGTTATGAAAACAGAGATGATTTTGGAAGTTAATCAGCAGGGGGGAGTGCCGGATCAGCCTCATTCCTCCTTCTTTGCCTGCTCCCAGAAACGGTCCATCTCCTCGAGTGTCGCTCCGGACGGATCCCGGCCTGCTCTGCCAAGCTGTTCTTCCACATAGCGGAATCTTCGTTCAAATTTGTCTGATGCACCGCGCAGTGCATCTTCCGCGTTCAGACCCAGAAGGCGGCCGACATTGACCAGGGAGAAGAGGAGATCACCATACTCCTCCATCCGGGCAACAGTATCGGGGCTCTCCAGTGCATTGCGCCATTCAGAAAGCTCCTCTTCCAACTTTTCCCAGGCCTGTTTCCACTCCGGCCAGTCGAACCCGACACCGGATGCTTTCTCCTGCATCCGTCTGGCGCGGATCAGAGCGGGGAGCGCCGGGGGAATCCCGTCAAGCAGGGATCGTTTGCCTTCCCTCTTCTTCAGCTTCTCCCAGTTTCTGGCCACCTCCTCGCTGGTTCTCGCCTCGCCGTCTGAAAAAACATGAGGATGTCGATGGATCAGTTTCTCCGAAATGGCCAGAACGACATCCTCAATATTGAAAGCATCCCGCTCTTCGGCGATCCGGCTGTGAAAAAAGACGTGGAGGAGAAGGTCACCCAGCTCTTTTTTCAGCTCTTCGTCATCTTTTTGATCGATTGCCGAGACGGCTTCATACGCCTCCTCAATCAGGTTTTCCCGGATTGATTCATGGGTCTGCTTCCGGTCCCAGGGGCATTCACGACGGAGAATTTCAATCAGTTCCCGGAAGTCGTTGAATTCGCTGCTTGGCTTCATATATTTGGCGTGCAATCGGTTGTAAGGAATATTGGATAATTGTTTTAAGACGCCAACACCTGTTCACCTCAACGGCACCTGTTCACCTCAACGGCACCTGTTCATGTCGCCGGCATCTTTCGGCCAGCGGGAACCGGCAGTGCTGTCTTCAGCTCCTGCTCCTGGGCTGCAGGGAACAGGATGTTGTTCAGAATGAGCCGATATCCCGGACTGTTGGGAAAAAGGGACAGATCGGTGGGGGGATCGTTTACCCGGTGGGTGTAATCCTCCGGATCATGGCCTCCATAGAAGGTAAACGTTCCGGCTCCGTAGTTCCCGTGCAAATACTTCACCTGACCGCGTCCGGGTGTCTCTCCGAGTATGACCACATGACTTTTGATTTTCTCCTTCCGGAAAGCGGTGGTCTGCCCGTAGAATCCCTTGATTGAGCTGACATGATTCTGGGTGAGCATCGCCGGCACCGGATCCCATCGTGCTGAAAACTCAAACAGGGTGAAGTAGTCGAGGGACTCGGCAATCCGGTCCAGTTGCACCTCAATGTCGATGTCATCGTGCCGGTAGACCCAGGGATCGGTGACCACCGAGAAATTTTCAAACACCAGTGACTTGGTAAAATCGAGTCTGCCGCTGGCCTCCGGATCGGCCGGATCGTAATCGAACGGTTCGGGAACGATATCGATCTTTTCAGCGGCAAGTGCAATATCCAGTGTATTGGTCCCGGAGCACATGGCAAAAAGGAATCCACCGTTTCCTACATAGTCACGGATTTTCAGGGCGACTGCCAGCTTGAGATCACTCACTTTGTCGAAGCCCAGCTCTTGGGCCAGGCTCTCCATCCTCTCCACATCGGCGATGTACCACGGCATGTTCCGATAGACCGCCCAGAATTTTCCATACTGCCCGGTGAAATCCTCATGGTGCAGATGGAGCCAGTCGTACTGTTCCAGGGCCCCGCCGAGAACCTCACGGTCATAAATCCTGTCGTAGGGGACCTCGGCATAATCCAGGGCGAGAGTCACCGCATCATCCCAGGGAAGCGAATGGGGCGGAGTGTAGACGGCGATGGCCGGTGATTTCTCCAGCCGGATCGATGCCGTGTTCTGTCCCGGTTGTTCCACCTGCTGCAGGAGTTGTGCGGCCTCCGGTTCACTGAGCAGTTCCAGACGGATGTTCTTCAGCCGTGCTTCACGCACAGTCTCTTCGCGATAAATGGTCAGAAAACTGCCTCCGCGATAGTTGAGCAGCCATTGGGCGGGCTGGCCGTTCTCCAGCTGGTTGAAGACCAGTCCGTAAGCCTTGAGGTGATTGGATTGCGAATCATCCATCGGGATTAGAATCCGGCCCTCCTGAAAGGAGGCTTCTCCCATAGGAAGATGGGTGGTTGTATGTCTGGCTTCACCGAATCCGAACAGTCCGAAACTGAACAGAATGAGCAAGAGGATCAGCGATAATGGGAGTTGAAGTGATCTCATGTTATTCAAAAACATCCCGCTTCAATTGAATTGATTCAGACAGATTTCGTTGGTATACCGGATTCTTGTCTGTCTCATGTATCCGGTCCGCTTAGTTTCACATCCGGTCCGCTTGGTTCACGCACTCATGTATCCGGTCCGCTCAGTTCACGCAGCTTCTCACGCGCATACGGAGCGTAGAAGCCGCCGGGAAACTCGACAAGCAGCTGTTCGAAGGCATCGGCAACCTCTTTCAGGCTGGAGGGAAGAGTGGTCTGCTCCAGAAGTTCCCTTTCTGCAGGTATCATCTCAACAGGTCCTGCGGCAAACCTGGATTCACCCTGGGCTCTGTTCCAGCCCGCCCATTCAGAGATACCGGATTCGACCAGCCGGTATGCCAGGGTTGCCTCTTCCCAGAGGAGCCTCTCCCGGAGGGGGGAGTCCTTCCGTGTTCGGTTCACCTGAACAAGCAGTGAATAGAGAAGCGGTGCATCGGCCGATGTGCCAGCCGGCAGAAGCTGCAGAAGCGCATCATCAAAAAGTGGAGTAGTGGGGGTGCCGGCCGTAAAACGAGGGGCAGAGGAGGCACCCGCCGTTCCACCCATCTCCAATAGTATGATCCAGGCTTGCCGGTATTTACCGTCCCGGAGGGTCTCCAGCAGGGTGGCGAACTCCCGCAGAAGCCCCCCGCTTGTATCTGCCCGGATGCCCTCCTGGATCCACATCCTGAGCCGGAGTGCATCGTTCGCCCAGAAGGAGCTGTTTTCCCTCTCCAGCTGGCGCAGCTGAAGAAGGGCGTATTCGAAATCGCCCGACAGGAAGTCGGTCAGGGCAACATGGTAGCGTGCCCGTTCCGCAAGCGGACTCCCTGCCGCCGTTTTCGCAGCACGGGTAAAGGCCTGTCTCGCCTCGCTCCAGGAGGAGTCATGAAGGTGAAGGCGCCCCCGGAGGTAGTCGAGCTGGGGGCTTCCCTCTTCACCGGACAGCTCTTCAATCCGTGCGGTCCAGGCTGAAGCCTCCTGACGATTCCGGAACCGGTCGAGTGCACTTTCGGCAAGTTGCAGCAGTATTCCGATTCGTCCTTCGTATTCCGGATCCTCCTCCAGAAGATGCCGGTAGAGCTCATGGGATTTCCTGTAAAGCTCTTCCCGGAGCCGGAGATTTTCCAGGTTGTACTCATCGAGATGTTCCGCCCAGAGATACCAGGTCCTTGCCAGCTGCTCCTGTGCCTGGGATCGGAGTTTCCGGTTCACGGCATCCGAGTAGTAGGAGAAGGCTTCGGCGGCCAGTTCAAAATGGCGGTTGGAGAGCAGTTGACCGGCGATGGAGTAGAGGGTCCAGACTGTCACGTCACTCTCCTCCTCCGCCTCTCTGGCGGCTGCAACCGCCTCTTCGAACTGCCGGCTCTCCATCAGCATCCAGATGCGCAGCTGCTGAACGGGCAGCCAGGAGGGGTGATCGGACTCAAGGTCCTTCAGATGATGTTCCATCCGCTCAATGGCGATCCGGTAGAGCTGCGGATCCCTCAACTGGACCAGCCGTTGCTGGACATCGCCGAAACGGTCCGGAAAATCGCGCAGAAGCAGCAGATACTCATCCAGAGAACGGCTGAACTCTCCGCTCTGCATCAGAATTTCCGCCTTCCGCAATCGTGTCCGGTCGGAGCCCTTCTCACCTTCCCGGGCGATCTGTCTGTCCAGAATCTCCAGGGCATCCTCCAATCGCCTCAGGTAGAGAAGTGTGTCGATGAGCCGGTTCAAATAGAGACGGAAGGCAGGGTCCTGCTCGTAAAGGGCCTGCAGAATGGGGAGAGCCTCCTCCTGACGGTGCTCACGGATCAGCCGTTCCGCCTCCTGGTATTCCGCCGTCTGTGCCAGAAGGTGGCCGTCGAGGGGCACCCACATCAGCAGAATGATCCAGAGGGGGAGGATTCTTTTCATTACTTTCCGGCTGAAGTTCTTCGGACAGGTCCGGAGGGAGCTTGTGTTATGTGGCTCGTTTCCGTGCGCCGGTCCGGTTCTGAAAACGGGTCCGTTTCTTCCGACATGTTCTCATTTCCTGACCGGTCCGCTTCGGCTTTCATTGATGATGAGGTCTGAAAAAAGCGGACCTGCGGGGCCATCACCTTCAATTCCCGGTAAAGAGAGGCGAGCGGCAATCCGACCACGTTGTAGAAATCTCCTTCAATTCGTGTGACGAAGACCGATCCGAACGGATCCTGGATCCCGTACGCACCCGCCTTGTCCATCGGGATTCCGCTGCGGACATAGCCCTCGATTTCATCCTGCGTCAACGTGGCGAATGTCACTTTGGTTCGTTCGCTGAAGGATTTCCGGCCGGTTATGCTGTTTTCCGAGTCTGTCTGAAGCAGGGCGACCCCGGTGAAGACCTCGTGGGTTCTCCCGCTCAGGCGGCTCAGCATCTGCACCGCATCAGGGCCGTCGGCGGGTTTTCCAAGAATCCGGGAATCGAGAACCACGATTGTATCGGCAGCGATGATCAGAGAGTCTGCTTCCCTGGAGGCGACCTCTTCCGCTTTCTTCAAAGCGAGGGTTTCGACCACATCGGAAGGAGGGAGTCCTTCGGGAACCGATTCATCTGCGCGTGAGGGGATCACCTGGAAGGAGAGTCCGATCTGGGCAAGCAGCTGCCGCCTTCGGGGGCTCTCCGAAGCCAGAATTAGACGCGGTTCCGGTATGTCAGGTTCCATTTGTCTACTTTTTTTCGGTTCTTCCGATGTGGGTGATTCGGTAACAGGTATGTCCTGCATGGCAATGGGTTTCATCAGCCGGGTCCCTGCTCTGTTTTGTCCCGAACGGAAGATGCGTTTTCTCCAGTGTGAAAACGATCCGCTCATTCGCAAAATCAATTACCGCATCGAAAGATAAACAATCCGCACGCTGCATATGAATGGGAAAAGAGGACGCGTCCAGTCCGAAAAACCGATGCTTTTTGACCGGGTTAATTACCGGATTATGGGGGTGGGTGTGCTGCTGATCATCGCCGGTTTCACCGCCATGTACCTGGAGAACGAGGTGTACGGTTTTATCTCCCTCTACATTTCACCGGTTGTGATTCTGTCGGGATATCTGACGGTTCTTTACTCCATTCTCCGGCAGCCTGAGGCAGCTCGGTCAGGGACATCCGGAACGTCAGGTGGAACATCAACCGGAACATCCCGCAGCTCTTCCTAAACCGCCTGACCGGATGTGGAACGCTCCGTAACCTATATCCTGGCTTTTCTTCTTGTCTTCCTCTTCATTCTGGAAGGGGAATCTGACGACCATCTGCGGATCTCCGCGGCCCTTCTTCTTGCTGGATTGATCGCACTTGTCGCATTTCTGCTCCGATGGATCAGCCTTGATGCCATCGGAGCGACCACCCTGTTCGGAGGATACATTCTGGGGCTGGGAGGTCTGCTGCCAGCCCTTCTGGTACTGCTCTTTTTTGTTAGCAGCAGCCTGCTGACCAGCCGGAAAGAGAGAGAGCAGGGAAGACAGAGCGAACCGAGCAGGAATGAGCTGCAGATCTGGTCGAACGGATTCTGGATCCTTTTTTGCGTACTTCTCTGGTTTCTGTTCCGAACCTGGGAGGCAATGATCATGACCGCATCGGTCATTGCTGCCGTGACAGCCGATACCTGGGCCACTGAGCTGGGAAGCCGCAATCCCGGACCGACTCGTCTTATCACCAGCTGGAAACAGGTCCCTCCGGGAACCGACGGGGGTATCAGTCTGAAAGGTACAGCCGGGGGCTTTCTCGGTGCCTGCTCGATCGCCACACTCTTCTGGCTGATCAGCGGGGATGCATCCCCTGGAAGTGTTGCGATCATTGCGGGCAGCGGGTTTGTCGGTTGTCTGGTGGATTCACTGATCGGTGCAAGCATCCAGGGCCGTCCTGCCCGGGTGGCTCATGCTGCCGCCCCGCTCTCCTTTCCTGCTTCGGTTCCCCATATTCCGATTACGGAAGACCGGAAAAACAGCCTCACAAATTGGTATTCATCCGGTGCTGCAGCCCTCTTCTCCGGTATTTTGAGTTCACTCTATCTCTGGTTCTAGAATGTAGAAATGCCGGTACTGGTGGTCGCTACAGGTCTGCAATGGGTCGGCTCCTGATTTGCGGCAAAAGGCGAAAATCTTCCCTGAAGAAAGGGGTTGCTGGAACCAGAAAGATGGGCAGGGGGTTGGAGGCAGGAAGGTTTTACAGTAAATAGGATCATAACAAAAAAGTGAACTCG
>CAYTTA010000006.1:38363-62648 GCA_964440655.1 uncultured Balneolaceae bacterium
GTTGGAGGCAGGAAGGTTTTACAGTAAATAGGATCATAACAAAAAAGTGAACTCGTAACGGATGAAACGGAGGAAATGCAGGTAAAGGAGATCCAGGGGGTCGGGGTACCGGAAATCGGACTGGGCACCTACAAACTTTTTGGGAAGGAGTGCAGACGGGTGGTTCGCACTGCCCTTGATCTGGGGTATCGTCATATAGACACAGCCCAGATTTATGAAAACGAGATGGAGATCGGCCGGGCGATCCGGGAGTCGGACGCTGACCGCGAGGAGCTGTTTTTGACCACAAAAGTGTGGCACACCCATCTGCATCATGATGATGTGCTGCAGTCGGTGGAAGAGATTCTTGCCGCACTTGACACCTCCTATGTGGATCTTCTTCTGATCCACTGGCCCAATCCCCAGGTTCCTCTCGAAGAGACCTTTGAGGCGATGATGATTCTGAGAGATCAGGGAAAGGCACTCAATCTCGGGGTGAGCAACTTTACTCTTCCGATGATGAAGAGAGTGATCGAAGAGATGCAGATTCCCATTTTCTGCAACCAGGTGGAGTTCCACCCTTATCTGGTCCCGTTCGATCTGCTGGAGTATTCCTATGAGAGGGAGTTCCTGGTTACTGCCTACTGCCCCCTTGCCAGAGGAAAAGTGCTGGAGGATCCGGTCATTCAGGAGATTGCCCGTCACCATGGCAAATCACCCTCGCAGGTGGCCCTGCGATGGCTGATCGAGCAGGAAAATGTGGCGGCTATCCCCAAATCCACCTCCGCCAGTCACCTGGAGAGCAACCTGAATCTCTATGACTTCGAGCTTTCCGATGAGCATTTTCAGATGATTGATGAACTGGAGAGGGGAGACCGGCTGGTCAATCCGGTTTTTGCACCCGACTGGGATGCATGACTTCTCTTTGAACAGTGAACCCGAGAACTTTTAAAGAGTGACGGCGGTGTGGTGGTACATGTTCCGTTTGTCGGGATCAAGCAGTCCCGCCGTGTTCCAGGGAGCGATCCGTTCGCGGATCTGCTCCGCGAGGGCATGGGCTTTCTCCTGATCTTTCACGCTGTGCAGAGCGGAGATTTCCTGAAACGTCTGCCGGATCAGCTCAAAAAGCGGTTCGTGATCGGCACAGAGGTAAGATCGGGGGGGAGAACCGGCAAGTCGAAGGTTTTCATACCGGATCGTACCGATGAAGTAGAGCATGATGGCGGCCCGGAAGAGTGGTAGATGCCAGCGGCTTCGGTAGCAGCTTGCAACGAGCAGATCGATCAGCTCCATCTCCTTGAATGTCACTCTCTGGTGCTCTTCCAGGGCATCGCTCACCCAGCCCCGGTCACGGCTCCGGTCGGAGAGGAGAATTTCCAAAACCCGCTCCAGCCCGCAGAGGGAATGGGCAATTCCGGTGCTGTGAAGCGGATCGATGAAGCCTGCGGTATGGTTGAGCGCAATCCAGTTTTCACCGTAGAGCCGGTCGAGTCTCCGCTGCAGCCGACCGGTAAGGATGATCCGCCCCGGTTGTGGGGCCAGACCGGCGTTTCCAAACGCCTCGAAAAGAGAGGGATAACGTCCCGTCAGTTTCTGCCAGAGGGTCTGCGGATCGGAGGAGTCATCGGCGGCCTGGAACAGATCGATCATAAATCCTGCACTCGTCCGGCCGTTGTTGAATCGCAGGTTCCACATCCATCCCTCCTCCAGCCAGTGATGCAGTGCCGAGTGATCCGGATTTATCGGGTAGTCCCGGTCGGAGATGCCCAGCTCCCGAAGATGATCGCTCCAGAGGGGGACATTCTCAAAGTGGGAGAAGAGGGCACGGGACCGGGTTTGAAACCCCTCGGTCACGAGGTGGGCACCGAGCAGGGTGCATGCCTGGCGGGGGGAGCCGGTCGCGTCAATCAGCCAGTCGCACCGGACCGACCCCGTCGCCAGTTTCAGTTCCAGCACTTTGCCGCTTCTTCCGACCGAGACGATCTCGGTCCGATCCCGGTACTCAATTCCCGCCCGGACACACTCATCAACCAAAAATGCATCCAGATCTGCGCGGAACCAGTTGGTGTCGGAGTTCTGGTCACTGCTGCTGGCGGCGGCGATCAGCTCGCGGGAGTGATCCCTGTCGGTAGAGAAGAGCTCTCCCGGCCGGTGCATGAAGTAGCTGAACCCCCGCTTCAGTCCGCATCCGATTCCGGGATGGTGTTTCTGCCAGCTTCCGTAGCGGGAGAGCCGCTCCAGAACAGGAAGCCGGTAGCGTTGCGCAAGCGAGCGCAGGATCATGTCTGCAATCGGGGTGGAGGATTCCCCGATGGTGAAACGGGGATGACGCCCTTTCTCCAGGAGAAGCACTCTTTTGCCGCTCTGATGAAGGGCGAGCGCGGCGATGGAACCGGCAAAGCCGGAACCGGTGATGACGATATCATACTTCATGGGCATCCATACTATACCATTCCGGGAGAATCATTCCGGCAAAACAATCTGAAGAAACCATTTCGGGAGAATAACTCCGGCAGAGCCGGTCCGGCAGTTCACGGATCACAGGAGCACCGGACGGCGGGCAGGCTCTTCTGCAGCAGATTCATCCGGCCGAGCCGATCCATCCGTTTCTCCCTGCAGATTTCGCAGGAGGAGAAGAGATGCAGGTCCCAGGTGTCGACAAAGATGCGCCCTCCTCCTGCGGCGAGAGCTTCCTCAAATACCTCCTCCAGGAGGCGCAACGGGGGAGGAGAAAACTCCCCGTTCTCCTGCAGACTCTTCATGGCTCTGTTTCCGGCCCGGGTGGGAATGATGGTGCAGGTTTCTACCCCGAGTCCGACGGCAAATTCAACACTTTTCAGGCACCAGCGGCGATTCTCCTCCTCGCCGGCAATCCAGGGTGGGTTGAGCAGAATGAACGCCCGGGTCCGGATGTCGTGCCCCTGCAGGAAACGTACAGCGCCGGCGAAACTGTCCGTGGTCATCTGTTTGTTCAGACGCCTCAGGGCCTCCGGATGGACCGTCTCCAGACCGAGCGCCACCTCCAGATCGCTCCCCAGAAGATCACGGAACCGGGGCACTTGCGCATCGCACAGTTTTGGGTGGTTCTCCACGATGACCCGCTCATACCCCTTCAGCAGCGTGGCGATCTGCGGCCAGTCATCCACCGGCACCGCCTGCCGGTCAAAGAAGTTGCCGCTGTTGTAGAGCTTGATGCGCAAGGCCGGCGGCAGCCTTTCGAGCGCATAACGGATCTGCCGGGGAATCGCCCCCGGAGGGGTGGGCCCGTCCAGGGTGTTTTTCCACAGGTCGCACATCACGCACCGGAAGGGGCACTCCCTTCCGGTCAGAAAGAGCGTGTTGATGGCGACCATCTCCCCGTCGTCCGGTTCGCTCTCATGCAGAAAGTGCCACGGACGGTCGGGGTCCACCCGGTTCTTCGGGAACCGGATGGTGCTGTCGCTCCCCTCAAAAACCCGGCTCATCGCAATCAGGACCAGAGAGAGTGGAAGTAGTTGCGGTAGGCCGATTCACTCTCTGCAAAGAGATTCCGGACCTTCTCTTTCGGTGCGACACCGTCCTGGGCTCTCCGCTTCGGAAAGACCGGCATCTCCAGGCCGGTGACCGCTTTGACTCCCCGGCTTACGATCTCTCCCTTCAGGGAGTAGAGCTTCTCATGGCTCCAGCCAGTGAGCTCGATGAACGGGATCCGCTCCGACACCTCAATCACATTGGGAAGCGCATAGGGGCTGTAGGAGCGGAATCCATAGTGGCTGGCGGGTGCCCAGTTGCGGACATGTCCGCGGCTCTGTCCGCCGCTGTAGGTGAGTGAATGCTTGATCTTGTCCACTCCCCATCCTTCGTGATAGAGAAGCGGGTTGGTGAGTACGCTCCGGATGGTCAGCTCCGGATTCTCCTCAATCGGATAGCTCTTCAGGTTCTCGTCGCCGCCATCTCCGTCCAGGAGATAGGTCCAGTCGGGATAACGCTCCCGGATCTTTCTGCAGAGTGCCAGGTTGACGGCCGCCGCCTCCACATCACGCAGCTTGTAATCCTCCATCACCTCCACCGCCTTCCGTGTACTGATTTCGGAGGGGTCGGCCTCCATCACCTCCAGAAAGAGTCCCAGGTCGAGCCGGTCCAGAAACTCCACCGCCTGGCGGGCGTCCGGACCGTCTCCGGCCGAGAGGGTGAATGCCTTGAGCCGGGCGGGATTCATCCCCATCTCCAGCATCAGATGGTAGGTGGTCAGAAAGACCGAACCGCTGTCGATCCCGCCCGAGAAAAGTACTCCCACCGGCTCATCGGACGGAATCCGCATCAGCCATTTCCGGATCTCCTCGGCCAGTGCCGAGATGTAGGCTTTTCCGATTTTGTCGGGATTTGCCTCCAGCTTCTCATCCGATGGAGTGAAATAGCGCTTGTAGACCGGGTTGGGGTCGGGGCACCCCACCACATCGATACGCACCATATAGTGAGCCGGAACCATCCGGGTGTAGTCGGGACGGAACTGATCATGCAGCCCCTTCTCTTTCAGGAACTGATAGATCTCATCGATCCGCTCGGCCACCACGAGTAGCGGTCCCGCTTCCTGCTTGGCCATGAAGTAGCGCATGGGGCGGGTGATCGAGCGTGCCATCCGGACCTGTTTTCCCGTTTTCACGGCGATGGCGAACGAGCCGTCAATCGCCCGGACGCGTGCAGGATCTCCGGAAGCGACCGCCTCTTCGGCCTCCTGAGGGGTCATGTTCAGGATCTCGTTTTTTCCCGGATCGAGCAGGGATACATAATCATGGAGTTCGATCGCAATCTGTTTCATTTTTCTCTGAATCCTTTTTGTCTGATAATCCCGGTTTTCTGTGGATAATAGAGAATGGAAAGGAGGGATGACAGCCCCATATGACGGGAGCGGTGACGAACTCCGCCGCGGATCGGTAAGGCAACCTCCGGAGATCCGGACGGAAACAGCGTTTTTGTGAAAAAAGGGCAGGGATGATGCGGAGGCCGCTCTCTCTTTCCGCGATCACCGCGCAGTGTGGAAAACTTTTTTTGGAGAAAAGGGGGGAGGGAGGGTAACTTGATTCCGCTCTTTGGAATAGTTCTGTGGTGTCCCGGTCATGCCGGGATGAAAAGGGAATTTCGTGAAAACCGGAAGCTGTACCCGCAACTGTATATTCGCTTCCCCTCACGGGCCCGCCGGGCAGCTTTAGCTGACCGGTGATCTGATGCCGCCGGACGGCAAAAACCGCCCGGCTCGTATCATCACCCGTTGAGAGAGGAATAAAACACTGCATACACATCTTGCCACTGTCCGGAAATGGACGGGAAGGTTGATGCAGCGGCGAATGAGCCAGGAGACCTGCCACACCATCTATTCAGCAGAAACTTTCGGGAGTTAAAGTTTCTGTGAGTGGTGCCCGGAAAGGGTATCAACCGATCATTCCTAATCCAATCCGAGATGAGAACATTGAACACAATGACCCGTTCGCGGGGTATCATTGCCTTTCAAAAGCCGAACTGTGCGGCAGTATTGCACCCCTTCTGCGCGAACGTCCTGCATCCGATCCGCGCGGCCGTTCGACGTCTGACTTGCGCGGCCGTTCTGCAGATCACTTACACGACCGCTCTGCAGCTGGTCTGCGCGGTTCTCCTGCATGGTATCTTCCCGGTGAGTGTTCATGCCCAGTCCCCATCGCAGCCGGGAGAGATCGCCCCGGCCGACACCCTCGTTCTGGAGGAGATTCTGATCCAGGCCACCCGTTACCCTCTTGGCAGTCACCAGCAGCCGGTCCGGATTGCCCGTTTTGATGCCGATGAGATCTCCATCTATACCGGTGAAGGGATTTCACGAATACTGGAAGAGCGCTCCATGGTGCTGGTCCGTGATTACGGCCCCGGAGGCCTCTCCACACTCTCTTTCCGGGGATTGAGTCCCGGTCAGACCCAGGTCCTCTGGAACGGTTTCCGCATAAACGATCCGATGAGCGGTCTGGTCGACTTCAGTCTGATTCCCACCCGCTTCATCCAGTCGCTGGAGGTGGGCGCGGGGACCAGCAGCACTTCCTTCGGCAGCGGCGCTTCCGGAGGGACCGTGCACATCGACACCCGGTCGCGCAACCGCGGCGCCTCACTCTGGCAGAGTGTGGGATCGTTCGGCCGCAATATCCAGGGGATCTCGGGTGGATGGCATGAAGGGGGGTGGCACGGTTCGCTCATGCTGCAGAGGGAGAACTCCGAGAATGATTTCCGTTTCCGGAACGGGAGTGCGCCCGGGTCGCCGATGGAACGGCGGACCCATAACGCCATTGAAGGTCTCCATGCCCTGCTCTCGGCCGGGTATGACCACTCCAGCTGGAGGGTCGGCTCCACCTTCTGGTTCTACGATGTGCAGAATCAGGTGCCAGGGCCACTTACCTGGCCCAGTGAAGCGCTGCAGACCGACAGGGCGTTCCGGTGGCTGAGCCGCGCCGAGTGGAACAGCGGTGTGCACGATATCGATCTGAGCCTTCTGGTGAGTCGCAACAGCCAGGGGTATGAGGATGAGTGGACCGAACCCGGCACCAACCTGACCCGGCTGGTCGCAGCAGAGATCTCCTGGAGCGTGCAGCCGCATGAATCGATCACCCTGACCCAGGTCGCCGGGGTGTCGGGAACACGGGCGGAGACTCCCTTCTTTGAGAGCAATCCCTCCCAGATCGCCGTCTCGCTGCAGTTCAACCCGGTCTGGAAAGCGACGGAGAGGCTGCGACTCTTCCCCGCCATCCGGTATGACTATTATGATATTTCGGGGGATGCGATAAGCTCCTCGCTCGGGTTCAACTACCGGTTCGGACCTGGCCGATGGATCTTGCGGGGACAGGTGAGCCGGAATTTCGTGGCACCCGGCTTCAACGATCTTTTCTGGGTCCCGGGCGGGAATCCCGACCTGAAACCGGAGATCAACCGGAAAGGGGATCTGGGGCTGCTCTGGCGGCAGTCGTTTCAGTCACTCCGGGGCGAATCGGAGCTGACTCTTTTTGCCGGCCACTATGATGACGGAATCAAATGGATACCGGATCCCGTCACCGGAGCTTTCATCGCCCACAATGTGGAAGAGATTCTGACCCGGGGTGCGGAGTTCTCCACCGAGTGGGATCTTGCGCTTTCCCCGGCAGGGGGGATCGGAGCGAGTGCGGGGGTGCGGTACAACCGCTCCACGGTGGAAGCCGACGGTACCCCGCAGAGTCCGGCCATTGGCAAGCAACTTATCTTCACACCGCTCTGGGTGGTTCAGACCGGTCTTTCCGGTCGTTACCGGGCCTTTTCGGCCGGGGTGAACGCCAGCTGGTTCGACAAACGCCATACCAGTCAGGACCACTCGGTCGATCCGCTGGATGAGTATCATCTCTCCAGCGCCTGGATCCGGGCGGACCTGCCCCTGGGACCGGCCGGCCTGGAGCTGACCGCAAGGCTTCGGAATCTTCTGGACCACCAATATCAGGTGATGGAGGGGTACCCGCTTCCGGGACGCCATTTCATACTTTCGGCACGTCTCTACTGGAGCGCGAAGTAGAAAAAAAGGCAATAAACGGGGCTTGCACAGGTTATCAAATACCCCCCGGAAAGGAGCCTGAATGAAGCCCGGAACGGAGCTCTGACAGGAGGGTAGTGGCCGGTGCAAGCTCCCGATTACACTGGACTTAGCGGAACTGAAGGGGTCCGTGTTGATAAGTGGGTTCTTTTGTGGATAAAGCGATCCCTTTTTCAAATATATTGTCACCATCGACGAACAGTGGCCGCAAAAAATTTAAGGTGCGGTAATCCTCTTTTTCCCGGAGAGATCGCTTGCCGCCAAAAAGATATCTGCTATGAAATTCACACGATTCTATACAAGAGCTGACTGGAAAACTCCCTGGGATGACATGAAGTTTGTCTCCCGAAAATCAGAGATCCGAAATCCGGACGGGTCGGTTGTCTTCCGGATGGAGAACGTCATTGTTCCAGAAGGGTGGTCCCAGGTGGCCACCGACATCATCGCCCAGAAATATTTCAGGAAGGCAGGAGTGCCCGCCCGTCTCCGGAAGGTTGCGGAAAAAGGGGTGCCGAAGTGGCTCCAGCGTTCGGTTGCCGATGAGAAGGCCCTGGAGGAGCTCCCCGAGGAGGAGCGCTACTCGCACGAGACGGACAGCCGTCAGGTGTTTCAACGCCTGGCCGGATGCTGGACCTGGTGGGGGTGGAAGCACAACTATTTCGACACCGAAGAGGATGCGCGCATCTTCCACGACGAACTCTGCTACATGCTGGCCAATCAGATGGCCGCTCCCAACAGCCCGCAATGGTTCAACACCGGCCTGCACTGGGCCTATGGAATCAACGGACCGGCCCAGGGCCACTATTATGTCGATCCGGAGACCGGGAAGGTAAAGAAATCGGAGGATGCCTATTCTCATCCTCAGCCCCACGCCTGCTTCATCCAGAGTGTGGATGACGATCTGGTCAACGAGGGGGGGATCATGGATCTCTGGGTCCGGGAAGCCCGTCTTTTCAAATATGGTTCAGGAACCGGCTCCAACTTCTCCGCCCTGCGGGGTGAGGGGGAGCAGCTGAGCGGTGGCGGAAGATCCTCCGGGCTGATGAGTTTCCTGAAGATCGGGGACCGTGCGGCCGGGGCGATCAAGTCCGGCGGAACGACCCGACGCGCCGCCAAGATGGTGACGCTGGATCTGGATCACCCCGACATCGAGGAGTATATCAACTGGAAGGTCCGGGAGGAGCAGAAAGTGGCCGCACTGGTGGCCGGATCAAAGATCACGCAACGGCACCTGAAGAACATCATCCGCCTCTGCCACGAGCCGGTCGAGGTGGAGGGGAGGATGCTGAACGGCGCCGTGAGCCGCGATCCGCTCAAAAACCGGAAGCTGGCCGATGCGATCCGGAAAGCCCGCAGGGAATTTGTGCCGCTCAACTACATCGAGCGGGTGATCCAGCTGGCGGGGCAGGGGTTCACCGATCTGGAGTTCGACATCTACGACACGGACTGGAATTCCGAAGCCTATATGACCGTGAGCGGCCAGAACTCCAACAACTCGGTCCGCGTGCCCAACTCCTTCATGAGGGCGGTGATCAACGATGGTCCATGGCATCTCTATGGACGGATCGAGCGGCGGAAAGCTGCGGAGGAGGGGCGGGATCCGGAACCCTTCCGGACGCTCCGTGCCCGTGAACTCTGGGATCAGATCGGCTATGCGGCCTGGTCCTGCGCCGACCCTGGAACCCAGTATCACGACACGATCAACGAATGGCACACCTGTCCGGAGGATGGTCCGATCAAGGCGAGCAACCCCTGTTCGGAGTACATGTTCCTGGACAACACCGCCTGCAACCTGGCTTCCCTCAATCTGATGAAATTTTTCAGGGATGAGAGCTATTCGGAGTTTGATGTCGAGTCGATCCGCTATGCCACCCGGCTCTGGACCGTGGTGCTGGAGATCTCCGTGCTGATGGCCCAGTTCCCCTCCAGGGAGATTGCCGATCTCTCCTACCGGTTCCGCACACTCGGTCTGGGATATGCCAACCTGGGAGCGGCTCTGATGGTCCAGGGGATTCCCTACGACAGCCCGGAGGGGTGCGCCATCGCGGGTGCCGTGACCGGCATCATGCACATGAGCTCCTACGCCACCAGTGCCGAGATGGCAGCCGAACTGGGTGCTTTCAGTCATTATGAGAAGAACCGGGAGCACATGCTCCGTGTGATCCGCAACCACCGGCGTGCGGCCTACAACGCAGCGGAAGAGGAGTATGAAGGACTCACCATCAAGCCGATGGGGATCGATCCCGACTACTGTCCCGCTTACCTGCTGGAGGCGGTGCGTCAGGATTCCGACCGGGCCCTTCAGGAAGGGGAGAAGCACGGCTACCGCAACGCTCAGGTGACGGTGATTGCACCGACCGGAACCATCGGACTGGTGATGGATTGTGACACGACCGGTATCGAACCCGATTTCGCGCTGGTCAAGTACAAGAAACTTGCCGGTGGCGGCTACTTCAAGATCATCAACCAGAGCATCCCGCTCGCCCTGAAAAACCTGGGGTACACTCCGGGGCAGATCGAGGAGATCATCCGCTATGCCAAGGGGGCGGGAACTCTCGAAGGGTGCCCCCACATCAACCCAGAAAGCCTGAAAGAGCGCGGCTTCACCGATCGCGAGATCGGAGCCATTGAAGAGGCGCTGCCGGAAAGCTTCGATATCAAATTCGCCTTCAACCACTGGACGCTGGGTGAGGAGTTCTGCAAGAAGATTCTGGGTATCAGCGAGGAGCAGCTCTCCGACTATCAGTTCGACCTGCTGCGCCACCTGGGCTTCACACCGGAGCAGATCCAGGAGGCCAACGACTACGTCTGCGGGACGATGACCGTCGAGGGGGCGCCCCATCTGAAAGAGGAGCACCTGCCGGTCTTTGACTGCGCCAACAAATGCGGCCGCATCGGGACCCGATATATCTCGGCAGAAGGTCATATCCGGATGATGGCCGCGGCCCAGCCGTTCATCTCCGGAGCGATCTCCAAGACGATCAACCTGCCCAACGAGGCGACCGTCGAGGATATCAAGGATGCCTACATGCTCTCCTGGAAGCTGATGCTGAAGGCCAATGCCCTTTACCGGGACGGCTCCAAGCTGAGCCAGCCGCTCAACTCCATGAGCGATATTTTTGATGAACTGGAAGAGGAGGAGCCTGAAGAGACAGTACTTCAGGACCGCGCGCTCCAGGCAGCCGAGAAGATCATCCACAAATATGTGGCGCGGCGACGCAAGCTTCCCTACCGGCGTGAAGGGTTCACCCAGAAGGTGAAGATCGGGGGCCAGAGCCTCTACCTGCGGACCGGCGAGTATGAGAACGGTCAGCTGGGTGAGATCTTCATCGACATGCATCGGGAAGGGGCCGCGTTCCGAAGTCTGATGAACTGTTTCGCGATCTCCGTCTCCCTGGGTCTTCAGCACGGAGTGCCGCTCGAGGAGTTTGTGGACGCGTTCGTCTTCACCCGCTTTGAACCGAGCGGCATGGTGGCGGGAAGCCCGCACATCAAGATGACCACCTCGGTGATCGACTACATCTTCCGGGAGCTGGCCGTCACCTATCTGGGAAGAGAGGATCTGGCGCATGTTCCGCCGGAGGAACTCCTGGTCCGCAAGCTGCGCCCCTCGGAAGAGGATGAGCTTGCCCGGGAAGTGGCCCGGCGAAATGAGAGAAAGAGTACCGGATCCGAGCCGATCCGCGATGTGACCGATGTGGAGCCGGTGGCCGAAGTGACCGATGTGGAGCCGGCAGCCGGAATTGCAGGAGACGATGCCGCCGGCACGGAGAAGAAGGTGAGCAGCGACGATTACAACCGGGCGCGACAGCTCGGTTATACCGGAGATTCCTGTCCGGAATGCGGAAGCATGACGATGGTCCGGAACGGGACCTGCCTGAAGTGCATCACCTGCGGATCCACAACAGGATGCTCCTGAGTTACATCCTGAGTTACATGAGGCACTCTATTCATGTGTATTGAGCAGAGTGCCGAACTTTATGGAAGCCACTCTATGAAGGCCACTTCAAGGAGGCCACTTCATGGAAATCACGTATGGAAGCCAATTCATGGCGGCCACAATTTTCTTGAGGATGAAGTGTGGCAGATTTAAACAAAGACGGGTGCTCCTGAAAAGAGGCACCCGTTTTTTGTTTTCACAGGAACTGGATTTTCAGGGAGAGAGACGTCGAAAGACAGGAAGTGTGAGAGTGTGCTGCATAAAAAGCGCGTCGGAATAAAAAGCGTGCGGAATAAAGAGCGGGGATAAGAACATGCGGGATAAAGCGCGTGAAAAGCGCGGTAGCTCGGATTACCAGAAGCGGTCGATCTGCACTTTTCCCATCGGTTCGGAGGAGGAAGCCGCGGAGAGGGTCGCTTTTCCGTTCAGGCTCTCGGCACTCTTTTTCTTCTTGGAGGCTCCGTTCCGGACCGGCTTGACCTCCTCGGGAATCGTGAACTTCTCCGGAGAAGGAGCGTCCAGCATCGCTTCGTTGAATCGCATGGATGCCTCCCGGTCCACACGGGTCTCGATCTGGCAGTGCGCTCCCTCTTCAATCTTGATCCTTTCGCCGCTAAGATAGCCGGTCACATAGGCGTTCTTATTGATGGTGATGTGATTCCGGATCCAGGCATTGCCTTCAAAAACACCCTCGATCACCAGATCTTCCGCCTTTATGTTGCCAAGCACACGACCCGAACCGGCAATCACCAGCTTGCCTCCGCAATCGATGTTTTGCAGAACGGTACCAGAAATTTTAAGATGGGAGGAGACAGTAAGATTTCCATCCCGGATGGAGGAGCCCTCTCCAAGCAGACTTACAAAAGACATTTCATTGCGATTCATACGTCACCTCTTCCGGGTCTTTTCAATATCCTTTCTGTACCTCAGTCTCTTCCTAATGCATTTTTTTCAGAGAGAGCCGGGCATGATAATCCGCCTTTATGGCGACCTGAGTTTTTAAAGGCCGCACAGGTGTTCCGGAATTGGGCAGAGCCGGTCGTTCAGATCCGACGGGGTATTCCGTCAGGAGAGGCTCCCATTTTCCGGTTCAAAAATTGTGACGGTCGTGTTGGCATTGCCGATGTCGATCCCGACAGCGGCTGAACCGTTACCACCCTTGTTCCGCGATCGGATACAGTAACCACGGCTGGAGGCTGTCATCGGCTCGTTGGCCACCTCCACATTGGCAAAGCTGTCGAACTCCCGCTTGAAATTGTCTACCAGCTCGGGATAGGTAGCTCCGCCTCCGACCAGAATGATCGTGTTGGAACGGCTGAAATCGTCGTCATTCCAGGTGTTGCGGATCAGCGGAGAGATCACATCCTGATAATAGTGGTTCAGGGCCCGTTTGCGGATCTCGGAAAGGTCAATCCGGCGGCGGTTCAGAATAATGTTGCCGGCCTGGAATGCCACATCGAACTGCTGCTCTGTCCGCAGTCCTACATAGTAGTTTTTCATCAGTTCGCGCATGGCCCAGTTGATCGCATAGCGCAGGCCGCTTGCCGTTCCTTCCGTTCGCTGGATCACCCCTTTGTCTGTGCTCAGGCCGATCTCGACGGTTCCATACCCCAGACTGACCAGGAAGAAGTTTCCGTTGCGCTGCTCCTCACCGCTTCTCATGGCGATGATCCCGCCGATCAGTTCGGGGATCACCTCTACACGGTTCACAGAGACAGGCTGGACCAGATGGTCACTGCCACCGAAAGGTCGCATGTCGTAGGTGATGGATTCGATACTGTTCAGGTAGTCGACCGCCGCCTTCTTGTTGATGTTGATCGTGGAGTAGGGGAATCCGGTTGTAACAACCAGCGGCTCTTTTACCAGGCTGCTGGCGGTAAGAAGTGCTGCTTTTGCAAGCAGGCGGTAATCCAGTTCATCTACAAAGCTGTTGATCGCCTTGTGCGGGTTGTTGCCTTCAGTAAGAGCCAGATCCCCGATGATGTAGTCATCGTCACCCTCCCGGATCTTCATGCCGGTCAACTGGTCCCTGGAGACGTTCAGAAGCTCGGTAGTCTGGCTCTGAATCAAACTTGGAAAGGAGATCGTACGGATTGCCATATCTTCTGCTTTACTTACCCGATTGTGATTAAAACCGCCGCATGATTTTGCACGAGGACTTAACTACCTCTGATACGTGCCGATAATACAATATTTCTTTTTTGATTAAAAATGATATTGACGGGAGGGGAAAGTGTACTCTCGAAAAACCGCTTGGGAAAAGGAAAAAACGGGTTTGGGATACGATGAGAACGGTATTGGGAAAAGGTCAAAACGGGGTGAGAAAAGACGTGAACGTACTTGGGAAAAGGCCAGAACGGGTCGTGAGATAAAACGCGAACGTACTTGGGAAAAGTTCAGAATGGGCTGTGGAAAAGATGCGAACAGGCCAGGGAAAAGAACGGGACGTCTTGTGTAAAAGCCGGGAAAAGGCAAGGAAAATGGGGAAATGGGGAAATGGATGACGGGCCGATATCCCTGACTATATAATGTGCGGGTCTATGGGCCAGGGCAGATATTCTTGGTGCAGTTATTCCAGTTTGCGGGCAGGTTTTGGAATAAGGACCCCATAGCACTGTATATGATGTGCTGGCGTGTAGCGCAGTTATTCCAGACTGAGGGTCACTTTTGGAATAACGAGTCGATATTGCGGATTATAGTGTGCCAGCCTATGGGGTAGTTATTCCAATTTGAGGCCTGATAACGGAATAAAAACTGACAGTCCTAAAACACCATGTGCCCGATCTGCCCCTCAAGAATCTGAAAAGAGTGACAGGTAGAAATTCTCGCGGCGGGTCATGGTTTCCTTCTCTTCAGGCGTCCCGTCCTCGTAGCCAGCCAGGTGAAGGAGTCCGTGAATGAAGATTCGACGGAACTCTTCGGCCGGCGGGGTGCCGAACTCCTCGGCCTGCTCCACTATCCGGGGGGCACAGCAGTAAAGAGAGCCCTCGATTTTCTGCTCGATTTCATCCGGTCCATCGTCCGGCCCCGCCTCCGCAAAATCTGCCGGATCCAAAGGGAAACCATCCGGATCATCATCCGCATCATCATCCGCATCAATATCGTAGCGGAAGGTGATGATGTCGGTTACATACTCTTTCCCCAGGAACTCGCGGTTTACCCGGACAATCTCCTCCTCATCGACATAGATCACTTCGATCATTGAGAAGGTGACCTTCTCATGACGAGAGATCTCCTCCAGAATCCTGAGCAGTACGCTTTCCTTCACCGGAACAGGTAGCCCCGAGGGATTGTGTATAGAAAAATCAGGTTCCGGTGCCACGTGTCAGATCCCCAGGTTAAACCGTTCGATCTGCCGCTCGTTCTCCTCCCGCTCAAGCGGCATCGGAATGCGGCCCCCGGTGAGCAGATTGACCTCCAGGGCCAGGTTTTCCGCCTTCAGCTGCTCTCCGGTCTGGAAGTAGACATACTGCAGGATGGTAAGCTGGCTCACCCCGAAGGAGATGGTGTCAAAGAGATTTTCCCGGATCTCATCCACGCGGCGCTGTTCGGTCCGGATTCTCTGCTGGCGGCTGATGTTGGCGCGGGACCGGGCGCGTATCGCCTCCTCTTCGAGACGGGCTGCACGCTCCTCGATCCGTTCGAGCTCCTTAAGGTTCCACTCCAGGTCGTAGAGAATATGCTCCTTGCTGAAATCGGCCAGTTTCACACCCTCTGCATCCGCCCCGGCCCGAACGTATCGGTAGGCGTAGAGTGCGGGGATGGTCCAGTCATACTCGATCGGACGGAACGGAATTTTCTCCTCCCCATAACGCAGCCAGCGGGCCGCCTCCTCGCGATCTCCTCTCCGGATCAGCTCATCAGCCAGCTGCGTAAAACCATAGCGGTAGTTGGTGAGCATCCGTCGGATGTTTTCATCAAAGTAGACATCGGGATGATCCCAGTCCTGGAACCGGAAGGCGGCGAGCCTCTGGCTGTGAACCTCCGGATCGAGGTAGCCGAACGGACCGGCCTCCCGTCGTTTGGGGACGACCCGGTAGGCTTTCCCCTCGAACTGGAACCACGGGTGCAGCCCCAGCAGCCCCTGGCTCGAGACCGTGTTGGCGAAATAGACCGGCCGCAGCCAGCGGTTGTTTCTCAGGATCTCCAGAATCATCAGATCCTGGGTCTGCAGGTAATAACGCATGTTCCCCTGCCCGTCCCGGCCCGCCTGGCGCCCCTCCAGGTACCATCTCACCTCGTTGTCGAGCGAATCGACCGGGAGTGAGTAGGGGGTGGCCATCAGGATCTGGTTTCGGATCACCGGGTCGCTGGCCTGTTCCAGAAGCGCATCGCGCCTCTCCCCGAAGGCCGCCTTCAGAAGATCCTTTTCGACCGGAAGAACAATCTCGGTCGGGTCGTGAAGCGTCAGCCCCGAAGTGATCTGATCGATCTCCTCATCGCTCATGCGGATGGGAAGGGGGAGCGATTCATGAACGGTCCGGTCCCGCATCTGACGGATGTACCAGTCGGTGTTGAGCAGGCTCAGATTTACCACCCTCACATCGGTCCGGACACCCTCCACCTCCTGAAGGTACCAGAGCGGGAAGGTGTCATTGTCCCCATTCGTGAAAAGGATGGCATTGCGCTCGAGCGACTGCAGCAGGTTGTAGGCGTAGTCTCGCGCCACGTAGTTGTGGCTGCGGCTCTGGCTCGGCCAGTTCTGCATTCCCATCCAGACCGGCACGGCCAGAAAGAGCAGTGCGGCCGTCCCCCAGGAGAGGGCCGGTCCGGATCGCTGGCCGGCCACCCGGATCAGGGTCCAGGCTCCGATTCCGATCCAGATGCTGAAGGCGAAGAAGGAGCCCACATAGGCGTAGTCCCGCTCCCTCGGTTCATAGGGTGTCTGGTTCAGATAGAAAATGATTGCCAATCCTGTAAGGACAAAAAGAACCAGGACGGAAAACGCCCGTTTGGGATCGTTCCGGAAGTGGATAAGAAGACCAAGCAGCCCCAGCAGGAAGGGGAGATAGAAGTAGCCGGAGTTGGCCGGATTGTTCTTGTGGCGGGTCTCGCCGAAGCCGGAATACCACCCGGTGTCCTGAATGTCGGACTCCTTGCCGATAAAATTCCAGTTGAAGTAGCGGATGTACATGTGGTAGACCTGATACTGCCAGAAGAACTGCCAGTCGCTGTCAAAACGGGCATAGTAGTCCAGATGGGCGGGCTGGGGGGAGTGGCGTCGCGGGAAGAGGCTCTCCCGGTTCCGGTCGATGTTGCCGGTCCGGTTGTCATAGGTGGGGCCCATCAGCAGAGGGGTCTGCCCGTACTGCTCCCGTTTCAGATAGGAGACGATCGATTCGATCGATGAAGGGTCGTTCTGGTCGATCGGCGGATTGGCGTTCGAGCGGATGAAGACCAGGGCGTAGCTGGAGTATCCGATAATGATCATGGCGTAGGCCAGCAGACAGAAGTTGGCCATCCGCATCCTTCGGGTCTGTGTGTACCAGATCCCAAAACCGAGCAGCAGAAGAATAATGACAAGATAGCTGACCGGACCGATCAGACCGTAGGTGATTGTGGAGATGTTGTCGGCCAGGTCCGGCAGATTGATGATCGTAAAGGGGAAGATGAGCAGGAATGCCAGCATGGAGATCCCCGTCATCGCGGCAAATGAAGCGAGGGTGAATTCCTTTTTCTTGAAATAGATGATGAGAGCGACGAAGAAGAGCGCCAGCAGGTTGAGCAGGTGAACGCCGATCCCCAGACCGAAGATGTAGGCGATAAGAAGAAGCCACCGCTCGCCGCGGGGCTCCTCATGACTTTCGGACCAGCGCAGGGCGAGCCAGGTGACCAGCGCAGTGAGAAACATGGAGGGGGCGTACATCTCCGTCTCCACCGCATTGAACCAGTGGGTGTGGGTGAAGGTGAAGGTGAACGCACCGATCAGTCCCCCACCGTAGAGGGCGATCCGCTCACGGGGCTCCATCCGGTCGGCCGGCCCCCGCCACTCCTGGATAAGCCGGACTATGATCAGGTAGAGGAGCATGATGGTGAGCGAGGAGGTGAGCACGCTGATCATGTTCACGCTCAGCGCCACATTCTCCGGTGCGGCAAACATGGAGAAGACCCTTCCCCAGAGGGCGAAGAAGGGGGAGCCAGGCGGATGGGCCACCTGCAGGGTGTGGGCAATGGCGATATATTCGGAGGGGTCCCAGAAGCTGGTTGTGGGGGAGACCGTGAGTGAGTAGACCGCAAAGGCGAAGAAAAACGCCAGCAGTGCGAAGATCCGGTTTCGCAACCGGTGAGTTTCAAACAGGGTCTGGATATCCATACCGAATGTTAAATGGTTTTGCTGACGAAAAAATCGGAAAATCCGGCGTGCCCCGGGACCAAACCGCAAAAGATACCGAAACAGGGGGCGAAATAGAAAACCTTATGGTACGGCTTGTCTTGCTGCGTGGAATTTTTTATTAAGTGCAGGTCTGTCGCAGACGCGTCAGACGGCGCATGCGGCTTCTTTGTATTCTGGCCGCCCTCTGCGGATCAACCCGAAATCTTCCCGATTCGGCCAGGATGGAGCTCCGGATGTTTCTCCGGACATGCTCTCCCGGGCCGGACAAAACGTTCAGAATATCCGGATGGAACAGAGCTATAAACACTGGCCCCACTCATCAACGCATTCATCATCCGAAAAAAACTCCTCCTCTTTCCTGAAAGCCGCGCCACACCGCATGTCGGGACGCGCTTTCTCCAATTTCACGTTTTGCCAGCCAGCCACATTTCTTCTGGTGCTTCTGCTGCTGATTGCGGGTCCGGTCCGCGCACAGGAACTGCCCTATGCCAAACCGGAAGAGGTGGGGATGTCCACCGAGAGGCTGCAGAATATTACAAGGGTTTTTAACGAATATGCGCAGAACCGTCAGATGTCGGGAAGCGCCATGCTGATTGCCCGCAAGGGGAAGGTGGTGTGGCATGAGGCGTACGGCATGAGTGACATCGAGGCCCGCAGGCCGATGACCCGCGAAAGCATCTTCCGGATCGCATCCCAGACCAAGGCGATCGTGAGCGTGGGGATCATGATCCTGCAGGAGGAGGGGAGACTGCTTCTGCACGACCCGGTGGGCAAGTATATTCCCGAATTCATGAACACGACCGTGGCTGAACGGCGTGAGGATGGGGGATACGATGTGGTTCCGGCCCGCAGACGCATCAATATCCGGGATCTGCTGACCCACACGGCGGGAATCGACTACGGAACCGGCCCGGCCCGGGATCAGTGGGAGGCGGCAGGGATCACCGGATGGTATTTCGCCGACCGGGATGAGCCGATTGCCGAGACCGTGGCCCGCATGGCCTCCCTGCCGATGGCGGCTCATCCGGGTGAGCGGTTCGTCTACGGCTACTCCACCGACATTCTGGGGGTCGTGATCGAAAAGATCACCGGTCAGACGCTGGAGGAGTTTCTCGAGGAGCGGATTATCGATCCTCTCGGGATGAAGGATACCCATTTCTACCTGCCGCACGAGAAGGTGGATAGGCTCGCAACGGTCTACTCACTCTATCCCGACCGGCTGGAACGGGCTCCTGACCCGGGGGATATGGTGGGTCAGGGCATGTATGTAAACGGTCCGCGCAAGAGCTTTTCCGGGGGAGCGGGGCTGCTCTCCACCGCGGCGGATTACTTCCGGTTCCTTCAGATGCTTCTGAACGGAGGTGAGCTCGACGGGGTGCGGATTCTCTCCCGCAAGTCGGTGGAACTGATGACCACCAACCACCTGAGGGTGATCGGCGGCTATACACCGGGTGTAGGGTTCGGTCTCGGATTCACGGTGCTGGAGGAACTGGGAACCCGGGGCATTCCCGGCTCGGAGGGAGAGTATGGATGGGGAGGGGCCTACGGCTCCACCTACTGGGTCGATCCGGAAGAGGAGCTGGTGGTGGTCTACTTCAAGCAGCTGCGCCCTTCCAACAATCTGGATGACCGCGAGAAGCTCCGGTCCATCATCTATTCATCGATTATCGATTGATTATCACAGGATCCGGCTGCGGATCGAGATCACGAACATGTTGGAGTCCAGTCCGGGATTGATCAGCCCGCTTCCTCCATTGGAGAGGTGGTGAAACCGGTATCCGATATTGAGCCGGGTGGAGGGATCGATCCGGAAGGTGTACCCGATGCCGAGGTCCACCGTGGCATTCAGATTGGTGCCGTCATCGGTCGGGAAGGGGTTGTCAAAGAAGAAGAAGCCGGCCCCCAGGCTTAGATATGGGTAGTGGTTGCGGGGCATCGCTGTGAGAGGCAGTGATAAACGAATCGGAACCGCTCCGATACCGAAGCGGCTCTCCCGCGGCCCCGACCTTCCGTTCTTTGGGAATCCGGTCCATCCCAGAAGGATGAGCTCGCCGGAGAGCTCCACCGGCGTGCCACCTCTGTTGTTCAGCGTGCCGTAGACCCATTCGATTCCGCCCATGGCGAAACGGGTCTTCTCCATTTTGGCCAGGAAGGAGTTGGAGACGGGGGAGTAGCCTGTCCAGATACCGATCCAGAAGGGGTTGCCGGATTCGGAGGAGGCATCCGCCTCGTCATCCGTTTCACCGACGGGTTCAACGGCTTTTCGGGCAACAGGTTCCACAGCGGGAATGCCGAAAGGATCACGGGCAGATTCTGCCAGACCGTTCTGCACTCCGCCAAGAAGGAGAAGCGACAGCAGGAGGGACTTCACAAAACTCATCAGCGGTGTCTATACTTCGTAACAGCTTCGAACAGAATCGTTCAAACCGAATAACAGGTGCAACGAGGGTGCTCCATCCTCAGAAAGAGAGGAAATAACGGCCCGGACAGGGGTTTCGTGTCGAAATCCGAAAAACAGGGACAAAAAAAAGCACCGTCGTGAGACGGTGCTTAATATCGTGGAAACAATCGATTATTGCAGGGCAATCACTTCAATTGCGTGCAATCCCTTGTCTCCCTGTGCCACAGTGAATTCCACTTTCTGACCTTCGGTAAGCTTCTTGAAGCCGTCCGTCTGGATTGCGGAATAGTGTACAAAAACGTCTTCACCACCATCACGGGTGATAAATCCATACCCTTTACCGTTGTGAAACCACTTTACGGTACCTACTTCTCGTTCATCACTCATATTGACCAGTACATTTGATTCGCATTTCATACACCACAACAATCATACTGCAAATTGAAGTGATGCGTTGAAAATAGGTTCCGGAATCCTATTTAGCAATTGTATAAAAATCTTCTTCAAAAAAGAAAGATTTTTGTTAAAAACGATAAAAGACTCCATGAAAAGGTCTATTGGCGCGTTTTGACCGTCCTTCCGGAGTTGTTGATCGTTTTCGATTCCCATATCCGATTGCGGATCAGAACTGGACACTGAGCCCTGCCTGGAAGCTCCGGCCGGCACCCGGCTCAAAGAAACGTCCGGCTGCGTTGTTGATGGCCACAGAGGTATTGTAGCGCTCGTCCAGGACGTTGTAGACCGAGACAAAGGGCTGCACCCTCCATCCGTCGAACCGGAGACCCTGGAAGGTCCAGCGTGCGTTGACCAGGAAGTAGGGGTCGTTCGATACGGTGTTGGCACTGTTGACATAATATTCGCTCACCCACTCCAGGTCGGTGCTCACCATGTGGTCTCCCAGATAGAGGGAGATGCCCGATCCGATCCGGTGGGGGGCGACACCCGGCAGGCGGTTGCCCTGATAATCCTCTTCAAACTCGCCCTCTCCGAAGGCGGCATAGGTCCAGGTGTACATCAGCTCGAGAGAGAGCAGGGAGACGGGGCGGTACCGGAAATGGGTCTCCACTCCGTAGTGATCCGCCTTGCCGCCGTTGCTGAAGATCGCCTGGCCGTCAATTTCGGTCTGCTGAATGATCTGATCCTCTACAAACTGACGGTAGACCGCCAGATCGTACTCCAGTCCCGAACCGCTCAGAATACCGCGGACCCCCGCCTCGATACCGATCGCTCGCTCCGGATCGAGATCGGGGTTGAAACCGGGCAGGATGCTCGTTCCGGTCGGATCGAGCCGGTTCTTGAATTCGGTGGTCGTTGGCGCCTCGAACGAGGTGCTGAAGTTGGCATAGAGCCGCGCATCACCCAGATTGTAGTTCACGCCAAGGCTGGGGTTGATGGTGGTGAAGACACGCTCCTGATCGGTGTAGGCGATGATGTTGCCCGTTGCCGTGTCGATCGAATCGGCCGAAAAAGCCATCCGGTCCCCGCGCACCCCTGCACTGAAGGTGAAGCGGTCCACATCCCAGACGATGCGGGCGAACAGGGCCTGGTTGCTCACGTTGTCGCGCTGGCTGATGATCTGATTGTCTCCGCGCTGACCGCCAACGTTATTGTACTGCTCGCGATCGTCGCGCTGCCACTTTAGTTCGCCTCCGATCTGCAGACCGAACGGAAGATTGTGAAAATCGTAGACCGCTCTCGATCCACCCGCCAGCCGGTCCACGACGATGTAGGGGCCCGGGAGGGGGTTGACGAAATCGCGCCAGGTTCCATGTCCGGTCACGGTAAGAATGCCGCTATCGAACTCCTGCAGCCAGGTTGCCGCTCCCATCAGCTGATGAAACTCCTTGCCGGAACCGGTGTTGACGTTGAAAGGCCACGCCTTGGTCGGGTCGCTTGCCGCTTCCTCCTTGGAGAGCGAACCCGGGTGTTCGGCATTGGGCATCCCGGCGTAGGCGATCCTGGCCTCCAGGTTGGAACGCCCGGAGAGGTTGAAGCCGGCCGAGAGACCGCCCCGGATCAGCTCGGCGGCACTGTAGTCGCGGTAGCCGTCGGTGTTGTAGTAGGATCCATATCCGCCCCAGCGGACCCCTCCGATCTGGTCATGCCAGCGCAGCTCGTGTTTCATGGTGCCGAAGGATCCGCCGTAGCTTCGCAGCATGAAACGGGGGGAATCGGCCGATGGACGGGTTCTCATGTAGAGTACTCCGCCGCTGCTGTTCCCCCAGAAGGTGGCGGAGGGGCCCCGGAGAATCTCCAGGGAGTTGACCATGGCGGGATCGACCATGTTCAGGATGGTCTGGCCGTCGGCAACGGTGAGGGGAATGTCGTCCAGAACCACCTGGATGCCGCGTACTCCGAACTGGGATCTCCAGCCCATTCCGCGAACGGTCATCGATTCGCCGAGGGCATGGTTTTCACGGTTTTTGACCCAGACGCCCGGGAGCGTGAAGGTCAGTTCATCCATGGTGGCTGCCCGGCGGGCAACAAGATCCGGGGTGGAGCGGTAGAGCTTGGTTACTGAAAGGGGAGCCCGGTCTATGGTGATGGAGGAGTGGGTTGCCTCCACGGTGATCGGTTCAAGGATCACGGAGAGAGAGTCGCTGTGACTCTCCTGGGCCGCTGCGTTTCCGGCAAGGGAAAGAAGCAGGGAGAGTGTTGCAACAAGGAGAAAGGAAGTTCGAAGGGTAGGCACGTGAATCATGACACCAGCAACGATTAGAGGGGTAATGTTTCTATTTTTCCTATTTTGAAGGATAGAGGATCCTGTATAAAATCGGATTCAAAATATCTAAATTTCGCCTCATTATCTATATTTAAACCAGTTCCATATTTCCAGAATCATCCCTTGCAGTTTCGCATGAATTCACGGTTCACTTATTTCACGCCTTTATTTGTTTTCCTCTTCTTTTTTCTTCTGGTCTTTCTCTCCCGGAGCCTCCGGCTGGAACGCTCCGATGCTTTTGTGGCCGACGAGGTGGCGGTTCTTCATCTGGCGGAACGCACGCCTCTGGCGGATCTGATCGATCACCTTTCGCAGCTGGAGGTCCGTTTTGATGAAGAGGAGCTCCGGTGGGCGGCCGGGCTGCTGGGGTGGCGCAATTTCAATCCGGGTCGCTACGAAATCCAGGGATCGTTGGGCTACGACGAGCTGCTCTCCCGCATCGCGCTCGGTATTCAGGATCCGGCCGCTGTGACCATTTTACCGGGAACGACCGTCGGCCGGCTTTCGGCTTCTTTGGGGCGGCAGCTGCGGGCCGACTCCACACAGTTCGCTGCCATTTTCTCCGACAGCAGCCGCCTGGCAGCCGAGCTTGGCATCACCCCCGAGAGGCTTTTTGCCCGGATGATGCCGGACACCTACCACTTCTACTGGACGAGTGATCCCGAGGCGGTGGTGCGTCGTGTGGCCCGGGAGTATGAAACACGGATGAGCCGATTTGCCGCCGAGATTGAATCTCATTCGCTTGATGCGGAGGAGATCCTTACCCTGGCCTCCATCGTGGAGTGGGAGGCGCGGCATGACCATGAAAAACCGCGGGTGAGCGGACTCTATCTGAACCGGCTGCGAAACCGGATGCGGCTGCAGGCCGATCCGACCATCATCTATGCGCTGGGGGAGCATCGGAGGCTGCTTTATCAGGATTACGAGCTGGATCACCCCTACAACACCTACCGGTTCAGCGGGCTGCCGCCCGGACCGATCACCAACCCCGGTATGGCCTCTCTGGAGGCGGTGATCCGCCCGGAGAAGCATGACTATTTATATATGGTGGCGAGTCCGGACGGAGGGCATGTCTTTACCCGGACGTTTGATGAGCACCGTCTGGCGAGCGCCGAATGGCGTCGGTGGCTGCAGGAGCAGTACCGGATCCGTGCCCGGATGGAGCGGGAGAGAGAGGCGCAGGAGCGCGCACAGACCCGGTAAGTTCGCTAAGACCCGCAAACAGGGCGCGCACAGACCCGGTAACAGGAGAGGGCACAGATCTGATAACAGGAGCGGGCACAAATCCGATAACAGGAGCGCGCACAGACCCGGTAATCAGACCCGGTAAACTGTACTGACCTTTTAATTCCCCATCCGC
>CAYTTA010000006.1:62748-65328 GCA_964440655.1 uncultured Balneolaceae bacterium
TTAATTCCCCATCCGCCGGGCTGCCCGCTCGGTGAGGGGCACGACCTGGACCCGCCGGTTGATCTGTGAGCGGTCAAAGTGGATGTCCAGGATGAGCCCCCGGTATTCCGGTGCCGACCGCATCGCCTCTTTCAGCAGGGCGGGATTGCCGGCCCGCTCCAGCGTGGCAAAGAGCCAGCTTGCCGCATCGTATCCGATCTTTGAGAACTCATCGGGGGGTAGCCCGAACCGGTTGCGGTAATCCTCCTCAAACCAGGTGGCACGCTCGCTCTCATCATCCGGCTCGAGCTGCGAGCGGGTGTGATAAATGGCGAAGTTGTTCTGCTGGGCCGGGGTGTAGCGGGCATTGCCCCATACCTCGGATCCCATCACCACCACGTTGCTTCTCATTGCCTCCAGGTCGGTCATGAGCAGGTTGACCAGCGTATGGGCCGCATCGCTGGCGAAGGGGGCGTAGATCCCGTCCACCGGCACGTAGCCGAGTGAGTCGGCCAGAATGGAGTCTGTGGTGAAGGGCTCCGTGACCGGTGAGATGTCGTAGCCGAGGGCGGCAAAATCCTCTTCCATGAAGTAGACCACATGGGCTCCGAGCTCTTCGGCCTGCTGCCGGAAGGCGAGGGCGGATGCCCGGCCGGGGGAGTCTTTCTCCACAATCACGGCAAGTGAGTCGAGCCTCAGGTCGCGGACCGCAAAGCGTGCCATCTCCCGCCCGTGCATCTCCAGGGTGGGGTTGAGCTGGAAGGTCCAGTTGTGGCCGGTGTTGATCCGGTCGGAGTTCGCCAGCGGGGTGATCATCGGGATTTCGTACTCTTCGGCCAGCTGCGCCATCACTTCGGCGGTGTGAGAGAAGAGGGGACCGATCACCGCATCAACCCGCTCATTCCAGACCAGCTGGTTCATCGCATCCCGCACCGAATCGGGATCGGCATGGGTGTCGCGGAACCGCAGGAAGACTTTCCGGTCGGGATTGCGGGCGTTGAACTCATCGGCCGCCAGGGTGATGCCGTAGTAGAGGTTGCGCGACACCTCGAACTCCGGCTCCTCCGTATCGAAGGAGGGGAGGGCCACGCCGATCGGATAGACGGTGCCTTCCGGTGCCCGGACCGAGCGGAGCGGCGGGGCGGAGACGTTCACGCGGGATTCAATGGTTTGGCGGAGCTCCTCCAGGGGGGCGCCATTTTCAAAGAGATTGGAGAGTTTCTCCAGCTCCCCGAGCATGGCGCGGAGCATGGAGGGGTCCCCCCGGCCTGCCGCCGCACGCACCAGGTCGAAGCGGAGACCGGGATTGTCGGTCTGCCAGAACGTGTCGTAGCGCTGCCCGTCGGTAAGGTATTCGAGCTGCCGAAGATAGAACTGACGTGCCTGGGATGCGATCCCGGTGCGGCCGCCCGAGCGGGCCAGATCACCCAGAATCTCCAGGGAGCGGGTGTAGTTTTTGAGGCGGAATTCATTGAGGGCCAGAGTGTAGAGGGCCTCTTCGGAGACCGCCGGCCGGGAGCTCTGCGCCGCCCGGCGGAGGTAGTGCCCCGCCTTGAGGTATTCCCCGAGGTCCATCCAGCTCTTTCCGGCGAAGAGAAGGGCCATCTCGTCCTCCTCCTCCAGCCGGAGCAGGATCTCCAGTGCCTCTTCGAGCTGTCCCTGCTGGTAGAGCCCGATCGCCTCTTCCAGGGATTGCCCGCTGGAGGAGGAGGGGAGAATGAGGCCGGTTATGAAAAAGGCAAGAAGAGCGACGAAAAAGGAGAGAGATCGTAATGAAAATGGCATCATTTGCATACCCACTTAATCAGATATCAGATAGAGGAAAGACAGGGGGAATAGGTTGAATCTGTAAAATCTGGTATCGGGGATACCGGATAAGGTTCCATTCATGCAGCAGGAGCCGTAACTCCAGTGGGTGACCGTATTTGTGGAGGGGTTGAAAATATGCAATATTCTGGCAAATTGAAGCAAGGATTGATTGCCTATAAAGTTGGCGTGTTTTCGGTTCAAAGTGATGATCAAAGGCATAAGAACAGACCTGGCGGTTAAAACGTCCTGATTTCGGAAAAAAAACAGCAACCAATTGCGCGGTAGTCAGAAATTATTGGAGGAATCTCTTGTCTGCACATTCTGACCATAGAATCGATGATGATCACAAGCTTCAGCGGCTCAAAGAGCTGATGCTCTCCCTCGTGCCGGGGGATGGCTCCTCAATTGGAAATACATCACTTCGGCGTCAGATAGAAGAGCGGTTTGCCAAGGAAGGGGGTTCCCTGAGCGAGGATGAATACTGGGAAGCGCATAGTGCTTTGATTGCCGAGGGGATACTGGTAAAAGGACAAGGTCGTGGTGGTTCTGTACGACGAGCCTTGCAGACAGTGAACGACTCTACCGCCAATGACCCAGGTGTTGCATACGCCCTGTTTGAAGAGGATCAAACCGTGAAAAGCGCTGAAAAGCGACTCCGCAAAAAAGGCAAAACCCCTGGTGAGAAAAAGAATGCACGACGCCGAAAGAACAATGGTACGGCCCAAATCCTCTCTTATCGCCACAGCGACAAGCGGGTGAACAACCCCGAGGTCGGCATGGTGACCCCGAGGA
>CAYTTA010000007.1:0-3950 GCA_964440655.1 uncultured Balneolaceae bacterium
CCCTCGATCCGCAACAGGTCGATGTGAATGTCCATCCGGCGAAACAGGAGGTTCAGTTTGAGGATGCGAAGAGCATCATTCAGCTCACCCGGTCGGTCCTGCGGAAGGCGCTGAACCAATTCCTCATGGTCCCGGATATTCCCGGATTCACCGTGCAGGAGGAGGATGGTTTTTCAACCTCCCTGGAGGGGCTCGGGCTGGGTCCCGATCTGATCCGTCTGGAGGGGGAGGGGGAGGCTTCGCGGCTGAAGATCCCCTCCCGGATCAATTTTGACCGGCCGTCCGGTGATGGACTTGAACTTGGAGAAGCGCTCTATGGAATGGGGAGGGAAGAGACCGCACCCGCAGATGGGGATGAGGAGCGGAGAGTGGAAACCCGCCAGCAGAAGGATCGCGGATTCTGGCAACTGCACGACCGCTACATCCTTACACAGACCCGCACCGGTCTCTGCATTATCGACCAGTACCGTGCCCACATGCGGATCATCTATGAAAAGACGCTCAGCGTGACGGAAGAGGCCCTGCCAGCCACGCAGCAGCTTCTCTTTGCACGAAACATGGAGTTTGCCGCAACCGATTTCACCCTGTTGCGTGAACTGCTTCCCATCATCCAGAGGATGGGATTCAGCATTCAGTTGCTGAGCGGTCACTCCGCTGTGATTCACGGCGTTCCTGCCGACATCAACATTGGCGATGAGCAGAAAGTGTTGCGCGAGATGCTCCAGGAGTACCGGTTTATGGAGAAGAAACCTGCTCTGGATGCCCGCAGGAAGGTGGCTGTCGCCTTCGCCTCCCGGACGGCGATCCCGCGGGGCAGGCGACTTTCGGAACAGGAGATGGAGTCTCTGATCGACCAGCTGTTTGCTTGTGAAGAGCCTTATGCCGATCCTCTTGGAAAACCGGTGCTGGTCTATCTGCCCATGGAGGAGATTGTGAATCGGTTCCGGTAACCAGATCAAAAAAACATCCTCATCCGCCATGAACATCCTTGCGGTAGAACCGTTTTACAGCGGATCCCATGAAGCCTTCCTGAAAGGTCTGCGGGAGCATTCACGGCACCGGATTCTGCCTGTCACACTGAACTACCGCGGATGGAAATGGCGTATGCACGGCGATTCGGTCACCCTGGCGGAGATGACCCGCCGGATCCCCGATGAGATCGATCTGCTTCTGATCAGCAGCATGACCAACCTGCCCGCTTTTCTGGCATTGACCAATCCCCGTTTCGCCCATACTCCGAAGATCATGTACATGCATGAGAATCAGTTCACCCAGCCGATGCCGGAGGGGGTTCAGAGGGATCTGACCTACTGCTACATCAACTATCTGAGCATGCTGGCGGCGGACAAGCTGCTCTTTTCATCGCAGTTTCATCTGGATGATTTTCTTCAGGCACTTCCCCCTTTTCTTGAGATGTTCCCGGAGAAACACCTGCACACCGTGGATCTGATCCGGGAGAAGAGCATCGTGATGTACCCGGGACTCAATCTCAGCTATTTCGACCAGCATCCCGATACCCGGCAGAACAACCCCCGGCCGGTGATTGCCTGGAATCAGAGGTGGCAGTTTGACCGCAATCCGGCCATGTTCTTCCGGGTTCTGAACCGGTTGAACGACATCGATCTGAAATTCGATCTCATCCTGGCAGGAGACACACGCCACGAAAAACCCGAGGAGTTTGAAAAAGCCTGGAGGCGGTATGGGGATCACATCACCCATTTCGGGTATGTGGAGGATCCCGAGACCTACAGCAGGCTGCTGCACTCCGCGGACATTGTGGTCTCCACGGCCACCTATGAATTTTTCTGTGTGGCGATCATGGAAGCGATCTATTGCGGCTGCCATCCTCTGGTTCCCGAACGGCTTCACTATCCGGAACTCATTCCGGAGACCCTGCACCGACCGCTTCTTCACGCTCCGGTCATGTACAATACCGAGGATGAGCTGTTCCGGTATCTCAAGGACCTGCTGACCGGAGAGACGAAACCTCTTCCAAAAGCGACCCTGCAGGGCATCAACCGGCACCTGGACTGGTCGAACAAGATCCGGGAGTATGACGAGCTTTTCGAGGAGCTGGTTTCTCTGGATGTGAGGACCCCGATCTGACTTGCTTCACCCCCGGCAGGTGACAGATCCAATCCGCATGCATCAGACAGGAGCGGTCTCCCCCCACGAGGCACCAATCAGAAAGGAGCGGACTCATCTCCGCCGCCGGGAATGAAGGGGGAGGGGGGAAGAGAGGGGGGAGCGTCCGGTTCGTCCAGATGGGTTTCATGTGCAGGCAGGGAGCCTTCCACGGCGGTGAAGTTTTCAAATCGGGCGTAGTTCTGCACAAAGAAGAGCCGTTTCGAACCAGTCGGGCCGTTCCGTTGTTTTCCGACGATCACTTCAGCCAGCCCGTGAGTGGAGTGTCCCTCCGGGGTTGTCTTGATGCCATAATACTCAGGCCGATAGAGAAACATCACGACGTCGGCATCCTGCTCGATGGACCCCGACTCCCGCAGGTCACTGAGTTGCGGGCGCTTGTCACCGCCCCGCTGCTCCACCGCACGGCTCAGCTGGGAGAGAGCGATGACCGGTACATTCAGATCCTTTGCCAGAGCCTTCAAACCACGGGAGATGGCGGCGATCTCCTGTTCCCGATTGCTGTTGTCCCGGACATTGGCCGTCATGAGCTGCAAGTAGTCCACGATGATCATGCCGATATCGTGTTCGCTCTTGAGCCGGCGGCATTTGGTTCTCAGCTCCATAATGCTCAGTCCCGGCGTGTCGTCTATGAAAATGCGGGCGGTGAAGAGACGGCTGGCCGCATCGATCAGCCGTTTGAAATCCTCATCTTTCAGACGACCCGACCGGGCGCTCTGCGCATCAATCCTCGCCTCCATAGTGAGAAGTCGCTGCACCAGGGACTGGGAGGACATCTCCAGGCTGAAGATCGCCACATTGGTCTGCAGGGATTCGTCCGGGTGCAAAGCTGCATTTCGAGCCGCCGTAAGGACAAATGCCGTCTTACCCATGGAGGGTCGGGCGGCGATGATGACCAGATCCCCCTGCTGGAACCCGGAGGTGAGTTTGTCCACATCAAGCCCGGTCGGAACGCCGGTGATCCCTGCCGGTTTCCCGCGCATCTCTTCAAGGTGCTGCAGGGTATCCTTCAGGATGTCGCCGATGGGCTGTGCATTCGTTCTCGACTGGGCATGGCAGAGATCGAATATCTGCTGTTCGGCCGTATCGAGCACTTCGAAGGGATCTGTTGTTGAATCGTAGGCCAGTTTGATGATCTCGTTGCACTTCAGGATCAGATTCCGCTTGATCGCTTTTTCCGAGATGATCTGAGAGTGGTAGTCAATATTGGCCGCGGAGCTGACCGTCCGGGTCAGTTCGGCCAGATATTGGGGGCCTCCGATCTGATCCAGCAGATTTTTGTCCCGGAGCTCGTTTTCGACCGTGATCAGGTCGAGCGGGTTGTCCCGTTCATAGAGCTCGTGAATGGTCTCGAAGATGTGGCGGTGTGCCGGCTTGTAGAAATCTTCCGGGCGAAGGATCTGCAGGGCGATCGTGGCGGCTTCGTGTTCGATGAGCATGGAGCCGAGAACCGCCTGTTCAATCTCCGTTGCCTGGGGGGGAATACGCCCCTGGCTCTCCAGGAGTTCATACTCTCTGCTTCCGTTGCTCTTTCGGGAAGAAGTGCCGGAAAGATCGGTCATCTCCGTTCTGCTGTCATGTTTCAACGGTACAAGCACCAGCGGTCGCCTGATGCAGTACTGAAATTTTCGGTTGCTGCGATTTGCCTTTGAGCCGTACCCGGACGGAACGGGCGTATCCTGGATTTGTGCAATTCTCCGGTGTCGTCCGGCCTTCAGAGACGGGTTGGATTCCGTTTCCGACAAGGAGGCCTGTCGTCAGATTCTGTCATTATCGCTGGCGATACAGCGTCGATACAGTGTCGA
>CAYTTA010000007.1:4050-17154 GCA_964440655.1 uncultured Balneolaceae bacterium
GTCGATACAGTGTCGACCCAGTGTCGTAAAATGCGTTGCGACATGTGGCAATAATACAGAAAACGGCGGCAGAAAGGAAGACGGTAAAGAGTCCGGTCCGGGAAAATCCACCGGGATCGCCTCACCGGACCCCGGATCTATACACCGGAGGAAGGGCCGGTCACTTCATCATAACGCCGGCGAACCATCTGTACATCGATCCAGACCGGACGTTTCAGCTTCTCATTCCTCAGGAGTGCCGCCGGGTGGTAGGTGACGGCAAGTTCCCTTCCCATAAACGGGTGAAAACCGCCCCGCAGCTTTTGAAGCGGCTCATCCCTGCCGAGCAGGGTGGCAGCCGGAACGCGGCCGAGACAGAGAATCAGGCGGGGATTGACCAGTTCGATCTGGCGCAGCAGCCAGGGAAGACTTCTCTGCCTCTCGGCCGGAAGCGGATCGCGGTTGGAAGGGGGCCGGTGTTTCAGGATGTTGGTTATGTAGACCTCTTCCCTCTCGAACCGGATCGCTTTCAGAATCCGGTTCAGAAGCTGTCCCGCCTGTCCTACAAAAGGCTCTCCCTGCCTGTCCTCATGATAGCCGGGTGCCTCTCCGATCAGCATGAGGCCGGCAGCGGGATTGCCGGCACCGAAGACCAGCCGGGTTCCCTCCAGATCCGTTTTCAGCTCTTCGGCGTGAAGGGCGAGCTCTCTCAACTCATCCAGGGTTGTGCAGGCGGTGAGGGCGGCCTGGAGTGCATCTTCGGAACGGTGACCGGGCTGATCATCTGCGGATATTTTCTTCTCCATGGCGGTCTGCATTCCTTCGGTGTAGTTCTCCTCCCTGGAGGCATGCTTTGTCGGGTCGATACTCTTCATCGAGGCTGTTTCATGCACGGATTGTTTCTCATCACCCCGACGAATTACGGGACCCGGATCCGTACCCCGGTCCATCTTCATACCGATCGCAACGGGAAGATCCATCGGGATCATCCACTCCCCGAAGAGTTCCACTTCCCGCTCCAGATACCGTACGATCCGTTCGTGCAGCTCCTCCTGTCTGGCATCCGATTCACTGAACGTTTTGTTTTGCTCCCTGCTGTTCACGATCCCACCAGTGATTGGATCAGCGACTCCTGCTCAAGCATTTCCGGGGCGATCCGGCCTGCAAAAACACCCTCCCTGTCACGATCCGTCAGTGTGACCGGTACAATCCGGTTCTCCAGTCCGGCTCGCCAGGGAACCGCCACCCGTACATAGTTATCGGTCCATCCCTCCAGGGTCCCGTTCCGGCTGAACGATTCAAAAAGAACAGGTCGTGAGGTTCCACGGAACCGGCTGTCAAACTCCAGCCTCTTGAGAACCGAAAGCCGGCGGAGGCGGTGGGTTCTTCGTTTGCGTTCATCAACCGGAACCGACGGCTTCAGGGTGAGCGCATGGGTTCCGGGCCGTTCCGAATAGGTAAAAACGTGCAGATAGGAGATATCCAGGGATTCGATGAACCGGAAGGACTCAAGAAAAAGTTCTTCACTCTCTCCCGGATGGCCGGTGATCACATCCACCCCGATGCAGGCATCCGGAAGAAGACGGCGGATAAGATTCACCCGTTCTGCATAGAGCCCGCTGTTGTACCGTCGCCGCATCAGCCTGAGCATCCGGTCACTGCCGCTCTGCAGAGGCATGTGGAAGTGGGGCTGAATCCGTCCGGAATCGGCCGCAAGCCGGATGATATCCTCGTGCATCAGATTGGGCTCGACCGAGGAGATCCGGATCCGCTGAAGCCCCTCCACACCGTCCAGCGCCCGGAGAAGCTGAAAGAAGTCCTCGTCGGTTCCTGCTCCGAAGTCCCCGGCGTTCACACCTGTGATCACGATCTCCTTGTATCCCTCCTCGACCAGCCGGTGTGCATTGGAGACCACCGAGGCGATGCGGGGGCTGCGGCTCCTGCCCCGGGCCATCGGGATGGTACAGAAGGAGCATTTGTAGCTGCACCCGTCCTGTACCTTGAGGAAGGCGCGGGTCCGGTCGTCCGAGGAGAAGGCGTGATGGAAATCGACCGCCTCGTTCACATCGCTTACATGAATCAGGGTTCCTTCCTGCTTCACGAAATCGTCAAAGAGCTCCAGCAGGCGGAATTTTTCGTGAGTTCCCAGAACCACATCCACACCCTCTATGGCGGCGATCTCTTCGGGTTTGAGCTGCGCATAACAGCCGATCACCGCGACAAAGGCCTCCGGGTTGATCCTGAGGGCCCGGCGGACGCTCTTCCTGCAGGCACTGTTGGCATCGAGCGTCACCGAACAGGTATTGATCACATAGACATCCGCTTTCTCATCAAACTCCTTCACCTCATAGCCCGCCCCGATAAAATCTCTCCGTATGGCAGAGGTTTCGGAGAAGTTGAGTTTGCATCCCAGGGTATCAAAAGCGACCGTTTTCATCCTTCTCTTTCTTTAAAATTCACTTCCCTCACGAATTTCACTCATCACGCAACCGTTTATCCAGCTCCTCCATCAGCTCGCCGTACCGCCTCCACTCCATCCGGTCGAGTGCCTGCATCATCTGCTGCCAGAGTGAACGGATCTCATCCAGCTCTTCCGACTCGCGTTGCAGCAAGAGGGGGACTTCCGCGCCCGACTGAGGGCCCCCCGCAGGCAGGGCCGCCGGTCCGGGCATATCGGGCGATACCCCGAAGAGTTCACGGATCGCCTGGCCGATCGAAGGCTGCATGGAGACGTTGTCTCCGATCGCCACGATCACCCGCTGCAGCTGCGGGATGTCGACCCCTTCGGCAAGCAGGAATACAGGCTCCACGTAGAGGAATGAATTTTCGACCGGGATCACCATCAGATTGCCCCGTATCACGCTCGATCCGCGCTGGTCCCAGAGAGCAAGCTGTCTTGAGATCTCGGGGTCCTGGTCAATCCGTGCGTCGATCTGTGCCGGTCCGTAGATGAGCCGGTCCTTGGGGAGCCGGTAGACCACCATCTCGCCATAGTTGTCCGCATCCGATTTGGCGGCAAGCCAGCCGATCATGTTGTCCCTGTTTTCCGGGGTGGTGGGACTGATGAGCATGAATTCCAGCCGCTCCTCACCCGGCAGCCGTGCCAGTACATAGTAGGGCTCCATGACCCGCCGGATCCCGGCGTACTTCTCGTTCGGACGGGTCCAGAGATCCTCCTGGTTGTAGAAGAGCTGGGGGTGGGTCATGTGGTAGCGGTTGAAGATCTCCAGCTGGATCTCGAACAGATCCTGGGGGTAGCGGAAGTGATGTTCCAGACCGGAGGGAAGGTTTTCCAGCGGCTGGAAAAGGCCGGGGAAGATTCTCCGGTAGACCCGCAGAACGGGATCCTCCTCATCGACAATGTAGTAGTCGACCGATCCTTCATAGGCATCGACCACCACCTTGACGGAGTTGCGGATGTAGTTGAACCTTCCGTGGGGCTGGGAGTAGGGGAAATGGGAGGAGGTGGTATAGGCATCCTGGATCCAGTAGAGCCGCCCCTCATTCAGGACAAGGTAGGGATCGCTGTCCAGGGAAAGGAAGGGGGTGATGCGTCGGATCCTCTCCTGAACACTGCGCCAGATCTGTAGCCGGCTCTCCTCGTGAATGTAGTTGGAGAGGATCAGGTTGATGTCCCCGAGCTGCCAGGCGAAAAGGATTTTTTTCCAGAAACTGTCGATCGGGATTCCGCCCTGTCCGCTGTAGTGGGTGTAGACATTCTGATCCCCGAAGGGGTAGTTGAGCTCCGGCACCAGGGTGTTGACGACGTAGTATCCGCTGCTGTTTTCACCGTAGTAGATCTCCGGCCGCTCGATCTGCAGATCCGGATGAGGGGAAACCGGGGGGATGTCCCGGATCAGAAAGACCGGCTCCCCCTGACGGTTGGTCTCGGTCACCGGGTTCATCACAAGTCCGTATCCGTGGGTATACTGTAGGTGGCGGTTCACCCAGGTGTCGGACTGACTGGGCAGATTCCGGGCGATCTCCCTTGAGGCGAGCATCGTCTGCAGAACCCGGTCACCCACCAGGTAGCGGTCGTTGTCCACACTGTAGAACTCATAGTAGGAGCGGATCTCCTGAAGCTGCCGGTAGGTCTGAATCAGCAGGCGTGGATCCCAAAGCCGGATGTTGTCGATCACATCCTGATTTCTGCGGATGTCCTCGAACGTGAGCGTATCGCCCCCTTCATACTCGATCTCCCGGATCTTGTCGAGTCCGTACGCCAGCCGGGTAAGCCGGATGTTGTTCTCCAGGAAAGGAGTCTCAAGCTCCAGCTCATTGGGCTCTACACTGAACTGCTGAACCGCCGATGGAATGATCACCCGGCCGAGTGCAAGAACGGCGAGCGCGGTGAAGGCGGTGACCGGGAGGATGCGGCGCAGGTTCAGCCGGTTACCCAGAGCCAGGACCAGTGCGGCACCGGCAAGTGTGATCATCAGGACCCAGAGTCCGGGAAGCTCCACATTGATGTGGGCGTAGGTCGCACCGAATACAATCCCGTCCGGGCGGAGAAGGAGCTGGTACCGTTCGAGCCAGACACCCCATACAAGCAGGAGCAGCCAGATCACGGCGTTCCAGCGCAGATGTCCGGAGACATCGGGACGCATGCGGATTTCACCCCGCCCGTCACCCGGAGAGAGGAGCCCGGTGATGAGGTAGATGAAGAGCAGCAGGGCCAGCATGAGGAAAACGAGCAGGGAGAGGGAGATCTGGATCCGTTTCCAGAAGGGGAGCTGAAAGAGGTAAAAACCGATCTCCCTGCCGAAAACAGGGTCCGACTGGCCGAAAGATTCACTCCAGAAAAATCGGAGGGAGTCGTCCCAGTTCAGATAGAACCCCGCCGCAAAGAGCAGCGCCATGAAGAGGGCGGCCGATGTGAGAAAGATCCGGAGCTGTCGGTAGCGGGCGGCGCTGCCGAAATGGATGTTGAGCGGCTGGAGCGGGGTTCCTTCAAACTGGACCCAACGGAGCCGGTCGGCCAGAATTCTGAAATTGGCGACAAGATAGAGGGCGGATATTGCAAAAGCACCCAGTGTGAGCAGGACCTGGGTGCCCCGAATGGTCCAGAAAACATGTGAATACCCCAGCTCATTGAGCCACATCCATTCAAAGATGTATCCGGAGCAGATCGTCAGAAGGAGCAGCGGAATCCCGATCAGAAGAAGTAGTCGCAGTAACCTGGGCTTCATGAAGATGATTTAAGTGATCTCTACCGGAGAGAGGAGATGAAGGGTAAAATTACAAATTCAGCGGACGGGATGCACAGTCTTCGGCCGGATGGGTGCCGGTAGAAGGAGAGGGGCTGCAGGAGTTGTCCGGTACCGCCCCGGGCCATTCGTGAAAATGCCCGGGGATCCGGATCGGAAAAGAGGCTGGAGAGTTGGCAAATGATTACGCCGTCGCTGGAAGGATCAGCGCGAAAACCAGCCCGTATAATTAGTGTGCGGAATGATGGCGCCGAATCAGCGGAGCAGCCAGACAACCGCGGCAATGATGGTGAAATTGACGATGCTGAGCGGCAGCAGACGGCCCCAGCAGAGCTCCATCACCTGGTTGAACTTGAATCGGGGAAGCGTCCAGCGTACCCAGATAAAGAGAAAGACGAAGAAGCCGGTCTTTGCCGTGAAGACCGTCACGTCGAGGATCCCCTTGGCGAGCGCGCTCATCTCCGGCAGCCAGTAGCCGGCAAAAGGCAGATGGTAGCTTCCGAAGAAGAAGGTGGTGATCAGCATGGAGTTGATCACCACATGCATGTATTCGGCCAGGTAGAACATGCCGAACTTCATGGCACTGTACTCGGTATGGAATCCGGCGACCAGCTCCTGCTCGGCCTCCACCAGGTCAAACGGGGTCCGGTTGGACTCGGCAAATGCAGCGGTGATGTAGATGATCGCTCCGATCGGATTGATAAAGACAAACCACCAGCTCTCCTGGGCCTCTGCAATCCCCACCACACTGAGGGTGCCGGCCAGAAGTACCACCGATGCCAGTGCCATCCCCAGGGGGAGCTCATAACTGATCATCTGGGCGGCGGCCCGCATTCCACCCAGCAGGGAGTATTTGGAGTTGGAGGACCATCCCGCAAGAGTCACCCCGTAGACCCCGAGGGAAGCGGCAGCAAGAAGGAAGAGCACTCCGGCGTTGATGTCGGTCACATAGAGACCGGCACCGAAGGGGATCACCGCAACCGTGAGAAGGGCGGTGACAACGGGAACCACCGGTGCAAAGGTGTGCATCCATTTGTTGCCATAAAGGGGAGTGACATCCTCCTTCATGATCAGCTTGAGCACGTCGGCCAGGGGCTGGAAGAGCCCGAGAGGTCCGACCCGGTTCGGTCCGTAACGGTTCTGGATGAATCCGGCGATGCGTCGCTCCGCATAGACTGTGATGGCTGCCGAGTTGAGCAGCATGAACAGGGCGATTCCCAGAACGATGTAAGAATTTACCGCAGCCTCTACCATTCGGTCGTCGTCTTGAAGTCGTTAGTTGAGTGTATTGGCGATTTATGAAACGAGATTTTCCTGCTGCTGACCTTCAAGCACAATTCCAAGCTCCTCGTCCATCCGCTCGTAGGTCACATCCTGAAATGCGGGAATGGCAGAGCTGATTTCGGTCATGATCTCTCGGGCAGCCCCCGGCCAGGAGAGCTCCAGTCCGAGCCGCCCGCCCAGCAGCCCCAGCAGATCCCAGAGCGGGAGGCAGTCGACCTTGTTCTCCTCGTTCACCCAGTTGTCAAAGGAGGTCCCGAAGCGGTCCAGGCGGCTTGTGGACATCTCCAGATCGAGATCCCGGCTTGTGTATCTGGTCTCTTTTGCGGGGAAGGTGCGCTGGATCCGGCCATCCACGTTGACGTAGCTGGCTGCATGTTCCACGGAGCAGGTGATCGGGAAAAGAAGGTCCGCCCGGCGGGTGGTTTCACTGTGGTTGGTGGCAAACATCACCGTGTACTTTCCATCCAGGTCGCTGTCGGAAAGGGCACCCCGGTCGATCAGGTGGTCGCTCAGCAGCAGAACCATCTTTGCGGAGGCGACCCGTTTCCTCATTTCATCCTCGTCGACCTCACGGAAGCCGAGCAGCCGAACACCGGCCGTGTTGGGGGCCTGGTCGTCGGTGATCAGGAATCCGTCCCCGCTTCCCTCCACGATGTGGGGGGTGAAGAGCGGTTCGCCGAGCCCCAGCAGGTTGGCAAAACGGGAGAGGGCATAGTTCTCTTCAACCGATGCGTGAGGTGAACCGATCACGACCACTCCACTACGGTCGACTTTCCCGAACTGCTCGAGGAAGGTCTCGATGGCCAGGTTCCAGGCGACGTTGGCCTGCTCGGTCCCGTCAAGCCGGACAAAGGGGCGGTCGACGCGGTTCTCATTGAAGAGGCGGAACGCCTCCCGGCTTGCGTCGGGAATCCAGTGGTCGTTCACATGGGGGTTGTGACGGGGGGTGATCCGCATCACCAGATTGTCCCTCGTCCAGACATCGATGTTGCTCCCTTTTCCATTGGTTATGTCGATGCCGGGTGTCTGGGCCATCTCCCATACCCTGGCACGGAACCGGAAGTCTGCCGATGTGAGTGCTCCTACCGGACAGATATCGATGGTGTTCATGGAGTAGGGGTCGTCAAACTCGCGTCCTGGTGCGGTGATCGGATAGTTGTTGTCACCCCGGCGTGTGATGGTGAGCTGGTGGCTCTTGCTGATCTCGTCGGTGAACCGGACGCAACGGGTACAGTTGATGCACCGCTCCGCGTCGAGAATGACACGGGGGCCGAGCTGAACACGCTTCGGCTTGTGGACTTTCTTCACTTCGAAACGGCTCCCTTCCGGACCATACTTGTAGGTCATGATCTGGAGGGGACACTCTCCCGCCTGGTCACAGATCGGACAATCCAGCGGGTGGTTGATGAGCAGAAACTCCAGATTGTCTTTCTGGGCACGACGTACCAGCTCATCGGTGCGCTGGGTGTTGACCACCATTCCGTCGGTCATGTCGGTGTTGCAGGAGATCTGAAGTTTGGGAAACCACTGGATCACCCGGTTTCCCTCCTCATCAAGCTCATATTCACCGGTCTCCCGGTTGCGAACGGGCTGACCCACCCTGACCATGCACTGCCGGCAGTTGCCCGGAATCGAGAGGGAGGGGTGATAGCAGAAAAATGGAACTTCCAGCCCCTGATCCAGAAGGAACTGGAGAAGCTTCGGCTTCCCTTCAAATTCGTAGCGCGTTCCGTCTATAAATACTTCAGGCATATCAGATTTCTTTTGGATTCTCGGACTCCATCCGGTGAGTCCACCCGTAAGGTTTCACCTGTGCCGGCTTCAGACCCGGAAACGGATCAGACGACCGCGTAGGCCGGTTTCTTGCAATAGCTTTCAAACTCTTCGCGAAAACGGTTGATCGTATGACGTACCGGCCAGGCTGCCGCGTCGGCCAGTGCGCAGATGGTCCGGCCCTCCATCTGTGTGGTAAGGTCGAGCAGAAGATCAAGGTCCCTCACTTCTCCCTCGCCTTTGCGGATCTTCATCAGGATCCGGTCGAGCCAGCCGGTTCCTTCCCGGCAGGGGGTGCACTGCCCGCACGATTCATGGTGGTAGAACCGTGAGACCCTCCAGAGGAACTCAACCATGTTGGTATCTTCGTCCAGGACCAGGATGCCGGCCGTACCGAGCATGGAACCGGCACGTCGAAGCGAGTCGCTGTCCATTGTGACCCCTTCCAGCTGATCGGCCCTCAGGACCGGAGTGGAGGAACCTCCCGGAACAATCGCCTTCAGTTTCTTTCCGTTTCGCATGCCTCCGGCAATCTCATGGATCAGTTCCAGTACGGGAACTCCGGTGGGCAGCTCATAGACCCCGGGCTGGTTCACGTGGCCCGAAACTCCGTAAAGAAGGGGACCGGGGTGTGTCTCGGCTCCGATGCTGCGGAACCAGTCGGCCCCGCGATTGATCACCAGGGGGACGTTGGCCAGGGTCTCGATGTTGTTGATGGTGGTGGGCCGTCCCCAGAGACCTCTCTGGGCCGGGAAGGGGGGTTTGACCCTCGGATAGCCGCGTTTGCCCTCGATTGACTCGAGCATGGCGGTCTCCTCCCCGCAGATGTAGGCTCCTGCACCGGAATGGGTCCAGAAGTTGACGCTGAAATCACTGCCGAGGATATTCTTTCCGATAAACCCTTTCTCCCGGGCTTCGGCCAGCGCATTGTCCACCCGCCGGATCCAGTCGATGTACTCACCCCGAATGTAGACATAGATGTCGCTGCACTGCATGGCCCAGGCGGCAATGAGAGCCCCCTCAATGAAAAGATGGGGATTGTGCTCGAAGATCATCCGGTCCTTGAAGGTGCCGGGCTCCGATTCGTCCCCGTTGCAGGCCAGGTAGCGGGGGCCTCCGTCCGGTTCGGGCATGAAGGACCATTTCAGTCCGGCATTGAAACCGGCACCGCCCCGTCCGCGGATGTTGGCCGCTTTCACTTCGTCGATGACCGCTTTGCGGTCTCCCTCGCCGATCACTCTCTTCAGCGCTTCATATCCGCCGTTCTGCATATAGACATCAATCCTGTGCAGATCGGGGATATCGGGTATCAAAACAGGTTCGTAAGATCTCCAGTCGACAGCCATGTCAGTTTTCCTGCGGTTTGGGCTTTCGCATTTTCATCGGTTCGAACTCCGGCATCCTGCCCTCCTTGATCTCCTCGACCACCTGGTCGGCCTTCTCGGGGGAGAGGTGGTTCACGTAGGCGCCGCTGTTGACCTGCATGACCGGTGCATAGCCGCATGCACCCAGGCACTCCACTTCCTGAAGGGTGAAGAGACCGTCTTCGGTAGTCTCGCCGGCACGGATTCCGAGCTTTTCCTCCAGTCGCTGCAGGACTTCGTAACCTCCGCAGACCTGGCAGGTGAAGCAGGTGCAGACATCGAGGACCACCTTGCCGCGCTCCTCCTTGTAGTACTGCGTATAGAATTCGGCAACCCCGTGAACATGCGATTCGGGAAGCCCGAGGGTGGCTGCCACCAGTCGTTGCACTTCCGGTTTGACGTGGCCGAACTTTTTCTGGGCAATCCAGAGTACCGGAAGGGTGGCGGCTTTCGCTTCCGGGTAGCGGGACCGGACTTCTCCGATCTCTGCCAGTTCTTCTTCCGTGAATTCGTATTTCATCATCTGTAAGTCGTAGCCTTTGGATTGTCCGCTTCGCCTATTTGTCCGCTTCACCCATTACCGGGTCGACGCCACCGATCACGACAACCGTGTCGGCAATCATCTCACCGTCCAGGATGTACTCCAGGACCTGGAGATTGGCAAAAGAGGGTGCGTTGACCTTCAGTCTCCAGGGGTGACCGGTTCCGTCGCTCTGGATGAAGTAGCCCAGTTCCCCCTTGGGGGATTCGATGGCATGGTAGGCTTCCGCTCCTTCGGGGGGACAGATACCGGTGTCGGTCATCATGAAATCGTGGATCATTCCCTCCATTGAGTAGTAGACTTCATCCTTGGAGGGATACGCCTTTTTGGCATCATCGGCCCGCACGGGTCCTTTTGGCAGCTTTTCAAGGCACTGCTGCAGGATGCGGATGCTCTCATGCATCTCTTCCATGCGGACGAAGTAGCGGGCGAGGTTGTCTCCCTCCAGCCGTGTGGGAACTTCAAATTCGACCTCGTTATAGCGGGCGTAGGGGGCATATTTGCGTACATCCACCGCATAACCGCATCCTCTCAGAACCGGGCCCTTGGCGCCGAGATCGATCGCGTCCTCGGGTGAGAGAACACCCACACCGGCGTTCCGGTCAAAGAAGATCCTGTTGCGGTCCAGAAACTTGTGCCACCCTTTCAGCTCTTCAGGGAAGGTGCGGATGAACTCCCGGATCATCCCCATCGCTTCCGGGGTGATGTCGTTGGCCACTCCGCCGATCCGGGCGTGGGAGACGGTGAAACGGTGCCCGGTCAGATTGTCCATGATGTCGTAGATCTTCTCCCGCTCCCGGAATGTCCAGATGAAGAAGGAGACGGCTCCGGCGTCCATGATCAGGGTTCCCAGCCAGAGAAGGTGGGAGGAGATCCTTGCCAGTTCGCATCCGATCATCCGGATCCAGTGGGCCCGTTCGGGGACTTCAACATCGGCGATCTTCTCTACCGCACTGCAGAAGGCCACGTTGTTGTTGTAGGGAGAGAGGTAGTCCATGCGGTCCGTGTAGGGCATGAACTCCTGATAGGTCTTGTTCTCGGCGATCTTCTCCACGCCGCGGTGGAGGTAGCCGATATCGAGTTTCGACTTCAGGATCGATTCACCCCGCAGCTCGAGCAGCAGGCGGAGCACTCCGTGGGTCGCCGGGTGCTGGGGACCCATGTTGAGGACCATCCGTGCGTTGAGCGGATCGTCCGAATCGAGAACCTCGATCGTTGTATGCTTGTCTTCAAGGCTCTGGTAAAAGCGGGTCTGGTGCTCCTTGAAGAATGTTGGCCGTGAACGGGACTGTAGATCAGAAATCTTCATAAAACGTTCGGATTACTCATGTTCCGGGGTAGTGCTCGGCAGTTCGATGGACCCCGGTATTCCGAGCAGCGGGAACTCCTTGCGGAGGGGATAGTACTGAAAATCCTCCGGCATGTAGATGCGGCGGAGGTCGGGGTGGTTGCGGAATCGGATGCCGTACATGTCAAAAACCTCCCGTTCGTGCCAGTCGGCGGCTTTCCAGATCCCGGTGACCGAATCGACGGTCGGATCCTCCTCCTCAAGCCAAACTTTCAGGAAGAGGCGGCTCTGGTCACGGAAGGAGAAGAGGTTGTAGATCACCTCGAAGCGTTCCCCGCTGGTGAAGCGGTCGGCACCGGTCACTTCACTCAGATAGATAAAACCGCGCTCCGTTTTCAGATAGCGGGCCACTTCGGAAAGTGCGTCCGGCTCGATCCGTATGAAGGTGTCGCCGGAAGAGGTGTAGATATCGAGAATCCGGTCGCCGAAGGCGTCTTTCAGGGCTTCCGCCGTTTCCTTCAGCGATGGGGAGAGCTGCAATTCCATATCAGGTGTCGAGCGTTACGGAGTGTTCGTTTCGGATCTTCTGCTGGATCTCCATCAGGGCGTGGAGCAGAGCGTCCGGACGCGGCGGGCAGCCCGATACATAGACATCAACCGGAAGAAAGTTGTCGACTCCCTGCACCACTCCGTAGCAGCGGTGCATGCCTCCGGTCGAGGCACAGGCTCCCATGGCGATACACCATTTGGGATCGGGCATCTGGTCCCAGATCCGACGGATGGCGTGAGACATTTTGTAGGTGCACCAGCCGGCCACGATCATTACGTCGCTCTGACGGGGCGAGAACCGCATCGCCTCCGAACCGAATCGCGCCACATCATAGCGGGGGCCGGCAAAAGCCATCATTTCAATGGCGCAGCATGCAAGACCCATCGGCATCGGCCAGGCGGCGTTGGACCGCGCCCAGTTGACCAGTGCATCGATACGGGTGGTCAGGTAACCTTCACCCAGAGCACTTTCCAAACCCATAACTTACTCCCTGTTTGCTGTCGACGGTTTCAGATGAAAATCGAGCGTTCCTTTCTTCAGTGTATAGACCAGCCCGATAAAAAGAACGAAGATAAATAAAATCATGGCAAGAAAGGGTCCGGTGCCGAGTTCGGTAAGCCGGACCGCCCACGGATAGAGGAAGACCACTTCAAGGTCAAAGACGATGAACTCCATGGCTACCAGATAGAAGGCAACGGAGAAGCGGTCGCGTGCCTGGCCGACCGGATCCATTCCGCTCTCGTAAGGGCGGAGCTTGTGCACGTTGGGCCGGTAGGGACCCAGGATGCGGGAAAGGGTCATCAGCAGAAGTGCCAGAAACAGGGCAATGGCCAGCAGTACAAAAATGGGGATGTAATTTTCCAGCATGCAGACGATTCTTTAAAAGGCTCTTTACAGGCTTTTCCAATCAAAGCAAATTACCTCGACAGGCCGGGAAAGTCAACGAACAAGACGCTCCGGTGCGGCCGGGAAATTGCGTGCCGGAATATAGGATTTCTTCTTTTGAAAACGGAACCGGAGCATGACAATTCTCCCGGGTGCAGGCAGATCCCTCTGAAGGCGCCGGTCCTACTGCTGCAAGCCGCTCCTCCTGCCTGCAAGCCGCTCCTCCTGCCTGC
>CAYTTA010000007.1:17254-21669 GCA_964440655.1 uncultured Balneolaceae bacterium
CTGCAAGCCGCTCCTCCTGCCTGCAAGCCGCTCCTCCTGCCTGCCAGCCGGTCCTGCTGCTGCCAGCCACTGCTTCTGCCGCCAGCCGATCCTTCTGCTACCAGCCGATCCTTCTGCTACCAGCCGATCCGCCGGCGACCCTCTTCCGGCTGGATCTGCCTGTTCCGGCCGGGATCTTCCGGCATGATGAAGCCCGGTGGCGGTTCGAAGCTGTCGTAGCTCCACATCGCCTCGGGATCGTTGGTGGCATACTGGATGAACTGACCCACGATGGGAAGGGCGGAGCGGGCTCCCTGCCCGATTCCGTTGCTGTTGGGGAAGCGGATCCGGCGATCTTCTCCTCCGACCCAGGAGCCCATGACGATGTGGGGCATCATGGCGATGAACCAGTTGTCGGCACTGTTCTGCGTGGTTCCGGTCTTGCCGGCCACATCCTGGCTCACGCCGTAGACGTTCCGCAGACGGACACCGGTCCCGAAGTAGCCGTCCCCGCCCCGGATCACACCCCGCATCATGTCGATCATGATGTAGGCGGTCTCCGGACTGATCACCTCCTGGCGGTATTCCGGGTGGTACTCCACGAGGAGGTTCCCCTCCTTGTCCTCGATCCGGGTGATGGCGATCGGTTCGATGTGGACCCCCTGGTTGGCAAAGGTGGTGTAGGCGCTCACCAGCTCCAGCAGGGAGGCCTCCGCCGTGCCCAGGGCGATGGAGGGGACGATGGGGTTCCGGCTCATGTCGATCCCCAGGTTGCTGGCCATCTCGGCGATCTTCCGGGCGGCGGGATAGAGATCCCGAAGCCGGTTGGTTCCCGGAGCTCCCGCGATCTCCGGCAGAAGCCGGACGGTGATGTTGTTCAGGCTTCGTGCCAGTCCCGCCCTGAGGGGGACCATCTCCGGTCCGGAGGGGACCGAAGGATCCTTGGGAGCCCAGACATCGCCGTTCTCTCCGATAAAGCTGACCGGATACTTCGAGAAGGTGTGGTAGGGCATGTAGCCGTTGTCTACCGCCACCGCGTAGACAAAGGGTTTGAAGGTGGAGCCGGTCTGCCTTCTGGACTGGAAGACATGATCGAACTGCCGGGTTCCGTAGTCGGATCCCCCCACCCAGGCGAGGATGTTTCCGTTGGTCGGATCGATGGCGACAAATCCGGCCTCAAGACGGGTGCGGGCCCGTTTTACCGAGTCGACAAAGGCGGTGTCGGCCATCAGGATCTCGAAGACCACCGACTCCCTGTCGGTGTTGTATTTCGAAAAGGCGTTCTTGTATCGGTCGGTCTCGCGGATAAAATCATAAAGAAAGGAGGGGTGCTGCTCCCAGAGCCGGTCCATGTACTCTCCCCCCGGCGAGGTCCACTCCTGTTCGAAGAGCACCTGAAGCGAGTCGATCTTCTCCCGGAGTGCCCGTTCGGCATGTCGCTGAAGGCGGGAGTCGATCGTCGTATGGATGGTCAGTCCGTCGGCGTAGAGATCGTAGCCGTTCTCTTCGGCCCACTCGAGCACCCTCTGCCGGACATACTCTCCAAAGTAGCGGCTTTCCCGTCCCGATCTGGAGGGGGGCTGATAGTTGAGCGCGATCGGCTCTTCGCGGAGACTCTGATAGATCTCCGGCGTGATGAATCCCCGGTTCATCATCTGGTAGAGCACGACATTCCGGCGGCGGGTCGCGTTGTCGGGGTTGAGCCGGGGGTTGTAGTAGGAGACCGCCTGCAGGGTTCCGATCAGCGTGGCCGCTTCCAGAACGGTAAGATCCTTGGCCGGTTTTCCGAAATGGGTCTGTGCGGCCGATTCAATTCCGAACGCGCTGTTGCTGAACTCCACCGTATTGAGGTACATCTCGATGATCTCGCGCTTCGTGTAGTTGTACTCGATCTGTACGGCGGTGATCATCTCCCGCAGTTTCCGGCTGATGGAGAACTCCCGTCCGATCTCCCGGTAGAGGTTGCGCGCCAGCTGCTGACTGATGGTGGAGCCCCCCTGGGGATTTCCGCGAAGGATGTGGAAGGGGATCGCGAGCGTGCGGACCATGTCCATTCCCCAGTGGTCGTAGAATCGGTGATCTTCGGTCGCAATCAGCGCGTGGATCACATTGGGGGAGATCTCGTCGAGACGTACATCGGTGCGGTTCTCCACATAGTAGCGGTCCAGGATCACACCATCCCGGCTCCGTACAACCGATGCGACGGCGGTTCTCGGGTTTTCCAGCTTCTCAAGAGGGGGAAGTCCCTGGAAGAGGAAGACGGTATAGGCTGCGGCCGCTCCCAGAAAAAGGAGCAGGATAAGAAGAAGGCTCAGTGTGAGCCACCGGGGCATGCGGGGGCGGCCGTTGCCGGATTTCCGGGAGGATCCTCCATTCCGGTCCGGGCTGCCGGAACTCTCTTCTCCGGATTTACTCTTCCCGCTCCGGGCAGTGCTCAAATGGGGCGGGGGCACCTCCCGGATGGGATCCGCCGCATCCTCCTCCTGCCGGCGGCTTCTGCGTTCCCGAATCTCCCTGCGGTACTCCGGATCGTTGAAGTACCGTTCCCTGTCGAAATCAGAATCGTTGCTCATCGACAATCTTCATCCACTCTTTTGCCGGACAGCATCCGGCTATGCCTGTTCCACGTAACGAGTTGAAAGGTTCCCTTCGTATAGAGCACCGCGGTCCGGTGCAGGCAGAATGCCCCGCTGTTTATATAGGTTCCGTATGGGGTTGTTTCCATCCTCGGAATATGGTCATGTCCGCAAATTACAAAATCGAACCCGTTTTTCTTCAGAAAACCCCGGACCCACCGGTCAAGACGCTCCGGATCCTCCCGGTCCCGCGTCCGGCGCCAGCGGGAGAAGCTCTTCATGATCCACCATCCGACGGGCGGAGGGAGCATCATCTGATAGAGCCGCACAAAGAGCGGGTGACGGAGGAACCGGTGCATCATCGGTCGGGGAAGCCCCAGGCTGCGGTCGCTCAGCCCGTCGCCGTGGTGAAGAAAAATGACCTCTCCTCCCAGCGTTATCTCACGGTATTCCGGCTCCAGGTCGAGGCCGAGGCGGGTGAAGTAGCCGCCTGTCCAGTTGTCGTGATTTCCGGTGATGTAGAGGATCGGCCCGATCTGCTCCGTATAGCACCGGATCGTCCCGGCAAGTGGATTCCGGCCGTTCGTTCCCTCTGCTGGACCGAGGAAGAGCTCGGGGTCCGGGTGGCGGTCCGGGTACTCCATCCACCAGTCGAACAGATCCCCCAATATATAGAGCCGGATTCCGTTTTGCCGGCAATGTTCGATCAATGCGATCAGGTCCCGGCCGATCTCCCGGTTCGTTTCCGGGTCAAATCCGCCAAGGTGGACATCGGAGAGGAAGAGGTGGTCTGTGGATGGAGAGCTGGTCACCGGTCGGCGCATCGGTCACATTGGCACCGGGTCACCGGTTGCGGGTGATGATGTAGTGCACGAGCGCCTCGAAATCGGAGGCGGCTTCGTTAACGGGGAGCTTTCTCAGGTCGGAGAGGGCGCGGTCCGCCCACTCCTGCATCGCATCCCGTGCGGCTGCAATTCCTCCCTTTTCATGGACAAACCAGACGATCTGGTCGATGTCGGTCGCGCTTTTCCTGCGTTTTCGCATCAGCCGGCGGATGAAGAGCTTCTCGCTTCGGGAGCCGTTTTCCAGTGCTTTGATCAGGGGAAGGGTCACCTTCCGCTCGCGGATGTCGTTGCGGCGGGGTTTGCCCACATCCTGCAGGCCGTAGTCGAACAGATCATCCATGATCTGGAACGAGATCCCGACCTTCATTCCCACCTCCTGCATGGCCAGGTGGATCGATTCATCCCGCGCGGTGGAGATCGCCCCGCACTGACAGCAGGCGGCGATGAGACTGGCTGTCTTTTCCGAGATGATCTGGTAGTAGCGCTCCTCGGTCATGTTGAAGAGGCGCGACGTTTTCAGCTGGCGGAGCTCTCCTTCGCTCATCTTGCGGACGGCGGTCGAGAGCACATGCAGCAGATCATATTCCCGGTGATCCAGGGCGATCAGCAATCCCTTGGAGAGGAGGAAATCACCGAGGAGCACACCCGCCTTGTTGTTCCAGAGCTTGTTGATGCTCAATACACCTCTGCGCTTCTCTGCCTCATCGACCACATCATCATGGATCAGTGTGGCGGTATGAAGAAGCTCGATCATGGCGGCGGCAATGTAACTCCGCTCCGTGATCTCCCCGAACATGCGCGCGGTCATGAAGACCAGGGTGGGCCGGATCTCCTTTCCTTTCTGCCGGAGGAGATACTGGATGATCTTGTCCAGCAGGTAGACATCGCTGTTGACGGCCCGGCGGAAAAAGGTCCGGAATTCCGCGATGTGTTCCTCGATCGGCCGGGTGATTTCCGACAGGGAGGGTGCGTTCTCGCCCCGCGGAGTCAGGATGCTTTCGGCAGTCTGTGCCAT
>CAYTTA010000007.1:21679-58726 GCA_964440655.1 uncultured Balneolaceae bacterium
GTTGGATGATGAATGATCCGGTAAGGTAGGCATTATTACGATTAATTATTCGATTTGCGCAATGGCCGGGGGGTCTTTAGATTCCGCCAGTCATCAGTTCCAATAAGCAGATCGAATGATTTTTGTCAACACGGAAGGGGCCCTTCCCTTTGCCGATCCGAGCTCTCTCGGAGAGGACGTCCACAGGGCGGAAAGGGCTTTGCAGCAGGTTCAGAGTGCCGGAGGACGCGGCAGTGAGTGGCTCGGATGGAGGCGGATTCTTGTTGCTCCGGATCAGGAGGAGCTTCTCCGTACCGAACAGGCGGCAGGACGTATCCGCAGCCATTGCGATCTTTTCATTGTTTGCGGTATCGGCGGCTCCTATCTGGGAGCAAAAGCGGTGATCCGGGCGCTCCGGGACCATTTTCCCGGGGAGGGACCGGAGATCCTCTTTGCCGGGCATCATGTCGGAGGCCGCTATCTTGAACAGCTTCTCCGCTACCTGGAGCGTCCCGCTCCCGACGGGCGGCCGCGGGAGGTCTGTCTCAACGTAATCTCCAAGTCGGGCACTACCCTGGAAACCGCCGTCGCATTCAGGACCCTCCGTAACTGGATGGAGCGTCGTTACGGAGAGGAGGAGACCGCCCGGAGGATCGTGGCGACCACCGGAACGGGCTCCGGCGTCCTTGCAGCACTGGCCGCAAAGAAAGGGTATGAAACCTTCTCCATACCGGAGGATGTGGGAGGGCGTTTTTCGGTGCTCACTCCGGTGGGGCTGCTTCCCATTGCGGTGGCCGGGATCGATATCCGGTCGCTGCTGCAGGGGGCCCGTTCTCTCTACAGGCAGTGTGAGGAGCCGGGCAGCGGGATGGTCCGGCAGCTTCTTGAGTATGCGGCACTTCGCGCCCGGTTCCACGATGAAGGAAAAACGATCGATGTGATCGGCTCTTTCGAGCCTGAACTGGAGGATCTGGGCGGATGGATCCAGCAGCTTTACGGGGAGAGCGAGGGGAAGGAGGGGAAAGGCCTCTTTCCGCTTGCCGCAAGCTGGTCGACCGATCTGCACAGCATCGGTCAGATGGTGCAGGAGGGAAGAAGGAACCTGATCGAGACTTTTATTACGGTCCGCGAGCCGACCTCACAGCTTCGGGTGGAGCCGGGGCCGGAGGGAGGGGGGGATCCGGACGGACTCTCCTTTCTTGACGGGCTCACTTTTCATGAGATCAACCGTCAGGCACTGGCGGGTACGAAGGAGGCTCACCGCGAGGGGGGTGTTCCTGTTTTCGAGGTGGCCATTCAGCGGCTCGATGAGGAGAATCTGGGCGGACTGCTCTATTTTTTCCAACTGTTCACGGCCGTCTACGGCTACATGCTCGGAATCAATCCGTTCGACCAGCCCGGAGTGGAAGCCTACAAACGCTACATGTACCGGAACCTGGGGAAGGACTGATGAGCAGGACGGGGGAAAAGAAGGGGACCTATATCGCGATTGCGGGAAACATCGGGGCCGGGAAGTCGACCCTTACGGGGTTGCTGGCACGCCACTTCAACTGGGAAGCCTATTATGAGGTGGCCGATGACAATCCCTACCTCATCGATTTCTATGAAGACATGAGGCGGTGGAGCTTCAATCTCCAGATCTTTTTCCTCTCAAGCCGCTTCCGCAAACACCGGAAGATGCTTGAGGCGGACCGGAACCTGATTCAGGACCGCACCATCTATGAGGATGCCGAGATCTTTGCGCGCAACCTGAAGGAGTTGGGACTCATGAGCAAGCGGGATTATGAAACCTACAGGGAGCTGTTCAACGAGCTTACGGGATATCTCCGCCCCCCCGACCTTCTCATCTACCTGCGTGCCGATGTGCCGACCCTCGTCCGCCAGATCCAGCAGCGGGGGCGCCCCTACGAGAGCTCTATACGGATCGAGTATCTGGAACGTTTAAATCAACTGTATGAAGACTGGATCGGGCGGTATCCTTATGAAAAGCTGATCTTTGAGACCGATCACATCGACTACGTGAACCGGCCCGAGGATCTGGGAGAGGTGATTGACCGGGTCGAGACACGGCTCTTTGGTCTATTTAAATGATTGATTCAGAGCGGATAACTTTCTAATTTTGGGAGCTATTTTAATGGACTCCAAGCTGAAATTCAGGATCCGGGAACTTCCGGAGGGGCGGAGCCGCAGAACGATTCCGCTTCTGCCTGAAGATCTCGGTTCGGAACTTCAATTCACCCGGGGTGAAGTGACGGTCCGGTTTGAAAAAGCCGGTGAGATCATCCGGGTGGAGTTGGATGTGTCGGCTACCGTGACTCTCGTTTGTGACCGGTCACTGCGGACTTTCGAGCATCCGTTGAAGGGACACTATCTGGTTGTTTTCCGGCCGGATGTCGCCGGCGGGGAGGATGAGTCTGAAACGGAAACGTCCAGGGTGAAGGCGATCAACATGCATGAATTGACGCTGGATATCGGGCAGGAGGTTCGGGACACGCTGCTCCTTGAAGTTCCGATACGGAAACTTCATCCGGACTATCTGGATGAAGAGGGCAATCCGGTGGAATTCGAGACCCGCTCTTTCGGTGGTGCCGGGGAGAGGGGAGAGGCGGTCGATCCGCGCTGGGAGTCCCTGAAGAAATTGAAATGGAAATAGAAGGGATTTGAACTATTTTCAGGCAACCCGCAACGGGCTCTGCCGGATCCCTCCGGAGTACTCTATTTGCAGGATCCGCTCCGCCGGATCTGCCGAATCATAACGACCTAAACCGGATAAATGGCACAACCGAAGCGTAAAACCTCCAAATCCAGAAGAGACAAAAGACGGTCTCATCACCACATCCCGGAACTGACTCTGGCTGAGTGTAAAAACTGTGGGGCACTGCACCGCTATCACCATGTCTGCATGGAGTGTGGTTACTACCGCGGACGGCAGGTGATCGATATTACCAAGTAACAGAGAACGACAATCGATGGTTATTGCTGTAGATGCGGCAGGTGGTGATTACTATCCCGGGAATCCGGTTTTAGGGGCAATTGAAGCGATTCGGGAAAAAGAGGAGATCAGTATTCTGCTGGTCGGTCCTGAACAGGTGGTCCGGGAAGAACTCGAGAGGCATGAGTACGACCGGAACCGGATCGATATCCTGCATGCTCCCGAAGTGATCGGAATGGAGGAGTCCCCGTCCGCCGCCGTCAAGAGCAAGCGCCATTCATCCATTGTCGTCGGTCTGGAAGCTCACAGGCAGAACCAGTGCAATGCTTTTGTAAGCGCCGGCAATACCGGAGCCCTTCTGGCCGCTTCTGTATTGATCCTTGGGAAACTGAAGGGAGTGCAGCGACCCACCATTGGTGCCGTCTTTCCCTCCATTCATGGCCCGAGACTTCTTCTCGATGCAGGGGCCAGTCTGGAGCTCAAGTGTGAATCCTATCTGCAATTTGCCCAGATGGGGACCATCTACAGCAGGGAGATCATGAACGTTCGTGAGCCCTCGGTTGGTCTGCTGAATATCGGTGAAGAGCCCGAAAAGGGAACTGATCTGCTCCGGGGAGCCCACAGGCTGCTCTCCACTCTGCCGAACTTCTGCGGGAATGTGGAAGGAGGGGATATTTTCACCTCTCCGGTCGATGTGATTGTCTGTGACGGTCTGATCGGAAACATTCTGCTCAAGTTCGGAGAATCCATCCCCTCGACCCTTTATTATCTCATGGAGCAGACCATGAAAGAGATGGCCCTCGATGCCGGGACCCGTGAGACGGTTCTACAGGTTGTGCGGTCCACCCTCCGTTCCTTCAACTATGAGCACGTTGGCGGGATTCCTTTCCTGGGGGTCAATGGCGTCAGTATGGTTGGTCACGGGGAGAGTTCGCCGACCGCCATTAAAAACATGATCCTGAATGCCGCCCAGTGCGTCGAGAGCAGTGTGAACGAGAAGATCGTCTCCTCTCTGCACGCGAACTGAACTCCCGCTGCACCTTAATTTGCACCCATTTTACCAAGCGACCGAATGGCGTTGAGAAAAGTCAGAATATCATCCGTCGGCCACTATGTGCCGGACCATATCCTCACCAACCGCGACCTGGAACAGCTGGTCGATACGAACGATGAATGGATCCGTACCCGGACCGGTATCCGGGAGCGCAGGATCCTGAAAGATCCGGAAAAAGCGACCGCGTTCATGGCGGCCCGGGCAGGACAGGAGGCACTGGAGAGTGCCGGAGTCGACCCCGCGGAACTGGATGCGATCATTGTCGCCACCATCACGCCGGACCATCTCTTCCCCGCCACGGCACCTCTGGTGCAGAGTGAACTGGGGGCGACCAACGCTTTTGGTTGCGATCTCTCCGCCGCCTGTTCCGGCTTTCTCTTCGCCCTCTCCACCGGCTCGATGATGATCGAGTCGGGACGCTATGAGAAGGTGCTCGTTATCGGGGCCGACAAGATGAGCTCGATCATCGATTACTCCGACCGGACCACCTGTATCCTTTTCGGCGATGCCGCCGGGGCGGTCCTTCTCGAACCGTCGGAGGATGAGACCGGCATTATTGATTTTATCCAGCGATCGGAAGGGGATACCGAAAGGCTGCTCGTCCAGAAAGCGGGGGGGAGCCTCTATCCGGCCTCCGAGGAGACGATCCGGAACGGGGAGCACTTTATCCGCCAGGACGGCAAGGCGGTCTTCCGCAAGGCGACCGAGGGGATGGCCGATGTCTCCCTCGAGATCATGGAGAAGAACGGTCTGAGCGGGGATGATGTCGCCTGGCTGGTGCCCCATCAGGCGAACAAGCGCATTATAGATGCAACTGCCCGTCGCATGGGACTCTCCGAGGAGAAGGTGATGATCAACATCGACAGGTATGGCAATACGACCGGAGCGACGATCCCCCTCTGTCTCTATGATTGGAAGGACCGTCTGCAGCATGGTGACAAAATAATTCTTGCAGCATTCGGGGGCGGCTTTACATGGGGCGCCCTCTATCTAACCTGGAGCATCCGCTGATGAGTACGGCCTGGCTATTTCCCGGACAGGGATCGCAGTTCACGGGAATGGGAAAGGAGATTTATGAAGAGTCGGAACGGGTAAGAGAACGTTTTGCACGGGCCGACGAGATTCTGGGATACTCTCTCTCTGCCATCCTCTTCGAAGGGCCGGAGGAGAAGCTCCGGCAGACTCGCCACACCCAGCCGGCGATCTTTCTCCATTCTGTCGCCCTCTTTGAGCATCTGGGTGAAAAACCGGACATGACCGCCGGTCACAGTCTGGGCGAGTATTCGGCTGTTGTCGCCGCAGGGGCGGTCCGGTTTGAGGATGCCATCGAAGTGGTGGCGCTGCGGGGGGAGCTCATGCAGCAGGCCGGGGAGAAAGAACCCGGCAGCATGGCAGCCGTGATCGGCCTCGAGGATGAGGTGGTCGAGGAGATCTGTCGGCTGGCTTCCGACAAGAGCGGCCGTACGGTGATTGCCGCCAACTACAACTGTCCGGGTCAACTGGTGATTTCCGGGGATGCCGGTGCAGTTGATGGGGCGATAGAACTGGCCAGGGAGCGCGGTTGCCGTCTGGCAAAGAAACTTCCTGTGAGCGGGGCGTTTCACTCTCCGCTGATGGAGAGTGCCCAGCAGGGACTCAGGGAGAAACTGCGGGATCTTGAGATCCGCGAGCCTCTCTGTCCTGTTTATTCCAACTATACCGCCGGACCAACAACCGACCCGGAAGAGATCCGGCACAATCTGCTCATGCAGCTGCTCAATCCGGTCCTCTGGACCCAGACCCTTCAGAACATGCATCGTGACGGAGCCCGGCGGTTTGTCGAGGTGGGTCCGGGAAAGGTGCTTCAGGGATTGGTGAAACGGACATTGAAAGATGTGGAGATTGCCGGGTACCAGTAGGGATTGTGCCGGACCCTGGTGCCACTCCCTCAGGCATTGACCGACAAAGCTCTCTAAACGAACCACACTGTTATTATGGATCTGAAAGGAAAAAACTGTCTCGTAACCGGCGGTGGCCGGGGAATCGGCCGGGCCATTGCCCTGGAGCTGGCGCGTGCGGGTGCCAACGTGGGAATCACCTACTCCCGCTCGGCTGAGGCTGCCATGGACGTGGTCCGCGAAATCGAGGCGGCCGGAGCGGAGGGTGCCGCCTGGCAGGCCGATGCCGCCGACTACGGAAAGGCGGAGGAGGTGATCGCGGCGCTGATCGAAAAGTGGGGCTCACTGGATGTTCTGGTAAATAATGCCGGAATCACCCGGGACGGGCTGATCCTGAGAATGAGCGAAGAGCAGTGGGATGAGGTGATCACCACCAACCTGAAGAGTGTCTTCAACTACTGCAAGGCGGCCGCACGCCCGATGATGAAGAACCGCGGCGGATCGGTGATCAACATCGGTTCGGTGATCGGGATCTCCGGTAACGCGGGGCAGACCAACTATGCCGCCTCCAAGGCGGGGGTCATCGGCTTTACAAAGGCCTACGCCAAAGAGCTGGCTAGCCGGAACATACGGGCCAATGTGGTGGCTCCTGGATATATCCTTACCGAGATGACCGAAAGCCTGAGCGAGGCGGTTCTGGAGAACATCCGGGAGGTCACTCCGATGGGCCGTGCCGGAAATGTGGAGGATGTGGCGGGGACGGTTCTGTTTCTTGCATCAGATTTTAGTTCCTATATTACCGGCGAAGTGATCCGGGTGGATGGCGGAATGTCGATGTAGCGACTCACCTTTCCGAATGGCCTCACTTTTCATGTTTTTTTAGAGGCGGATCCCTTATTTTCACATGAATTTTTTCAAACCGTTAACTACATAAACGTACTGTACAATGTCTCAAGACGTAGAATCCAAAGTCAAAGCGATCATCGTGGACAAACTCGGTGTCGATGAGTCTGAAGTAACGCTCGAAGCGAATTTCACCAACGATCTCGGTGCCGACTCTCTTGACACGGTAGAACTGATCATGGAATTCGAGAAGGAGTTCGACATCAGCATTCCCGATGAGGACGCCGAGAATATCGCCACGGTCGGCAGCGCAGTCGACTACCTGAAAGGCAAAATTTCCTAGTAATCTCCGGAATACTCCACGTAATCTCCGGAACAGTCACCGGAGAATCCGTAGCCATTTATTTTCGATTGATCTATGTCTGAAAGAAGAGTTGTCATCACCGGACTCGGAGCCCTCACTCCGGTCGGTAAAACCGCTCCTGAATTCTGGAACGGCCTGATTTCTGCCAAAAGCGGCGTCCGGCCTGTAGAGCATTTCGATGCATCGGAACTCAATACCCGGTTTGCCGGTCAGATCGAGAATTACGATCCTCTTCGCTATTTCGACCGCAAGGAGGCCCGCCGTCTGGACAAGGTCTCCCAGTATGCGCTTATAGCGGCTGAAGAGACGATCAGGGATTCCGGGATCGATCTTGACAATATCGACAAGGATCGGGTCGGGGTGCTCGTCGGCACCGGGATCGGCGGCATGCAGACCTTCTACGAGCAGTCGGTCTCTTATCATCAGCACGGACCAAGGGGGGTTTCCCCTTTTTTTATACCCATGCTGATCCCTGACATGCCATCCGGGCATATCTCAATCCGTTATGGATTCCGTGGAGCGAACTACTGTGCCGTCTCTGCCTGCGCAACAGGGTCCCACAACATCGGGCTGGCCTACGACACCATTCGCTATGGCCAGGCGGACATGATGATCTGCGGTGGTTCCGAAGCGCCGGTCTGGCCGATCGGAATTGCCGGATTCGGTTCGATGAAGGCGCTCTCCACCCGGAACGACTCTCCCGAAACGGCGTCCCGTCCGTTCGACAAGACACGGGACGGATTCGTACTGGGCGAGGGAGCCGCAATGCTCTTTCTTGAGTCTCTCGAGTCGGCCATTGCCCGCGGAGCCCGGATCTACGGGGAAATCGTCGGTTACGGATTTTCTGCAGACGCCTATCACATCACCGCGCCCGATCCGGACGGGAACGGAGTGATTCTGGCTCTGAAGAGGGCCCTGGAGATGGCCGGCATCCGTCCGGAGGATGTCGATCACATCAACATGCACGGTACGTCCACGCCGCTGGGCGATATTGCCGAGACCAATTCCATCAAGAAAGTTTTTGGCGATCACGCCTACAGGATGAACCTGAACTCCACCAAATCCATGACCGGTCACATGCTGGGAGCGGCCGGGGCGGGGGAGTCGGTCGCCGCGGTCCTCGCCATCTACCACAACATGGTGCCACCGACCATCAATTATCAGCATCCCGATCCCGAATGCGACCTGAACTATACGACGAACGAGGCGGTTGTGCGGGAGATCCGTTATGCACTTAACAATGCTTTTGGTTTCGGAGGACACAATACCACACTGGTATTCAAGAAATTCGAAGAGTAGGCGATGCTTCAGTGGCTGGGGAAATGGTTTCGAAAAGCTGCTGTACCTGTAACAGAACCTGAACCGGCGAAGGAGACCGGTCAAGAGAGTCGCTGGAGGCAACTGGAAGAGATCATCGGATTTCCTGTCCGGAATGCCGTTCATTATGAGCGGGCACTCCGTCACCGTTCGATCATAGATGGAGAGAAGTATGAAAAGCATGAGACCTATGAGCGTCTGGAATTTCTGGGAGATGCGGTCCTCGATCTTATTGTGACCGAGATCCTCTTCCAGAAATACCCCCAGCAGGATGAGGGGTTCATGACGAAGCTGAGGGCCAAGATCGTAAAGGGGGATACCCTGGCGACTCTGGCGGCAGATCTTGGACTGAACCGGATCCTGGAGGTGGGAGAACGGGCCCGGGGACAGGGGATCGAGCTTTCGAAGAGTGTGCTTGCCGACGTGTTCGAGGCCCTGGTGGCCGCGATCTATCTGACGGAAGGGTATGGCAGCACCTTCGGCTTCATCCAGCGGGTTATTGAGGAGCATCTTGACCTGGAAGAGATCCTCTCCACGGTCGACAACTTCAAGAGCCTTCTTCTGGAGTACACCCAATCCCGGAAACTCCCGCTGCCGAAATACCGTGTACTCTCGGAAACCGGTCCCGGCCACGACAAGACATTCGAGGTTGCCGTTTCGGTAGACGGTCATGATTATGGTACCGGAACCGGAAAAAACAAAAAACAGGCAGAACAGATTGCGGCCAAACACGGTTTTCACGCATTGAAAGCGGAGATGGAAGCCCGTTGACGCACTGTGGGGAACCGGCCAGCCGGTAAACCGCGGATCCTGCCTGCACATGGAGATTAGACCGGCATGCTACAGCTCCTCAAGCCTGAAATAGAAGATCTGATCCGCTCCAGGGATTGGGTGGCCCTGAAGGAATCCCTTCAGGATGTGCCGTCGGTCGATATCGCGGAGCTCTTTGAGGAGATCGATTCGGACGTCGCCGTGGTGATTTTCCGGCTTTTGAAAAAGCAGAAGGCAGCCGAGGTCTTTTCCCATCTGAGCAACTCCAAAGGAGTGGAGTTCATCGATCTTCTTACCCGCAGGCAGCTCACCGATGTGATGTCCAATCTGGAGCCTGACGACCGGGTGACCCTGCTTGAAGAGTTGCCGGGAAGCCTGACCCAGAGGATTCTCAACTCCCTCAATCCGGAAGACCAGCAGGAGGTGCGGAAGATGCTCGGCTACCCCAAGGAGAGCATCGGCCGGCTGATGACTTCCCGTTACGTCAAGGTGAAGAGGGACTGGACGGTGGAGCAGGCAATGCAGCACATCCGGAAATTCGGATACAGCGCCGAAACGGTGAATGTGATCTATGTGGTCGATGAGAATGAGAAGCTGATCGACGACCTGAAGCTGACCCGTCTCATCCTGGCCGATCCGGAAGACCGGATTGAGAGTCTGATCGATTTTACATTCGTCGCGCTGAATGCCTTTGACGACCAGGAGCATGCGGTCGCCATGCTCAGCAAATATGACCGGATCGCTCTTCCTGTGGTCGATTCCGATGGTGTACTGATCGGAATTGTTACCGTCGACGACATTCTGGACATCGCCCGGGAGGAGGTGACAGAGGACTTTCACAAAGGGGCTGCGGTCGCTCCTCTGCGCAAGACCTACCGGGAAACCTCTGTCTGGACGCTGTTTGGCAAGAGGATCCAGTGGCTCATCATTCTGGTCTTTGTCAATGTGCTTGCCTCTGGAATCATTGACCACTATCAGGAGGTGCTCTCTTCGGCGATCGCACTGGCCTTTTTCATCCCTCTTCTGATCGGCAGCGGTGGCAATACCGGAGCCCAGTCTGCCACGATCATGGTCAGAGCCATCGCTACCGGAGATGTGCGGCTCTCGCACTGGATGCGGGTGGCAGGGAAAGAGATCCTGGTGGGGCTTACGCTGGGAGGGATCATGGGGCTGGCCAGCTATTTTCTCGGGTTCTTTTACGGAGGGAGGCAAATCGGACTGGTTGTGGGGGTCTCGATGGTCCTGATCGTTCTGGTCGCCAATATCATGGGAGCGCTGCTTCCCTTTCTGCTCACGCGCCTGGATGTGGACCCGGCCATGGCGAGCAGCCCGCTCATCACCACCATTGTGGATATCATGGGGCTGCTCATCTATTTCGGGGTCGCCACCTGGATCCTTCAACTGCTTTTATAGGGCTGTTTGTTATATTGAGTGCGGCCGCGCCGCGTGCGGCAAAGAGTGCAGCTCATGACGTGTTGCATTGCGTCTCCTTATGCGTACTATGAAGGCGGCGTGGTGCGGCACATTAACCCTGACCATTTTCTTGCCAGGCAGATGAAAGCATATCTCGATCTCGTACGGAATGTTCTAGACCACGGGGTCCGGAAAGAGAACCGGACCGGCACCGATACTCTCTCCAGTTTTTCCGAGCACTACAAGGTTGATCTCTCGGAAGGGTTCCCGCTTCTGACCACCAAGAAAGTGATCTTCCGATCGGTCATTCTGGAACTTCTCTGGTATCTGAGAGGAGAGGATCACATCCGCTGGCTGCGGGATGAGCAGGATTGTCATATCTGGGATGCCTGGGCGGATGAGAAGGGGTATGTAGGGCCGATCTACCCGGTTCTATGGAGGCGGTTCCCCTCACTGGAAAATGAAGAGGGGCGCGCCTGGATTCCGACAGAGAGCCGGGATCCGGAAGCCGAAGGAAAAGGAACATCACCCGGGAACAACGGGCGGCCGTCAGAGTGGAGGCGGACCGAGGTGGATCAGCTCCAGCGGGCGATTGACCAGATCCGGAACAATCCCAACAGCCGCCGGATTGTGGTAAGCACCTGGCATCCGGGGCTTCTGGATGAAATGGCCCTGCCTCCCTGTCACCTCCTCTACATATTCAATGTCGCCGACGGCAGGCTGAACTGCCACCTGACCCAGCGGTCGGGGGATATTGCACTCGGTATCCCTTTCAATCTGGCCTGTTACTCCGCATTGACCATGCTCATTGCCCAGGAGACCGGTCTGAAACCGGGAGTCTTCTCCCATACGATTGTGGATGCGCACATCTATGTGAATCATATTGACGGACTGCGCGAGCAGCTTGAAAGGAGCCCGCGACCGCTTCCGCAGCTGGAGATCGCCAGAAAGCCTTTGGAAGAGCTGACGCTGGAGGATTTTACACTTAAAGAGTACGATCCCTGGCCCGGCATCCGGTTCGAGGTGGCGGTATAGAAGATCTCGGATATGGAGATTTCACTGATCGCCGCCCACGATCCTGACTTGGTGATCGGCGTGGATGGTACGCTTCCATGGCACTATCGGGAGGACCTTGCCTTCTTCAAAAGGACCACGATGGGCTATCCGATCGTCATGGGGCGTCGTGTCTTCGAGGACCTGGGAGAGAAGCCGCTCCCCGGCCGACGGAACGTGGTGCTGAGCCGGAGCCGGGAGTATGATAACGTGGAGGTCTACCGCTCGCTTGATGAGGCGTTCGGGGCGCTGAAGGAGGAAGAGAAGATCTATATCATCGGGGGAGCCGGAATCTACAGGGAGACGATCGACCGGGCAGACGAACTGGTAATCACGGAAATCCGAAAAAGATACCGGGGCGATACCCTGTTTCCGGAATACCGCGACCGGATCGGTACGACCTGGATCGAGGAGTGGCGTGAAGAGCACCCCGATCTCACTTTTGTCCGTTACCGCAGGATGAAAGGAGCCGCTCGTGAAGAGCGCGAAATTTAAAAAGGGTGGTGGATGGGAAACAGGGCTGGATAGTTATAAAAATCTAATCCTCTTTCACCTGATTTGTTCATTTCTTTAAAGAATGCATCTTCATTTATTGACGGATGAGTGAGTTGGGGGTCCGGCAGGAAGATACCGGATCCCACGACGGATGCAGTACGGCAGTTTTTGGATGCAGTACGGATGCATAGCGGTCCGCTCATCGGGTGTGCACCATAACCGGCCTTCCCAACCCAATTTTACTTTCTTTGGAAAAGTCGTCGATTGAAACCATTCTGATTGCGGACGATCTCTCTCTGAACCGGACTCTTGTCCGTGTGATGCTCAAGCCGTACGGATGTCGTTTTGAAGAGGCGGAGAACGGTTCCGAAGCCCTTGAAATAATCCGCCGGAAAAGGCCCGATCTGGTTCTGATGGATATCATGATGCCGGTAATGGATGGATTTGAAGCCGTCCGGTCTATCCGGGAGGAACTTGGAGAAGAGCCATGGCTGCCGGTGATCGCAATTACCGCCCGGGAGGGCGAGAAGGAGCTGGATGAGATCCTCTCGGCCGGCTTTGACGGATGCCTCTACAAACCGCTTGAAGAGGAGGTGCTGCTCCGGGTGATCCGGGAAATTGCTGAGGGTGCCGGCCGGGTCAGTTACGGACGGTGACCTCTTTCAGGTGGACCAGGTAGGGTTTGACCACCGGCTGGGTCAACGCAATGATGTTCTTCGTATCCGCCGCCCGGGAGAATTCGATCACCTTGTTGTCCTCATCCAGAATCCAGATTCCCTCATTCTCATACTTGTACGCTTCGCTGTAGCTCTGGTCGAGCTTGTAGTACCAGGTGAGTGACTCATCATCGTGAGGGAGTTTCTTCCTGCGCAGCTCGTTGCGTGTCTGTTCTCTGACTCTCTCCAGCAGGCGGTTCCCAGGTTTGCGGTCCAGAAAGGAGGTCCGGAAGAGACCCCGGTTCAGAAAACGGTGGCAGAGATCCGACAGGATCGGATCCCGGGCATCGAGCCAGGCCTTGATGCTCTGCCAGACATCGTGATCGTCCAGACGCATGTACATGGAGATCATCTCTCTTCCGATCGTTTTCCGCGCCGAAGGCCGCTCGCTCAGGAACCAGGCCATGGGTTCGGAAGGCTGAGGGAGTTTTTCCCCCTGGTCGATCAGCCACCGTACCCGACGGAAGATGGACTTGAGCAGGGTGTCGGCGGAGAGGACCGTCTTGTGCAGATAGACCTGCATGTACATGAGACGCCGGGAGAGGATGTAGTTTTCGATGGCGTAGATCCCTTTCTTCTCGATCACGATGTTGCCCCGGAACACCCGCATGGTCTTCAGGATCCGGTCAATCCCGACCGAACCCTCGGAGACCCCGGTAAAGAAGCTGTCCCGTTTCAGGTAGTCGAGCCGGTCGATATCGAGCTGGGAGGAGATGAGCTGATGGAGAAATTTTTTGGGATAGCGGTCGGTAAATATGGAGATGGCCGTCTCCAGAGCCCCGTCGAACTCCCGGTTCAGCTCCTCCATGATCGCCAGGCTCATCATCTCATGGTTGAAATCTCCGATGAGCGTGTGCTCGAGCGTGTGAGAGAGGGGGCCGTGTCCGACGTCATGAAGCAGGATGGAGATCAGGGTGCCTTCTATTTCAGCATGGCTCAGGGTCGTATCCTTCTCCTGCAGATTTTTCAGCACCCGCTGTCCGAGTTCCAGCGCTCCGATGGCGTGGGAGAAGCGGGAGTGCTCGGCAGCCGGGAAAACAAGATAGCCCAGACCGAGCTGCCGGATCCGTCGCAGGCGCTGAAGCCATGGATGGTCGATCAGTTTCAGGATGATCCCTTTGGGCACGGAGATGAAACCGTGTACCGGATCATTGAAGATCTTGTACTGGCTGCTCTTGTCCATCCCTGATCTATCCGCCTCAGAGTACGGTGAACGACTGGTCGGGCTCCATGGCGAGAACCGTCTCGGTCATAAGCTCAATAAGGTTCTCGATGTCGCGGATCGAGGCGGTCTCCACCGGTGAGTGCATGTAGCGCAGCGGAAGCGAGATCAGGGCGCTCGGTATTCCTGTCCGCTGGTAAAAGATGCTGTCTGTATCGGTGCCGGTCCGGATGCTGGTCGCTTCGTGCTGAATCGGGATCTCCTTTTCAGACGCCGTCTTCTCGATCAGTTCGACCAGACGGATGTGGTTGGCTCCTCCGTGCTGTACACTGGGACCTTCTCCCAGTTTCACCTTTCCGAACTCCCGATGGTCGATTCCCGGTGTATCAGTGGCGTGGGTCACATCGGTCACAAGAGCAGCATCGGGCATGAGCCGGTAGGCCATCATCCGGGCACCATATCCTCCCACTTCCTCCTGGACGGCGTTGAGCGCCATAACATTCACTTTCAGCTCCTTTCGTGCCTCATGAAGCCGTTTCATCACCTGGGCGATGACAAAACCTCCGATCCGGTTGTCCAGTGCCCTTGCCGTGATGATCTCATCGTTCAGAATGTCGAGATCGTCCACATAAGTGACCGCATCGCCGATCCGTACCATGGAAAGAGCCTCTTCCCGGCTGGACGCGCCGATATCGACATAGATCTCTTTCCAGGCGGGGGCTTTGGCTCCGCCGTTCTTGTTGTTCTGAAGGTGGATGGCGGTATTGCCTGTCACGCCGGTGACCCGGCCGTTGCGGGTGTGGATGTGAACCCTGCGGGCACGTGCGATGGTGGAGTCACTTCCGCCAAGCCGGTTCAGATAGACAAACCCCTCGTCGGAGATGTGCTGGACCACCATTCCGATCTCGTCGCAGTGTGCCTCCAGCATGACGGTCATCACATCGGGGCTGGTCTCCAGCCGGGCGACGGCAGAACCGTACGCATCGGTCTCCACACGGTCCGAATAGGACCTGACATGATTGATCCAGACTTTCTGCCCGTGGAATTCATATCCGACTGGGCTGGGGGTGATGAGAAGTTCTTCCAGAAAGGATCGGGTCTGTTCGTCAAACATGGAATTTGTGTTTGGTTGAGTACGTGAGTGAAGTGGGCAGATGACAACCGCATGTCATTCCGGACTCCCGAAGCCGTCGGGGTTCTTCACCTGCCAGTTCCAGGTATCCCGGCACATCTGCTCCAGGGTACGGGTGGCACGCCAGCCCAGCTCCACCTCCGCCAGCGCCGGGTCTGCCCAGGTGGAGGCTACATCTCCGGGACGTCTCTCCGTAATACGGTAGGGGATCTGCCTGCCGCTTGCCTGCTCAAAAGCCCGGACCATCTCCAGCACCGAGTATCCTTTGCCGGTCCCAAGATTGTAGGTTGTCACTCCAGGGTGGTCGAAGAGATTCTCCCAGGCACGAAGATGGCCTAGGGCAAGATCGGTTACATGGATGTAGTCACGAACGCCGGTTCCGTCGGGCGTGGGGTAGTCGTCACCGAAAACACGAAGTTCTTTCAGTCTCCCGGTGGCTACCTGGGCGATATAGGGCATCAGGTTGTTGGGGATTCCCCGCGGGTCTTCACCGATTTCCCCGCTCTCATGAGCCCCGACGGGGTTGAAATAGCGGAGCAGGCAGATGTTCCACTCCCGGTCGGAGTGATGCAGCTCTTTCAGGATATATTCAATCGTCAGCTTGGTGCGCCCGTAGGGATTGGTCGCCGAAAGGGGAAAATCCTCCCGTATCGGCACCTCGTGCGGATCTCCATAGACCGTGCAGGATGAACTGAAGACAAGGTTTTTCACCCCTGCTTTCTGCATGGCTTCCAGCAGGTTCAGAGTACCTGTCACATTGTTCTGATAGTAGAGAAGGGGTTTTTCGACCGATTCTCCCACCGCCTTGAGGCCGGCAAAATGGATCACCCCTTCGATCTCTCCGGTGCCAAAGAGGTCGTCAAGACCTTCGCGGTCAAGCAGATCCGTTTTCCGGAACGGACAGCTTCTTCCCGTCAGCCGCTCCACCCTCCGGAGCGATTCCTCACTGCTGTTGGAGAGGTTGTCCATGACGATCACCTCATACCCTGCATTCAGCAGTTCAAGAACCGTGTGACTTCCAATATATCCGGTACCACCCGTAACCAATATGCTCATTGACGATCTGTTTCCAGACGGTTGATAATGGTTTCAAAATCCAGGATCACCCTTTTGCAGATCTCATCCACCCGTTCCGCCGACCTGGTCAGGGAACTCTCCGTAGTGAGATCCTCCTCCCGGGGGGGCGACCAGATAATCCCTGCATTTTCCAGATCCGATTTCGAGCGTTCATACTCCTCGATAAGGTTCTCCAGACCAAGGAGCTGTGCCACCGGTCTCACCTTGTGGCCGGCCCGACGCAGGTTTTCAAGGTCCTTTTCCAGCAGGGCGCGGCGGAACTGCCCGGCAAAATCACGAAAAGTCAGAATGGATGCCCGGGCGAATTCCCGGATGTACTTCTCTTCATGAAAGAGCATCTCGCTCACTTTTCGGAAATCAATTGTCATCTCATCCGGGGCGGGGCCGGCAGGTCCGGATCCTCTTCTCTTTGTCGGATTCATGGAATCCGCCCGTCACGGGTTGACCGGTGAGGTGACTCCATGCGGAGCCGGCCTTCCCTGTTCATCAACATGGACAAATACAATCCGGTCGATGCGGATGATCACCTGCCGGTTGAATTTGTTCCGTACCTCGCAACGGACGGTGATCGACGTTTTCCCGAAGCTGACAGTCTCCATGCCGATTTCGATGATATCCCCCTGCCGGGCAGAGCTGACAAAATCGATTTCCGACATGAACTTGGTGACGATGTTCCGTTTGCCCAGCTGACAGCTGACAAAAATGGCGGCCTCCTCATCGATCCACGCCAGCAGGTGTCCCCCGAACAGGGTCCCGTGGGAGTTCAGATCCTGAGGCTTGACCATTTTTCTGCTGTAGAAATTCATACTCGGAAGGGTTTTTGAGACAACGGCTTGAAAATACAAACTATTCGTCTAACAGCCATGGCGTTTCGTATATTGACGGCGCGCGAAGAGGGGATGACTAATCCAGAGCAATCATGTACCGGTTCATCACCAGCACCCACCTGGAAGATCTCGCCGAGGCTCTTGCACGGCATCTGAGAAGTGACCGTCCGGAAGATCCACTCCAGCCGGTCGGAATCATCGTCCCGAACCGCGATCACGCACGGTGGCTTACTCTCCGTCTGGCCGAACACAATGGGGTGGCCGCCAATCTCCGTTTTCTGCTTCCATCGGAGTGGCTGTGGCGGCTGATCCGGTCGATGCACCCCGATCTGCCCGATCTGCTCCCTTCCGATCCGATGCCGATGACCTGGAACATCTGGAATCTTCTCTCAGATGAGAGGGAGGTGGAGAAGATGCCTGTTCTTCGTCTCTGGCTGGAACGGCAGGGAGCGGCACGCCGGCTCCGGCAGTGGCAGCTTGCGCGGCAGATTGCATCGGTCTTCGACCAGTACCAGGTCTACCGTCCGGAAATGGTGATGCGGTGGGAGGAGACTCCGCCGGACCTATCTGTGTCGGAGAGGGCGGAAGGGTGGCAGCACTATCTCTGGAGTCGGTTAAATAAAGAGTGGAACCGACTCTTCACCAAAGGAATACAGAGCCGAGCCCGGCTTACTCATCAACTTGAAAATGCTCTCGCCGCCGGAGAGATGGTGCCGCGGCAGCCTGTTCTTCTCTTCAACCCCGGCCCGCTCCCTCCACCGGTGCGCCGCCTTCTGGAGCGGATCGCACAACAGGGCCGGGTCATTCACTTCGGGCTTCTGGCTACTTTCCATTTTCCCGAGAATTTCGGGGAGAAGAGCCAAGGGGGGGATCAGAATGGCGCGTTGCTTGAATCTGACCGGGATCCCGGGACAGCGCCACCGGTACGGAACACAGGGAGTCCCGGAGTTGAGAAGAGGTTACAGACAGATCTGCTTCTGCCCTCACGGCAGAGAAGTCCTCTGATGGAGGCGTTTGGAGAGGAGCAGCTTCAGCAGGTCACTCTGCTGCGGCAGTTTGCCCGGAAGAACCCCGGTTTGCTGCAGGTGGATCTGCTGCCGGAGAGGTTCCCGGGGGATCACTCGCTCGGGCGGGTTCAATCTTCCATCCGGAGGGGGGACCCGTTCCCTTCGCTGATCTCCGACGGATCGATCGTGATCCGGAGCTGTCACAGTCCCCTGCGTGAAGTGGAAGAACTACATCAATATCTGATCGGTCTGTTTTCCAGGCACCCGGATCTGGATCCCGGGGAGATCCTGATCGTCACCCCCGATCTGGAAACCTACCGTCCCTATCTGGAGGCGGTTTTTTCGGTTGCCGAAAAAGGTCTTCCGCGTATTCCGTTTCATATTGCCGGATCGGGCAACAGAAGAAGCGACCCTGTGCGCGCTTTTCTCCGGTTGCTCGCCCTTCCCGATTCCCGTTTTGAACGGAGCGACGTGCTGGAATTTCTCAGGGAGACCGCCGTGGCGGAGCGGTTTCGGCTCTCACCCCAGGATCTGTTGCGGATCGGGGAGTGGATTGAGGAGAACCGTGTTTCATGGGGGATGGACGGCGAGCACAGGAGCCGTTTTGGACAGCCGTGCGAGGAACTTCATACATGGAGACTGGCTCTTCGAAGAGGGTGGTACGGACAGCTTGTCACCTCCAGGCCGGGTACTCTCCACAAGGAGATGCTTCTCTACCCCGATATCGTAACAACGGATGACAGGGAGCTCTGGGCGATTCTTCAAAAGGTTCTCCGTCTTCTGGATGAGGTGCGCCGGGATATCGAAGACGACAGGACGGCGGAGGAGTGGGAGGCCGTTGTGAACAGATGGATCGGCTCGTTTCTTCCCCGGGGAAGCTCCCGTGAATCGGAAGTCCAGCAGATCCGCCTGCTTGTCCGGCAGCTGGTCCGGGAGATACATTCCGCGGGGGTGTCGGGCAAGATCCCGTACGGACTGATCCGGACCGCTCTGGAGGAGCAACTGGAGTCGACCGCAAGCGGCAGCTCCTCCTTTACCCGGGGAGTGGTCATCCACTCCATGGTCCCGGTCCGGAGCATTCCCTTCCGGGTGGTCGCCCTTCTCGGGCTGAACGAAGAGCTCTTCCCGCGGCGTCCGGTCCGCCCGGATTATGACCTGATGGCGGGGACGGTGCGTCCGGGCGAGCGGGACCGGAAACGGGAAGACCGGAATCTCTTTCTGGAGTCGGTCATGGCGGCCGGAGAGGTTCACTACTCCAGCTACGTGGGACGGAATCAGAAGGATGATGAACCGGTTCCCCCCTCTGTCATTCTGGATGAATGGATACAACTCGTAAGCGACGCTCTTCCGGAGGGCACTAAACCGGTACGGACAGCACCGTTGACAGGTTTCTCTCCTCGCTGCTTTGTTCAGGGTGATGCGGGTGATGCGGGTGATGCGGGTGATCAGAACGGAATACCTGCTCATGCGGCTGGAGCGGCCGACGGCTCCTGGTCCATGGTCTATTTCGAGACAGCCGATCTGCTGCGGAAACCGGCCCGCCAGCGCGGGCTGCTGGTCGATCGCGAGCTGCAACCCGAACCCGGGGAGAGCGGTTCGATTCTGCTTGCCGACCTGGAACGGTACTACCGAAATCCGCTCCGGGAGTATTTCGGTCTTCTGGGAGTCCGGCTGGAGCTCGATGAAGAGGGGGAGGAGGAGGTGTTCGTCACCTCCCCACTGGACAACCACCAGCTCCATGAGCGTGTTTTTGCCTGGACCCTTGAGGGAATGCGATCTGAGGAGATGCTTTCACTGTTGCAGCAGTCAGGGCGGGTGCCGGCAGGGTGGCCGGGCCGGAAAGATCTCTACAGGATCATCGCAGCCGTACGGGAGTCGATCCGGCAGATCCGAGAAAAAGGCCATCTGCCCGGTTCGGTGAGGCGTATTGTCAGCACTCCGGTTTCGGGGGAAGTGCTGCATGGTGAGGTCCGCTCCTGGTCGGAGGAGGGAATGCTGGATCTTCACTTTTCCAAAGAGAACGGATCCAGACTTCTTATGAGCTGGATTCGTCACCTTATTCTCTCCCAAATGGATGAGGATTTCAATGAAACGCATGTCTTGCTGAATCTGAAAAAAAACGATGGCAATCCCGCATGGAGAAGGTTTGGAAGGGAAGAGTCGGCCGGTCAATGCCTTTCCGAGATCGTGAGACTCTATCGGGAAGGGATGAAAGAACCCCGGAGTCTCTTCCTGGAGGCTGCCTACTGCTATGCCCGGAAGATGGATGAAAGTGTGGAGGAGGCCTGGAGCGAAGCCGTCCGGAAGTGGGAGGATGAGTACTCCGCTTTTGGTGAGCGGGTGGATCCCTATACGGAATTGCTGCTGGGGCCTGACGCCGATCCCGATCCGGTCCGGATCCCTGAAGTGGCTGAACTTCTCTTTCTGCCGATGATCCGAAATCTGAACCGGAAGGGATAACGGAAGTGGAAAAAGATATTCAAATGACCCCGGGACCATTCCATCTCTTTGATTCGGAACTTGCTCCCCGGATGGTGATCGAGGCGAGCGCCGGCACGGGAAAAACCTGGAACATCACCGGTTTCTACCTTCGTCTGATCCTGGAAAAAAGGGTTCTTCCCGACCGCATTCTGGTCATGACCTTTACACGAATGGCCACCCGTGAGCTGAAGGAGCGGATACTGGGACGTCTCAGGGAGTCGCTCCGGGCGGTGGAGTGCGGGCAGGATGGAGGGGATCCTTTTCTGGCTGATCTGCTTCAATTCTGCAAGGACCGACCGTGGGCAGCCGCGCATCTGCGGGAAGCGATCCGAAATTTCGATGAAGCGGCTGTCTCCACAATCCATGGATTCTGCCGGCAAATACTTCAGGAGGAGTCCCTCATCGCCGGGCTGCCTCCGGATCCGGAACTGGTCCAGATGGATGAGCTCCTGCTGGAAGCGGCAAGTGATTTCTGGCGGCTCTGGGTGGAACGGGCGGGGGAGACGGAAGCAGGAAGGCTCTGGCTCTCCATGATTCTGGATCAGGCGAAAACCCCCGAAGATCTGCTGGACCTCCTGAAGCCTGTCCTCGAGCGTCCGGATGCCCATCTGGAGGGGGTAGAGCCGTGCGATCCTCATGCGCTCTTCCAGAAGATTCTGGAACTGCGATTCCGGATGGTGGAACTCTGGGAGAAGGAACTGGCACAGATTCAGGATGAGCTGCTTGAGTCCGACGTCCGGGGAATGACCTCGCGCTTTGTGGGCTCACGGATCCGGGCGATGAGCCGTTTCCTTTCCGGGTCGCCTCACGATGAGCTCGGGTTTGACAGGATGAAATTTTTTCTCCCCTCCTGGTTTCCGGAAAATCTGCGAAAAGGAGGGAGCCGCCTTCCCAGGCACCCCTTCTTCGATCTCTGTGAGGAGTACGAAAAAGCAAGGGCGGAGGTGCCGCGGGCCATCACCCGTTTCTACTCCGATGCCGCCTGCGAGATCCGGAAGCTCAGGCAGCAGAAAAGTGCACTCTCCCCGACTCTGACATACGATGATCTGCTGGAGCGACTCGACACTGCACTGGCCGATCCCCGGACCGGGGAGGAGCTTGCATGCCGGATTCGCAAACGATTTCCCTATGCACTGGTTGATGAGTTTCAGGATACCGATCCGGTTCAGTACCGTATTCTCGACCGGATCTATCCGGCCGGTGATGCCGGAACCCTTCTGATGATGATCGGGGATCCGAAACAATCGATCTATGCATTCCGGGGAGCGGATCTTTACTCCTATATCCTTGCAAGGCAAAGTGTTCCAGACCAACACTGCTATTCTCTCGAGCATAACTACCGGAGCCGTCCTTCTCTGGTGGAAGCGGTGAACGAATTGTTCGGCCGTCACGAGAGCTCACCTTTCCTGGAAGAGCAGATTCGCTACCGTCCGGTGCGGTCCGGGGTCCCCGAAGTGGAGAAGGGGTTTCTCGTGGATGGCGTGCCGCCGGTCCCCATGCGGATCTTTTCGGCTCTCTCCCTGAGTGAAGCGGCCCCCTGGTCGAAGAGAGAGCTAAGGCCCCGGCTCTTCCGGGAAACCGCACGCCAGATTGTGGAACTGATCCTGAAGGGGCGTCAAGGCCGGGCACTGCTTGCCGATGAAAATGTAGATGGTGGAATGAGACCCCTGCATGGAGGAGACATCGCTGTGCTGCTCAACTCCCACCGGGATATAGAGAGTATCCGGAAGGAGTTGCGCCGTTACGGCATCAGTTCGGTGGTCTATTCACGGGAAAGAATATTCAGGACACGTGAGGCAGTCCGTCTCACTCATCTGCTGGAAGCGATCCTGGAACCGGCCAGCTCCAGGAAGCTGCAGACCGCCCTTGCCACCGGATTTTTCGGGTTGAGGCTCTCGACCCTGGTGGATCACCGTGAAAAGGAAGAGGAGCATCTTGGGTTGATGCTGAAAATGCAGAAACTGCAGGAGATCTGGTACAGGTCGGGCTCTTTTCCGATGCTGCGAAAAATACTATTTGAAGAGAAGGCGCTGGTCCGGCTTGCCCGGCTCGATGAGAGCGAGCGGATTCTGGTGAACCTCCAGCAGCTTATGGAACTGATGGCCGCCGCCGAACAGGAGAAGGGGCTTGATCCTCCCTCCCTGCTACGGTGGCTTAAACGGAAAATGGCCGATTCGTCGGATGATGATGAGGAGACTCTCCGATTGGAGAGCGATGAGAACCTGGTCCGGATCCTGACCGTGCACAGCAGCAAGGGACTGGAGTTTCCGGTGGTCTTCTGTCCCGTACTCTGGGAAGGAATTGACCCGAAGAGGAGAAGAAGGATCGCGGAGATCTGGCATGAAAAGAAGGAACCTTTCAACGCGGTCATCAATCTGGAGCAGCAGGAGAGTGAGACTCGGAAGAGTGCCAGGGAGCGCGCCTTGCTGGAAACCGTTGCCGAAGAGGTGCGCAAATGCTACGTGGCTCTTACCCGGGCCAAATATGAGTGCCGGATATTCTGGGGAGTTTCAGAGGTTTCCCACTGGTCCGGAATGGGACCTCTTCTTCTTGAACCCGATATGGTTAAAAGATCTATTTATGAAAATTTCCAGATAAAAGAGGGCGGTGAGATCGCTGCGGGGGCCCTGACCGGAAGCTTGGGGATGCTGGCGGCTGAAAGGCCCGATCTCTTCTCCTTCACATACCTGGATGGAAAGGACGAACCGGTTGCGCCGCTGCCTCCCGAGGCAGAAGACCGGAAGCTGGTCCTGCGCGAATATCGTGGCCCGGACGTACTCTCTCCGAGACATACTCTTTACAGTTTTTCATCCATCATCCTTCAGAAGGAGTCTTATTCGGGGAGCCCGGAGCCCACCCTGATCGCTGAAGCGGACCTGGTGCCGGACAGAGGGAGATTTACCGATGACGAGCCTTTTCAGGATGACGATTCGGATTCGGATCCGGAGTTCTATCCCGGATCGGAGGCCTTTCTCCTTTACCGGGATCAGAAATCGGAAAGTCATGCGGAGGATCAGGAGGGCGGCCCCGCCGACCTTTTTCACTTTCCCCGTGGAAAATCGGCCGGAACCTTCATACACAGGATCTTCGAACTGGAAAGCCTCGATTTCCGGGCCCCCCTCCAAAGCCGTGAAGCCATCCGGGATCTGATGGAGAGGTGGGGCATAGAGGAGCGCTGGCTTTCCGCGCTGGTGAAGATGGTGGAGGATGTGGCGGGAGCGGAGTACGGCAAGCTGAAGCTGTCGGAGACCCCGCCGGAAGAGATGATCCGGGAGATGGAATTCACCTTCAAGGTTTCTGAACCCCGTCTGGAACTTCTTCGGGCCTTCCTGGATGGGGGGCTGTCGTCTGTAAACGGTGCGGCCCGGCCGGGGAGGGTCAGGGCAGACTATCTTACCGGATTCATCGACCTGATTGTCCGCCACAGGGGGCTCTGGTACATTATTGACTACAAATCGAACCATCTGGGAGATACCCGGGAAGAGTACAACCGGCAGGCCCTTCAGAAGGAGATTGTGCGGGCCGATTACGACCTGCAGTATCATCTCTATGTAGTCGCCCTGAAAAAGTATCTTGAAGCGGTATCTCCGGGATTTGATTACAGCACCTCCTTCGGAGGAGTTTACTATCTCTTTCTTCGTGGAATGCAGAAAGGATCGGCGGACGGAATCTGGTATGACCGCCCCGACCCTGAACGGGTGATGGAACTTGAGCGGATCCTGGATCGTAACGAGGAGCGGTATGGCTGAGACAGGGCAAGTGCCAAAGGGTGGTATTGTTGAGAGAGTGCGGGCAGAGGGTTGGTCCGGCAGGTATGAAGAGGAGCTGCTCCTCTTTCTGGAAGAGGAGTATGGCGCTCTTCCGGATGAGATTCTCACAGGAGTACTCTACCTGTCGCTTTTTGTACGGGCGGGTCATGTCTGCCTGCCGCTGGATCGGAGTGTTGCCGGCTGGAGGCGTCTTCTGGATCTGGAACCTGAGGCGGGGGATGAAGATCGTTCACTCTCCCCGGAGTCACTCTTGCAGCACCCGGCAGTGGGCGGGCCCCTGGATGATTCCCCTTTCGTGGTGGAAGGCAGCTATCTCTACATGCGGAAGCACTACCGTATGCAAGAGTATGTAAGAGAAGAACTTGAAAGGCTCTCTTCCGAAATATTGGAAGATTACAATCCTTCGGAAGCCGCCCGACTGCTCCGAGAACTTTTTCCCGAGACAACCACCGGTGAGGTGAATTGGCAGAAAACGGCAGCTGCACTTTCACTCAGAAACCGGCTGCTCATCATCTCCGGCGGACCCGGTACCGGAAAGACCACCACCGTCTCCCGGATTCTTCGGCTGCTTGAGGGAGCGGTGGAGCGACCGCTCCGGATTGCCCTCGCCGCACCGACCGGAAAGGCAGCTGCACGAATGCCGGGAGAAGCGGTGACGCTGCACCGGCTGCTCGGCAGGGTTCGCTCCCGCGGGCTGCTTCCACCTGTTGAAAGGGAGAGACTTCCCTACGATCTCATTGTGGTGGATGAAGCGTCGATGATCGATCTCGCCCTGATGGAGAGTCTTCTGCGCCATCTGGAAAGAGGAGCGCGTCTGATTCTGATCGGAGACAAGGATCAACTCGCTTCTGTAGAGGCGGGTGCGGTGCTGAGTGACATCTGCCGAAAAACGGGCAACTATTTTTCATCCGGAGTGCTTGAGTTCCTGAACCGGTACGGGGCGGCGGCCGGAGTATCCCTCCCGCCACCGGAGGAGCAGGGGAAAGAGCTGGCGGGTGCAGGAGACAGCACACTCTATCTTACCCGAAGCTATCGATTCGGGGAGACCAGCGGCATCGGCCGGCTGGCCGATGCGGTCCGGCGTCAGGACCGGGAGGCGGTATCGGAAATTTTAACTTCCGGGAATCAGGATGATCTCTTCCTGGCAGGGTCCGTCTTTGAACGCGGGGGTCTGGCTGCACTGATGGAACAGATCGGTGAACAGGTCAGGCAGGCCCGGGGCCGGCAGGGGGACCAGCTGCTGGATCAGTGGCATTCGGAGATCCGTCTGGGTGTGCTGCGCCGCGGTCCCTGGGGGACCGATATTCTAAACCGCATGATTGAAGAGTATCTGTTCCGGAAGCGGATCATACCACGGACCGGGTGGTATCACGGCCGGCCCGTTCTCATCAACCGAAATGATTACACCCTCGGGGTATTTAATGGTGATCCGGGAATCTGTCTTGCAAAAGAGGGAACCTACTATCTCTATTTCAGGAGTGAGGAGGGGAAAGAGAGAGAGATCCCCGCACACCGGATCCACCATTACGAGCCGGCATGGGTTCTGACCGTCCACAAGAGCCAGGGTTCGGAGTTTGACCGGGTCCACCTTCTTCTGCCTGGGCAGGATACCCCACTGCTTACCCGAGAGCTCATCTACACGGCGATCACCCGTGCCCGGAAGGAGTTCCGGCTTCATGGCGATCCGGAGCTGCTTTTGAAAGGTGTGGCACGCAAGACGGCCCGTTTCACGGGGAGTCCGCCCGCATGACTCTGCTTAGCTGATCCGGCGGTCAAAAAAAATAACGGGTCATCCAACAGGATGCAGGTCAGGGATCGGTGCACAGGGGCAGGCAGTGTCAGCAGAAGAATATTTCTGATCCCGAAAAAAATTCCGCAATCCGGGGAACAAAATCGTTTTTCGGGGAGTATTCAGGTGTAGAAGAAAGATGAGACGGCATGGCAAGCCCGACACCGTCTCCTTTCAACGAACTTTGATACCCCGAAAAGCCAACGTAGCAGAGAAGCCCGGTTGATAGCCGGGTTTCTTTCTTTATACCCTTTCTAATTCCCTTCTCACTTCCTGAAACCCTTGTCTCTCTCCTTGTCGTGAAGGAACAGTCTTTGTCCCCGGCTGGTTTGACATGTCTGCTGTGATCGATCCAAACATCAGACCTTCATCTCGTCAAAATCGTCTCGTTACATCATCGTCTCGATATCTTCCTCCCGTCACACCATCACCACATCGCGCAGTCTGCCATCCTGCAGCTGGACAGTGCGGTTTGGAAATTGGCGTACCGTATTGTAGTCATGAGTCACCATGAGGATCGCCATCCCCCGGTTGTTGATCTGTTTGAGGAGTTCCATGATGGAACGCGACGCCTCCGGATCCAGGTTGCCGGTCGGTTCGTCGGCCAGCAGGATGCGCGGTTCATTGGCAAGTGCCCGGGCGATCACCACTCTCTGCTGTTCACCGCCTGAAAGATTGACCGGCATCTCCTTTCGCTTGTGGGTCAGTCCGACCATGCCGAGAACTTCCATCACCCTCTTTTTGATAAAACGCTTCCGGTGCCCGGTAACTTCCAGGGCGAAGGCCACATTGTCGTAGACATTGCGGTCCGGGAGCAGCTGAAAATCCTGAAAAACGATACCCAGGCGACGTCGCAAATAGGGCACTTTCCATGAGGGGAGGCCCGATACTTCATATTCAGCCACCTGCACGAGCCCTCGGTCGGGCCGTATATCCCGGTAGAGCAGTTTCAGGAAGGAACTTTTTCCCGCTCCCGTCTTTCCGATCAGATAGCAGAACTCGCCCACGTTGAGAGTGAAATTCACTCCGTCCAGAACGGGATGGCTGTTGTAGGAGACCGTCACATCGGTCAGCTGGATCACGGGGTTCATGGCCACTCTGTTACAACGGTTATTCTCAGGCTCCGGTAACCGGCGGGTTCAAAACTCAACCCGTCGTAGCTCTGGACAAGATGGAATCCGGTTCTGGAGAGAATCCGCATCATCTGACGGAGAGTGTAAATCTTTTGCTGATGAACTTCCACAAAGGTTTCCACCACCCGGCCGCTTTCCGGGTCCAGTTTCTCGATCTCAAACTCATTGGTGTGAATCGCACGCCAGGCATCGTAACGGCTCCGGCGCAGGTAGCGATAGCCGGGAATCTCCCCGGTTTCATTATCCAGATAGTGCACCGCTTCTCGGGAGTGGCGTGGTGTGGTGAAATCGAACAGGAAGAGCCCGCCCGGCCGGAGAACACGGCCCACCTGCTCATGGAGTCGAAGAATCTCCTCTTCCGACTGAAGGTAGTTGATGCTGTCAAACATCATGAAAACCACGTCGAAGTGCTCCTCCAGATCCATCTCCAGCGCATTCATAGGCCGGAACCGGACCCCGGATCCGGTCGAGCGCGCTTTCTCCTCGGCTCTGCCGACCATCTCCGGGGAGATATCCGTAGCGGTGATGGAATAATAGCCCAGTTCATCAAGCAGCAGGGCGACCGTTCCTGTTCCGCACGCCAGCTCCAGGATCTCCCGGGCGCCGGGAGCGTGGGTCTGGATGAGGTCATCGATGTAGTCGGCCCAGGACTCGTAGTCCACCTCTTCCATCACAGCATCGTAGATCCGGGTGAGAGCCGAGTAGATCGGGCTCTTCCGGAAGGAATCCGGGTTCAGGGTCATCTTAACGGATATTCTAGATTCGATGGTTGCCTCCCTTCTCCCCAATCCGCCTCATGCGGTGCTGCGCCATCGAAACCGCCAGTTCATAGGCGGCTAGAAACGATTTTTCTGAAGCGCGCCCGGACCCGGCAATATCAAATCCGGTTCCATGATCGGGGGAGGTGCGGATGATGGGTAGACCGGCGGTGAAGTTGACACCCGCCCCGAAAGAGAGCGTCTTGAAAGGGATCAGTCCCTGATCGTGATACATCGCCAGTACGGCATCGTACCTCTCCCAGGAGCGGTTTCCAAAAAATCCGTCTGCAGGAAAAGGCCCGTCGGCCACGATTCCGCGTTCGTTCATGGTCCGGAGAACCGGTTGTATCAGATTCTCCTCTTCCCGGCCCAGCACTCCTCCGTCTCCTGCATGAGGATTGAGACCAAGAACGGCAATGGTGGGTTTTTCGATACCGAAATCGTGGATCAGGGTATGGTTCAGAAGGTTCAGCTGGTTTTCAAGCAGAGAGCGGTTCAGGGCATCCGGTACGGAGGCAAGGGGAATGTGAATGGTGGCCAGTGCGACACGGAGCGTACGAGTCACAAGGATCATCTGATACTCCCGGGTGCCGGTGCGGTCGGCAAGAAACTCTGTATGGCCGGGAAAGGGATACCCCGCTTCGTGGATCGTCTTTTTGGAGATCGGGGCGGTCACCATCGCGTCCGCCTCTCCGTCCAGACAGAGATCGATCGCTTTTGCCACGGCAAGCATGGCTGCTTTGCCGGCGTCGGGTTCTTCGCGGCCGGGCCTCGGCTCCAACCGCTTCTCCGGAGAGGATGGGAGAACCGGAAGCTGCAAGGGACTTTCTTCTGCCCGGAGTGTTTTCATCGGTCGCTGCTCCTCCTGCAGCCGACGGATCCCTTCCACCAGGTGGTTCTCCTCTATCCGGCGGATCTCCACCGGCAGTCCGAGCAGCCGGGCGTAGTGGCGAAACACCTCTTCATGACCGATCGCCACGGGAATCGAAAGGCGGCGGTCGATCGAAGGCAGGGCCTTGAGGATCACCTCGGGTCCGATCCCGTTGTAATCCCCCATGGTGATGGCGATAACAGGAATCATCTACCGCTGTCTACAAGTCGGAAGTTGCCGAACCCGGAGGTGGCCTCGAAAACAAGAGTCCGGTTCGGATAGTACCACAGTTCCCGGGTGGGGCTGTTGGTCGGGTAGATCCTCTCTTTCCGGTCCGGCGGACCGTAGAGGATGTGGGCACGACCCTGATCGGATTCATATCCGATCTGTTCCGGAGTGGTGAAGAGCTGCCAGGCCTGATCGATCCGTCGGTAGTACTCCGTCATCAGTTCATTGAACTCCGTTCCGGGGGTGGGATCCCTGCGTGCCCAGAATTCACGAAATTTCCTCTCCCGGTCGGAAGCCGATCCCCGCCTCATCTCCCGCAGCTGATCCTCATCGACGATGAAGCGCAGCATGTCGATCGCCACATTGAGATTGAGAAGGCTGGCCGGCATGTCGGCCCAGCGCGAATGGACATTTTTCTGCAGAAACGGTTCGCTCTCCCCCTCGCGGACCAGTGAGAGACGATAGGAGACATTCGGAAATCCGGCTGCAGGGATTGGAAGGATTGCCACAGGATAACCCTGTCCCGATTGGCGGAACCGCAGCCGGGGGGCGATGCTCTCTTGCGGATGGTAAAATCCATCGGTCCTTATAAACCGATCCGCAGTAATCTCAGTCTCGAAAAGCGGATCCTCTTCCGTCCCGGAGCCGCTGCCGCGTTGGAGCCGTTCCGCCCTGAGCCTGTAGGTGGATGGGGACTCATTTCGGGGCAACTGCACCATCAGCAGGTAGTCCTGCCCATATTGGGTAAACTCCCCGAAATTGAGAAGCCTCGCTTCCATCTCGTCTCCCAGCCGCTCCTGAGATGCGAGCAGCACAAGGGTGCCCGAACTATCGCTGTCAAGATCGGGGACCCGGAAGGTGGCTCTGCCGGGAGTGACCTGCCCCCCCGGTTCATCTCTTCCAGCTGAACGGCGGTTAAATCGGGGGGCACTTCCGTCGGTATCCCGGAGCAGATCGATGGAGAGGGAGTATTCACCGGGTGGCAGATTCCGGCTCACGGCTCCTTCAAGGTAGTGAGAACGGGAACGCGTCTGTTCATAGGTGGCTGCATGGGCAGTGTCGGCCCATGAGCTTCTTCCGACCGACACCCTCTCTCCGTTCTGCCGGAACAGCTCCAGGTTGACGCGTGTCGGCGAATAGAAGGACTCTCCATCCGGTCCGTTCTGCTGGCGCCGGAAAGTGAGAAGATCATACTCCATCCGGAAAGCCGCCATGAAAAGAGGGGAGTCCCGGCCCGGGAGCACTACTGTGGTTGTGTAGAGGCGCGGCTGCTCTGCGCGGAGCAGCAGTTCCTGATAGGTGATATTGCGCTGCCCCGCCGCTTCCGGAAGTGGAGGGAGCAGCAGAAACAACAGAAGCAAAAGAATCGGGAGGTCTGTTCGGATCATCCGGGAGACTCTGTTTTTTCGCATCAGTACAACAATATACGCAACAACGGATCAGATTCCGGCAGAAGTATTCTCCAGCTCCTCGACCATTTTTTTAAGCTCCTCATGCTCCGGGTCTTTCTCGAGTCCCTCCCGGGCGGTGAGCAGTGCATCGGCCCTGGCTCCGATCTGCTTCAGGATCCAGGAGAGGTTGTACCAGGCGTCGGAGAAGGTGTCGTCCATGGTGATGACCTTCCGGTAGAGACGCGCCGCCTCTTCGTGCTGATTGTGGCGCAGATAGAAGTTGGCCAGGTTGAAGTGGGAGAGAGGCTCGTCCGGCGAAAGTCTGGAGAGGTAGCCGAATATCTCTCCTGCTTTCTCCGGCTCTCCGGCCTGCTCATAGGCGTCGGCCAGGTTGTTGAGGGAGGGGATGTGATCCGGGCGGAGTGCAAGTGACTCGAGATAGTGATGGATCGCTTCGGGAATCCGATCGAGCTCCACCAGGCAATTGGCAAGATTGTAATGGGCCGGCGCGCTTTTCTCCAGTGAGAGGGAGTGTTTCAGACTCTCTTCGGCGGCGGTGTACTCCCCCAGAAGATGTTGTCCGATTCCCCGTTCCATCCAGAGCGTCGGATCTTCCGGATCCTTTTCCAGTTCAATCTCTATTTCCCGGAGCTGTTTTCTGATCTGTTCCATTCACATTTTTCCTCTGCCGGTTCGGTCTCTGCCGTTGCCGTTCAGTTTTGCCGGATCTGTCTGGTGCGCCAAGGGGAGTCCCGGAATCCGCTTCATCCTGCCGGATCCTGCTTGATTTGCCGGCAGCTGACCGTTCCCGCGCCATTCCTCGCGTATCCGGTTGATCTGCCGGCCCCCGTCAAAGTTAAAAGGATTGCGAGAGAAAAGAGTCAGAGAAGATGGAAAAGTCCGGCCGCCAGCAGGGCTCCCAGAACGGGTCCGGCCACCGGCACCCAGCTGTAGGACCAGTCGCTGTCGCGTTTGCCGCGGATCGGCAGAATGGCATGCATCAGACGGGGGCCGAAATCCCGCGCCGGATTGATCGCATAGCCGGTGGGGCCGCCCAGGGCGATCCCGATTCCCAGGACGAGCAGGCCGACAGGCAGGGCGGAGAGGGCGCCCAGTCCGTAACCGACTTCCACTCCGTCGATGGTAATCAACTCGAGGAACTCTCCGTCCGCTGTCAGGAATCCCGGGCTGGAGAGATAGAGGACCCCCAGGATGAGAACGAGCGTCGCGATGGTTTCGGTAACCAGGTTGTTCGGAAGATTCCTGATCGCCGGCATGGTTCCGTGTGCCGAGAGGATGAGGTTTGGGTCTTCGGTGGCCTGGAAATGATCCCGGTAGGCCAGCCAGACCAGGAGGGAGCCGATCGCCGCCCCGGCAGTCTGTGCAAGCAGATAGGCCGGTACCAGGGACCACTCAAAGAGACCGGCCGCTGCCAGGCCGATGGTCACAGCCGGATTGATATGCGCCCCGCTGAACTGGCTGACGCAAAAGACTGCGATGAAGACGGCCATGCCCCAACCGGTGGTGATGGTGATCCAGCCTGCGCCATTCCCCTTGGTCTGCCGGAGAATCACATTGGCAACAGTACCGTTTCCGAGAAGAATCAGAAGTGCCGTTCCGAGAAGTTCGCCTGTAACAGGAGTCATGATGTGAGAGGTCAGGTTTTTTTCCGGTTCTGCCCACAGCATTCCACCGTGAGCCATTCGCATCCCGGCGTTCTGCCGGGTCGATTCACGATCTCAGGGAGTCCAGTCAACCCGCAGCCTGCCGCCGGAACGGATCGTTCTGCACAGCATTCCGCCGTGAGCCGTTCCATATTACATAATTCGGTTCAATTCGACACCCGGCTTTCCATTTTATGCCGGCTCCTGTCCCTTGTGATTCATGGTGATCAGGGCGAAACAGGGGTTGGCGGTGATGAAATATTGGAAAAAATCATTATCATGTGTACCTGCATGCAGATTGCTGGTGGCAAATTTCCAGGCTCTGTCGGGAACGATTACCTGGTTCCCGCGCCCACATCCAGACGGGTATTGTGACGAATTCCGGTGGGTGCAGAACAGAGCGGGACCGGATCCTGTTTTTTGCCTTTCTGACTGCTGTGAACCCATGTATCAATTATCCCTGAACCTGTAAATCATTGCAGATGACCCGAGAAGAAATTGTCAGACAGATCGAGGAACGGAAACTGATTGCCGTTGTCCGGGTGGATGATCCCGACGACCTCCCGAAAGTGGGGGAGGCTCTTCTGGCCGGAGGAGTGTCCGTTGTGGAACTGACCATGACCATCCCCAATGTCCTGCCGCGGATTCGGCAGGTACGCGAACAGCTTGGAGAGGAGGTGATTGTTGGAATCGGCTCCATTCTGAACGGAGAGATGGCACAGGAGGCGATCGATGCCGGTGCACAGTTCGTCGTGAGTCCGATCATGCGCGCCGACATCATCAAGGTCTCCAACGAAGCCGGGGTTCCGGTGATGGTCGGTGCCTACACCCCGACCGAAATCCAGGAAGCATACACCCTCGGTTCCGATGTGGTGAAAGTTTTTCCGGCCGATCAGCTCGGCCCATCCTATTTCAAGGCGGTGCGCGCCCCCATGCCCCATCTGAAGCTGATGCCGACCGGCGGAGTTTCCAGTGACAACGTCCATGAGTGGCTGGATGTCGGAACATTTGCGCTGGGTGTCGGAAGTGCGCTGGTCGACAAGAAAGCGATCAAAGAGAAGCGCTTCGAGGTGCTTACCGAGAAAGCGAAACTTTTCTCTGACCAGATCCGCTCCTACAAGGGATAATCCTGTTTTAACATTTTACGATAACCTCTAACCCAGATACGGATAATGAGCAAGAAACGAGTTGCGACCTTCGGTGAGATCATGCTGCGGCTGTCCACACCCGGATTTTCACGGTTTGTCCAGGCCGACAGCTTTGATGTGAACTATGGAGGAGGAGAGGCCAACGTCTCGGTCGCTCTTTCAAACTACGGACTGGAGAGCTACTTCATCAGCCGTCTTCCGGAACATGAGATCGGCCAGGCAGCCCTGAATGCCGTACGCCGATACGGAGTACATACTGATTACATTCTTCGAGGCGGGGAGAAGCTGGGAATCTACTTTCTTGAAACCGGCGCCAGCCAGCGGGCATCCAAAGTGATTTACGACCGTTCCGGCACCTCCATTCAGGAGATGAGGCCCGACATGCTCGACTGGGATGCGGTTTTTGAAAACATGGACTGGTTCCACTTTACCGGAATCACCCCGGCCCTGGGGAAAAATCTTCAGGACTCTCTGCTGGCGGCCGTCAAGGCAGCAAAAAAGGCAGGGACCACGGTGAGTGTCGACCTGAACTACCGCAAGAAGCTCTGGACGGAAAAAGAGGCACAGGCGGTGATGAACCCGCTGATGGAGTATGTGGATGTCTGTATTGCCAATGAGGAGGATGTCCAGAAGAGTCTCGGATTCCAGCCCGGTGAAACCGATGTGGAAGCAGCTGAAATCGATGAGCAGGGATACTTCGAACTTGCACGCTCCCTCAAGAAGAAATTCGGTTTCGACAAGGTGGCGATCACCCTGCGTGAGAGCTTCAACGCGAGCATCAACGGATGGAGCGCCATTCTCCATGACGATGCCGACTGCAAAGATCCGGTCCGTTCCACCCGGTATGAAATCCGTCTGGTGGACCGTGTGGGCGGGGGAGACTCCTTTGCATCCGGCCTGATCTACGGCCTGATTGATCTCGACAACACCAGGGATGCCCTGGAGTTCGGGGTTGCCGCTTCCTGTCTCAAGCAGACCATTCCGGGTGACTTCAACCTGGTGAGCAGAGAAGAGGTGTTGAAACTTGTTGAAGGTGGGGGGTCCGGACGGGTCGAACGCTGATCCTGCAGGACGGACCTCTGTACGGCCTTGTCCGGCGGGCCGGGGAGACTCTCTTCCCGGCTCTCTGCCGGAATCGGTCCATCTGAATTAAAAAAACAAAAGAGGCACGAAATGTTGAGCAAGACGAAAATGATGATGAGCCGGAAGAGGATGCTCAAACTCCTCGCCGGTATACCGCTTCTGGGAGCTGCAGCCTGTTCCAGTGCCGGAAGTCTGGCAACTGCAGCATCTGAAGGGAGCCGAAACGGAACTGCTCCGCGGGGGGGAAGAGACCTCTTCAAGGAGCTGGATATCGAGCCGATCATCAACTGCCGCGGAACGGTGACCATTCTCTCCGGGACGCTGATGATGCCGGAGGTGGTGGATGCGATCAACGCCACGGCCACCGAGTTTGCCCCACTCAATGAAGTTCAGGAGAAGGTCGGGGCCAAAATCGCAGAGATGCTTCGCTGTGAAGCAGCCATGGTGACCTCCGGTGCCGCAGGTGCGATGACACTTGGAACCGCAGCCTGCATCACCGGAACCAACCAGGAGCTGATCCGGGAGCTTCCAAATATCCCCGGACCGCGACGTGAAGTGATCATGCAGCGTTCTCACCGCTTCGGCTATGATCATGCGGTGCGGAACTGCGGGGTGAAGATTGTTGAAGTGGAAGGTCCGGAAGAGATGGAGCGTGCAATCAACGAGAATACGGTGATGGCGCTCTTCTACAACGCAGCCGGGCGGAGCAGCGTCTCCCACGAGGAGTTTGTCGCCATCTGCAAGAGGAACAATATTGTGAGCTTTATTGATGCGGCGGCAGACGTTCCGCCCGTAGAGAACCTCTTCCGCTTTACGGAGATGGGGTATGATCTGGTCACCTTCTCCGGTGGAAAGGCGATCCGTGGTCCGCAGAGTGCCGGACTTCTTTTCGGACGGAAGGATCTGATCGAGGCGGCCAAACTCAACCACAGCCCGAACGGAAACACCATCGGTCGTGGCATGAAGGTGAACAAGGAGGAGATGTTCGGCATGTATGTCGCACTCGACTCCTACCTGAAAAGAGATCATGAATCGGAGTGGAATGAGTGGGTCGAGCGCACCCGAACCATCGCCTCCATGGTCGAGCAGGTTCCGACCGTACGTGGCGAGACCCATGTGCATCCCGGACCGGCCAACCATTTCCCCGGACTGCGCATCACCTGGGATCAGAACCGGGTCCGCATCACTCCGCGGCAGGTTGTGCAGCAGCTCATGGAAGGCAAACCCTCTATTCATGCTTCCGGCAGCAACGAGGTGCTCAGCATCGCTGTGATCACCATGAAACCGGAACATGTCGAGATTGTCGGAAGACGGGTTCGGGAAGTTCTCCAAAGCGCTGTCTGACCGGTATAAAAAAGGATAACATGAAGAGGATGGACAGGGCAAGGTTTCTCCGTCTGGCCGGTGGCGCGCTGATGGCGATGCCGTTTCTGCGTCCGGGCAGACTGCAGCCACGCGATGAGGAGCTTTATGTAACGAGTTTTCTCACCCCGCCCGGCAGTTTCACCCGGGGTGCGGAGGGACCGGCGGTGGATCGGGACGGAAATGTCTATGCGGTCAACTTTGACCGGCAGGGCACTATCGGAAAGGTGACCCCCACGGGGGAGGGTTCCGTGTTTGTCGAGCTCCCGGGCGGGAGCATCGCCAACGGGATCCGTTTCAACAGCCGGGGCGAGATGTTTCTTGCCGATTACACCAACCACAATGTCCTGAAGGTGGATATGAAGACCCGGGAGATCCGGGTCTTCACTCACCAGCCGAGGATGAATCAGCCCAACGACATCGCCATCGGGGCGAATGACATCATCTATGCCAGCGATCCCAACTGGGCGGAATCGACCGGCCAGATCTGGAGAATCGACACCGACGGCTCCACCCATCTTCTGGAGGCAGAGATGGGAACCACCAACGGTATCGAGGTGAGCCCCGATGAGAAGAGGCTCTATGTCAATGAGTCGGTCCAGCGGAATGTCTGGGTATATGACCTCTCGCCGACCGGAGAGATAAGCAACAAACGCCTTCTGATCCGCTTTGAGGATTTCGGCATGGATGGCATGCGCTGCGACACCGACGGGAATCTCTACATCACCCGCCACGGGAAAGGGGTGGTGGCAGTTGTCTCCCCGGAAGGAGAATTGCTGAGGGAGATACCGATGGCGGAAGGCCGCTCCGTGACCAATCTGGCTTTCGGAGGTCCCGATGGCAGGACGGTCTATGTAACGGTGGCGGATACGGGGAACATCCAGATGTTCCGTACCGACCGGCCCGGCAGAAGCTGGGCGCTGACTCACCGACGCGGAAGATAGATTTTGAAGCCATGGACCGACGTGATTTTCTTCAGAAGGGATTGAGTGCCGGTGCCCTGATCGGTTCTGCCTCCCTGCTTTACCCCTCCGCCTCCAATGCAAAAGGATCCTCCTCTGACGGAAACCGGCAGGATGCCCGGGAGCTTTTTCAGGACGATTTTGTGATCGAACGGGCTGTGTCCGGCCGCCCCCATGAGGGAAAGGTGCTCGCGGTGATCCAGCCCCATTCCGACGACATCGCTCTCTTTGCCGCCGGAACGGTGGCCAAGCTGATCAGGGAGGGGTACAAAGGGTATCTGATACGGATCACCAACGATGAGAAGGCCGGGCGGGGAGAGACGGTCGGCGATGTGATCCGAAACAACGAGAGGGACAATGAGGAGATAGCCAGGATTCTGGGGCTTGA
>CAYTTA010000008.1:0-30469 GCA_964440655.1 uncultured Balneolaceae bacterium
CAACTCCCCTCCCACTGCCTTCGTCTGCTCAACACGCCGCCATACATCACCCCCGCCGCACCCCGCCGCACCCCGCCCGCACCCCGCCGCACAACACAGGTTATCCACATTGATATATGCTAAATATGTGCGCCAAAATCATAAAATAACGATAAAGAGGATCATAGCTGTGGCATGAAAATCATTTTTAAAAGTTTATAAAAACGGTTCGGAATCAGGATGTTTTTTTCGTCCAGTATTATTTCAATTCAGCCGTTTCATTTTTTCTTGACATGTTGCGGGCTTTTGGGGTACATTGTGGGGAAAGGTGGGGTAAAGTGGGAGAGAAAAACCTGCCTCACTCTAGCTATAGCGTATCGCCAACAATAACCCGTACCTGCCCGTGCCGAGCTTCAAAGGGGAATATGAACACAGTGTAGACGACAAAGGTCGTGTTGCATTCCCGGCCCGAATGCGCAAAGCACTGAGTGCGGACGCACAGGAGAACTTCACCCTGATGCGGGGCGCCGAGTCCTGTCTTTATCTCTACCCCTCGGACGAATGGGCAAAAGTCGAGGCCAAACTGGCCAGAATAAACAGCTTCACCCGTAAGGGCCGTACGGTGAAAAGGAACTTCCTCCGTTTCGCCGAAGATGTCGTTCTTGACAAACAGCACCGGATCCCGCTTCCCCCCCACCTTATGGAGTGGGCCGGTATTCAGGACAGGGCCATCTTTATCGGAAGCGGAGAGCGGATTGAGATATGGTCACCCGAAAAACTTGACGAGATGGATGCCGGGCTGAGCTTCGAAGAGTATCAGGAGCTGCTTGAACAGGTTCTGGGAGACGACCGGTTCGATGAGGACCGGCTGGATGATGCGGATGGAGGATGAGATGACCCGCTATCATGAACATATCCCCGTCCTGATGGAACCCGCTGTCGATCTGCTCATCACAGATCCCACCGGAATCTACGTCGATGCCACCCTGGGCGGGGCCGGTCATAGCGTGGAGATTCTGAACCGGCTGGATTCAGGAGGCCGGCTCTATGGAATCGACCAGGATCCGCAGGCCCTGGAAGCGGCTGCCGAGCGGGTCGGGGGAGATCCCCGTTTTCACCCTCTCTCCGGGAATTTCGGATACATCGCCACCCTGCTCCCTCCGGAAGTCCATGGACGTGTGGATGGAATCCTTTTTGATCTGGGGGTCTCCACCCATCAGATCCGGGAGGCGGATCGCGGGTTCAGCTTCCAGGAAGAGGGTCCGCTTGATATGAGAATGAACGACTGGTCCCGCCTCACGGCGCATCAGATCGTCAACCTCTATTCTTACGAGCAGCTTCGCGATCTGATTTTCCATCTGGGAGAAGAACGCCTGAGCAGACAGATTGCCCGCTCTATTATCGCAAACCGTCCGCTGGAGACAACCGCGGATCTCCGGAGCGCGGTGGAGCAGGTGGTCAGCGGTCCCAAAGCGGTAAAATCCGTGGCCCGTGTTTTCCAGGCCTTCCGGATGGAGGTGAATCAGGAGCTGGAGATGTTGCGGTCCGCCCTGAGCGAGGGGCTGGAACTGCTTCGAATCGGGGGTCGGATGGTGGTCATCTCCTACCACTCCCTGGAAGACCGCATCGTCAAGATTTTTTTCCGGAGCGGCAATCACGATGGAAAAGTGGCGAAAGATTTTTATGGGAATGAAATCCGTCCGATCGAACCGGTCGTCAGGAAGGTGATCCGGCCGGACAAAACGGAGATAGCCGCCAATCCGGCATCCAGGAGTGCCAGACTCCGGGCGGCACAAAAAATCGAGACGATCGGAGAGGAGGAATGAGCATCTATATACAGACCATAGGGAGCAAGGCACAGAAAGCCACCGGAGGAGATAAGAGCCGCCGGGCAAACCGGAAGGAGAAAGCCGGTCAGGACCGGAAGACCTCCCGGAGCATGGCGGCCACCGTCTTGGGAAGCCGCCCCCGAAATACCGTCCGCCCCCCGGGGAGCGACACTCCGAGAGCCGGAACCGTTTTCGGCGTCCGGAACAGCGCTGCATCCGCGGGAACAGTGTCCCTTCCCGGCATACGGATCGGCGGCAACGGCCACTCATCCGGTTCCCGGACTGCCTACGGGACACGGAGCCGGCCGGAGAGCGGGAAAACAAGGGCTCTTTCTGCCATCACTCCCTGGAAAGTCATCCTGGCCAGCTTCCTGATCGGAATCTGCGGAATCCTCTACATCAGCCATCTTTTCGGAACCCAGCAGGCGCTGCAGGAGGTGCGTCAACTGGAGAATGAATACAACAGGATCCACCGGATCTACATGCAGCACCGCCTGGAACATGACCGGCTGACCGGGCCGAAGGATATCTATGAACGTGCGCGCCGGGAAGGATTCATCAATGCCGGCCCCGCCGACCGGGTGATCAGCGTAAACCCCTAGAACCGTGAATGAAAAATAATCAGCGTGGAACCGTAGATACGTGGACGAGCTGAGACCTTTACAGAACCGACAATTTCTGGTCCTCGGGCTGCTTCTCCTCTTCCCGGCGGCCATTTTCTTCCAGCTGCTGCGAATTAATCTCGCGGAAGGGGAAGAACTGCGCCGGCTCTGGAGCAGCCAGACGATCCACTACATCCCCATTTCTGCCGAACGTGGTGGTATCTACGCTTCCAATGGGACCCGTCTGGCCGGGAACACCACCGGCTACACAATTGCTGTCGACCCCCATGCACCGGGTGCAACCTCCGGCGGGTTTGCGGAGCTGAGCCGGATCCTTGCCGCTCATACAGGCCGTCCCTCTTCCCACTATATGGATCGCATCCGATCTGCCTCCAGAGGCTCGCGATACATTATCCTGGAACGAAATCTGGGGGCCGATGCTCACGACGAGATCCGGAAGCTCGACGCAAAGGGGATCATCGTTGAAGAGGAGTACCGGCGCACATACGGCTTCGCTTCGCTTGCATCCCATGTGCTCGGATTTGTGAACCGGAACCTGGAGGGGGTTAGCGGGCTGGAGTTGCATTACAACCACCTTCTGAAGGGGGAGGATGGCCTTCAGCAGGTTCGGAGGGACCGTTCAAACCGGATCTACTCCTATGTGGGCGCCCCGCGGAAAACGCCTGTTCACGGCTATTCGATCCACACCACCATCGACCCCTATATCCAGGCGATCGTAGAGGAGGAGCTTCGGAAAGGGGTTACCGAGACCCGCTCCGGTTATGGCACGGCCATTGTCATGGACCCGCGGACCGGAGCGATCCGTGCCATGGCCAACTTCCCCGATTTTGACCCCAACCAGCCCGCTACCAGCGACAGTGAGAACCGCCGGAACTTTGCCGTTTCCGACATGATCGAGCCCGGTTCCACCTTCAAGCTGGTGACTGCCATCGCAGCGGTGGAACAAGGTGTGGTCGATTTTGACGAGCTCTTTGAAACCCCGGCTGACGGCCGCAAGGTGATCCACGGCCAGGTCATGCGTGATCACGACCCGCTGGGAACGGTCAACTTTGCCCAGGCGATCGCCCTCTCCTCCAACATCGCCATCTCGGAGATCGCCATGAGGCTCCCCCGGGAGATCTTCTATCAGTATGCCCGGAATCTCGGTTTCGGAACGCTCACGTCGATTGACCTTCCCAATGAAGAACCGGGTGTTCTCCGGCGGCCGCATGAATGGAGCGGTGTCTCCCTCCCCTGGATGTCGATCGGTTATGAGGTCCAGGTCACTCCGCTCCAGCTGGTTCAGGCCTACGCTGCCTTTGCCAACAAAGGGAAGCTCATGCGTCCCTATATTGTGGACCGTATCACCAACGAGTATGGAGAGACGGTCCGGATGAACCGGCCGGTCGAGATCCGCCGGGTCGCCAGCGAGGAGACGATCCGCAAACTTCTGCCTGTTTTCCGTCAGGTGGTAAGCGACTCGGGAACTGCTTCCTGGGCCCAGGTGGACGGACTCGATATTGCAGGCAAGACGGGAACCGTTCAGAAATTCATCGACAACCGGTACCGCAACTCCTACCGCGCCTCCTTCGTCGGATTCTTCCCGGTTGAAGAGCCGAAGTACACCATACTTGTCATACTGGATGAACCCCGTACCAGCTTCTATGGCGGGCGCACCGCAGGAGTTATTTTCCGTGAGATCGCCAAGCGGATCACCGGACTGGACAGCGATCTGCAGCGATTCATCGATCCGTCGGACCGCCCGGAGCGGCAGGAGAGCGCCTGTCCCTGTATCCCCTCGCTGGCAGGATTGGAGAAAGAGGCAGCCATGAAACTTTTATCGGAACTGGGGATAGATTACCGTACCACCGGAGAGGGCCCTCTCGTTGTTTCACAATCAGGTGAACCCGGATCTCCGGCCGGCCGTGACCCTCTCCGGCTCACTCTGGGCTTTTCCGAACACTCGGCAGCGGAGCGTTCCAATCAGGAGTCCGCAACAGAAGGGGCTGCGGCCGGCACCGAACGCATCCGGGTGCCCGATCTTACAGGCATGAGTATGAGACAGGCCGCCACACTTCTCCAGAGTCTGGGTCTCGATCTGGAGATGATCGGGTCGGGTACCATCCACACACAATTCCCGAAGTCGGGCGAGTGGATGAGACCAGGACGGAAAGTGACGGTACGGGGCCGGATCCGGGAGTTTGGCACATCAACCATGTTCAGTCTGGCAACCGAGTGACATTCGAGAAGCTCATATCGATCTGCAACCCGCTCCGGGTTTACGGTGAAGCCCCTTCACTGCTGGGGAAGCTGCGTCAGGATTCGCGTCTCGTGGAAAAGGACGACCTTTTCATCGCAATCCCGGGAAGTGAAAGTGACGGGCATGATTTTCTTTCCGATGTGGCGGTTCGGGGAGCCTCGGTCATTATCTGTGAAGAGCCGGCGCCTCTGGCCGGCAGCGCCATGGAAATACCGGCTGAAGGGGGACCGGCCATTCTGGTGGTCCCCTCCACCCGTGCGGTGATCGGACCGCTTGCTCAGGCATTCCAGGGCGATCCCGCCGACAGGCTCACCTGCGTTGGCGTGACCGGAACCAACGGCAAAACCACGGTCACCACGCTGGTCTGGCAGATCCTCCGGGCAGTGGGAATTCCGGCCGGCCTTCTGGGTACCGTTGTCCGGAGGATTGGTGATCGGGAGGAGATGAGCCGGCTCACCACGCCCGGGCCGATCGAACTTGCCGAGGAGATGAAGAGAATGGTCGATGCCGGCTGCAGGGCGGTGGTGATGGAGGTCTCCTCCCATGCCCTTGACCAGCAGAGGACCGGAGGAATCCGGTGGGATGTGGCAGCCTTTACCAATTTGAGTCATGACCATCTGGATTACCACGGGGATATGGAGAGCTATGCCCTGGCCAAACAGAAACTGTTTGATGAGCTCAAGCCGGATGGAAGAGCGGTCATCAACGGAGATGATCCCTGGGGCAGAAAATTGGCGGCATCCATGAGGAACGTGCACGGGAAGACCGAACCCCTTCTTTTCTCTTTCGATGCGGAAGAGGTCCCGGTCCGCTGCAACCTGACCCGCTCCGATCCGGCCGGCCTTCAGCTCACGCTGGAGCTCGACGGAACCCTTGTGGAGATCGAATCCCCGCTGGTTGGCCGCTTCAATGCATGGAATGTCGCCCAGGCATTCCTGATCTGCCTGAGTATGGGCTGTGATCCGGACCTGATTGCCGAAGCACTGAAAGAGGCGACGGGCGCGCCGGGACGGATGGAGAAAGTGGATGGGCCGGAGGGATCGCCCGTGGTGATTGTCGACTATGCCCATACTCCGGACGCTCTGGAGAAAGCGGCCTCCACTCTTCGTGAAATTAAAAAAAGGGAGGAGGAGCTGGTTGTCGTGTTCGGCTGCGGAGGTGACCGTGACCGGGGCAAGAGGCCCGGGATGGCACAGGCAGCCTCCCGACATGCCGACCGTGTGATTGTCACATCGGACAATCCCCGCTCGGAGGATCCCGAAAGCATCATCCGGGAGATCGAGCGCGGATTTCCCGCCGGGTCCGTGTGGGACGCCATCCCCTCCCGGGAAGAGGCGATCCGCCGTGCCATACTGGAGGCCGGTACCGGCACCCTTGTTCTCATCGCCGGAAAGGGGCATGAGACCTGGCAGGAGATCGGAGGGAAGCGGATCCCCTTCGATGACCGGAAGGTGGCACGGCAGGCACTGCGGGACCGTGTGGAGGGCCGTGGGAAGAGCCCGGCCGGCGGAAGAGAAACTGGCGGGAAGAACGGAGATTCTCAATCCGGGGAGGTGGCCTGATGCTCTACGCACTGTTTGAATGGCTTCAGCAGAACTACGAGCCGCCGGGATTGGGGGCCTTCTTCTACATCACCACCCGAAGTGCTTTCGCCTCGGCAACCGCACTGCTGCTCAGCCTGATCGTGGGACGGCGGATCATCAGGTGGCTGGGGAAGATGCAACTGCGTGAGGTGATCCGGGAGGATATCGGCCTGGACCACCATCTGGAAAAGGCGGACACCCCCACCATGGGAGGCGTAATCATCCTGGCTTCCACCCTCATACCCGCCCTGCTCTTCATGAGGCTAGACAGCATCTATACCTGGATGCCGGTCCTTACCATGTTCACCCTCGGGTGTGTCGGATTTGTGGACGACTACATCAAGGTGGTGAAAAAGGACAAAAGCGGCCTGCACAGCAAGTTCAAGCTTATCGGGCAGGTAACAGTCGGGCTGATTCTGGGCGGTTTTCTCTACTGGTGGCCGGAGTTCTCCGAGTTCAACACCCTGTCGACCGTTCCCTTCCTGAAGAATGTGAATGTGAACTACGCCATTCTGGGAGAGACCTGGAGCTGGGTGATCTACATTCCGATTGTTGTCTTTATTGTAACCGCCCTGAGCAATGCGGTGAACCTCACGGACGGGCTCGACGGGCTCGCCTCGGGAACCTCGGCCATCGCCGTGGCGATCCTCGGCATCTTCGCCTACGTCTCGGGCCGGGTCGACTTCTCCCGGTTTCTGGACATCCTCTACCTGCCGGGCACAGGGGAAGTGACCATCTTCTGCGCGGCACTGGTCGGAGCCTGCATGGGTTTTCTCTGGTACAATGCCCATCCGGCCGAGGTTTTTATGGGAGATACCGGTTCGCTTGCGATCGGCGGTGCCATCGGCGCCATCGCCCTGATGATCGGAAAAGAACTGCTTCTGCCGGTCATCTGCGGCATCTTTCTGATCGAGACCCTCTCGGTCATCATCCAGACCGGCTGGTTCACCTGGACGCGCCGGCGGTATGGCGAAGGGCGACGGGTCTTTCTGATGGCCCCGATTCACCACCACTTTGAGATGAAGGGGTGGCCGGAGAGCAAGATCGTGGTCCGTTTCTGGATCATCGCCGTGCTCCTGGGCATCCTCAGTCTGCTGACGCTGAAATTCAGATGATCCGCCCCATGAATCATATTCAACGGACCACCTTCCATGAACCACCTTCAATGAACCATATTCAATGAACCACCACCAATGATCCAGATTCGGAACAAAAAGATAGCGGTGATCGGTGCCGCCCGAAGCGGCCTTGCCGCAGCCCGGCTTCTGCACGGGCATGGGGCCGATGTGCGGGTCAGTGACCGCTCCTCCATCCGGCCCGAGGGGAGAGCCCTGCTCGACGCAGAGGGGATCCGCTGGGAAGAGGGAGGACACAGCGATCTGTCAAGGCAGGTCGATCTGGCGGTGGTAAGCCCGGGAGTACCCGACGAGGCCCCCGTCATGGAGTTTTACCGGACGGCAGGAATCCCGGTCTTCTCCGAGCTGGAGGTGGCCTCCTGGTACAACAAGGGGCCGATCATCGCCGTGACCGGCAGCAACGGAAAAACAACCGTCAGCAGCTGGCTCGCCTGGACCTGGCGGACGGCGGGACGCCCTTTTCTTCTTGCCGGAAACATCGGGACCGCCTTCTCGGAAGTGGTGGAGGAGACCCGTCCCGGACAGACCTCCATTCTGGAGGTGAGCAGTTTCCAGCTCGACCATATCCGGCATTTCCGGCCCGATGTGAGCATCCTTCTCAACATCACCCCGGATCATCTGGACCGTTACGGCAACCGTTTTGAGAACTACGTGGCTTCCAAGCTCTCCATCATCCGAAATCAGCAGGCGGACGATGCACTCCTCTACAACCTCGACGACCCGGTTCTGGCGGAGAGGATGGAGGAGCTTGCACGGCAGGAGATCCATCCCCGCCTCTACGCCTTTTCGGTGGAACGGGAGGTGGAGCGGGGGGCCTTCTTTCGCGACGGAAAACTGATCATCAAGCTGAACGAGGAAGAGACCATCATGCACCAAGACCAAATCGGACTTCCGGGCAGGCACAATCTCTACAACAGCCTGGTCACGGCCCTGGCGGCAAGGGTATCGGAAATCGAGAACGAAGCGATCCGGGAAAGTCTGCAGAGGTTCGAAGGCATTGAACATCGGCTGGAGTTTGTCCGCGAGTACAAAGGGATACGATACATCAACGACAGCAAGGCGACCAACATCAACTCGGTCTGGTTCGCCCTCGACAGCTACAAGGTTCCCATCGTACTCATACTGGGCGGCCGGGACAAGGGGAACGACTGGCTGGCCCTAAAATCGCAGATCATGGAGAAGGTCCACACCATCATCGCCATCGGTGAGGCCCGTCCGGCCATCCGCAAGGAGCTGGGCGAGCTCGTTCCCTGGTTCCACGAAGCCGACACGCTCCAGGATGCGGTCCGGATCGCGGCGGGAAAGGCGAAACGGGGGGAGATTGTACTGCTCAGCCCGGCATGCGCCTCCTTCGACATGTTCGACAGCTATGAGCACAGGGGTGAAATGTTTAAAAAGGCGGTTCACGAACTCGCATGATCTATACCTCCCCACATAACAGACTGGGATCCATCCTCGGCACCAGCCCGGAGGAGGTCGACACCCGGGGCCAGGGAAGCGACCGCTGGCTTCTCATGGCGGTCATCGTCCTGATGGTGATCGGCACCATGGCTGTCTACTCCTCGATCGCCTATTTTGCCCAGACAAAAGGGACGACGGCCGGTGCGTTGGTTTCGAACCACATGGTCAAGCTCTGCATCGCCTTCATCACCATGCTCATCGTCTCGAAGATCGATTATCACAAGGTGGCGAAGTTCAGCCGGATCGGGGTGATCCTGAGCTGGATCCTGCTCATTGTCGTGCTGATCAACGGCGAGGTGGTCTTCGGAGCCCGACGCTCCCTGAATGTGGCCGGATTCTCCTTCCAGCCCTCCTCGCTGGCCATCACCTCCCTGGTGCTCCATGTGGCGGTGCTGCTCAGGGAGAAGCAGGAGTATATCGGCGATTACCGGCGTGCTTTTCTCCCCATCCTCTTCTGGGTGCTTCCCACCTGCATGCTGATCGGAATTGAGGATTTCAGCAGCGCCGGACTTCTTCTTGCGGTCTCTCTGCTGCTGATGTTCGCCGGAAGGATCCCCCCCCTTCAGATCGCCACGCTGGTTCTGATCGGCCTGATGGGGAGCGCGCTTCTGATCGGTTCCTCCAAAGAGAGGCAGAGCCGGCTGAAAGAGTATGTCGGACAGATTGTGGAGATCAACAGCTCGACACTCGAATCGGGGAGCAGCTATCAGGCACAGCAGTCCTGGATCGCCATCGCAAGAGGCGGCCTTCTGGGAGTCGGTATCGGCAAGAGCACCCAGCGCGATTTCCTGCCCGCTCCCTACAACGATTTCATCTTCTCGATCATCGCCGAGGAGTACGGTCTGCTCGGCGCCGGAGCGATCATTTTCCTGTTCAGTCTTATTCTGGTACGGGGCATCGCCTTCATTGCCCGGCGGGCGGAGGATCCGTTGGGGATGCTGGTGGCGACCGGCTGCACGGTAACCATCGTGCTCTACGGATTCATCAATGCCGGTGTGGCTAGCGGGCTGCTTCCGGTCACCGGACTCCCCATGCCCTTTGTAAGCTATGGAGGGACCAGCATGCTCTTCACCGCGATCATGCTGGGACTTCTTCTCAATATCTCCAAACGCCAGAAAGGACGCAGAAACCGATTCTATTTCGGATGATAAGGATGAAATGAGCACCGCTGCCGCAAACATATCGACAGCTGCCGGGAGCGCTTCAGGAGCGCAGATCTCCACCGCGCGCCGGAAACCGATCCGGCTGCTGGTTGCCGCCGGGGGTACGGGAGGTCATGTCTACCCGGGTATCGCCGTTGCCGATGCCCTGCGCGAGAAGCATCCCGATGCGGAGATTCTGTTTGTCGGCACCCGGGACCGGATGGAGTGGAAGGCGGTCCCCAGGGCGGGCTATCCCATCCGGAGCATCTGGATATCGGGATTTCACCGCCGCCTGACCGTGAAAAACCTTCTTTTCCCGGTCCGGCTTGCCGTCAGTCTGATGCAGAGTGCCCGGCTGATCCGGGAGTTCCGTCCCGATCTGGTGCTCTGTTGCGGCGGATTCGCCGCCGGACCGGTGGGGTGGGTCGCCGCCCGGAGGGGAATACCGCTCTTTCTGCAGGAGCAGAACAGCTGGCCCGGTGTGACAACCCGGCTGCTCGCCTCCCGCGCGACACTCATCTTTACTGCATTCGAGGAGGCGGACCGCCATCTGCCGGAGGAGAAGGTGATGCTTGCCGGCAATCCGGTCCGCAAGGGATTCGGCGGAGTGGAGCGGAGTGAGGCACGGGCCCGTTTCGGCCTGCAGCCGGAAGGAGAGGTTCTGCTCATTCTGGGAGGGAGTGGTGGTTCGGGATCCCTCAATGAGATAGTCGAGCGGCATCTTCCCGTACTGGCCGGTGAGTGGAGGCTGCAGATCATCTGGCAGTGCGGCCCCCGCTATTTCGAGGGGCTTTCCCGGCGGATCCGCCAGGGAAAGTATCCCACCCTGAGACTGGTGAAATTTATTGATGACATGGCGGCAGCCTACGCGGCAGCCGATCTTTCGGTGAGCCGGGCAGGCGCGATCACCTGCAGCGAGCTGATGCTTACCGGCACTCCTTCGCTGCTGATCCCCTCCCCTGTCGTCGCCGGGGACCATCAGAGGAAAAACGCAATGGCGATGGTCGAACAGGGAGCCGCCGTTCTGCTGAGCGAGGAGGAAGCGGCAGACAGGCTTGGCGAGGCGGTCCACTCCCTCTTGCGGGAGAAAGAGAAACTGGCCCGGATGTCCGAAGCGGCCCGGTCACTGGCAAGGCCTGATGCGGCCGACAGGATCGTCCGGGAAATGGAAATTCGCATGGAGAAGAAGGAATGAGCAAACCCATTCAGACACAACCGGTTTTCGGCCGTACCCGTCACATCCATATGGTGGGAATCGGCGGAATCGGTATGAGCGGCATCGCAGAGATCCTGCTGCTGCGCGGTTACAAGGTGACCGGTTCGGACACCCTAACCAACGAGACGACCCGCCGGCTGGAGGAGCTTGGCGCGACCATCTACCGGGGGCACGATGCCCGGCAGATTGACGGGGCCGATGTGGTGGTCTATACCAGCGCGGTGGCGGCTACGGAGAACGTGGAGACCCGGGCCGCGCTGGCCCGGCAGATTCCGGTGATCAAGCGGGCGGAGATGCTGGCCGAACTGATGCGAATGAAGTATGGAATCGGGGTGGCCGGGACCCACGGCAAAACCACCACGACCACCCTGATCGGACATGTGATACAGGACGGGAGTTTCGACCCCACCATCATCGTGGGAGGGCGTGTGCACAGTTTTGACAAGACCAATGCGGTGGTGGGCAAGGGGGATATCATCGTAGTGGAGGCCGATGAGTTCGACCGGACTTTCCTGAGGCTCTCCCCCTCCATGGCGGTCATAACCAACATCGAGGCGGAACACCTCGATATCTATGAGGATCTGGAGGATGTAAAGAACGCATTTGTGGAGTTTGCCGGCAAAGTCCCCTTCTACGGGGTTGTCGTGGTCTGTCTGGATGATCCGGTGGTACGAAGCATTCTGCCGGAGCTGGAGCGCCGCACCCTGAGCTACGGCTTCACCCCCCAGGCAAACGTCCGTGCGATCAACGTGGAGCGGGACGGCCTCTACAGCCAATTCACGGTACTCTATGATGACCAGGTGCTGGGCCGGCTCCGGCTCAAGGCACCCGGAGACCACAACGTGAAGAATGCTCTGGCAGCCGTTGCGGTGGGTCTGGAGCTGGACATCCCCTTCGAGAAAATCAAAAGCGGGCTGGAGCGGTTCGGGGGGATCTTCCGGCGGTTCCAGCTCAAGCTCGATGAAGGCGACCTGCTGGTCATCGACGACTACGCCCACCACCCCACCGAGGTGCAGGCGACCCTTCAGGCCGCGCGCAGGGGGTGGCCCGACCGGCGGGTCGTGGCGGTTTTCCAGCCCCACCTCTACTCCCGCACACAGAAGATGTACCAGGAGTTCGGTCTCTCCTTTTTTGATGCCGAAGTTCTGGTCGTGACCGACATCTATCCCTCGCGGGAGGAGCCGATCGAAGGGGTGGATGGCAGGTTGATTGCCGATACCGCGCGGCGGTTCGGGCACCGGAATGTCCACTATGTGGAGGAGAAGTCGGAGCTGCCCGTCCGGCTGGAGGAGATCGTGCAGCCGGGGGATGTTGTCATCACGATGGGGGCGGGCGACATCTACAAATCGGGTGAGGAGTTTATTGAACGGATCCGAAAGGAAAAAACCGGACGATGATGAAGAGCAGCCGGAAAATACCGGGGAAGATCTCCCTTTTCCCCACCGCGGCAGCCGCTCTGGTCCTTCTGCTGGTGGCGGGACTGGCGGGACTGCACCTCGAGCGGAACGCCGAGATCCGGGAAGTCCGCTTCACGGGGAACCGGTTTGTAAGCAGTGACACTCTGTTGGCGGCGGTGGAGAGCCCGGTAGGAGAGCATGCAGACAGCCTGGTGATTGCCGGGGTGATGGAGTCGGTCCGGAGTCTCTCCTGGGTGAAGGAGTGCCGGGTCCGGGTGGAGGCGGGAAGAAGAATGGTGGTCGAGGTGGAGGAGCGGACCCCGATCGCACTGCTTGTCGAGTCCCCCCGCACCTGGGTCGACGAGGAGGGCGTGGTCCTTCCTCCCCTGCGGGGAGTGGCGGTCGATCTGCCGCTGCTGCACGGATTCGGCCCTGCCTCGCCCGGAAGCCGGATCTCCGGCAGCGAATTCGGGCAGGTCCGTGACTTTCTTCTTCAGGCCCGGGAGAATGGAGTGGGCCGTGCCACCATCAGCGAGGTTCTCTGGGACCGGGAGGCGGGGGTGGTGGCGCTGAGTCACGAGAACGGGGTCAAGCTGATCTTCGGGCGGGACCGGTACGAAGAGAAGTTTCGATACTGGCAGGCTTTCTATCGGGAAGTGATCCGGGAGGAAGGGATCGCCCACCTCACATCGGTGGACTTGAGATTCCGGAACCAGATTGTAACCCGATAGGGCAGGGAGAATTGACGAACAGAAACCGGAGCAGGTTAACCAGAGTCGGACAGCAATATGAATGAACAGGAACAAATCGTAGCAGGACTCGATATCGGATCGACCAAGGTCTGTGCCGTGGTCGCTTCGATCGACGAACAGGACCGCATCCATATACTGGGTGTGGGGAAGGCGCCCAGCGAAGGGCTGAACCGGGGGGTTGTCGTCAACATTGACAAGACGGTGCAGGCGATCCGATCTGCGGTGGAACAAGCGGAGCTTGCTTCCGGAATCCAGGTGAATGCAGTAAACGTGGGAATTGCCGGCGACCATATCCGCAGCATCCGGAGCACCGGGGTGATCACCATCAACAACCGCGACAAGGAGATCACCGTGCATGATGTCGAGCGTCTTCTGGAGGATTGCCAGCGCATCATGCTGCCACCGGATCAGCAGATCATTCACATCATCCCCCAGGAGTTCGTCGTCGATGGACAGGACGGGATCAGCGATCCGGTCGGAATGAGCGGAATGCGGATGGAGGCCAACGTTCACATCATCACCGGACTCGTATCGGCGGCCAAGAATATCTACCGGTGCGTGGAGAGAGCCGGCTACAAGGTGGCCGACATCATCCTGGAGCCCCTCGCCTCCTCCTACGCCGTGCTCGACGATGAGGAGAAGGAGGCCGGGGTGGTGTTGATCGATATCGGCGGCGGTACGACCGACCTGGCGATCTTCCAGGACAATACCATCCGCCACACGGCGGTGATCGCCATTGCCGGAAAGAAGGTGACCGACGACATCCGCATCGGCCTGAGCGTTCTGGACGATCAGGCGGAAAAACTGAAACAGGAGCATGGCGAATGCTTTGTCGATCTGATCGAAGAGGATGAGGTGATCACGGTCCCCGGAATCGCGGGACGACCACCCAAGGAGATCACGCGGAGCATCCTCTCCAAGATTATCCAGGCGCGGATGGAGGAGATCCTTGAGATCGCCGGGATCGAGATCAAAAAGAGCGGGTATGCCGACAAGCTGAGCGCCGGACTGGTTCTTTCCGGCGGGGGATCTCTGATCCGGAACATCTGCCCGCTGGCCAATGAAGTTCTCGGCATGGACGCCAAGATCGGTCAGCCGCTCGGTCTCTCCGGAGGGCTGGTCGATGAGGTGGACAGCCCGATCTATGCGACAGCGGTCGGCCTGGTCATGCACGCCCTGAAGACCGGCAAGGCAGGCGTGGAGCCGATGGTTCCCGCCTCCTCAAAAGGATCGGGCGTGGAGAAAGTGATGAATGAAATTGCCAATCGCATGAAAAGCTGGTTCAAGGAATTATGAAAAACCATTTGATACCCAACCAACACAACATAGGAGCGGATCCCATGGCCAAAACTCCCCGATTCAGTTTTGACGAGCAGAGCCAGGACATCGCCAAGATCAAGGTGATCGGAGTCGGCGGTGGTGGCGGCAATGCCGTCAACAATATGATAGAAAAGGGCCTGACCAGTGTGGAGTACATTGCACTCAACACCGATGCCCAGGCACTGAAGAACAACAAAGCCGACCTTACCATCCAGGTCGGATCGAACCTGACCAGCGGTCTGGGCGCCGGCGCACGGCCGGAGATCGGCCGGGAAGCGGTGGAAGAGAACCGTCACGAGATCGAGGAGACGATCGAAGGGGCGGACATGGTTTTCATCACGGCCGGCATGGGTGGCGGAACCGGAACCGGAGGGGCCCCTGTCGTGGCAGGCATTGCCAAACGGAAGGGAATCCTCACGGTCGGAGTGGTCACCACCCCTTTCGTCTGCGAAGGAAAGATCCGGATGAAGTATGCCCTGGAGGGGATCAACGAACTGAAAAAGCACTGCGATACGGTCATCGTCATCCCCAACGAGAGACTGCTGGATATCTCCGATGAGAACACTTCGCTGATGGAGGCCTTCTCCATGGCCAATGAGGTGCTCTACAACGCCACACGCGGAATCTCGGATCTTATTCTGATGCCGGGCCTGATCAACCTCGACTTTGCCGATGTCCGAACCACCATGCTCGATGGAGGCGCCGCCATCATGGGGTCGGCCACCGCCGCAGGTGCGGATCGTGCGGAAATTGCAGCCCGCGAGGCGATCAACTCCCCGCTGCTGGATGGCGTAAGCATCCGCGGGGCACGCAACGTGCTGGTCAACATCTCCGCCGGATCCAACCTCGGCATGAAAGAGACCATGACCGCAACCAGCATCATCCAGCAGGAAGCCGGCGAGAATGCTGAAATCATCATGGGTACCGTGCTCGATGAGTCGTTCGACGATGAACTGCGTGTGACCGTGATCGCAACCGGATTCGATCTGGCGGATGACCGCACCCAGGCACGAATCGCGCCCAATACCCGAAAAGAGCCGAGCGGACTGGAGAAGCTCCCCCGTGCGGGAGAGATTGCCGGCCGGTTCACCCAGTATGGCGGCGATTTCTACAAGGGCGAAAAGAACCTGAAAGCTCTCGATTCACCCGCCATTCACCGGCGTGAACCCAAATACATGCGGCCGGCCGATGAGCATGCGGACGAGGAGCTCCGGGAGAATCTTGAAACCAGAAAAGCGAGCAACGACTGGAGCGGCGAAAGCCCGTTGCCGGGTGACCGGAGGGAGCGGATCGATAAAAGTGACACCGAGCAACCGGCATTCCTGCGAAAGATCATGGATTAGGAACCGGATCAGGACGCTGCGCAAAACGCTTGGCATAACTCTGCGCGGCATAACGCTGCGGCTGCAATATGCTGGCTGAAGCGGGATATGTCAGGATGAAGCGGCAGAAGAGAGAAGAGGGAGCGCCGGCCGGGTAATATCCGTGCCGGCTGTTTCACAGCTCTGCGTGCCCGGTGTCGGGAAGATTCTCTTACGGTTGCCTGGTATAGGGTCGTGTAAGAAGCCCGACAACCACTGTGAAGATCACCGATCCGATGATCGACCAGATGACGGGAAAATCGCTCTGTCCGATCCTGATGGTAAACCAGTCGGGCAGATTGAGCTGAACACTCAGCCAGGAACCAAGTACGGCACCGATAAATCCGACCACAACGGAGACCACACAGCCGCCCCGGCTGAATCCGGCGATCGACTGCCCGATCGATCCGCAGATCCCTGCAATAGCGAGAAGAAGAAGAAACTGTAAAAAGCTCAAGAGTCGCGCCCCATTCGTTCCGGATCCGGCTGCAATATAGCAGACCCTCCAGGAAATGGAAACCACTCTCCTGCGGGGAACGAACCCGTCCAGGGAACCTGCCGCCGCTGAAACGCACCTGTATGAGGCAATGTATTTGTATTTGTGCAGATGACCTGCCGGTGCCGGAAATGTACCAGCGATAGGAACGCAGCTACGCCAGGGAACGTACCGGCACACGATAGCGATTTTCCTGTAAACGGGCTGCTGACAGATCCGGAAATCATTACAGGAGAAGACGATGACCCCACCCGGCGGTGAGAGAAGAGGAGTTCCGGCAAGTGTGGTGGCACAGTACACCCTGGTGGTGCTGGCCATTCTGATGGCAACCCTGTTTGTCTGGCAGATCCGGGACGCCCTCCTTGCCGCTTTCGGCGGTGTGATCATAGCGGTCATATTGACCGGGCTGGCGGAGGGGATACGCCGGTTTCTTCCCCTCTCCCGGGGGTGGGCGATCACGACGGTCTGTCTCATCGCCCTGCTGCTGAACCTGCTCATGTTCTTCCTGTTCGGATCCCAGATCCGGACCGAATTCAGGGAGCTTGTCGACAAACTGCCTGAGCAGATCACCCGTGTGCAGGAGAGCATCCGTGGGCTTCCCGTAGGTTCCGATCTCCTTCCGGACAACCTCCTGGAGAGTGAACAGGAAGATCCGGACAGGGACTCTTCCGACACCCCCAATACCCCCAATACCCCCAATACCCCCGGTACCTCCGGCACCTCCTCACCCTCCTCACCCTCCTCACCCTCCTCACCCTCCTCACCCTCCTCACCTTCCTCACCCTCCTCACCCTCACCCTCTCCGGAAACTTCCGGTTCGGTCGATCCGGGACCCGGAACCTCGATGAATAGCGGGAGCGCACGGCAGAGACCTTCCGGAACGGTTCAGGGCGCCGTTTCCGGCCGGACACTCTTTCTTGCAGGCACAACCCTGCTCGATGTGCTCAGTACCGTGGTGGTCGTCCTGTTTACCGGAATCTTCTTTGCCATCAACCCGCGCCTCTATACCGGTGCGCTTACATTGATCGTCACCCGGGAGCGGGAGGAGCGTGTGGAAGAGGCGCTTGGTGCCACCGGAGTGGCACTGTGGAAATGGCTCAAGGGGCGACTGGTCTCCATGTTCGTAGTGGGAGTGATCATCACCGTTGGACTGATGCTCATCGGAGTCCCCCTCGCCCTGATCCTGGGCCTTATTGCGGCTCTCTTCGATTTTGTTCCCTATATCGGGCCGATCGCCGCCTTCATTCCCGCCTTTCTGCTAGCATTCGCCGAAGGTCCCCAGACCGCCCTCTTCACCACGCTTCTCTACCTGGTTGTTCAGCAGCTGGAGGGGAACCTGGTCACCCCCCTCATCCAGCAGTGGCAGGTCTCGCTGCCTCCGGCGGTTGTGATCCTCTCGATTGTTGCTTTCGGTCTGGTGTTCGGAGTACCGGGCGTCATCCTGGCCACCCCTCTGGCAGTCGTTGTGATGGTACTTGGGGGCATGCTCTATGTGGAGGATGTGCTGGGGAAAAAAGTTGTCATCCCCGGGCGGGACGGTACCTGAGCGAATCTCTTCCGGGATTCGGCAGCGGACCACTTGCTTTTCCCCGTCTCTTATGGTTTTTTGAGAAAAGATGCCGGACAGAGGGTCGCCGAACCGACTGCAGGACAGGCAAGTGCAGGGGTCCGGCATGCACCCCGGCATCCACAACCCTCCTCTAAATGTGAACAGTATGTCCCACTCCAGACGAACATTTCTGATCAACGCGGCACTTGCCGCCGGAGGGGGCCTTCTGGCCGCTCCGCTCGTCTCCCTCGCCGAAGCCTCACTTCCCGGGCTTCCGGAATCGGGGCTTCCCCTTCCGGGTCACTCCCCGGCCGGATACTCTGCAGCCTCACGCCGCATCGACTTTACCATCTCCCTTGCCCAGTGGTCCCTGCACCGCACCCTGCGCAGCGGTGCCCTGGACAACCTCGATTTTCCGGCCAAAGCGAAAGAGGATTTCGGAATCGATGCCGTGGAGTATGTGAGCACCTTTTTCCGGGATAAGGCGGAAGATCGCAGTTATCTCTCGGACCTGAAGCGCCGGACCGATGATCTGGGAGTCCGCAACGTACTGATCATGATCGACGGAGAGGGAAACCTTGCCTCCACCGATCGGTCAGAACGGAGGAGGTCGGTGGAGAATCACCACAAGTGGGTCGATGCGGCCGCCCGGCTGGGGTGCCACGCCATTCGTGTAAACCTCTACGGCACGGGAACAGCGGAAGAGTGGACCTCGGCTTCGGTTGAATCCCTCGGGCGGCTGGCCGAGTACGGGGGCAGGAACCGGATCCGGATCCTGGTGGAGAATCACGGAGGGTTCTCATCCAACGGCCGGATGGTTGCCGAAGTGATGCGTCAGGTGGGAAGTCCATGGGCGGGAACTTTGCCGGACTTCGGGAACTTCTGCATCCGGAGGGAAGAGGGTCGGTGTGCCGAAGCCTACGACCCCTATCAGGGTACACGAGAGCTGATGCCGTTCGAGGGGGGAGTCAGTGCCAAGACCTACGATTTCGATGAGAATGGGATGGAGACCACCATCGATTTCCGGCGGATGTTCCGCATTCTGCAGGAGTTCGGTTTTTCCGGTTTCATCGGAGTAGAATATGAAGGCCAGCGACTCCCTGAAGAGGAGGGAATCCGTAAGTCCAAGGAACTGCTGGAGAAGATGAGGCAGGAGTTCAGCTGAGTGTCAAGCCGATTTCGAACGGCCTACACTTCTCCCGATTGACTCGGATAGCAGCCCAGAATCTTCATATAGACCGACTGGTTCTCCATCTTTTTCAGGGCCTTTTCAACAATCGGATCCTGGATGTTCCCCTCCACATCGAGGAAGAACTGGTATTGCCAGGGCTTCCGGGGCCGCGGGCGGGACTCCAGTTTGGTCATGTTGATATTGTGCTCCTCGAGAATCTTCAGACAGCGGATAAGAGCTCCTTTCTCGTGCGGAGTCGCAAATACCAGCGATGTCTTGCTGCGGATCTGCGGATCCACCTCCACAGGCTCCCGTGCAACCACAACGAACCGGGTGTAGTTTTCCGGCTGGTTGGCGATCCCCCTTTTGATGATGTGAAGGTCGTAGATCTCCGCCGCCCAGGCACTGGCAATCGCCGCCTGGGAGAGGTCATTCTCCTCCTTCACCTTCTTGGCGGCCATGGCGGTATCGTGGTAGCTCTCCACCCGGCAGCGCGGCAGACTTGCCAGAAAGCGGCTGCACTGCGCAATGGCCTGCGGATGGGAGAGAATCCGCCGGATGTTCTCCAGTTTCACTTTTCCGGGGGCCATCAGACAGTGCTCAATATGAAGCACCTCCTCCCCAACAATGTGCAGATCCTTGTGCGCCAGAACATCATAGGTGTCGTTGATCGAACCGGCCGTAGTGTTCTCGATGGGGAGAATGGCATAATCGGCCGTTCCCTTCTCGACCGCTTCCGCCGCCTGCTCGAACGTGATATACCCGATCGGCTCCACCTCCCGGTAGCGGTCGGCGAAGTGCCGGCGAGCCGCCTGGTCACTGAACGCCCCGCTCACTCCCTGATAGGCCACCCGGACCCGGTCACTCTCCCGGCTCTCATTCTGCAGATCGACCAGGGACCAGGTCTGGTAACGAAGGCTCTGGGAGATAATCTCATGAAACAGTTTTTCGGCAAAAAAGGGATCGACACCGGCTTCGATGGCGATCTCGCGGATCCTCTGGAGCATCTCCTTCTCCCTCTCCGGATCCCGGATCTCCGTCTCGGCATCCACCTTGCCCGCAAACAGCTCGCGCACCGTCCGGTAGCGTTCTCCAAGAATCTCGATCATGTGCCGGTCGAGCTCATCAATCCGGTTCCTGTACTGCTCCAGATTCCCGTTCCCTTTCACGCGAGCCTGCTTTTTCTGTGACCCCTTCTGTCCGGAAGACCCTGCTCCCGATGATTTTTTTTCTGATGCCACTCTTTTTCTGTCTGACAATTACTCTTCCTCCCCGAGGATCAGTTTCACCGTCTCAAGACGGTTGGGAGACGCCTTGCTGATTATGAACTTGTGAGGCCCCAGCTGCAGCTCTTCATTCACATGGGGGATACGTCCCAGATGGTTGATAATATACCCCGCGATGGTTTCAAAATGGTCACTTTCATTGCTCAGCCGGATTTCGGGATATTGCATCTCCAGATCCTCCAGCTCCACGCTGCCGCTGATGACAAACACTCCCGGAGCCACTTTCTTGACGATCTCCTCGTTGATGTCATACTCATCCTCGATCTCCCCCACCACCTCCTCGATCAGGTCCTCGATCGTGACCATTCCGGCTGTGCCTCCATATTCGTCGATCACAATGGCCACCGAGATGTTGCTGTTCCGGAACTCGGTAAGAAGATCCTTCGATTTCTTGCTGAGCGGAACCAGCTTGACCGGACGGATGATCTCTGCCAGTGTGCGGGGATTGTGGAACAGGTCATGGGCAAAAACCACCCCGATGATATCATCCATCGTCTCCTGATAGACCGGGAGCTTGGAGTAGCCCGATGAGATGAAAAGAGCCTGCAGCTCCTCGATGGTTGCCTTCTTCTCGACCATCGTCATCTCGGTACGCGGAATCATCGACTCACGCACCCTCTTCGTGGAGAGATCCAGTACGTTCTGCAGCAGCTCGGTCTCTTCCTGATCGAACTCCTCATTGCCGCCTCCGTTGGCCAGCTCCCGCAGAATCATCTCCATCTCCTGCCGCCGGTAGACTCCGCCTGTCCGGTCCCGTTCGGCCCCCATCCACCCTGCCACCACTCCGGAGAACCGGTCGGCCAGGGAGATGACAGGTCGAAGCAGCAGACTGAGCCACCTCATCGGAACGGCAATCCATCGGATGATGCGGTCGGCCTGGGACCGGAAAAGCGCCCGGGGCAGCAGCTCACCGAAAAGAAGCAGCATCAGAGCGGCCAGTACAATTTGCAGCAGAAGGAGGATCCCGGGGGTTGCGGTATCTCCTGTCATCGCCAGCCATACTCCCTGCAGCGGCTCATCCAGATAGAGGACCACCAGCAGGGCGAACACTACTGTTGCCAGCGTATGCCCCGCCAGGGTGGTGGCAAAATAGAGATCCGGTTTCTCGGTGAACCAGGCAAGGGACCGGGAGACCCAGGTCCCCTTTCTGGTCTCGATCTCGAGTTTCAGTCGGCTGGCAAAAACGAAGGCCACCTCCGCACCGGCAAAAAGCCCGCAGAGGGCAAGAGCAAAAAGTATAAAAAGGGTCTCGGTCATTCAGAAAGCATTACATGAGCCGGCCGCTCTGCCGGCTTTGCCGGCTTTGCCGGGTCGGCCGACCTTCTGCTCATGCATCATCCGCAGGCCTTCCGGCCGCCGATTGATCCCCGCCGGAAGGTGACATTTCCGGCTCGGAGGAGATGGGCAGAAGGGATCAATTTACGCACACCGGCTGACCTTTTCACCCTTATTTGCTATAATCGGGCATGATGAGGCCTCTCCTTCTTCTCTGCGACCGGCACATCCCTCTGCCCGACCTGCCGGAAACCATCCGGGTTACACGATACGATCCGCTTGATGGACTGCCCCGCGATGCGGGGGAGTACGATGCCCTGCTGATCCGGACCGTGTCTCCCGTCACCCCCGCCACCCTGCATCCTCCATTCAGCCGGCTGCGTTTCATCGGGACCGCCACAGCGGGAACCGATCATGTGAACCGGGAATGGCTGCGTGAACAGGGCATCGAATTCGCCTCTTCCCCCGGTTGCAACGCCAGTGCCGTGGGAGAGTATGTGGCGACTGCCGTTCTGCTCTGGTCGCTGGAATCGGGAACCGACCTCTCCACTCTCCGTGCCGGAATAGTGGGAGCGGGACATACAGGCCGGGCGGCCGCCCGCCTGTTGCAGCGACTGGGGATCACCTGTCTGCTCCACGACCCACCGCGCTCCCTGAAGGATCCCGATTTTACCTCCGCATCGCTTGAAGAGCTGCTCGGATGCGATCTGATCAGCCTTCATCTTCCCCTGGAACGTTCCGGCCCCTGGCCGACCCGCCACTGGCTGGATGCGGAGAAGCTGGAGGGAGGTTTCCGGCTCGTTCTGAACGCTTCCCGGGGAGGCACGCTCGATGAAGCCGCCCTGCTTGAGGCGAAAGCCCGGGGACGTGTCGGGGAGTTCATCCTCGATGTGTGGGAAGAGGAGCCGCAATTCCGTGACAGGTCGGCTCGAGAGGCTTTTCTGGCCACACCCCATATTGCAGGCTACTCCATCCAGTCCAAAGAGCGGGCGACCACGATCGTTCTGGACTCCCTTTTCCGCTTTTTCGGCATGGATCCGCCATCGCACTACCACTTCGGAAACCGTCGGCAAGGCTTGCCGGAGCCATCCCCCGGCGGAGTGGAACTCTCCAGGCAGTGGCACGAAAGGTCCGCGAATATCTCTTCGCCGGCTTCAGCCGGAGGCTCCCCACAAGATCTGAAGTTGCAGGATCTGATCCGGTCGATACACCCGATCGGGGAGTACGACCGGGCCCTTCGAAGACTCATCGGCGTGAATCCGGAAGAGAAAGGGAGAGGTTTTCAGAGAATCCGGAGCGACCATCCGCTCAGGAATGAATACCCTTTTGTGGAACTCGACCCCTCCGTGGCCGGAGCCTGGCCGGAGCTCAGGGCCCTGGGTCTTCGACCCTGAAAAGGCGGGCCGCATTGGCCGTGGTGATCCGGGCCACCTCTTCCACCGGTATCTCAAGCAGCTCCGCGAGCTTTTCTGCTGTATGTCGGATCCAGGCAGGCTCATTGCGCTTTCCCCGGTTCGGATGAGGCGCCAGGTAGGGAGCATCGGTCTCCAGCACCATCTTCGAGAGCGGAAGCCGGGCTACCACCCGGTCAACCCCGGCGTTCCTGAAGGTGATCACTCCGCCGATGCCGAGAAGAAGCCCCAGATCGAGAGCCCTCTCTCCCTCTTCAAGACTCCCTGTGAAACAGTGCCAGACGCCGGAAAGGGTGCCATCCTGTTCGGATTCGATCAGATCAAGAAGATCCCGGTTGCTCTCACGGCTGTGCAGAACCACCGGCTTGCCGAGATCGCGTGCAATCCGGCAGTGCACTCTCAGGCTTTTTTTCTGTTCCCCGATCCAATCCCGGCTCCAGTAGTAGTCCAGACCGGTCTCTCCGAGGGCGACAATCTCCTGCCGCGAGGCGGTTTCATAGAGCCACTCCTCGTCGAGCCGGAAACCCTCCCGGATCGATGAGGGATGGATTCCGATCATCGGATGGAAAGTGATCGCCGGATGATCCAGCCGCTCCATCTGATCCAGGGAGCCGGGGTCGATCGCAGGAAGGAAGATTCGCTCCACCCCGCTGGCGGCCGCCCGCTCCAGAACCTCACCCAGGTCCTCACGGAACTGCTCCAGATAGAGATGGCAGTGGGTATCCACCAGTTTCAAGGTTTTCTCCTTCGTGGAAAGTTGAGGGATTCAGTGCCGGCGCTTCCGGGCATTCAGGGTTCACCCTGTTCGAAATTCAGGATGCAGCGACGTGCCAGGGCGCTGATCAGCCCTCCGGATATCGTGGCATCCTCCACACCGTGTCGCTGCAGCACATCGCGAAGAACGTCCTGATGGTGGACAGCCACTCCCCCGGAGAGGACCACACGAATTTGGGGAAAGCCTTCATATTTCTTCAGATGGGCCTCCACAAAGGAGTGAAAACTCTCTTCAATCAGGGAGCGGATCTCCTTCGGGTACTCCCCTTCCAGCACATCCTTGGCGATCCTGGCCAGGAAGTAGCTGGGCCGCTCCGCCCCGTAGAACTCCCTGATCACTTCGGAGTACTCCATCTCCCCCAGCCGGGAACGGAGATACGTTTCTGCCTCGGGTCCCGACTCCTTCCGGAGCACCCGGCGAAGGATCCTCTTTCCGATATCGGCGGCACTCCCTTCATCCCCCAGGATATACCCCAGAGCGGGTACATTCCGGAGCAGGGTCCCGCCGCGGAAAAGACCGGAATTGGAACCGGTTCCCAGAATTCCCGCCACCCCTTCATCCCTGCCCAGAAAAGCGTGCGCAACCGCCTCCAGATCGTCATGAATCTGCACCGGAACCCCGCGAAAGAGCTGCTCCAGCAGCTCCCGCACCGGACGCGCTGCATCCTCCGAGTAGCATCCGGCTCCATAAAAGAGAATCCGGACCGGATCGATCCCTCCCAGAATGCGCTTCAGCTCGGCGGTCACCTTCCCGGGATCAAACCAGGCCGGGTGAAGTCCGGAAGAGGTCAGAAACAGAGGCTTGCCGTTCCGGATCCAGGCCCACTCGGTTTTGGTCGCTCCGCTTTCCCCAATCAGCAAACGCATCGTCACACCATTTTTTTAAGTGATTTCCGCATCACCAGGACCTGCCGGACCCGCCGTGCGGAACCTTCGGGAATATCAAAAAAATATTCGTAAGTATACGGGCAAACCTGTATCATACATACATCGAACATATACCCCCGGGGCTGCATCGAACCCTTATTCTCATTCCTTCACCAAACCCGATACCATGTCTTCAACGAATTCCAAAAACAGCAACGACCGCCTCAGATCGCTCGAAATCGCCGTCGGACAGATTGAGAAACAACATGGCAGCGGAACCATCATGCGACTGGGCGACGGGCCGGCCGAACCGATTCCGGCCATCTCCACCGGATCCATCCTGGTGGACCACGCTCTGGGCGTGGGAGGGATCCCGCGCGGTCGGATCACCGAGATCTACGGACCGGAGGCGAGCGGGAAGACGACCCTGGCCATGCACGTGATTGCCGAGGCGCAGAAAGCAGGAGGGTACGCCGCCTTCATCGATGCCGAACACGCCTTTGACACCCGCTATGCGAAAGCCCTCGGCATCAAGACCGAGGAGCTGCTCATCTCACAGCCCGACAGTGGTGAGCAGGCCCTTGAGATCACCGAAACCCTGATCCGCTCCGGGGCCCTGGACGTCATCGTCATCGACTCGGTTGCCGCTCTGGTGCCCCGTGCCGAGCTGGAGGGGGAGATGGGAGATTCCCACGTCGGTCTGCAGGCACGCCTCATGTCCCAGGCTCTGAGAAAGATAACAGGGATCGTGAACAAGACCCAGACCGCCTGCATTTTCATAAACCAGATCCGGGACAAGATCGGTGTCATGTTCGGCAATCCGGAGACCACATCGGGTGGCCGGGCGCTGAAGTTCTACTCCTCCGTGAGGATGGATATCCGCCGAATCGGGGCCCTCAAGAAGGGGGATGAGGTGATGGGGAGCCGGACCCGGGTGAAGGTGGTCAAGAACAAGGTGGCACCTCCCTTCAAGACGGTCGAGTTCAACATCATGTATGGAAAGGGGATCTCCCGCCTTGCGGAGATTCTGGACCTTGCCGTTGAGTTTGACATCATCGAGAAGAGGGGCAGCTGGTTCCGTCACGACGGAGAACCAATCGGACAGGGTACCGATGCGGCACTCCAGTTTCTGGAGGAGGATGAGGCGCTCACCCGGAAGATCGAGGAGGAGATCCGCCGGCAGCTCACTCCGGAGGATGAGCTGACAATCGCATCGGACGAAAAGGCAGGGGTCGGAGCCGAAGATGAGTGAACGGAGCGGCAGGTCCGGCTCCGGCATCCGGTCGGGCGGCATCCGGCTGCCCGTCCGGATCACGGCCCTGATCCCACAGAAAAGAAATCCCGACAGGATCTCCCTCTTTCATGAGGGGGAGTTTCTCCTCGGGGTCTCCGCCTCCACCCTGCTTCGGTTCGGCCTCACCCGCGGGAGCGAGATCACGGAAGAACTTTTTGAGCAGATCAGCCGGGAAGAGGATCTCGGACAGGTGCGGGAAACCGCACTGAGACTTCTCTCCAGAAGGGACCACTCCCGGGGGGAGCTCCGGAAGAAAATGAAGCAGAGAGGACATCCGGAAAATGCCATACACTCCGTTCTGGAGGAGCTGCAGGAGAAGGGTTATCTGGATGATGCGCTTTTTGCGAGGAAATTCGCCTCCGATCAGCTCCGGTTCCGGGGATGGGGACCTCTCAAGATCCGGAATGAGCTCCAGAGGAAAGGGATTCCTCCCCGAATCATCGACCCGATCGTCGACACTCTGGCCAACCATTTGGAGCTGAAGAAGATTTGTGTAGATTTGGCTCTGAAAAGGCGTGCTCATTTCTCCCGGGAGGCGGATCCGAACAAGCGCAGACAGAAAATTGCGGCCTGGCTTCAGGGAAAGGGATTCACGTTCGAAACGATTCATGAGGCACTGCCCGACATCCTCGACCGGCTGAATGTTCAAGAACATAACACTTGAGAAGATCGCCCGTTTTGTGAGCACTCTTGCGGCGCTCGCACTTCTGGTATTTATCCTCTACAACTTCAGCATTCTTTTTGCCTACGCGGTTATCGCGGTTCTTCTTAGTTATCTGCTTGACCCCCTCGTAAGCCGCATGCAGGCGGCCGGCATGAACCGTACCCTTGCGATCATTCTCACGCTGTCGACCGTCATACTGGTCATCGTCTGGATCTCCACCAGCATCATCCCCATCATAGCAAATCAGATGGCGGCACTTGCCGGTCAGCTCAATATGGAGAACATCCGTCTGATCGCCACCAAGATTGAACAGCAGCTGATCGAGCATTTTGATTTTCTGACGCCGGGATTCCTGCAGGAGAACCTTACGAGGCTCTCGGAAAACCTTTTCGATGCGGGAAGGATCCAGAATATCATGAGCGATTTGATCGGGATCTTCACCAACCTCTTCTATGCACTTCTGGTCATCCCCTTCTCCACCTTCTTCTTTCTTAAGGATGGAGGGAAGATCCGCCGCGACCTGCTTCAGCTGGTTCCCAACAAATATTTCGAGACGACTCTTACTCTGCTTGACAAGATCGAGCGAAGTCTGGGGGTCTACTTCCGCAGCGTCCTTCTGCAGAGCTCACTGGTTGCCTTTTTCTCCTGGGTCTTTCTCTCCATTTCAGGAATGACCAACTCCGCTTCCGTGGGTGTGGCTATCGGGGTGGCCAATACCATTCCCTATTTCGGGCCGATTCTGGGTTATATCCTTTCGTTTATCATCTCAATCATCGAGACGGGGGATTTCACCCTTGTGGTTCCAAGTCTTACAGCGGTCCTGATGGTCCAGATTCTGGACAACGTCCTCTTCCAGCCCATGATCTTCTCCAAATCCGCCGACATCCACCCGGTGGCAATTCTCTTCATTATCCTGATCGGGGCCGAGATTGCCGGCATCCTTGGCATGCTTGTGGCGATCCCCATTGCCACAGTTATCCGGATCACCATCTCCCAGATCAGCTGGAGCCTGAAGAACTATCACGTCTACCGGGTTGAAAGCACCGAATCACTCTCCATGACGGATCATCCGGAAGGCCGCTCCCAGGCTACACCTCCCTGATCAGCCGGTTCATTCTGATCATCCACTTCCTCCTGATCAGCCGCTTCCTCCGGACTCGCGCCTCGCCGGGACTCACCGCATCGCCCGCACTCACCGCATCGCCCCCATGATCTGACACTTCTTATCAGGCAACTCCTCCATGACTTCGATACCGATCATTTCGTATCTTGGCGCCTGGCGGTATTTCTGGCACACATAAGGCGGGAATCTTGAAAAAAATTGTCGTTTTTGCCTCGGGGACGGGGAGTAATTTCCAGGCGGTTCTGCACGCGGTGCAAGAGGGGAAAATTGAGGGCAGGATCGCAGGCCTTATCGCCGGCAAGCCCGGAATCGGAGCGATCGGGATCGCCGAAGCAGCAGGTATCCCTGTTGAAGTGATTGAACCAACCCGCTACACGGATCCGGACGACTTTGCCGACGCACTTCTTCAGCCCCTGCACCGATGGAATCCGGATCTGATCGTTCTGGCAGGCTACCTTTTTCTGATCCCGGACAAGGTCCTCCGGGCCTGGCCCGACCGGATCATCAACATCCACCCTTCTCTTCTTCCCCGCTACGGGGGGAAAAATTTCTATGGAATGCGGGTCCACCAGGCGGTGATTGATTCCGGCGACACCGAGTCGGGCTGCACCGTGCACCTTGTCGATGAGGAGTATGACCGCGGCCCCATCCTGGCACAAAGAAAAGTGCCGGTACTACCGGACGACACCCCCGCCACCCTGGCCCGGCGCGTTCTCAGGGAAGAGCACCGGCTCCTGCCCGAGGTGATACAGCAGCTTCTGAAGAGCGACCTTACTATTCCGGCAACTGAAAAAAACAGACCATTGGCACAACTATCCGATTCATCTTCAACATCACAATCCTTGACACTCCCCACCTCTCCGCTCACGATCCGCCGTGCACTCCTCTCCGTATCGGACAAGACCGGACTCATTCCCTTTGCGAAGGAACTCTCCGAACGGGGCGTTGAACTGATCTCCACCGGCGGCACCGCCCATGTACTCCGTGAAGCGGGAATTCCTGTCAGGGATGTCTCTGAAATTACCTCCTTTCCGGAGTGTCTTGACGGCAGGGTCAAGACTCTTCATCCGGCTGTTCATGGAGGAATCCTCGCCCGCACAAGTCTGGAATCCGATCTGAAGGAGTTGAAAGAACTGGACATCACACCGATCGAACTGGTGGTTGTGAACCTCTATCCCTTCAAGGAGACCATCTCCCGTGAGGGTGTCACACCTGCCGAAGCAGTGGAACAGATCGATATCGGAGGGCCGACCATGATTCGTGCAGCGGCCAAGAATTTCGCCCATGTCTGTGTGCTCACCGACCCGTCCCAATATGACGGACTTCTGGATGAACTCAGGGAGCAGGGTGCTGTCTCCTTTGAAACCCGGCGCCGTCTGGCAGGGACTGCATTCTGCCATACAGCCGATTATGATGTGGCCATTTCGGGCTATTTCGGCAACCTGAACGGGGAGGAACTTCCCGGACAGTGGAGCGTCTCGCTTCCGCAGGGCGGGTCGCTCCGATATGGGGAGAATCCCCATCAGCCTGCTGCCCTCTACGGCTCACCCCAAATATGGTATGAGCCCTTCCATGGCAAGGAGCCCGGCTACAACAACTACCTTGATATGGATTCCGCACTCCGGCTCATGAGCGAGTTTCAGGATTCCGAGCCCACCGTCGCCATTCTCAAGCATACGGTGCCCTGCGGTGTTGCGTCCGATCCCGCATCGCTCTCCAATGCCTGGAAGAAGGCGTTCCTGGCAGACCAGACCTCCCCGTTCGGCGGGGTGGTGATCGTCAACCGGCCGCTGGATCGGGTCACAGCCGAAGAGATTGACGGAATTTTTACCGAAATCGTAATGGCTCCCTCTTTCAGTGAAGAGGCACTGGAACTGCTCCGGCAGAAGAAGAACCGCCGGCTGGTCCGCATCCTCCGCTGGCCTTCCGCATCCGAGCCCCCGCTCGAGTTCCGATCCATTCTGGGCGGCGCGCTCCTACAGGTAAGCGACCTGTCCGGTCAGCCTGCGGAAGAGTTCCGGACCGTCACCCGCCGTTCGCCGGATCCAGATGAACTGGAGGATCTTCTCTTCGCCTGGAAAATTGTCCGCCATGTGAAATCGAACGGGATTGTCTATGTCAAAAACCGACAGACAGTGGGGATCGGCAGCGGACAGACCAGCCGGGTAGGAAGTTCAAGACTGGCCGTGAGCAGAGCCAGGGAAGAAGGACTCTCCCTTGAAGGCTCTGTTGTGGCATCCGATGCCTTTTTCCCCTTTCCGGATGGTGTGGAGGCTGCATCCGAAGCGGGCGCCCGTGCAGTGATCCAGCCGGGGGGGAGCATCCGGGACGAAGAGGTGATCGAAACGGCCGACCGGCTTGGGCTGGCCATGGTCTTTACCGGAAGACGACACTTCCGCCACTAGAACAAGATGGGCAGACAGCTTCGTCTTCTGTACTTGTTTCCATTCCGGGACGGGGAGGGTATAAAGATCGAGGCCCCCGGGTAGGATGTGTCCACATGCCTCAGGCGTTGTTCCA
>CAYTTA010000008.1:30569-56619 GCA_964440655.1 uncultured Balneolaceae bacterium
ATAAAGATCGAGGCCCCCGGGTAGGATGTGTCCACATGCCTCAGGCGTTGTTCCAGTTCCGGACCTGAAATTGGAATAAAGATCGAGGCCCCGGGCATGATCTCTCCACGTCCATCGCCTGAACGAACATTTCACCAAGGCCGGAAACTGTTCAAGCGCAGGACTGTATAAAGGGTCTTGAACAGGCCTCGGCCGCCGGGAAATTCCCCCCGTCCCGCGTGGATCCTATCCCCAAAAAAACCGTCCTCTTAGCCATCTTCTATTCGCAAATAGAAGCGTAAAATTGTATTTTTAGCCCGAATTTCTTAATCAGGGAACTATGCTGACCACCGACACCGCCACTCAGAGAAAAACCAGTCTGAACGGAAAAGCCCGGGAAGAGACAAAACCGGGATTGTTTGATTTTCTTTATACCGACATTGCCATCGACCTCGGTACCGCCAATACACTGATCTACTCCAAGGGAAAGGGTATTGTACTGAATGAGCCCTCCATCGTGGCTCTCAACAACCAGGGGCAGCCCGTCGCCATCGGCCACGAAGCCCAGCTCATGCACGAAAAGACCCACAAGAACATCCGGACCGTCCGTCCGCTGCGTGATGGTGTGATCGCCGATTTTGAAGTTGCCGAACACATGATCCGCGGCATGATCAAGAATGTGAAAAAAAAGTGGTATTCAACCACCCGCCAGATGGTCGTCTGCGTTCCCAGCGGAATTACCGAAGTGGAGCGGCGCGCGGTGCGGGACAGTGCCGAACATGCGGGGGCAAAGGAGGTCTATCTGGTGGATGAACCGATGGCCGCGGCGGTCGGAATCGGCCTGAACGTCCACGAGCCGGTCGGCAACATGATCGTCGACATTGGAGGAGGAACCACCGAGATCGCCGTTATCGCCCTTTCCGGTATTGTCTACGCCCAGTCTGTCCGGCTCGGTGGAGACGAGCTGAACGACGACATCATCAACTATTTCCGCAGGAACCACAATCTGCTCATCGGAGAGCGGACGGCCGAACGGATCAAGTGCGAGATCGGCTCGGCGGCACCCCTCGATGAGGAGCTGGAGATCATCACCAAGGGACGTGATCTGGTAAACGGAGTGCCCCGGACCCGACAGGTAACATCAAAAGATGTCCGGGAGGCGATCTCCGAATCGGTCAACACGATCGTCGAATCGATCACCAAATCCCTTGAGCAGACTCCGCCTGAACTCTCCGCCGATATTCTCGACCGGGGCATCATGCTGACCGGCGGAGGAGCTCTGTTGAAAAATCTGGACAAGCTGATCATGGAGACGACCGACCTGCCCGTCCACATTGCGGAAGATCCGCTGACGGCCGTGGTTCGGGGAACCGGGGGCATTCTGGAAAATCTCGATTACTACAGGAGTGTTGTCTCCTGACCGATAACCTGCATGCATGCGCTTCCGACTGCCTCGCATCGCCGATGCGAAAGACGTTATTCTTACGGTTGCCACCCTTTTCATCGCGGTCTCGCTGATGATATCGCGGCACGATGGCGGACTGCAGAATATCCGGAAGGCATCGGTTGCTGTACTCAGCTACCTGGAGCAGCCCCTCTCCACCATCCGGGTCTACCGGCAGGCGCTCAACACCAACACCTACCTGCAGCGTCAGAACGTACTGCTGCAGGATGAGCTGAGCAGGCTCCGGTCGGCGGAGCAGCAGAACAGAATCCTTCGCGAGCTTCTTGAATTCCGCGAGAGTTCGGCTCATCCGCTCATTCCGGTTACCATTGTCTCAAAGGAGATGACCAGTCTGAACAATGCGCTGACCATCAGCGGAGGAGAGAACAGGGGGGTCCGCCCGGGCATGCCTCTCATCAATTCGGATGGTCTGATCGGGACGGTGATCCTGACGACCGAGCGCTACGCCCAGGTAATGCCTTACATGCACTCTCTTTTCAGGGTCAGCGCCCGGGTCCAGGGGACACGTGCCTACGGGATTGTCTCCTGGGAAGGGGAGCGCTCCGACGAGCTGGTCATGCAGCATGTACCCCGGACCATCACCGTCCGGCCCGGACAGATCGTTGAGACATCGGGCTTCAGCAATCAGTTTCCGCCACATATTCCCATCGGGGAGATCACCCGGGTTGTTCACCAGGAGGGGGTCCTGACACAGATGATCTACCTCCGTCCCTACGTCAATCTTTTTTCCGTTGCGGAGGGATTTGTGATCGAATTCACTCCCGAAGCCGACATTAAGGAACTCCAACAACAGCAACAGGCTCTGTTTTAATCCGATTTGGCACGCTCTGAAAATCTAAGGGACCTGCTTACCGGTCTGCTGATGCTTGCTTTGCAGGTGATTCTTTTTCGCCATCTGCAGATTTACGGTGCGGAATCGGATCTGGTCCTGATCTGGCTGATCTGGCTCTGTACACGAAAGTCGCGGACCGAAGTGCTGCTCTTTGCCGCTCTCTTCGGCTTTCTGCAGGATGCCCTTACCGACATGTGGGGGCTCCATATGTTCTCCAAGACGTTCCTGGTCTTCATCGTCTATCACTATCTGAACAGGATATCGGAGAACAGGCTGATGATCTGGCAGATCTTCCTGATCCTGCTGTCGATTGTGTTTCTCCACAATCTGATCCTGATCGGCCTGAGCCGTTTCGTGGAGCTCTACTCCAACCCTTACCTCTACGGTTCGATGCTCATTGCCGGAAGCATCTACACCGCTGTTATCGGAAGTTTTCTCTATCTGGTCCGGACAGGTTAAACAAAGCGGCGAAGTGAGAGCTCATGTCACCAAGGGAAGAGAAAAGCAAAATATCGATCCAGATCCTGCAGGGAGTCATCCTGCTCTTCTGGCTGATCCTCCTTGGGAGAGTGTTTCAGCTCCAGATTCTGGATTATGACCGATATGTCCCGCTGAGCCAGCAGAATTTCATCCGCCAGGATCCGGTCAACCCCGCCCGGGGTCTCATACTGGACCGGAACGGAACCATCATTGTGGAGAACGAGCCGATCTATTCGATCACCATCAACCCCGCCAGTTTTGACTCTTCCCGGACAACACTTCTCGCAGAGCTGCTGCAGAGGGATGAAGAGGAGGTGAAAGAGCGGATCCTCCGGGCCCAGCATTACTCCTGGCACCGAACCTCCCCTCTCTTTTCCGAAGTAAGCTTCGAAGTCTTCTCCAACATCCAGGAGAATCTCTGGCAGCTTCCCGGCATCGGCCACCAGATCGAGAGCAAGCGCCACTACCCCCTTCCCATGAAAGCATCCCACGCATTGGGATACCTCCGGGAAGCCTCCCGCGAGGAGTACCTGAGGGATGAACGGATCCGACTGGGAGACAAAATCGGCAAGAGCGGCATTGAGATGATCTATGAGGAGGAGCTGCGCGGCCGACCGGGAATCAATTATCTGCGGGTCAATGCCCTGGGCCAGACCATTGGTCATTATGAACGGAATCTCGACATCCCTCCCGTGAAGGGGAGCGATCTGGTCACCACCCTGGATGCGAATCTTCAGATCCTTGCAGAACAGCTGATGGAGGGAAAGAAAGGGGGACTGGTTGCGCTCGATCCACACACCGGCGAGGTCCTCACCATTGTCAGTTCTCCGCAATACGATGTCTCCCGACTGGCGGGCTATCTCGACCAGGAGTACTGGCAGGCGATCAACTCCAATCGGGACAACCCGCTCTACAACCGGGCCATCTCCTCGAGGCAGCCTCCCGGATCCACCTTCAAGCCTTTCATGGGGCTGATCGGTCTCCACCTGGGTCTGATCACGCCGGAAACCGAGATCTACAACAGCGGTGCCTACTACAGGGGGCGCGCCTACGGAGATCTGGCCCCTGTAGGTCACTACAACCTGGAAAAAGCCCTCACCTGGTCCAGCAACACCTATTTTTTCTGGATGATGGACCAGATCGCCACAACCGGTCAGCTCAACAGCTGGAGCAGGCTTGTCCGTGACTTCGGCATGGGAGAGCTCAATCAGGTCGACCTGCCGTTCGAGAGCCGGGGGATCATCCCCGACAGCACCTGGATGAATCAGAATTTCGGAGAACGCTCCTGGGGACTTGGCGATCTGATGAGCCTGGGTGTGGGACAGGGGATGGTTTCGGTCTCCCCTCTTCAGATGGCCGTAGCGGTCTCCTCCATCGCCAATGGCGGTTATCGGGTGCGCCCCCATCTTGTCCGGGGAATCCTGGACCAGGAAGGGAATCTCAGGAGCTCCAGACCGGAGCGGGAGAAGATCGAGTGGATCCGTGATGAATATCTTGAAGCGGTTCACAAGGGGATGAGAGGGGTGGTTACGGAAGGGAGTGGCCGCTGGTATGCAAACATCCCGGACATACCGGTTGCGGGGAAAACCGGCACCGCCCAGAATCCGCACGGGGAGAACCACGGCTGGTTCATCGCTTTCGCCCCCATTGACAATCCTCAAATCGCTGTTGCCGTACTGATAGAGAATGCCGGATTCGGATCGGTCTCCGCCGCTCCGGTTGCCTCGCTGGTGATTGAGCACTACCTGAAAGGAGAGATCCAGCGGCAGAATGTGCTCAATTACGTTCTTAATTTCCGACCGGCAGACCGGACGGACGAGCAGGAAGGAGGGGAACTGGAAGCCGCATTTCTCCCGGGAGAGAGGGCGGAAGAGTCCTCTGCTGAAAACCCGGGGGCGCTCGTTGCAGCGCTTTCCAGGGGAATCACGCAGGTCAATCGCAGCAAACAATGGATGGAGGTGCCGGAATGGGAGCTTTCAGAGAACTGAACTGGCCGCTGATCCTGGTCTGGGTCTGCCTGACCGCCTTCGGACTGGTGGCGATCTACAGTGCGACCCAGGGTCCGGTTTCGGCCTTCCTGCCCTCCTACATCCAGCAGAATTTTGCCCGGCAACTCACATGGGTCGCCCTCTCGGTGGTGGTGATCGCCGTTCTGCAGTTCACTTCCCCCCGAACATTTCAGGGGGCATCCTACCTGCTCTATCTCTTTGCGCTGCTGCTCATGGTGATCACCCTCTTTTTCGGTGTCGAGGTGAGCGGATCGCGGAGCTGGCTCCGGATCGGTCCGGTCAACCTTCAGGTGGCCGAGTTGATGAAGCTGGCCACGATCCTGGCAGCGGCCAACTATCTCACCAGCAGGCGAAACATTACAGCGGAAAATCTGAAGACCGCCTCGGTTGCCCTCCTTTTTTTCCTGCTGCCGGTGGTGCTGCTGCTGCTTCAGAATGAAGCGGGTGTTGCCGTGGTATTCCTCGCCCTGATCCCTTTTGTCCTCTTCTGGTCCGGTCTCCCTTACGGAGTCTCACTTCTGATGATCTCACCGGCCATCATCGGTTACAGTACCGTCTTCCACTGGCAGTGGGGGGCCCTTCTCGCCCTCATCCTGGTTGCAGCGATTCATCTGCTTCAGAGAAGAAACTGGCTCACCGTGACCGCATTCATCATCGCACTTCTCACCGTGGCAGGTACCGACCTGGTCCTTAATCAGCTGCTCCAGCCGCACCAGAAGGCCCGGATCGAGGCTTTTGTCAACCCTGCCCAGGACCCCCAGGGGGCGGGATGGAACATCATGCAGGCGACCACCGCCATCGGATCCGGGGGACTGACCGGCAAAGGGTTCATGGAAGGAACCCAGACACAGCTTCGTTTCCTGCCCGAACAGTGGACCGACTTTATTTTTTGTGTGGTGGGAGAAGAGTTCGGATTTGTGGGTGCCGGCATCATCATGACGCTCTACCTTCTTCTCTTCCTCATGCTGATCCATATGGCAGGCAGTCACAAACACCCCTTTGCCCAGCTGGTCATGGTGAGTGTAGCCGCCGTCTTCTTCATCCACTTCGGCATCAACATCGCCAGCGCCACGGCCATCATGCCGGTGATCGGACTGCCGCTGCCGTTTGTCAGCTACGGCGGGTCGGCTTTTCTCACCAACTCCATCCTTCTCGGCATCTGCCTGAACATGGATCTCTACAAGCGCTCGTTCAGCATCTACCGCTGATACCGGAAAAGCGGATCCCCGAACCGTTCTTCCCGAAAGCGTATCCCCCAACGGTTCTTTCCGTAACCGGATCCCCGAAAAGTTCTGTACGGAAAGAAAGATCCCCGAATGGCTAATCCCGGAAAAGATCTTCCTCTGCTTCCTCTGTGAGAGGAGCAAGCCGGAAACTCCTGCGGTGATATCGGCTCGGACCATATTTCCGAAGCCCTTCATAATGCTGCCGGGTCGGATATCCCACATTGGTATCCCATCCATACCAGGGATACTCATTGTGGAGAAGCGCCATCAGATGATCGCGATGAACTTTGGCCAGAATGGAGGCCGCTGCAATGGAAGCAGAGCGGTCATCGCCCCCCACCACGCAGCGATAGGGTACGGGGGAGGCTTCCGTAAAGCGGTTGCCGTCCACCAGCAGATAATCGGGCTCTCCTCCCGCCTCCACACAGAGAAGCATTGCCCGGATGGATGCCTGAAGAATATTGATCCGGTCTATCTCCTCGGGCCAACAGCTCCGGATGGTCCAGAAGAGAGCCTCTTCCCGGATCTTCCCGGCAAGGAGGATCCTCTCCTCTTTTGCAAGCTTCTTGCTGTCCTGGTAGTCGGTATGATCGATGCCGGGGGGAAGGATCACTCCCGCAGCCACTACCGGGCCGGAAAGGCACCCTCTTCCCACCTCATCGAGGCCCATCACCCGATGATAATTCTCCTTCCAGAGCGATCTTTCCAGCTCAAGACGCAATCTTCTGACTCCCGCAACGGTTATTGATAACGGATCTTTATATTGCCAAACAACAGCGTGACTCCGGAAACGGCTGTCACACAACAACGGGTGACCTCCATGAGATTCCGCTATTTGCAGTGGGATGATAGCAACAACCGGAGAGAAGGTAAATCGGGTTTTGATCAGCTATGGGAGCTCTTCTCCGAACTGCTCACCATCTCCGGCGGGGATGTTCCGCAGGCTTTGGAGTGGCTCACCTGGCTGGACAAAGAGCATGGACTTACCGACGACGTTGACGAGTTCAGCGGAATCGGTGATTTCGTGGAAGAGATGATCAGCCGGGGATACCTCGAGATGGATGGAGAGCAGACCCTGCTTGTTCCGACCGCAAAAGCCTCCGGCGACATCCGGAAACGGTCGTTGGAACAGATCTACAGCAGCCTGAAAAAGGGGGGTGCCGGCGGACACAAGACCCCCCACACCGGCCGTGGGCTGGAGAGAGGACCGGAGACCCGCCCCCATCAGCCCGGAGATGAACTGAGCCAGATTGACAGTGTAGGCACCATGATGAGCATGCTCCGGCACAGCACTCTGGACCGGTTCGAACTGCAGGAGGAGGATCTGCAGGTTTACGAGACGGAGCACTACACCTCCGTGGCGACCGTCCTGCTTATCGATCTGAGTCACTCCATGATCCTGTATGGGGAGGACCGGATCACCCCGGCCAAAAAGGTGGCCATGGGACTCTCCGAACTGATCATGAATCAGTATGAGAAGGATTCACTCGACATCATCGCCTTCGGGAATGAAGCATGGAGGATCGAGGTGAAGGATCTGCCCTGGGTGACGGTGGGTCCGTGGCATACCAATACCTTGCAGGCCCTTCAGATGGCACGGCATATCCTGAGCCGCCGCAAACATGCCAACCGGCAGATCTTCATGATCACCGACGGCAAACCCTCCTGCATGATGGAAAACGGAAGGCTTTACAAGAACAGTTTCGGACTGGACCGTAAAATCGTGAACCGGGTGCTCGACGAGGCAGTGGCCTGCCGAAGGGACCGGATCCAGCTTACCACGTTCATGATTGCAGCCGATCCCTATCTGCAGAGTTTCGTGCGGGAACTGACGGAAGCCGCCAGGGGACGAGCCTATTTTGCAGCGCTGGACCAGCTGGGCGGATTTGTCTTCCACGACTACATCCGCAACCGGATCCGGCGGGTTCGTTAGTTTCCTGCGGGTTCATCCTTTCCGAAGACAGATCCACGGCAGGGGATCTGCAGCCACGAAAGGTGAAAGGTTCATCAGCCGGAGCGGGTTCCGGAGATCAGATCCCCAAGTGACGCATCACCGCATCGGTGATATCATACTGCTCGCGTATCTCCTCTTTCACATAGAGGATGATCACATCACCCATCTGGGTGGATGTGTTCAGAACGTAATCAAGACCGCGCTCTTGCGCCACCGCATCGATGGAGTTCTGAATCTGTTCCAGAAGCGGGGCCATCAGCTCCGCACGGCGCTGCTGTAGCTCCTGCTGCGCCTGCGCCTGGGACTGGCGAAGTTCCAGATCAAGCTGCCCCAAACGCTCCTCCTCCTTCTGCCGGGCGGCTTCCGAAATCACTCCGATCTTCTGCTGATAGGTTTCAATCTCCTGCTGAAGCCGGCCCTCCATCTCGGCCAGTTCATTGCTTTTCCGTTCAGCGAAGTTCTGGAGTCTTTGCTGAACCGCCCTCATCTCGGGCATACGCTCCAGAATGGCCCGGGGCTCCACAAAGCCTACCCGCGCCTGTGCCGAAAGGTCGTTTACACCCAGCAGGCAGCTGAATAACAGAGAGAGGAATCCTGCGACAGTAACTGTTCTCATCATCATATCCGATCCGTAAATGGCTTAGTTGGATGTAAGTTCTTCAATAACCCGGTCCGTAATATCAACCCCGTTCCCGGAGACGTAGAAGATCAGAAGATCCCCCTGGCTGGTCTGCCGGTTCAATACCAGGTCCAGGTCCATCTGTCGGGCGACTTTCTGCATCGCCTGCTCCACCTTCTCCATCACCGGCGTGATCAGCTCATTCTGTCGGCTCTGTATCTGCAGCTGAATCCGCTGTTCCAGGCCGGCAAGTTGCTCCTCCATCTCCGTAAGCCGCTCCTCCTCCCTTGCGCGATCCTCACCGGAAAGCGTTCCGGAACTGATCCCCTGCTCATAGTTGGTCGCCACTTCGATATAGGTAGAATACTCACGGGCGAACTCCTGCTGACGCTCTTCTACATACTGCTCAAGCTCGCTCTGAATCCTCTGCATCTCCGGCAGCGCCTCCACCACCCGGTCCGGGTTCATCACGCCGATCTTCTGTTCGGATTGTGCCATCAGTAGAAATGGCATGAAGGCGACGGCAAAGGCAAGAGTCAGTTTTTTCAGCATGATCAATCTGTTGATTTTATGCGTGCAAAATTTAGTGAAATAAATTCCAATATCAATCTCTCTCCCTCTTTCCTTCCACACTGCCGTGAAGGGGCTGAAGACCGAGCTCCATCAGAACCGCTTCGGTAAGATCCCACCGGGGATCAGCCCAGAGCAACCGCTCCTCACCTCTCTGGTCAAAGACAAAATCAATTCCTTCCCGGCTCGCCACCTGCCGCACCGCTTCGAAAACCTGCCGCTGAACCGGTTCAAGAAGTTCCTGTTCGCGCCGGAAATATTCCCCGTCCGGTCCGAATTTCTCCTGTAGATAGAGATCTCTTTCGGCTCTCAGTTCTGTTATTTCGGATACAACGCGCTGACGCATCTCCTCTGTATAGAGAATTTCCCTGGATCCGTACTCCCGCTCCAGATCCTCGATCCTCTGCTCCATGGCGTTGAGCTCCTCCTGCCAGGTCTGCTTCAGAAACTCAAGTCTTTGTTCGATCCCCTGGTACTCCGGCATCCGCTCCACCACTTTTCCGGAATCGATGTAACCGGTCTTCTGCTCCTGTGCCTCTGTTACGGAGACCAGAACCGTCGTGAGCAGAAAGAGTATGATGCAGAGTCGGGCCATCACTGAGCCATGAATCAGCAGCCGGCGCCCGGTCAGAACGGCGCACCGATGTTAAAGAGAAATTCCCACTCACCGGCTTTCAGGCCGGCGCCCCGGTTGGAAGCGGGGGTGCCATCCATGCGGTAACCGTAACTCAGATCCACCAGCCCCAGAATGGGCAGATAGAGCCGGGCACCGAATCCGGCAGCCCGCTTGACGTTGAACGGATCAAAGGTGTGATGGCTCGCGAACGTATTCCCCGCATCGGAAAAGATATAGGGAATAAGCTGGACCTGTTCGGTCGATACCGCCGGATAGCGCAGCTCCATCGTATATTTTGTGAAGATCGTACCCCCGATCATGTTCCGGTTCTCATCAAGCGGAGAGATCACCCCTGTGGTTCCACCCGGATATCCTCGCATGTCGATGTTGTCGTTGATAAAGCTCTGCCGCTGCTGGATCTCGGTGCCTCCAAGGAAGAATCGCTGGAAATTGCTCCGCTCGCCCGCCTTGAAATAGCCCATATATCCATAGTCGGTACTACCGGAGAGCGTCAGCTTTCCCGCCAGGGTCACGTGCACCTGATAACCGCTTTTCAGCTTGTAATACTGAGCGAAGCCGGGCATTGGTGGAGCGACCTCTCCCGAGAGGAAGAACCGCGATCCGCTGGTCGGTGAGATGAGGTTGTCCAGAGAGTTTCGTTCGATAAGGTGGCGGATGCTCAGGATGCTGGTCTCCCCGTCCTGGAAGATGCCGCTGAATCCGGCCATGTTGTAGAGCTGATACGAGACAGCCGTACTCTGGGAGAAGTAGTCATCGGGCCATTTGAGTCTTCTCCCGATGGTGACCGTCGAGGAGAAGAGTTCGTTCCGCTGACGTGCCTCCTGCCCCGGAAAGAGATCATAATTCAGAATATCGTAAGACATGCTGAAGCCGAGCGAAGTGGGACGTCCGCGCAGCCAGGGCTCCAGAAAGCTGAAACTGTAGCTCTGATACCCCCGCCCGGTAACCTGTACACCGAGAGAGAGCCGCTGACCGTCCCCTGACGGAATCGGGGTCCACCCACCCGGTTCAAATGCGCGGCGCAGGGAGAAGTTGTTGAAGTTGACCCGTGCCGCCAGGATGATGCCGATGTGACGGCCGCCGAAACCGCCCGAAAACTCAAAGTTGTCGGTACTCTGGGATTCGTCGAGCGTATAGAGAACGTCGACCGTCTTCTCCTCCGGATCGGGAACCAGGTCGGGGGTGATACCTTCCGGGTTGAAATACCCCATGGTGCTCAGCTCCCGGATTGTACGGATGATGGCGGCGCGACTGTAGGTTGCCCCGGGGACGGTCCGGATGTTCCGCCTCACCACATCATCGTGGGTTTTGGTGTTTCCGGTGAATGAAACGTCCCGGATGGTTGCGATCTCCCGTTCAACAATATCGAAATGGAGATCTACCGTATTCTCTCCTACCACCCGGATTTCGGGCTGTACATCAAAAAAGAGGTAGCCGATGTTGTGATAGAGACTGAAAATATCGTTGTCGTCTCCTTTGCCGTAGAGCCGCTCTTCATATTTCTTCTCGTTGAAGACATCTCCTTCCTGAAAGTCCATCACCTGGGAAAGCTGCTCATCGGTGTAGATCGTGTTCCCCTCCCAGGTAACCTGACCGACCCGGTACTGAGGTCCTTCCTCGATGGTGAAATCAAAATAGACCCCCTCCTTTCCTCTCCAGTCATCCACATAGACCGAATCTCGAAGGATGCGCACATCACGGTACCCGTTCTGCCTGTAGAAGTCGAGAAGATTGTTCATCCCCTCCTCAAACTCATCTTCGGTATAGACATGCCGCTTGAAGATTCTCCACCAGCGATCCTCTTTGATCGTCTTGAATGCCCGTCTGAGCCGGCCGTCACTGAACTGCTCATTTCCGACAAACCGGATCCGCCGGACCTTGGTCCGTTCACCGGGATCGATGCGGATTGTCAGCGTCACCCGGTTGTTCAGCTCATCGGTCAGTTCCTCATCAATCTCCACATGGGTGCCCCAGTACCCTTTTTCCCGGTAGTAACGGCGGATGGTGCTTATCGCCTGGGCACGGACCGAGCGGGTCACGGCAAAACCGGAGAGAAGATTGAGCTGTTTGCGGAGCTCATTGCGATGTGACCGCTTGATCCCCGTCATCTCATAGCGATCCAGACGGGGCTCCTCCTGAATGTGGATGATGATGCGAACGTTCTGGCTGTCGATCGGTTCATGGCAGATCTGCACGTGCGAGAAGAGCCCTGTCTGATAGATCCGGCGGATCGCTTCCGGTATCTCCTCTCCGGGAATGGTGAGACGGCTCCCCACGGAGAGGCCGCTCGTACTGATCAGATAGCTCTCCCTGGCCGTCTCGATGCCGCGGACCACAACTTCCTGGACCTGCATCTGACGGGGTCGGAGCAGGGTGGGATCCTGCAGCTGCAGCTCACACTCCCCTGTCTGACCTGCAGCAGACTCTGAAACCAGTAAAAGGCAGATCAGCAAACCGGCGAGACAGATGACGGATCGTGCAACCGCTCCGGGCACCTGGAATTTCTGATTTCGCAAAGCCCTTCTATGAAATGATCTGTTTCATGACGTTGTCCGGCACCCCGTCGGACTGGCCGTTTCCGATTTTCCCATACCTGCGTTCACGCATCTGATACGATTTTATTGCCTGGTAGAGCTCCTCCCTCCGGAAGTCCGGCCAGAAGGTGTCTGTGATGAAGATCTCGGAGTAGGCCAGCTGCCAGAGCAGGAAGTTGCTCAGGCGGAGCTCCCCGCTGGTGCGGATGATCAGGTCGGGATCGGGCATGCCGGCTGTGGCCAGATGGGAAGAGACAACCCCGTCATCCACCTCTTCCGGTGAGATCTCACCCTTCCGGACCCTCCCGGCGATTTTACGCACCGATTCGGTGATATCCCACCTCCCGGAGTAACTCAGGGCGAGGCAGAGATTCATGCGGTCATTGTTCCGCGTAAGCCGCACTGCCTCGTTCAGCAGCTGGCGGCAGACGCGGGGAAAACGCTCGATCTGGCCGATGACGGTGAGCCGGATGTTGTTCTTGTGCAGATTTTCAACCTCGCTGCGCAGTGTGCTGACAAGCAGCTGGATCAGAGCATTGATCTCGGTGGCGGGACGTCCCCAGTTTTCCGTGGAGAATGCGAAGAGCGTCAGATGGGGGATACCGATCTGTGCGCACGCCTCCGTAATGTCCCGGACGGAATCCACACCCGCCTTGTGACCAAGCACGCGCACATTCCCTTTGGTGCGTGCCCACCGGCCATTGCCATCCATGATGATGGCAATGTGGTCGGGGAGCGGCCCGGTGCGGGCGATCTCCCGCTGCCGTTCTCTGTCCGCTTCCGACTGGGTCTTGTTTGTCAGTGAGTAGGTTTTCAATCCGGTCCTGAACTTTGGGGTTCTAAATCGGTAAAAGGTAGATTTTTGAGGCTCCTATATCAAGTCGGAAAGATTTCGGGAAAAAGAGATCTGATCGGTGAGAGCTCCCGAAACTCGGGAACCCCTCACCCTTTTTTCGCTTTTCCATCCCTCTGCAGGAGGCTCTGCTCCAGGGCGAGCATGTCGCATACCGCCAGGGCGGCCTCGGCCCCCTTGTTCCCCATGCTTCTGCCCGCTCTTTCCAGTGCCTGTTCCACCGTATCTGTCGTCAGCACACCGAACGCCACCGGCTTTCCGTAGGTGAGGTTCAGTTCAAGAATTCCCCGGTTGACCGCATCGCTTACGTAATCGAAATGAGGGGTCTCTCCCCGGATGACCGCTCCGATGGCGATGACAGCGTCGGGAGAGTGGTGATCCAGAAGCCATTTGCAACTCAGAGGGAGTTCATAGGAGCCGGGACACCGGACCAGGGTGATCCCTTCTTCAGGAATCCCCTTCTCACGAAGGGAGTCGAGTGCTCCCTCCACCATCTCGTCGGTGATCATGGAGTTCCATCGGGCGGCGGCAATGCCGATCCTCACCCGGCTCCAGTCAGGTTCCACTTCAGGACGTTTTGTCATGATCCGGTATTTTTGTTCATCCGTTTGCGATTTCGGGCAATCCGTTCCAGACTCCCGACATGGCGGCTGCCGAGCGTCACGATCCCGAACCAGGGGTCGTACGCCTTCCCGGTACCGTGAAAGTCGCTGCCACCGGTCACCAGGAGGTGCCTGCTCTCGGCAAGGCGTGAAAGCTTTCTCTGCTGCTCGAAATTGTGGGAGGGATGGATGCACTCCAGTCCGTCGATTCCGGCCTCAAGCATCGATTCGATCTCTTCGGTCGTGTAGAGTGGTCCCGGATGGGCCAGAGCGGTCACTCCTCCTGCAGTGCGGACCACCTTCACCGCCTCATCCAGATCCCCGTACATGGAGTCGATCTTCCGGATCAGGGAGCTGCCCAGATATCGCATGAACGCTTCTGAAACGGAGGCGACCATCTTTTTCCTAACCATGATCCGGGCAAGATGGGGGCGGCCCGGATTTCTCCCCCTCGACTCGGCCCGCACCTCATCCATTGTCAGGTCGAATCCGTCTCTTCTCAACAGAGAGAGCATCTGTTCCATTCGGCTCACACGCGCCTTCCGCTGCTGCTTCAGGAACCGGACCAGCCCCTCATCGGCGGGATCAAAGTCATAGGCAAGCAGATGAATCTCCCGCCCGGCGAATGTAACGGTGATCTCCACTCCGGGGATGAGCCGGATGGAGTAGTCATCGGCATGCTGCACCGCCTCGAGATACCCGTCAATCGTGTCGTGGTCCGTCAGGGAGATGGTATCGAGATGGTTTTTTTTCGCCAGCTCCAGAATCTCCATCGGACTGCAGGCCCCGTCCGAGGCCGTTGTATGAATATGAAGATCTGCCTTTCCCACCTCACTTTCTCCGGTGCAGATCAGAGCGGAAAGGCAGCCGGGCTGCCGCATCACACTCCATTACGACTTCAAAATAGGGAAAGTTTCACTCCCCTGTCGCAATAGCGGCTATTTCCGGATAACCAGCTCCTGGCCCACGTAGATGCGCGTCCCGCGCAGATTGTTCAGTCGCTGCAGTTCGGCTACCGAAACTCCGTTGCGGCGGGCGATGTGTGTAAGGGTGTCGTTGCGTCTCACGACATAGGTGACCGTCCCGCTCCCGGAGGATGAGGATTCCGAAGAGGAGACCGAAGCGAAGCGGGCATAGACATTCTCTCCCTGCCTCTGGGCCCGTCTCAGCTCCTGCTTCTGTTCAAAGCTCAGCTCATCCAGTTTCCGGTAGTAGTCCGCCCGTTCGGAAGGGACATAGATCGTCAGAGCCTGGCCTCCCCGGATCAGGTTGCTGATTCCGTTCCAGGAGCGGATCTGATCGGAGCGGACATTGAACCATTCGGCAATATGCCCGACGGTATCCCCGGACTTCACACGGTAGGTGACGCCGGTTGTGTTGGCAGGCTGCGGCGCCCGGGCAGGTGCCGACCGTGATGAGGTGGAGGTGACGGAGTTGGAGGGGCGGTCTGCCGCGATCCGCTCCATCGATCCCCCGGCGACCGGCACAATAATGGTCTGTCCGGGATGGATGGTTGTACTCAAATTCTCATTGGTTCCGAAGAGAGCGGCCACGGTGGTACCGTAGCGCCGGGCGATATGGCCAAGTGTCTCTCCTCTGCGGACCGTATGCATCACCACCTCCTGGGTGAACTCTTCGACCGGAATCTGTTCGTAAGCTGCAAGAAACTGCTCCCGGCTGTTGACCGGAATCTTGAGGGGATAGGAATCACCGGGCGGTGTGGCCCAGCGTAAAAGTTCCGGATTGTACTCCCGCAATTCGGCCGTGGTGATACCGGCCGCCTCGGCAAGTCTGTCCAGTGGCATCAACCCTTTCACCTGAACCACCTCATACTCCCAGGGCTCGGCACCGTAACTCTTCTGGAAACCGAACTCCTCGGGATTCATCGCAATCATGGTTGCGGCGATGAAACCCGGTACATATCCTCTGGTCTCCCGGGGGAGATAGGGATAGGCCGCCCAGTAATCCCGGACACCTCCCGCCCGGTCGATGGCCCTCCGCAGACCCCTGGGACTGATATTGTAGTTGGCAAGTGCCAGATGCCAGTCCCCCCAGATATTGTGCAGGTCCCTCAGGTGGCGGGCTGCTGCGCGGGTCGCCTTGACCGGGTCACGACGTTCGTCGATCCACCAGTTCACCTCCAGGCCATAGACCGCGCCGGTGGCTCGGATAAACTGCCACATGCCGACGGCGGAAGCCCAGCTGCGGGCGGTGGGAACCAGACCGCTCTCGATCATCGCCAGATGAACAAGCTCCTCCGGGACTCCCTCCTCGGCAAATATTTTCCTCATCATCGGGAAATAGCGCTCTGAGCGCTCAAGCCAGCGCTCCATCACTTCCGGTCTGCGGAGGGTGTAGTAGACCAGATGACGGTGGACATGCTGGTTCTGCACCAGAGGAACGTCGGTCCGGGCAAAGGTGAGGTTTCCGGGAAGTTCAAACCTCTCCTCGAGCCAGTCGTCCTCTTCCGAAAAGATCTCCTCCATGATGGCGAAGACCTCTCCCTCCACCGCCTCCGTTCCCTCCGTGATTCCATAAAAGTCCCTGTATTCGGTCACCACGGAGCGGTAGAGCTCTGTGAAGCGGGGCCCCTGCCGGATGTCGGGATAATCCTCCATCAGGGACTGAAGCCCGTCGATCGCCTCCAGGATCAGACGCTCCGCCTCCACCAGATCATCGGCGGCTAGAGCCAGCAGCGCGGAGGCATGGGTCCGGTAGACCCGGGATATCCGGTCCAGGATCTCGTTTCCGGGAAAAGAGACCGGATCGGAGGGTTCAAGCGGGGGGATCCCCAACGGCTCTCTTCCCTCCTCGATCAGGCTGAGAGGGTTGATATAGGGAAGAAGTTTTTTCTGGATCCGGATCTCTTCCAGCGGCTGGGTTCGGGTCTCCGCATTCTGGGCAAACGCAGCCGCCGGGAGAAAGGTGATCAACAGCAGGGCAGGTAACACTCGTTGCATTAGCATGTCGTCGTACAGGCATGTCACATTTAATGTGTCGCCCAAATTACTAATACAAATTGTCTTATGGAAAGAGGAAGGAAGAGGAAGTTTGTAAAAAGAGAAGAGGGGGTGCAGACCCGGTTCAGGCAGGCCTCATCGGTAGAAAGGAGCACGCTGAACCAGGGGCATCCGGCGGCCGTAGCCCACGGATTTAGGGGAGATCCGCAGAATGGGGGGAGCCTGGAAACGCTTGAATTCGCTCCGTCCGACAAGCCTCACCACCCGCCGCACCGTCTCCTCCGGAAATCCCTCGCCGACAATCTCTTCCGGCGTGAGCTGGCGTTCGATATGGAGCCGGAGAATCGCATCGAGAAGATCATATTCAGGCAGCGAATCACTGTCTTTCTGGTCCGGCCGCAGCTCTGCCGACGGCGGCTTTACGAGGATCCGCTCCGGGATCACCTCTCGCTGCCAATAGTCCCGGTTAAGCCAGTGGCAGAGCTGGTAGACCTCCGTTTTCCAGAGATCCCCGATCGGATTGAGGCCCCCGTTCATATCTCCGTAGAGAGTGGCATAGCCGACCGAAAGCTCCGATTTGTTCCCCGTGGTGAGCAGAAGACCGCCGAACTTGTTTGCCCATGCCATCAGTAGATCCCCACGGATCCTGCTCTGCAGGTTCTCTTCGGTTTCATCGAACGGGCGTCCGGAGAACCAGGGTTCAAGAACGGTGAGAAAAAGTTCGTAGAGCTCGCGGATCGGGATCTCAAGCAGCCGGACACCAAGATTAGCTGCCAGCTTGCGGGCATCCTCCATCGACTCCTCCGGGGTATACCCGGATGGAAGGGCAAGCGCCGTCACCTTCCCGCTTCCTGCTGCTTCGCAGGCCAGGGCAAGTACGAGCGCCGAGTCGAGACCCCCGCTCACCCCCACCACCAGACGTTGCGGGAGGCCCGACTTCCCGAGGTAATCCACAATGCCGCTCTTCAACGCTTTCCAGACTCTTTCTTCTTCTCCGGGCGCACCTTCTCCTCCTGGCGCATCTGCGTCTCCTGGAGAGTTTTCTGCAACCAGAGAACCGCTGCCGGGATCCCACTGAAGATCGAGCCGGTCGTGCTCGAAGATCCGGCATGAAGCGACCAGTCGGCCCGAGGCATCGAACGCCATGGAATCTCCGTCGAAGAGAAGTCCGCTCTGGGCGCCGGTCTGATTGCAGTAGAGAACGGGGATGCCGAGCCTCGTGGCATGCCCCCGCAGCATCCGGGTCCGGTTCTCATGCTTGGTCCGGGTGAAGGGGGAAGCGGAGAGATTGATCAGGATCCCGGCCCCTTCCCGCTTCAGTTCCGCAGCAGGATTGCGCTCATAATGGTGGTACTGGATCTCGTTCTCATTGTACCAGATATCCTCACAGATGGTGACTCCCAGCTTCACATCCCCCAGTGAGAGGGGAAGCGAGTCCCGACCAGGTTCAAAATAACGGAGATCGTCAAAGACATCATAGGTAGGCAGAAGAATCTTCTCATGGTAAGCGGTGACCCGCCCTTCATGACAGAGCAGGGCGGAGTTGAACATCTTCCGCCCCTTTCCGGATCGGTTGGGCGTCAGGGTGCCGAAGAGAAGTGCGGTCCGGCCGGTCCGTGCGGCGATCTCCTCATTGATCCGGTAGCACGCTTCCCGGAACGCCCCGTACTCCAGCAGATCCTCGGCCGGATAGCCTGTAAGGACCATTTCGGGGAGAACCAGCAGATCGACCCGGTCCGCTACCGCATCCTTCAGAGCTTTCAGGATGAGCGACCGGTTGCCCTCCAGATCTCCGATCACCGGGTTAAGCTGTTCAAGTCGGATTTTCATCTTCTGCTGCCCCAAGGGTGAGGATTCAGGGAGGGTTTCAGAAATTTTCAGCATAACTGCCGGCGAATACCGTTTCGCCGGCCGGATCGAGAAGTTCGGGATGGTTCCGGAGAATGGCGGGATAGAGTTCCAGACCGGCCAGCTCCCCGATGGGAAAATAGGCCAGATCAAGCAGGATCTGCTCATCCGGGCCGCGTTCAGGATCCTCCCCCAGATGCGGCTCGCCCCCGATCAGCCGGCAGACATGATAGAACTCGATCGTATGGTAGGGTGGTTCGATGAACTCATGAACCAGCGAGAGCCGCAGAGGTTCGACAGACAGCCCGGTCTCCTCCCTCACTTCTCTTTTCATCCCCTCCACGATCGGTTCCCCCGGCTCCACCTCCCCGCCGGGTGGCATCCAGATCGGCATCGGACGGACTGGAGAACGGAGCTGGACCAGCAGCAGTGAATGATCCTTCCGGATCAGTGCACAGCTCCGGACCCGTACCTTTTTTCTCATCATCCGTCTCAAGACGCCCTGTCTCCGGACCGCCTTCTCAAACCGTCTCTCCCGCCTTCTCCACCCGGGACGTCGCCCCGGATGCAGCGTGCTCCAGGGCAGCTCCGACAAATGCGATGAAGAGCGGATGGGGGCGATTGACGGTGCTTTTCAATTCCGGATGAAACTGGGTCCCGACAAACCAGGGATGATCGGGCAGCTCGACAATCTCCACCAGATCGCGCTCGGGGTTGATTCCGGTCATTCTCATCCCCTTCTCTTCAAGTGCCGGCCTCAGTTCATTGTTCAGTTCATAACGGTGGCGATGCCGCTCATGGATCAGCTCCTTGCCATAGGCTCGCCAGGCATTGGAGCCGGGTTCGACACGGCACTCATAGGCACCCAGCCGCATCGTCCCCCCCGTCATCTCAAGATCCTTCTGGTCCGGCATCAGGTCAATGACCGGGAAAGAGGTTTCCGGGTCCATCTCGGTGCTGTTTGCATCGGAAGCCCCGCATACATTGCGTGAAAATTCGATCACGGCACACTGCATCCCGAGACAGATTCCGAAGAACGGAATTTCCGTCTCCCGTGCAAAGCGGACCGCTTCTAGCTTGCCGTCCACACCCCGTTCGCCGAATCCTGGAGCCACGAGAACCCCATGAACGTTCCGGAGCTTCTCCGCCACATTCTCCCGGGTCAGATTGTCGGACTGGACCCACTCGATCACCACCTCGCTGTCATTGACCGCGCCACCGTGGATGAGTGCCTCGATGATCGATTTATAGGCATCGTGATGCTCCACATATTTTCCGATCAGAGCGACGCGGACCGAGTGGCGGGGATTGTTCACCTTGTCGACAAACTCCCGCCACTGTTTCAGATCGGGCTCCCCCGCCTCCAGGCCCAGCTTCTCGATGACCCGTGCGTCCAGACCCTCCTTCTGCATTAGCAGGGGGACCTCGTAGATGGTGCCGGCATCCATCGAGGAGATCACATCCTCGATCTCCACGTTACAGAACTGGGCAATCTTGCGGCGGATTCCCGTATCGAGCGGATATTCCGATCGGCATACCAGAAGATCGGGACTCAGACCGCTTTCCGAGAGCAGTTTGACGGAGTGCTGGGTGGGTTTGGTCTTCAGCTCCCCGGCCGCCGCCAGATAGGGGACCAGGGTAAGATGGATCGAGAGGGTGTTCTTCTTTCCCACATCGTAGCGCATCTGGCGCATCGCTTCGATATAGGGGAGGCTTTCGATGTCGCCCACCGTGCCGCCGACCTCCACGATCACCACATCGTAATCGCCCGATTCGCCAAGCTTCAGAACATGGGATTTGATCTCATCGGTGATGTGTGGAATGACCTGAACGGTCTTTCCCAGGTAGACCCCCTGCCGTTCCTTGTTGATGACATCAAAATAGATGCGGCCGGTGGTGACGTTGTTCTCCTGTGATGTCCGGATGTCGAGAAACCGCTCGTAGTGGCCCAGATCCAGGTCGGTCTCCGCGCCGTCGTCCGTAACAAAGACCTCCCCATGCTCATAGGGATTCATGGTCCCGGGGTCCACATTGATGTAGGGATCGAGTTTCTGAATGGTGACACGCAGTCCCCGGGCCACCAGAAGCCGCCCCAGAGATGCACAGATGATGCCTTTTCCCAGAGAAGAAGTAACCCCACCGGTTACAATAATGTATTTTGTGGCCATGAAAAATCTGGGGTTGGTTGATGGATAGAGAAAATAGCAGGTTCCCCATTCCCATTCAAACGGAGGGGACCGGCGGGTCATACCCTTCCTGCCGGAGCCTGGGCGCGCACCCGGTCAGAAACGGTGCAGATGACGGATCTGTCTGCGTGGCAGCTGGTTCAGTAAGGGAGTGACGGATAAAACCCGGAGCAGCAGGCAGAAATGTCAGTTCCTGAATTCGATGACCCTTCGGATGGCCTGTCGCGTCAGGGAATCAAAAACCCGTATATTGTGCCAGATTCGCCATGCGCACCAGAATCCGGCCAGGGTTGCGATGCTGCCGAGGATACTGAATATCAGGGAGAGCCAGACTGGGCGGATAAGCTGGAGCACCCCCAGAACCATCACTCCCAGTCCCAGAAGGATCTGGACGGCCGTTCCCGCAATCTGAAGAATGATCTCCGGAGTGAGTGAGAAACGGAATCCGGAAATCCGGGATCCGGGATCGCGGTTGCGGATGGCCAGCATCAATTTATTCAGATCATCCCTTTTCTCTTTTGGATCGCCAATCATGATCGTACCTTCTTTATCAGTATGACAGATAACTATATATATGGCAGAAATCCGCTTCTGGAACAACTCGCGAAAGAACCGGAGAAGGTAGAGAAAATCTTTCTCCGGGAGAATCTGCGCGGATCCCGTGTGAATGATATTCTTGGACTTGCTTCCCAGAACCGGATCCCCGTCTCATTTGTTCCCGGAAGCCGTCTTCGCGAAATGGTCGGGCCGGTGAACGATCAGGGTGTTGTGGCACAGTTGAGTGCAGTAGGCTATCTCGATCTCCATGAGTGGCTCGACTCGATCGACCCCGGGCCGGACACAGCCATCCTGTTGCTGGACGAGATCGGAGATCCCCACAACTTCGGCGCGATCCTGCGTTCTGCCGCCGCGGCAGGAATGGCGGCGGTTCTGGTGCCGAAACACCGGCAAGCCCCGATCAGCGCGACCGTCGTCAAAACCTCGGCCGGAACCGCCGGAAGGATCCCTGTAATCCGGGTCGGCAATCTGAACCAGACCATCCGCATGCTGCGTGATCATCGCTTCTGGATCGCCGGCCTGGATGCCGGGGCGGAGAGGGTGCTCTGGGAGATGGAGTCCGATGTGCCGATGGCGATCGTCATCGGAAACGAACACCAGGGGATCCGTCGGAAGACGGCCGAACTTTGCGACTTTCTCTACTCCATTCCGATGCACCACGGGGTGGAATCCCTGAACGCATCGGTCAGTGCCGCTCTTGCCTGTTATGAATGGAGAAGGAAGCGCGACGGTTCTCTTCAGAAGGGCCAGCGTGGCCGGTCCGGCTGACCGTTCACCCGCGTCGTAACCTCTGCGGACGTGCCAATAGCTCACAAACGGTTGTGCACCATTGTCATAAACTCTGTATGATCTCACGAAACCACACAATCCCACTGATATGAAACGGTTTCTTCAGATTCTGGCAGGTTTTCTTCTTGTACTGATTCTTCTGCTGGTCGGCCTCAATCTCTGGTTCACCGACGAACGGCTCCGGGAGATGATCCTCCCTGCCATCCGGGAATCGGTCGGAACGGAGGTGGAGATCGGGGAGCTCTCCATCACCTTTTTCCGCACTTTCCCCCGTCTGGGCCTGCAGATGCAGGAGTTCCGGCTCCCGGATGAGCAGAACGAGACAGTGGCCACATTCGACCGGATGATCGTGGCGGTCCGGCTCTTTCCCCTTCTGAAGAAAGAGATCTCCATTTCACGGCTGGAGATCGACCGGCCGCAGATTTTCTACCAGGTGCGGGCGGACTCGACAACCAATATCGATTTCCTCCTCTCCGAAGAAGAGTCCGAAGCTTCCGAGAGCACCATGACCATTCGTATTCCCCGGCTTCTTATCCGGGACGGAAGCATCCATTACACCGATATTCCGGGAGAGATGCAGGTCGATGCGACCGGACTTCAGACGGAGATCGGACTCGATTTTGACGAGCTGATCGGCTCCGAACTGGACGCATCGCTCGAATCCCTCTCGGTCCGCAAAGGAGAGAGCCGGCTGCTGGATGGTCTCTCCCTCCGGCTCAGACAGACCTCGACCGTCGATCTGGAGCAGGAGATTGTAACCATCTCGGAGGGAAGTCTCTCGATCCGCGGGTTCACTCTCGATCTTGACGGTACCTTCCGTGAGTGGGGCAGCGAGACTCCTTCTGCCGAACTGCGGTTCCGCTCCTCGGCGGACAATTTCGGCGAGCTCCTTCAACTTGCCCCTCCGGAACTGGAGGAACACCTGCAGGGGATCGAATCCGGCGGCAAACTGCAGCTCGAAGGGGAGATCCGGGGGATTCTGGATGGCGAGGCGATTCCGCAGTTCCAGGTCACCGCCCTCATCGAGGATGGATTCCTGCGCAGTCCCGATCTTCAGCAGCCGATCGAGGGAATCCGAACGGAGCTCCAGGCCGACAACAGCGAACTGAATCTGCGTCATTTCTCTGCACGCACGGCAGGAAACCTGCTTGAAGCCTCCGGACGGGTGGAGAACCCGCTCGAAGAGGACGCCCCCTTCTCCTTCCTCATCAGCGGGGATGTCGACCTCTCGACAGTGGCTCTGCTCTATCCCATTGACAGTGCCGGAATAGAGAGGCTCTCCGGAATGCTATCCGTCGATCTTGACCTGGCCGGAACGCTGGATGAGCCGGAAGAGGCACAGTTCAGCGGGACGATGAGTCTGCGGGACGGATTGCTGAAATATTCCGAGGTGCCACGGCCGATCGAGAATCTGAATGTGGAACTGGATGCCGCCCGCGAGCAGATCACCATCCGATCCGCCTCCCTTACCGCCCTTTCCAACCGCTTTTCCCTGTCGGGGAACGTGACCGCCCCCCTCTCGGACCATCCCGGATTTGATCTTCAGGCAGAGGCGGAGCTCGATCTGGGAACTCTTCGCGAATTTTATCCCATCGATGAGGATACCCTCCGGCTTCGAGGCACCCTGGCGGGTTCCGCCCGTCTGAGGGGGAGCACCGAAGATCCCGTCTCCGCGCTCCGGCAGGCGAGTCTTTCACTGACCGACGGATATATCGAACACCGTCTTGCCGGTCAGCCTCTTGAGGAGGTCACTCTTGTCGCGACGGTCGACGGTCCGGAGCTCCGGATCCGCGAGGCGGGATTCCGGACCGGTTCCAACACACTCGAAATGAACGGGACGGTGCAGAACTGGCAGGAAGAGGAGCCGCTCTTTGATCTTGCAATCCGTGGACTGGCCACGCTCTCCGACCTCTCTGAATGGTATTCCCTCGAGCCCTGGATCAATCAGCTGACCGGTGAGGCGGAGATGGATCTCCGCGCGCAGGGCCCGGCGGGCGACCCGACCCGCATCCGGCTCGACGGCTGGATGGAGCTGAGGGATGTCTTTGCGGACGGTGACTCCCTGGGACTGCCGGTGAGCAATCTGGAAGGTCTCCTGACGGTCCGACCGGATGCCATGAACCTGGAGAGGTTCACCATGTTCTACGGGATGTCCGACTTTACTCTGGAGGGAGAGCTGAGCCGTTATCTCGGATTCCTGGAGGAGAACCCCGATCCGACCCCCGCTCTTTCCGGAAGCTATCACAGCCGGATGCTCAATCTGGATGAGATGATCGACTGGGATGAAGAGAGTGAGGATGAGCCGATCCATATCGAGCTTCCGAACCTGACGAGCAGAGTCCAGGCCCGGATCGATACCTTGCTGCTTTTCGGCCTCCCGATCACGGAGATTCAGGGAGAAGCCCGCACCACCCCGCAGGACATCCGGATTGAAGAGGCGAGTGCCCGCATGCTGGATGGAACAGCCGAAGGGGATCTGCTCTGGGAGGTGCCGCAACCGGACCGTACACGAATCACTTTCTCCGGCGAGCTGAATGGTGTACAGGTGGATGCCTTCTTCCGGGAGTTCCCCATTTTCGGTTCCAACAGCCGCCTGGAACAGAATCTTACCGGAGCATTCAGCGCCACGGTGGAGTATGCCACAGAGCTGAATGAACTGATCCTTCCGGAGATCGGCACGACCGAGGCGTCCGGCAGTTTCGGAATGACCCGGGCACGGATGCAGGGCCACCCCATCCAGAATCAGCTGGCCGATTGGCTCGGGGCACCCGAACTCCGCTCGCTGGCCCTGGATGAGTGGACCGCGCGCTTCTCCATACACCAGTCGGTCCTTCAGTTGAACGACCTCCGGCTTACCAGTGAGAATATCGGACTGGAACTGGAAGGAACGCAGCATCTCGAGACCGATGAAATTGACTTCACCGCCAATCTTCTGCTGCCCGCACGTTTCCGCAGGGGACTCGCCTCCGTTCTTTCGGGGCAGGTGGTCGATGCACTGACACGTGAGGACGGGATCATCTCCGTACCGGTCCGTATCACCGGCACCATGGCAAGTCCCGGCATCGCCCCCGACCAGGGGGTTCTGGAGAATCTGCTGCGGGATACCGTACAGGAGCGGGGAAGGGATCTGCTCAGGGGGCTCTTCAACCGGAACTGACACCCGGTTTCATTCTCTGACCCCCTTTTGTATCTTGGGCCGTTTCCCAAAACCAATTTGAATACATGCCGTCCAGCCAGGGATATTTTGTCTGGGACATCGACCCGGTGATCTTCACGATCCCTCAATTCCGGCTCCCCGTTCCTCTCTCCATCTGGGGACTGATTGCAGGAGCCGTGCTTCTCTATTTCGCCTGGCAGAAGTGGATTCCGCAGGATGAGAAGGCGCGCGCGGCCCTCCCCTTCTGGAAACCCTGGGGGATCGTGCTGGGATCACTTCTCATCGGCCAGATCCCCTTCCTTTTTCTGGGAGGTCCCGCCATCGAGACCTTCGGCCCTATCCAGCCCCGCTACTACGGGCTGATGTTTGCCTGTGCCTTCATCTTCGGGTATCTGGTGGCTGCCCGTATTTTCCTGCAGGGGGGAAGAACCCATGAAGAGATCGACCGCCTGCTGATCTACATCCTGGTGGCTACGGTGGTTGGAGCACGGCTCGGTCACATCATCTTCTACGACCTGGAGTACTACCTGCGGAACCCCCACCTTATTCCTGCAATCTGGAGAGGAGGACTCGCCTCGCACGGAGCCGCCATCGCGATCATCCTGGCCATGTGGCTGTATGTGAAAAAGACCCCCCGGATCTCTTTCTACTGGCTGGCCGACCGTGTGGTCCCCTCTGTCGCCCTGGGAGGGATGTTTATCCGGATCGGAAACTTCTTCAATTCCGAGATTCTGGGAAAGGCAACCGATCTCCCCTGGGCGATCATCTTTCCCCGGGGACATGTGGAGAATC
>CAYTTA010000009.1:0-8902 GCA_964440655.1 uncultured Balneolaceae bacterium
GTTTGAACGGAACTTCCCGTAACCTGCCAGTCCGGGAAGTTGCCCTGTTCATCATCCAACATTGTTCATTTCCGGGAGCCACTCGGACGGCCGGCGGCTCTCAACCAGGTCCCGGATCTCCTTTTTGGCCGCTTTCAGCTGCTTATGAATCGCTTTTTCGAATTTCTTCAGCTCTTTTTCAAGGTTTCTTTCAAAACTGTTGCCTGCCCGCGATAACTTGCTGCGTGTGGCTTTTCCGCTGTCGGGCGCAAAGAGAATTCCGAGGATCGCCCCGGCTGTGAACGTGAACAGGATAAAGGTGGAATTGGCGCTCATGGGTACCTCATGATTTGAATTCGGTTCAGGACAAGGGGTGTATGAAGGGGCTCGGCTACTCCATCTCCTGGAGCTCGGTCCGGACCACGTCGATCTCCGACTCGATCTCATCAATCTGCTGGTCGATCTCCTGCCGGAGTGACTGCCACTCCGCCTCTCCACTCTGCCCGATCGCCGAGAGCCGTTCCCTGACCTCCTGATTTCTCTCTTCCAGGTTCGTGATCCTCTCCTCGAAATCGGGTCTTATCTCTTCGCGACGGGACTGCACCTCTTCTCTCAGTTTCGCAATTTCTTCCTCGTGTTCCGTAATCATTTCGGTTGCCACGGAACGGAACTCATCCGGATTGTTGATGCTGAGAAGGTCCTGTTGCCGCATTCCGGCACCCGGATCCATCGGGTCACGGCCCTGCTGCGTCATGCCCGGAGAGGTCCGGTCTCCCGCCATGCCGGGGCGGTCTGTATTCTGCTGCCTGGTTTCCTGCCGATCCATCATCCGATCCATCTCATCCTGTGCGGATTCGGACATCTCTTCAGCGCGATCGGCCATATTCTGCCGGGTGTCCTGTTGGCAGGAAACCAGCCAGAGTCCGGCAAGGCAACCTGTCAGAGCGATTTTTACAATTTTCATGTTCATGGTACCGGGATTGAGAGTCATGGTTTTCAGGTCTCACCTGATTCATTTCCTTTCAAATTAATTCATGACGGCCGGCCAGCTGTTACATGCAGTCTGGAAAATGTTACATCCTGTCAAGACTCCGCCCCGGAGCGGTCCCGGGTCCTCATAAAACGGATCGGTACTTTTTTCGGATTCGGATGGAACTCCTCTGCCAGCAGATCATAGAGCAGGCGGTCATAAAGTTTGCCGTCCAGCGGATGGCACCGTCGCTGTCTGCCGATGTAGCGGAAACCGTTCTGTCTGAGGATATGAAGGGAGGCGATGTTGAGAGGCAAGGTCCAGGCGCTGATGGACTCCAGTCCCAGTTCATTGAATCCATAGGCCAGGCAATCGTTCACCGCCCGACTGCTGTATCCTCTTCCTGCACACTCTTTCTCTCCGAGAACGCACCAGACGGAGGCACTTCGTGAAACCATGTCCAGATCACTCAGGGCGACCAGACCGATCGGTTCACTCCGCTCATCATCAAAAAAAAGATGAAAACTGTGGGAAGGGCGCTGGGTCATGATCCGGAAGGTGACCGGGTCAAGCCTCGGTGCGCGGGAGTCGGCCTGTATCCATTTCCAGTTCTGCTCATTGTTGAGCCAGCTGGCGGCAACGGCCGTCCAGCGGGGATCAAAAGGTTCGGTTTTCATGGTTCCAGGGTTTCAGTCGTGAAAGCGGGCAGGCTGTCCGGGCGGACAGCTTCTTTCCGATACCGGCCGGGTGCAGCCGCCTGCTGGGGTGCCAGGTAGTATCGTCCGGACAATGTGTTCTCATTGGGGCCAAAGAGATTCGAAAAGGAGCCGTCAGGAACTCTCTGCATCCAGTAGCGAAGAGAAGGTCCGGAAAGCATTTTTCCGGACCAGATCACCCTCTCCAGGCCTGGAAAACCTCCGGAAGGTATGGCATCATGACGGGCGATCTGGCCGAGGACAGTGGGAGGGGAGAACCACTGGGTCAGATCGTTCTCCAGTATATAGGCGGCCAGTTGATGAGGCGTGATGACCGCGTCGCGTCCGGCCAGGTAGAGGTGAGCACCGGCGGCCAGTGTTCCGTAGAGATCAAATAGTGAAGGTTCGGTGTGCAGCGGAAAATATCCCGAGATCCGGTCTCCCGGTCTGATCCCGAAATAGCTTACCGCCCACTCCATAAAAGTCCGGATCTCCCTGTGGGTCAGTTCCATCGCACGGGGGTTCTCCGAGGGGCCGCTCACAAAAAACATCTGGGCCGGCAGGTCCTCGTTTCTCACTTTCTGATAGGGGAGATCAGGCTGGGATGCAGCTTCGGCCAGTGAAAACGAGGGGGCGACCGGATGGTAGGGTTCGGGTCGTGAGGAACACCAGACCCACGGGATCCGGCTGAAACGGCCATGGTTTGAGGTCAGTTTCCGGAAAGTCGGAAAGGTAGTATGGTCCACCATCAACAGGTCGATCTGCACCGACCGGAATAGATGTGCCAGGTACTCCTCACCGGCACTCGGATCGAAAGGCAGCGAAACACCGCCTGCCTTGCTGATGCCCATCAGGGCTACCACCGATTCCAGTGTTTTTCCTGTGAACAGACCGACACGATAAGCCGGTTTCAATCCCGACAGAAGGAGCATTCCCGCCAGCCTGTTGCTGGCCGATTCCAGCTCACCGTAAGACATATGGTGATTGGAGAGGGAAAGTGCAATTCGTTCGGGGTTCCGTTCAGCCTGAATCCTTGTCCAGTCGTAGATCATCATCTCTCCGTTTTCTCTGCTCTTGTGTTTCTGTTCCCTTGTCCATCCCGGGGTACTCTTTTCATCAGGATGGATGGCGATCTTCTGCCTTCGTGCCTGCGGAGTCCCGCATGCTTTTCCCCTGCAGAGAGATGCAAATCCTGCAGGAATAGGATGGCCGGTTGATCACACTAGCTCCTATATAAGAGGATCAGCAGGCGATTGGTAGTGTTGATTCTCTGAAAACGGAGTAGCAGGATCAGGGAAGAGATGCGTGATAAACCTGCCAAGCGGATTGTGGAAATTTTCCGGTGAGGATGTGACAGAAATTGCTACGGATCACTCACCTCGTAACTCCCGTTGCCATAATCTTCTGTGATCCGGAACAGCGGATTGCCCGATTCATGGTACGCCAGGATGATGTATCCCTCCTCGAGGGCCAGCTGCTTGACTTCTTCCCGGACGAGCATCGCCCTTTCGGGATCGTGATCGTATTTCGCCTGATATCGCCGTTTGGCAGAGCTACGCCTGCCCAGTATATCCCCGGCCATCAGGCAGCGGATCGATTCTCCCTCATAGTAGATGATCTGTGAACAAGGGGTGTGACCGCCCCCCTTCCGGACGCGGATTTCCGGATATGGCTGTTCCTCATCGTCCAACAGATGCAGATCCGCCCGGGCATCGAGGAAATGAAGAAATTCAATCCGTTTTTCACTTGTGGGAAGGTTCTCCGGATGAAGTACATGCTCCCACCCGCACCGGCTTATCCAGAGTCTGGCATTTGGAAACGTCAGCTCCGGATATCCATCGGGCCATCCGACAAGACCGCCGATATGATCAAAGTGGAGGTGGCTGATGAAGATGTCCGTGATCTCATATTCGTTCAGTCCGAGTTCCTGCAGATTGCTCTTGATGGTATCGGTGGAGGTCTGCTCACCGAACTCACCCAGACCGGCATCGATGAGGATAATCCTCTCCTTCTCCCGGATGAGAAAGGGATTGATCGAAATTTTCAGGGCACCGCGTGCCGGCGGGTCATCGCGCTCTATCCGGTTGAAGCGGCCATCTGTACCCACGGAGTAGGTTCCTTCATAAAGTGGCCAGACATTCATCGGTTTCCTTTTTTCTTGCTGCTCTTCTGTTCAAATCGTTCGTAGGCATCGATGATCTCCTTGACCAGTCTGTGCCGGACTACATCACTCTGGTCGAGATAAACAAAGGAGATCCCCTCGATATCCCGGAGAATCTCCTGTATGGAGACCAGGCCCGACGGCTGACTCCGCGGCAGGTCGGTCTGGGTGATGTCGCCGGTGATGATCGCCCGGCTATTGAACCCGATCCGCGTGAGGAACATCTTCATCTGGATGTTTGTGGCATTCTGCGCCTCATCAAGAATGACAAATGCATTGTTGAGGGTTCTCCCCCTCATGTAGGCGAGGGGTGCGATCTCGATGATGTTTTTTGCGAGATAGGACTCCAGCTTCTCAAATTCGATCATCTCCTCCAGGGCATCGTAGAGGGGCCGGAGATAGGGATCGATCTTCTCCCGCAGATCACCGGGAAGAAAACCGAGGGTTTCTCCCGCCTCGACGGCAGGCCGGGCCAGGATGATCTTTTTCACCTTCCGCTGCTTGAGCGCCTGGACCGCAAGGGCGACCGAAGTGAAGGTCTTGCCGGTACCTGCCGGTCCGATGGCAAAGACAATGTCGTTGTTCTCTGTGGTCCGGACGATGTTGCGCTGGCCTTCCGTCTTGGCGACGACCGTCTCCCCGGAAAATGTATGAAGAATGATGTCCTGCTGCTCCTGCCTGAACGGCTTCCCGCCCCGTGTGCTTTTTCCGGGCGTGCCGCGGCCGGTGAGCGCGAGCAGTGTTTCCACATCTTCTCTTTTGACCTGACGGTTCCTGCGTGCGATGGTGATCAGTTCCGTCAGGATTTCGACAAGCCGGGCGACATCTTCGGCCGGCCCCAGGATCTTGATCCGGTCACCGCGGGCGGTGATCCGTGAGGAGGGGAATGCACGGCTCAATCTGGTGAGATGCTCATCCCCGAATCCCAGGATAAGTACCGGTTCCACATCCCGGATCAGGAAAACTTCCTCGCTGATCTGATTTTTCTCCCGCTCTATGGCTTCTCCTCTGAGTCTGTCCGAATGGTTAAAATTGTCCGGTTTGATAATCAGTTGCTTCCTATTGTGATGTGCCGATACGGGCACGGTTTGCCCTCTCCTGCAACTCCTTCACCTGACGGGAGATATCATCCGCCCCGAAAACACTGCTGCCTGCGACAAGCACATCCGCACCCGCCTGAACCAGTTCTTCGATATTGTCCGGACCGACTCCACCATCAACCTCGATAAGAAAACCGGCCTCCAGTTCCTCCCTCATCCGGCAGAGCTGTTCAATTTTACGGAAGCTTCCTTCAATAAAGGCCTGTCCACCGAAGCCCGGATTCACGCTCATGACCAGCACCAGATCCACCTCTGCCAGAATCGGCTCGAGAATTCCTACGGGTGTCGCCGGATTGATCACCACACCGTTCATACAGCCGTGATCCCGGATATTGGCAAGGGTACGGTGAAGATGCGTACACGCTTCGGCATGAACAGAGATCAGATCCGCCCCTGCATCGGCAAACGAGGGGATGAACAGGTCCGGCTTTTCAATCATCAGATGGACATCGATGAAAGCATCTTCAGCAGCCCGCACCGCCGCAGCGACCACATCCGGGCCGTAGCTGATGTTGGGCACAAAATGTCCATCCATAATGTCGCAGTGAATCCACCCTGCCCCGCCATCCAGACAGTGGCGGATCTGCTCCCCGAGGCGGGTAAAGTCTGCAGCCAGTATGGATGGAGCAAGTACCGGAATTTCAAAATCCATCTTGTTCGGTATGTTCCGTTTAGGGGTTGGGTTGGGGAGTTATCCGGGCTCTCTGCTACTCCGTGGTGTCCGGTTCCTGCGGGGTCGGATCATCATCCATAACAGCCCCGGCTTCCTCGACTTCCCGAAGATTGAACCGTTCCGATACAACCAGGTGAAGCTCTTCCCCCTCCCGGATCTGATCACCGGCACGCACACTCCGGGTCGGATGTCTGAATGAGAGGACCGTATTGGGCACCACATCCGCACTCGGCTGAAAATGGATGGGGCCGATTCTGAGTCCGTTTTCGCGAAGAAGCTGCTGAGCCTCGGGAAGCAGAAGGCCGGTGATATCAGGGACGGTCACCATTTCATCTCCCAGACCGTCACTCACAGCCAGGTCGACAACCGCTCCCTGGTTCACGGTATCTCCGGGAGCAAGGGACTGCCGGAGTACGGTGTTCCGGAAACGGGAGGATTCATAGCTTACAACGCCCAGGGTCAGTCCGTAATTCTCCAGCTGGATCCGTGCGTTTCTCAACGACATGTTGACCAGCTCCGGAACAACAACCTTCGGAGTGGCTTCTGTGTTAACCGTCAGATAGACCTTCCGTTCAGGCTTCACAATCTGGCGGGGAGAGGGGGACTGATCAATAATGTAGTCGGCGGGATAGGCGCTGTGTGCGCGACGGTCCAGTATCTCATACCGCAGACCGTATCGCTCCAGAACATCGGCAGCCTCTGTGAAGGGCATCTTTGTCACATCAGGTACCGTGACCCCTTCGTTGTACTGGGTGTAGGCGGGCATGATCCACTCATCCAGTAAATAGACAGTGGCAGCACCTGACAGAATCAGACCCAGAATTGACAGATAAAAGGATTTGCTTGTAAGCAGGTATCGGATCCAGCTCATGGGGACAAAATACGTTATTCCCTCGGCGTCTACAACGCTCGGGAGTCGGGATTATTCAGACCGCTGAAGCAGCAGCTTGTTCCTGGAGGATCCTCTGTTCCTGTACTGTTCCCGTAAGAGGGGGGCTAGAAATTCAGCAGCAGACTGAATCGCATGGTATTGGCCAGCGGGTGATCTTCTTCGAGGGTGTAGAGGTAACTGAAATCGACACCAAACATCTGATACCGGATTCCGGCACCGAAGGTGAGAAACTCTCTGTTTCCGTTCTCGGGGTGCTCATAGTAGTAGCCGGTCCTCAGGGCAAACTGTCGGTTGTACCAGTATTCCGCCCCCACGCCGATCATCAGTTGCTGAAGGAGATTCAGATGGACGGTCTCCGATCCGTTGAACCGCTCAAGCCGGTCCCAGGAGCTGACGAGTGCCCGGGCGACGTTCATGGGCCGGTAGAGCGTATCGCCGTTGGCAACGGTCATCTCACTGCGGGCCATGACCTTGGAGAGATCGTTCGAGATGGTAAGGGTGTTGTAGCCCCTCTCATCGAGTTCGGTGGTGAAGGACCATCCGGCACGCAGTATGGTGGGCAGGGGATCGCGGATTCCGTTGTCGGTGTAGCGGACCCCCGGTCCGATGTTGGAAAGATTCACTCCGGCTCTGATGCCCGCCTCCCGCGAACCCAGCCAGATGGGAGCGGATTTGTAGAGTGCCGCCAGGTCTATGCCGAACGTAGAGCCGGGAGTGATCCGCTCCCCGCTTGAGAGTTCACCGCTGGCCAGACTGCTGTAGATATAGCGCAGGCCTGTTCCGACCGAGAAACGGCTGCTGAGCCTGTAGCCCCACGAGAGGCCGGCAGCCACTTCATAACTGTTGAACCGGCCCATCTCCAGCCCGGTATCGTCCGTTCTGAGCTGCTCGCCGAGGTTGAGAAACGTGATGTGACCGCCAAAGGTGCCGGCAACCGGATGGTGAACCTTGCCGACCAGGTAGTCATAGAAGAGATCGGCGTTAAATGCCGGAAGCCAGTTGGCATGGGTGAGGCTGATCTGGCTGCCTGTCTGAAATGCCAGACCGGCCGGATTCCAGAACACCGCCGACGCATTGTCGGCAATAGCCACTCCGGTATTGCCCATTCCGGCACCCCGGGAATCGGGTTCAATCTGGAGGAAAGGAACGGCAGTGATCCCCACCTGAGCCCGGGCAGGGGAGTGGAAGGTCACCGCCATCGCCAAAATCAGAATTGCAAGTGATGCTTTCATCATAGGGAATGGAATTCACTGTCCCGCAGGGGATAGAAAAAACTCTTTCCCGAAATATAAGAAGCACCCCGTAAAAAAAGTCCAGATTAAGGAATTATAATGATTTGGGCGGCCTGCGATCAGAGCGGGGCCGCCATTGTCAGGATGTGGCCGGGGATTTCAGGAATGCACGATCCAGGTCCTCGATCAGATCCTCCACATCTTCAATTCCCACCGAAAGCCGGATGAGCGAATCTTTCAGTCCCGCCTTTTCACGCACCTCTTTCGGTATCGATCCGTGCGTCATGGAGGCCGGATGGCTGATAAGCGACTCGACCCCCCCCAGGCTTTCCGCCAGGGTGAAGAATCGGGTGCGGCTCATGTACTCCACAGCCGACTCCTGGGTGTCATCTTTCAGCGTAAAGGAGAGCATGGCACCTGGCTCTCTCATCTGTTCTTTGGCAAGCTCATGCTGAGGATGGGAGGAGAGGCCGGGATAGTGTACCTCTCCGACCAGGGGATGGTCATTGAGATAATTTGCGATGGCAACCGCATTCTCCACCGCCCGTTCCATCCGGACCGCCAGGGTCTTGATACCCCGCAGGACAAGATAGCTGTCCATCGGCCCGGGAACCGCACCGGTCGCCTTCGCCTGGAATCTCAGATTTTCGATCATCTCCGGATGGGATGTCGCTGCGGCTCCGCCGATCACATCCGAATGGCCGCCCAGGTACTTGGTGGTGGAGTGCAGGGAGACATCCGCTCCCAACAGCAGGGGCTGCTGCAGCCAGGGGGAGGCGAATGTGTTGTCAACAACGGTAATGATTCCCTTCTCCTTTGCAATGCCGGCGATTTTCCGGATATCGATGATCCTGAGAAGCGGATTGGTGGGCGTTTCGATCCAGATCATCTTTGTCTGGCCGTCGATCGTCCGGACAAGCTGCTCTTCATCGGTCATGTCGATAAAGGAGAAGCGGATGCCGAACGGTTCAAACACCTGCCGGAAAAGCCGGTAACTCCCTCCGTAGAGATCATTGGTGGCGATGACATGATCTCCCGGTCGAAGAAATTTGAGCACGGCATCCATCGCAGCACAGCCGCTCGCAAAGCAGGCGCACTCCTCCGCATCTTCCAGTCCTGCGATCAGTTTTTCAAGGGCGGTCCGGGTCGGATTGGCACCTCTTGCATAGTCATATCCCTGGTTGATCCCCGGTGCCGACT
>CAYTTA010000009.1:8912-14203 GCA_964440655.1 uncultured Balneolaceae bacterium
TGGGCAAAGGTGGAGGTCTGAAAGATCGGGGGCATCACTGCTCCGGTTGTCGGTTCGGGGGATTGACCCGCGTGAATGGCCTTGGTATTGAATCTCATGGAATCGAATTTTAATGAGTCAGAGATTGAACCGGGACCGGATCTCTGCAGCCTCCTCTTCCATCTCAAGATGAGTGTAGATCTGCCAGATGTTTTTCCAGATCTCCGGGTTCTCGGGATTTCGCTCGGCCACTTCCTGCCAGAACGGAATCGACCGCAACAAAAACTCCCTGGCTTTGCCGGCAAGCAGGCCGGAAAGCTCTCCATCCGCTGTTTCAGCCAGTTCAAAGAGCCGTGCGGCACTGTTCTTGTAAAATGCGGCGGTTACAAAGTTGATCTCTTCCCGCTCCGGGTCGGCTTCACGTACCAGCTGGTAGTGGTGCTCCGCCTCCTCCAGCCGTGCAAGCACCTTTTCGTGTCTGCCGGAGATCTCTCCGCCGGCGCGAGCGTGGGAAACAAGTTCCTCAAGCTCGTTCCGGGTCTGGAAAAAGAGCTCGGTTGCGAGCGCCTCATGGTACTCCGGGTTGTCGGGGTCGCGCTCCGTCAGCTCCCGGAGATGCCGGACCGAGCGTTCATGGTCGCCACTCAGAATGGTTGCATTGACGAGTCCGTGCCGGATCCGGTCATCGGCCGGACTCCGGTCAAGGAGCTCTTCGTAGAGGGAGATGGAAGCCTCGAGCTGCCCCTCTTCCAGCAGAAGGAACGCCAGTTTCTCTTTCAGTTCATCCGGCATGGGGCGGAGAATGGAATCGGCGTCCCGAAAGGTGGAGAGAGCCCCCTGCAGGTCTCCTGCCTGGTAATGGGCCATCGCCTTGAGATTCCAGGTTGAACTGCTGTCCGGATTGATGGCCAGCGCATTCTCGTAGTGCCTGATTACCGGCCCGATCTCTTCGTAATGAGGTTCATGTGCCGACCGGTGCAACAGACGGATTCCTTCATCCTGCTCCTTTCTCCAGGTGGAGAGGATCAGATTCCGTCGTGCTTCGAGCAGGGAAGAATCGGCCTCGGGAGGGATCTGATCCAGCGTCTGCCTCATCTCCAGGTAGTGATTACGGCGGGCAGAGGGCTCATCCAGTGCCTCGGCCAGCTCTTTCAGCAGAGCAGCTTTCAGATAGAGAAGCTCGCCGTTCTCCGGCTCCTCCTCAAGAAGCCTGTTTGCCCCGGCCAGAGCTTTTCGGGTTTCACCTTCGCTCTGGTGCTTCCGCACCTCTTCCATGGTGAGCAGAGGGGTGGTACAGGAGGAGAAAAAAAAGAACCCGAAAGCGAGCAGGAGGCTCGCTGTTCGGGCAAGAAAACTGCACATGAACTGCCTGTGATATTAGAATTCTATTCTGCTCTTCTCATTGCTTCCTGAGCCTGCTCATCCATGCCGAGCGTGGTGTAAACCTGGAAGAGTGACTGCCAGTACTCCTTTTCACCCGGATTCAGCTCGGCCGCCTTTTCATAGTACTCCATCGACCTTCTCAGATTGTCACGTGCCTGTCCGTCGTACTCCAGAGCGAGGGCATTGTCCCGGGTGTTGTTCCGCTTGTCAAACAGAGCGGCCGCACGGTTCTGATAGATGATTCCGAGTACATTGTAGGCGTTGTCATCGTTGGGTTCGAGCCTCAGGGAATTCAGGATCTCACGGACAGCCTCCTCCGACTGCTGTTCGCCTTCGGCTTCAAGGGTTTCCGCCTCAGCCCGGAGAGTTTCAACCTGCTGGCGCAGCTGCTGCTGTTCGGCTCCGCGGACCTGATCCACCCTGGATTCGATCTGGTAGGCCTGCTCATAGCGGCTGCTCGCCTCATTCAGAGTCTGCTGGGCTGTACGATAGAGCTGGGTTCCCAGAACAAAGTAGAACTGGGGGTTGTCCGGCTGACTTGAGATCAGCTGACGGAGGATCCGTACCGCCTCGTCGGTTTCTCCCATCTCCATGTAGGCATCGGCCAGGAACTGGGCGAAGACCGACTCTTCGGGATAATCTTCAATCGCTTCCATGGCCAGGTCCCGCGCCTCTGCAAAACGGTCCTGAATGAAATAGAGGCTGATGAGATACTCATAATCCTCGAACTTCGGTGTCTCCATCTTGCTCATTCCGAGCTTGTACACCTCGGTGGCTTCATCCATGTTGCCGAGCTGGTACTGCAGTGTGGAGAGAACCGCGTAGGTGATGGAGCTGTCGGGTTCGACCGTGATGGCATTTTCAAGGTGAGCCAGTGCAGCCGCCTGAGGATTCTGTGTGGCTCGCCGGACACTGTCGCTGGTCATGATTTCGGCTCCGGAGTTGTGCTCATTGGCCCAGACGGAGACGATCAGGTCATCAATATTCTCAAGCTCTCCCGGAACACGATCCATCTGAGCGGAGAGTCTTTTCGCAGTATCCATCGATTTGCGCATCTCCTCGTAGTAGGGTTTCCGATCGGACGGCGGCTGGACCTCTTCTGCAATGCCGGCAAGGGCATATCCGCGATAGTAGTGAGCCAGAGCGTTGGTGGAATCTTCCTCCAGTGCCTGCTCGGCATATTGAAGTGCGGCTTCGAAATTGTTGATTTGCAGAGCGACCTGCGCGTTCCGCATAAGCGGTGATGGTGCCTCGCAACCCCAGAGAACCCCCAAAACGAGAGCAAATACGAAAAATGGTCTGATTTTCATGTCGAATGTTTGCTAGTCAGGATTTTATTAAATGTAGGCGGTTGAAAGTAATGATATCCCTATCCTTCCGCAATAAAACATCTTCGGGCACAACGTTCAAAAGATCCGGTAACTGTTCAAAAAAAAGTGATTTGCAAGGGATCCCCGCTGTTACACCCGAACCCGATGATATTGTTGCCGAAGCAGGCAGCATGACCTTGTGCGACAAGTTGCTTGACAACCCGCAGATGGAGAACCGATATTTCAGAAATTGCATTCCAATAGGCGACACCCGGTCATACTCATATCTGTGAAAGGAATCCCGTAACGATGAAAAGAATCATTCAGACCGATGATGCCCCCGAGGCAATCGGTCCCTACAGCCAGGCGGTCATGCAGAACGGGTGGGTCTGGTGCTCAGGCCAGATCCCCATTGATCCTTCAACCGGGGAGATGGAGGGGCCGGATGTGTCGGCCCAGACCCGCCGGGTGATGCAAAATCTCGGCCATGTACTGCGTGCGGCCGGTACGGATTTCGGAAAGGTGGTCAAGTGCACCATCTTCCTGACTGATATGGAGGATTTCGCTGCAGTAAACAAGGTCTATGGCACCTATTTTGAGTCGGATCCTCCCGCACGCGAGACGGTGGAGGTCCGTGCGCTTCCAAGGGGTGCGAAAGTGGAGATCAGCTGTATTGCTTCCGTGGGATAAACCCTCTCAGCGGACGGAGAGAAAGGTACGGACGGTACGGTTTCCGACGCGGTCGGCCACTTCGACCTCGACACGATTTGACGGGAGCGGGGTGAACTCCGGATGATACCAGGTGAGGCGACGCTTGTCGGGATCGAACTCAACAATCCCCTCCATTCCATTTACCCGGATGGCGGAGCGGCGCCAATCGATCCCCGATCCATCGTCCCTCACCGGGAGATGGACCACCGGTTTCCCTGCAAGATTGTTCTCCAGTACCGGGCGGCCGACCCAGGGCGGAGTCTCATCGGTCATGAAGTGAATCTCCTTGAGTCGTGAGATCCGTGCCCGGACCAGCTCACCGGGTGGAGCCGGACCGTGGAACTGGTTCCGGTTCTCGCGCAGATCCCGGGAAAAGAGTCCAAGCGGTGGAGGAGAGTCGGCACCGCCCATCCCCGCAAGCTGAAAAATCTCCTGAGGGAGGATGACATTAAGCAGGACGGCACTCTTCAGCGGGATCCGGTCCGGAGTGAAACGGATAACCGGTCCGTTCTCTCCATATTCGAGGGTCATCTCCACATGGAGAGTGTCAAAAAGGGCATCGGGCGGGACCTCCACCCAGACCCTCTGATCGGGGGTGGTGAGGAACTGCCGCTTTCCGGGCCGGAGCGTCTTCTGAACGCTCTGGATTTTGTAGCCGGCAGGGTGTCCGTCGGGCTTCTCTGCCGGCGAAGAGGACTCCGTCCCGTAAGAGTCCTGGAGCCGGGGGTAGGCGGGGATCGATGCGATTTCCGATGCCGGGGCTCTACCCCGGTTCTCCACGATCACCTGAAGTACCGCCTCGGACCGGTTGCCATAATAATCGGTTGCTGTAATGATCACCTCATGCTCTCCTTCCGGCAGATCCAGAACTCCGCGTTCGGAACCCGTCCGGTAGAAAGGGAGTCTGTTGCCGTTAACCAGATAGAGGCGCTGGTACCCGCCATACCGGTCCCTCAACAGTGGATAGACCCGGTCGATCAGCATCTGGGTTCCATCCCGAAGATTGTAGCGGTCCACCCGGGAGTAGAAAAGGGTGTCGGAACCCACAGAAAGAAACAGTTCGTAGGGTGCGTACCGGTTGGGGGTGTTGTCGGCCCGGTCGTGGACATTGACAGAGAGCCCGATCGGACCGGCTGCCCGGATGGTGCCGAAGTCGGTCCTGCTGCCATGAAGCGTGGGAAGCAGGGTCTCCAGCTTCTCGACATGGAATGTGAGGGAATCGAGATGCTCCACGGCCAGGCCGTTGTAGACGGGGGGAAGGGTGTCGGTGATCCGGAGATTGGTCAGCAGTGGATTGAACGGTTCCCCATCCGGTGTCCGCAATTCAAAGTGGAGGTGGGGCGGGCCGATTCCGGTTGATCCGGTCCAGGCAATGAGATCACCCTGCCGGACCCGTATGGATCTCTCCTCCAAGTCCAGATCGATCTCGGATATGCCAAGCTCCAGCCGGATGGAATCTACATAAGCCATCAGGCTCTCCTCAAACCGGTTCAGATGGGCATAGACCGATCCGGAACCGTCATCGTGCTTCAGGAAGAGGACCTTCCCATACCCGTAGGGAGAGATGGCGGCACGCGAGATGATCCCGTCCCGTGTCGCGAAAACCCGGTATCCTTCCCTGCCCCAGGTGCGTATATCGAGGCCGGCATGAAAATGGGCCGACCGGGTTTCGCCGAAGGTGGATGAGATGTAGCGGCTGGCATCGGTGGGCCAGAGATAGCGTACAGAATCGGCAAGAAAAGTGAGGTCCTGGGAGTATGCCCGGGAAAGAGGGAGGGTGGCGGACAGAAGCCCGATCAAAAGGAGGAGCAAAAGGGATGGAGGCGGGTGGATACGGTTTCGGATCCCCATCGGGCCACGTCGTTTTTTTCGTTAGACAAAAAAAGAGACGGCTTCATTCCGGTTTCG
>CAYTTA010000009.1:14213-52136 GCA_964440655.1 uncultured Balneolaceae bacterium
AGCGTGATCCGGAACCCGGTCCCGGAGTGCAGGCGAGGTCCGCAGGGAGTGGAAGTGCCGATCCCGTCATGGGATCGGCTCAAAGAGGGGTCTCTGGAAATGGTTGTCCGGATCAGACGGGGTCTACCGAGACGAACTTCCTTCCGTTGCGCACCTGGAAACGCACACTGCCGTCAACACGTGCAAATAGAGTGTCATCACCGCCGCGTCCCACATTTTCTCCGGGATGGAAGCGGGTGCCTCTCTGGCGGACGATAATGCTTCCGGCACGAACCGCTTCACCACCGAATCGTTTCACGCCGAGTCGCTTGGATTCCGAATCACGTCCGTTCCGCGTGGAACCCTGACCTTTCTTGTGTGCCATAGCTCTGCTGCTCTGCTTTAGGAGATGTTGACAATTTGAAGCCGGGTCAGATGCTGGCGGTGGCCACGCTTCACCCGGTATCCTTTTCTTCTTTTCTTCTTGAAGACAATTACCTTGTCTCCTTTCAGATGATCCACAATCCGGGCTTCAACACGGATGTTCTCCACAACCGGTTTTCCCAGTTTCACCTCCCCGTTCTCATCTTTCACCAGCAGAACCCGATCGAAAGAGACCAGCTCCTCTTCGGTGGCCAGCCGGTTGACAAAAATCGTATCGTCCGGGGAAACCTTGTATTGATGCCCGCCTATCTCGACAACCGCGTACATACCCTTCTTCCTATCCGTTATCTGTTTTCAGGTCGAAGTCAGAAAGATAGAGCGATTCACAGAGAAAAGAAAGAGGAGCCGATGCTGAACTTTGTGGGTGGAAACCTTAATTTCTGGCATCCAACGCAATATCATCGAAATATGAAAGAACTACCGGATCTTCACAGACGGGCATTCGTCTTTAAAAACACAAAACGCCTGCAGCGGGACGGCGGACGCGCCTGGATCAGGGACTCCCAGCTTCAGGAGATGAGAAAAGGGGGCAACGGCCGCCTGGTAACCATCCGACCCGACCGGAAAGGGGATCTACCGGCTCTCACCCCGGGCGTGAGCCGCAGCACCCGGTTTCTCTGATCCTCTCCTGGCAGCCCGGTGGATGCCGCTCCGGTTGACGTGGCCCACATATTTGCCGATCACACGGACATCCTCAAAGAATTCCGGCTCGATCACAATGGGACGATACTCCTCGTTTGCCGGCTCCAGACGGATGCCGTTCTCATCCATGAAGATGCGCTTAAGGCTGGTCTCTCCATTGTAGAGGACCGCCCCGATGTCCCCGTCCTGCACATCGGAATCCATCAGCAGGACAAAATCCCCATCGAATATCCCCGCATCCTTCATGCTCATGCCTGAAACCCTGAGGGCGAAAACCCTGTCCAGATTGGGGAAGAGGGTCTCCAGTGTGATCTGTCCCAGGTCGGCCTCGACTGCCTCCTGCAGGTAGCCGGCTGCAATCAGGCCCCGGACAGGTATGCCGGAGACCGGTTTTTTCTGCAGCAACCGGCGATGCTTGGGGTGGATGTCATACTCATCATCCTCGGTGCGGATCAGATACCCCTTGCGCAGCAACGCCTGGATGTTCTGCGTAACACTGTTGGGGGATTTGTATCCGAAGAAATCGGCGATCTCGCGATAGGTCGGCCAGACTCCCTGATCGGACTTGTAGTCAATGATGTAGGTCAGAAATTCTTTCTGCTTTCGCGTGAGCTGCGAGTGATTCATTACGTGCGGGTCCGGTTCATGTACAATATATGTGCAATTAAACAAGAATTACCGGTAATGACAACTCTGTAAAAAGATTTTTAAGCAGGTTGGAAAAAACCGGACTCCCGGGGGGAACAAAGCGATCCGGATGGCGTCCAATACCCATACATGGAGATCACACCATGAAATACAAGAGAACAAAACAACAAGAGAGCCTTATGAACTACAAAAAGCATCTGCTGCTGTCAGCATTTTTCGTGCTGGCCGCAGGTATCACAGCCATCCAGGTCCAGGCACAACAGCCGGGATTACAACAACAGGACCAGGATCAAGGAAAAAAGATAAAAGGTGAAGTTGTGGACGCAACGACCGGGGAACCCGTTGAGCATGTTGAAATTTCCCTGTCTGAAACCGATAAAACCGCAATGACCGGGGAAGAAGGGGAGTTCTCTTTCGAGGAACTGGAGCCCGGAACCTACACCGTAGAGGTGAAAGCGGACGGTTATGAGGAGTGGAGCCAGACGGTGGAAGTAGCGGAAGATCGTACTTCCGAACTCAACATCTCTCTGCAACCCGCTGAAGAGGGCGCCCAGAGTCCGATGGACCGGCCGATGGATCGACCGCCCATTGAGTCGGAAGATCCTGCGCCCGGAAACCAGCCCGGTCAGCAACCCGGCAATCAGTATCCGGGAGAAACCAACCGACCTCCGCTGGAAGGGGAACAACCTGAGAATCAGCCCATGCCTCCCAGGTAATCCTTCCCGACCGGAATGAGTCCGCAGTCTGTCGAGCCACTGCGGACCATCCGGTGAGGTTCTGCCCTGAAACACCGAACCCTTCCGGCTCCATCCGGAGGGGTTTTTTTCTGTTTGCAGGCTCTGTTATATTGCCCACCATGACAGAGCGACGAGGCGCAACTTTTAGAAAGCCCGGCGGATCTTACCGGTTTCTGACCTTGGCCGCCTCCTGGCTGCCCGCCCTCCTTTTTGCACTCATGACCAGGGATCTCTCCCCGGATGAGCGCGGAGTGAGTCTCCGTTTTCTCCTTTTCATCCTTTCCGGTGTGGCGGCATTCGTGCCTCCCTATTTCGGATTTCCGGACCCGAATTCCTCCCTTTTTCAGCTTGGGAATCTCAGGTCTGACCGGCTTTTTACGGAGTTTATGCACCGTCTGAAACCTTTCGGGATGACGGGAGGGTTGCTGATCGCTGCTGTCACTCTGAGCGGTCTGATCGGCCCGGGCGAAGAGGGATCCGCCGCAGGAAGCGGCCCGGGCGTTGCGGGATCCGTCCCGGGGAGTCTGCTGCAGCTGACGCAGGGAATCTTTTTCTGGGGAGGGATCTCGCTTCTTGCCTCTTCGCTCCTGCTGCAGACCGGTGAGCGTTCGGGGAAGCTGGAGGAGGGGAGCAGGGGAGACCGCCTGCGGCTCCTGTTCTCGCAGCTCTATCGCTATCCGGTCGATCCGGGTGCGGTCCCGACGTTGCTGGCCACTATCCGCATCGCATTGACGGGGATGGCCGCTGTCGTGGCGGGTGCCGGTATGGGGGTTCTGGCCGGGGTTGCGGGAGAGATGGCGGTGGCCCTGCTCCTCTTTCTGTATGGTTTGCGGTCGGTGCTGCGGTTACGAAAGGAGGCAGACCGGCACTATTACCGGACCAACGCTTTTTTCCGGGAGTTTTTCGCCGAGCGGGGCGGCGGGATGGAGAGGGATCCGCTCCGGATTGAACAGCTTTGGTGGATCCCCTCCCGCTGGAAGGTCCACAGCTGGGCCCTGCTGTTGCAGTCGGACCGCCGGCTGCCTGCCGGACGTCTGATAGCGGCGGGTCATCTGCTTCTCTGGACCCTGGCCTGGATGGAAGCCGCACCGCCGCTGCTTCTCGGTTCCTGGATCCTGTTTGCTCTTCTGCACCAGGCGCTTCTCGGACTTACGGTAAAGCCCGATATCGCTCCTTCCTGGTGGCTCAGGCTGCTCGACAGGCCGGTGCACTGGGTCCTGGTGCGGTTCTGGATGCAGGTGAGATGGCTTTTCCCCCTGCTTCTGAGCATGGGTGCCGCCGGATGGCTTTTCGGCCTGTTCAGCTGGAAGGATCTGATCATGACCGCCAGCCTCTACCTTTTGTCCGCTCTGCTGGTCTCTCTCTTCCTGAGCCTCCGGCATGAGATGGTTCGCACATGAGCCCCGACCGTACTGTATCGATGAACTCCAACCCCCATGCATGGTTGCCCCCCGTGAAGAATAAACACATTGATCCGATCGCCAAAAACAGCCGGACATCCGGCCGGTCATTGAGAATCGAGCGGGTCTCGAAACAGTATCGTCCGGGGAAATGGGTATTCCGGGGAGTCTCGATGGAATTTCACCCCGGCGAGGCGGTCCTGCTTTCCGGACCGAACGGATCCGGAAAAAGCACCTTCCTGAAGCTCCTTTCACTGAACAGCTATCCCACCGAGGGAACGGTGCGGTACGGTGATCTGGAGATCCACCGCCACCCCTGGCGCTTTCTGAAACGTGTCGGGCTGGTCCATGATGAAGAGTCGCTTCCCGGCCACCTCTCTGCTGTGGAGTTGCTTGAATGGATCTGCCGGTCAAGAGGGGTGGAGGCGGATGAGATCGAACGCCGAACCGTGGAACTTTTAGACCGTCTGGATCTGGATGAGGCACGGCATCAGCCGGTGGCCACCTATTCGACCGGAATGAGAAAGAAGGTTCAGATCGCCGCCGCCCTTGTCACGGAGCCGGAGATTCTTATTCTGGATGAACCGCTCCGCGGACTGGACTCCAGGACAATCGGGACGGTTTTTGACCTTCTTCGGGAGGGGCTCGGCCGGGGTGCGATTCTTCTGATGGCGAGTCACGGGGAGGAGTCCGCTAATACGCTTTTTCACCGTCACCTCGTATTTCCGCTTGGCAACCCCCTGCCGGATCCGGAGGGCCAAGTAAGCCCCTGACCGGGTCTCTCCGGACGCACAGGAACGCGCCTGAGGCTCTCCGGAGGGACCGAACGCCTCTGAGGATCAGAGGTTTGAAACTTAAAACCGGAGTGGGGATCTTACCCGCACAACCGCAAACAAGCGCCGCATGGCAGAGATCATACTTCCCGAGGTCGAGCTCAATATCTACACACCCCGGAATCCTTTCGAGGCGACGGTGGTTGAAAACCGGATTGTCACACGTGAAGCGAGCCCCAACATCGTCCGTCACATGACCTTCGATATCTCCGGAAGCGAGCTGCTGAACCGGTGGAAGGTCGGGCAGTCTCTCGGAGTTCTTCCTCCCGGCACGGATGAACGGGGAAGAGCGCACAAGCTCCGTCTCTACTCCATCTCTTCACCCGGGTGCGGGGAAGGGGGGGAGTCCCATCTGGTCTCGACGACCGTCAAGCGTACCATCGAGGAGCTCAACGGCCGGCTCTACCTGGGTGTGGCATCCAACTATCTGGCAGACCTGCAGCCCGGCGAGAGGGTGAAGCTGACGGGGCCGAGCGGAAAACGGTTTCTGCTGCCGGTGAACGCACACGACTACAACTATCTCTTCATTGCCACCGGTACGGGGATCGCACCCTTCCGGGGGATGATCCAGGAGCTTTTCGGGATCCATCATGGGGCGCAACATCAGACGGATCATCAACCCGGGCAGCATCCAACCGGACAGCATCAAGCCGGGCAGCATCCAACCGGACAGCATCCAACCGGGCAACATCAACCCTACCAAAAGCAGTGCGTCCTGCTCTTCGGCTGCCCCTACCGTACTGATCTTCTCTATGCCGACTACTTCGCAAAGCTGGCGCGGGAGCACTCCAATTTTCACTACCTCACCTGCGTCTCCCGGGAGGGACGGCGACCGGACGGGAGCAAGCACTATGTTCAGACCAGGCTTGCTGACGAGCGGGAGCTGCTCGGACCGATCCTGAGCCGTCCCGATACGCTGATCTATATCTGCGGTCTGAAGGGGATGGAGGAGGGAATCTACCGTGAACTGATCCGGCAGGAGCTGTTCGGCTATTTCGAATTCCGCAACGGTGCTCCGGACGAACCCCGTCTTCCGGAAGGAGCCGATCTGCGAACTCTCGTCCGTCCCTCGCCCCGCCTCTTTGAAGAGGTCTACTAGCCGAGATCTTCCCCAAGAGTTTTTGCCGGGAGATCTGCCGGCCGATCAGCGCGACCGGCTGCAAAAAGAGCTGATCACGCTGTTCGCCTGGCTCTCCGGTGAGGGTTCTCTGCCCCAGGGTCACTCCGCACTCTCCCGGCGGGAACCCACCGGCCGGCTCCCCCCGCCGAACCGTTCCGTCCATTCCCGGGTGAAGACAGCCCCCAGAAGGATCGTCTGGATGTTGTAATAGACCCATACGATCAGGATGACCAGAGAGCCCGCCGCACGGTAGGTGGCACTGATGCCTGAAGCTGAGAGATAGAGTCCAATCAGGTACCTCCCGAGTCCGAACAGAAGCGTGGTGACCAGAGCTCCGATGAAGATATCTTTCCAGCGGACACGGACATCCGGCAGGATCCGGAAGACAAGGGCGAAGAAAAGAACGGCAAATGAGATGGTTGTGATCCGGGAGAGGATTACATAGAGGTCGATCGGGATCATCGGGAGCAGTTCGCTGATCTGGTTGGTCGCAAGGGAGATGATCCCTTCTGCCAGCAGGGAAGCGATGAGCAGGATGCTGATGAGGATGATCAGGCCGAAGGAGACCAGCCGGTTCAGCAGATAGCTCCAGATGGAGAAGCGCTCCTCCCGGACACCCCAGATCATGTTGAGTGAATATTTGATCTGCCCGATCACCGTGGTTGCCCCGAAGGCGATCAGCACCACTGCCGTCACCGTGGTCCAGATGCGTCCCTGGAAGTCGAGCTGGGACTGGATGAAACGGGAGAGGGTGGCCGATTCCTCCCCGATCACAGATTGAAGACGCTGCTCGATCTGCCGGGTGATCACCTCTTCAGCCGAGAAAAATCCGCTGATCGAGATGATGAGAACGAAGATCGGGGCGATGGAGAAAATGGTGTAGAAGGCAATGGCCGCTCCCTGGGTGATGATGTCGACCTCCAGAGCCCTCCCGATGGTGGCCGAGGCCAGCGTTTTTATATGTCCGAAAACTCGTTTCAAGGAAGCATCTATGCCACATCTGAACGAAGAGCTGCGAACCTGTCGAAGAACCGGTCCACCTCTTCGTCGAGATTGTAGAAGTGCGGGGAGATGCGAATCATTCCATCCCGGATGGAAAAGTGAATACCCTCCCCGGCAAGCTGTTCGGCGAGCGGATCGGGAACCTCCCCGCTTTCAAGCCGGAAGGTGACGATTCCCGCCCTTAACCCCGGATCCTCCGGAGAGATCAGCCTCACCCCGTCCATCTCCTGTATGCGGTCGATCGCCCGCTGTGTCAGGGACCGGATGGAGGATTCAATACGGTCCCTGCCCGTCTCAAGAAGAAGTTCCAGTGATGCGTTCAGGCCTGAGATCCCGATCATGTTCCGGGTGCCGGTCTCGTAGTAGGCCGCCGTCCCGAGCCAGGGCTGCTCGTAGTTCCTCATCTCCATGGGCCGTTCGACCGACAGCCAGCCGGTCCGGGCAGGCCGCAGGGCGTGCTGCAGCCGGTCGCTCAGGTAGAGGAATCCGGCTCCCATCGGTCCCATCAGCCATTTGTGCCCGCCGGTCGCAAGAGCATCGATACCCGCCGCTTCCACATCGACCGGCACCGCTCCGAGAGCCTGGATGCCATCGACAACAAACCAGAGCTCATGCCGGCGGCAGAGCTCTCCGATGGCGTTCAGGTCGGCCCGGAAACCGTGCAGGTACTGCACCGCACTGATGGCGATCATCCGGGTGGCCGGGGTCAGCGCCTTTTCGATCCGGTCCGGCTCCAGACGCCCCTCCGGAACCTCCAGGATGTTCAGGCGCACTCCCCGTGACTGCAGGGCACGGAAGGGCTGGATGTTGGCCGGGAACTCCATGTCATTGAGCAGAATTTCGTCTCCCGGATTCCAGTCGATCCCCTCGGCCACCAGGGAGAGTCCCTCACTGGTGTTGGCTGTAAAGGCGATCCGGTCGGCCGATCCGGAACTGATCAGCCTGCGGACGCGCTCCCGGCACTCCGTGAGGATGGTCTCCCATTCCCGGAAATTTTCAATCGGGCCGTTGCTCCGCTCTTCCAGAAACTGCTCCATCGCCCTGCGGGCCGGGGCTGGAAGCGGACTGATGGCTGCATGATTGAGCCAGGTGATGCCACGCGTGTGGTGGGTGAAGAGATCCCTCGGATTCATCGGCAGGTCAGATTTCGTTCAGGGAAATATGGGTGATCCCGGCTGAAACGGCAAACTTCATCGCCTCGGCCGGATTGATATCAAGCGGGCGGACCCTGGAGGGGTCCACCAGAAAGAGGTTCCCCGAAAAATTGTAGGAGTGAGGGCAGTAGACCGTGATCCTGTTTTCAATCCCGAGGCCCTCCAGTCTCCCATCGGTAACAAATCCGATCCGGTCCACTCCGTCGGCAAGAGTTACCAGTACCGGCTTGTTGAACTTGCGCCTCTCCCCGATGAACGCCTCGGTCAAATCCTTGAGCGAGGTGTAGATGATGTTGATGAGGGGCGCGCGGGTAAGAAGCTGTTCAAAATAATTGAATATGGGACGTGTGACGACGCGTGTGACCAGAAATCCCAGAAGGGTCACCAGCAGCAGCGCCGTAACCAGACCCAGACCGGGGATTTCGATCGGCAGCCAGTTGAAGAGAAGACGGGTGAAGATACGATTCACTCCGTTGATGAGCAGAATGAGGATGTAGAGCGTGGCAAAGAGAGGGAAGACAAAGAGAAGTCCGCGGAAAAAGTAGTTGGCCAGGATGCGCATGGGTCGGTTTGATGGAGAGGATGTTGTGGATGGTAGCGATGGTGTTGGAAAGTGTAGCGGTTGGCCGGGAAAAGTGCACGTCCCTCCGAAGAATAATTGTGATTCCGCAGGAAAGGCGGCCGGATCGGCAGATGAGGTTCATCACAATTTTTTCTATTATTCAGGATTGTAAACTTTTTGCAGGAACCAATCATGGAGCGTTGAAGAGGGTTTCAGGAATGGAAGGCAGAAATTCAGAGGATATTCGTCGGGAGTTTTTCGAGTTTTTCAGGGAGAAGGGGCATCTGCTCGTGGAGAGCGCCCCGGTGGTCCCTGCCGGCGACCCCACACTCCTGTTCACCAATGCCGGCATGAATCAGTTCAAGCCGATCTTTCTGGGTGAAGAGAAGGGGTACAGAAAAGAGGGGAAGATCTGGAAGAGGGTGGTCAATACCCAGCGCTGCATCCGCGTGAGCGGCAAGCACAATGACCTGGATGAGGTGGGACATGACACCTACCATCACACCCTTTTCGAAATGCTCGGCAACTGGTCCTTCGGGGATTACTTCAAGAAGGAGGCGATCTCCTGGGCATGGGAACTGCTTACCGACCGCTGGAAACTTGACAAGGGACGCCTCTATGTAACCGTTTTCGGCGGAAACGAGGAGGATGGCCAGCCGGAAGACACCGAGTCCGCCGGCTACTGGGAGAGTGAGACAGACATCGATCCATCCCGGATCCTCCGGTTCGGCAGTGAGGACAACTTCTGGGAGATGGGCGATTCCGGTCCCTGCGGCCCCTGTTCGGAGATTCATATCGACCTCCGTTCCGATGAAGAGAGGAGAGAGGTGGACGGGGCCACCCTGGTGAACCGCGACCATCCGCTTGTGATGGAGATCTGGAACCTGGTCTTCATCCAGTACAACCGTCTCGCCGACCGGACGCTGGAGAAACTTCCCGCCCGTCATGTGGATACGGGGATGGGATTTGAACGGATCTGCGCCATCCTGCAGGGGAAGACCTCCAACTACGATTCCGATCTATTCCAGCCCCTGCTGAAGAAAATCTCCGGATTGTCCGGGGTGAAGTATGGCGAGGGAGAGGAGACCGACATCGCCATGAGGGTCATCGTCGACCACATCCGGGCTGTCTCTTTTGCCATCGCCGACGGCGCCTCCCCCTCGAATGAGGGGCGGGGTTATGTGATCCGGCGGATCCTGAGAAGGGCGGTGAGATACGGATGGGACAAGCTCGGTTTCCGGGAGCCTTTCTTCCACAGGCTGGTGCCCGTTCTGGCCGAGCAGTTCCGGACCATCTTCCCCGAACTGGAGAGACAGACCGACTACGTCACAAATGTGGTGCGGGCCGAGGAGCAGAGCTTTATCCGGACCCTGGGGCAGGGGATCCAGCTTTTCGAGGAGATGGTGGCCGGCAGGAAACATCTGGGAGGGGAGGAGCTCTTCAAGCTGCACGACACCTACGGGTTCCCGGTTGATCTGACCGAGCTGATGGCGGCCGAACGGGGGGTGACCGTGGACAGGAAGCGGTTCGAGGCGCTGATGGCCGAACAGAAAGAGCGGGGACGGGCATCCGACCGGTTTTCGGCGGCCGGGCAGAACGGAAACGACTGGAAGGCGGTAAGCGGAAACGACCGATTTGAATTTACCGGTTATGACGAGTACGAGACGCCCACCCGGATACGGGCTCTCTCCTCACAGAACGGAAAGAACTTCATCCTGCTGGAGAGGAGCCCGTTCTATGCCGAAAGCGGGGGGCAGGTGGCCGACGTCGGGTTTCTGGAGAAGGGGGAGGAGATCATCCGGGTCCTGGATGTGCAGAAAGCGGGAGACGGATATGTCCACCGGGTGGACCGGCTTCCGGAAAATCCGGAGGGGGAGTGGCTGGCGGTCATCGACAGCAGCCGGAGAATCGAGATCGAGAAACACCACTCGGCAACCCATCTGATGCACGCCGCGCTGCGTCAGGTACTGGGAGATCATGTCGTCCAGAAAGGGTCGCTGGTCGAGCCGGACCGGCTCCGGTTCGACTTCTCCCACTTCTCGGCGGTCACTCCGGAAGAGCTGGATGAGATCGCTACGATTGTCAATGAAAGGATACAGGAGAATATCCCCCTTCTGGAGCAGCGGGATGTTCCTCTGGCCGTGGCCCGTGAGAGCGGGGCGATGATGCTTTTTGGTGAGAAGTATGGAGAGACGGTCCGTGTAATCACCTTTGACCCCGACTTCTCCTCCGAACTCTGCGGCGGTACTCATGTGGGGGCAACCGGTGAGATCGGCTACTTCCGCTTTCTGAGAGAGACATCCGTGGCGGCGGGAATCCGCCGGGTGGAGGCGGTGGTCGGGATGGCCGCCCACCGGCATCTGCAGCAGGAGCAGAAGCAGCTGCAGCAGGTCATGGAGGCGCTCGAAGGGAGCGGGGATCCGGCCGGGGAGATCCGCCAGCTGATCTCCGAGCGGAAAAGGCTGGAGAAAGAGATCGAATCACTCCGGAAAAAGGAGGCGTCGGAGACCCTGTCCCGTCTTCTGGATGATGGGGAGTCCGCCGGACCGGCGCGTTATTTCTTCGGAGAGGTGGCCGGCGCCGGAATGGACCTCCTGAAACAACTCGGCTATGAGGCTCTGGAGCGGGAGAAAAACTCCGGCGTGGTGATTCTGGGCTCCAGTGATCCGGAGTCGGGCAAAGTGGTGCTGATGGCTGCAGTTACCCCCGATCTGATCGAAAAAGGGTTGAAAGCAGGGGATCTGGTCCGCGAACTCGGCAAGGTGGTGGGCGGAGGAGGCGGGGGGCAGCCCGATCTGGCAACGGCCGGCGGCCGGTTCCCGGAGAAGCTGCCGGAAGCATTTGCCCGGGGCAGGGAGTTGATAATTGGAAAGTTGGGAGGATAATCCCTCCCGGGAATGTAATCTTCTGAAAATTTGGGTATCTTTTGCGACTGTCAAGCAATGCATTTTAACTGAAGGGTACTGAGTTCGTATGGCAAAGAAGGAAGCGGAAGTGATATTCACACCGATCGGGCAGCCGGATCGGAGCAAAAACGGCAAGATGGAGAAGGCCGTTGAGCTGCCCGATCCGACCAGAGCCGGTCACCAGGAGCTGGGCTTGACGAAGCAGGATCTCCTGGAGATGTTTGAATCGATGTTCCTTCAGAGGCGCTTCGAAGAGCGTGCCATGCAGATGTACCAGAAAGGTAAATTCGGTGGCTTCCTTCACCTCTATATCGGCCAGGAAGCGATTTCTACCGGATCGGCCTGGGCTCTGAATGATGATGATGACATCATCACGGCGTATCGCGATCACGGGTTCGGTCTGGTGAGAGGAATAACCCCGGAGGCCGGAATGGCCGAGCTCTACGGCAAGGCGGCGGGCTGCGCGAAGGGGAAAGGAGGGTCGATGCACTTTGTCAATGTGGACGGCCATTTCTGGGGCGGCCACGGGATTGTGGGGGGACACATCCCGATCGGTGCAGGCCTCGCCTTTGCAAACCGATATCAGGGGAACGGCAGGGTGTGTGCCATCTATTTCGGAGACGGCGCAGTCCATCAGGGAGTTCTCCATGAGACGATGAACATTGCCCAGCTATGGAAGCTCCCCTGCATCTTTGTGGTGGAGAACAACGGATATGCGATGGGAACCGCCGTCCGCCGTCACTCGGTGGGCGAGATTGTGGACCGGGCCGATGCCTACGGCATGAAAAAGGCAGTCGTAAACGGCATGGATGTCTTTTCGGTTTACGAGACGATGAAACGGGTGGTTGCAGAGATGAGAGAGGACAGCCTCCCCTGGTTCCTTGAGATCCGGACCTATCGCTACAGGGGGCACTCCATGTCCGATCCGCAGCAGTACCGTACCAAGGAGGAGCTGGAGGAGTACCAGCAGGTGGATCCGATCGAACGGCTCCGGCGCTACATTCTGGAGAACGGGATCGCCGCGGAGAAGAAGATCGCGGAGATCCAGGATCGTGTGGAGAAGAAGGTGCTCGATGCGGTCGAGTTTGCCGAGAACGCCGACCTGCCCGCTCCGGAAGCGCTCTACGACGACATGTACGTCGAAGAGAATCCCGTCTTTCACAGATAGCCGGGATTCACTACCGGTCGGGATGAAAATCCTGGTGATCCGGTCCGGCGGTCCGGCAACTGTTGACCCCGGACGATTAGCAAGCCTGATTTGCCGCCCCGACGGGGCAATCAACCAAATTCAACTTAACTGAACCAATGGCAGTTTTACAGCTCAGGGAAGCAGTCCGCGACGCCATCGATGAAGAGATGGCCCGTGACGAATCCGTTTTTGTGATGGGGGAGGAAGTGGCCGAATACAACGGAGCCTACAAGGCGACCGAAGGGCTGCTGGATAAGTATGGTTTCAAGCGGATGATCGATACGCCGATCTCCGAACAGGCGTTTGCCGGAATCGGCGTCGGAGCCGCGATGAACGGATTGCGTCCGATCGTGGAATTCATGACGTTCAACTTTGCGGTCCTTGCTGCCGACCAGATTCTTAACCACGCTTCCAAGGTCCGGTACATGCTTGGAGGACAGGTGAAGGTGCCGATCGTCTTCCGCGGGCCGAACGGGTCGGCAGGTCAGCTGGCAGCCACCCACTCTGTGGCTTACGACAGCATGTATGCCCACTTCCCCGGTCTGAAGGTGATCGAGGTCTCCGAACCGGCCGATGCCAAAGGGCTGCTCAAGTCGGCCATTCGTGATGACAATCCGGTCCTGTTCATGGAGTCGGAGCAGCTTTACGGTCTGAAGGGCGAAGTTCCGGATGATGAGGATTTCCTTATTCCGATCGGCAAGGCAAAGGTGAAGCGCGAAGGTACCGATGTGACCGTGATTGCTCATGGGAAGCTCTATCATGTAGCGAAAAGAGCGGCCGATCAGCTGGCGAAAGAGGGGGTTGAGGTCGACCTGATCGATCTGCGGACCATCAAGCCTCTTGATGTGGATACCATCGTCCAGTCGGTCCGGAAGACCAACCGCTGTGTGGTGGTCGACGAGAGCCACCCCTTCGGCGGAACGGCAGCCGAGGTGGGATACATTCTTCATCGTGAGGCATTCGACTGGCTCGATGCACCGGTTGCAAGGGTGACGCTGCCCGATGTACATGCACCATTTGCCCGAAACCTGTTCGATCTCTGGCTGCCTGACATGAACGATGTGATCGAGGCGGTCAATACCGTAACCTACAGAAAGTGATTTTTCTCTCTCCAACCGCATAAACTAACCTGTCAATTATGGCCGTACGAATCGAGATGCCCAAACTGAGTGACACCATGGAAGAGGGTGTCATCGCCAAATGGAACGTCAAAGAGGGTGACCGCGTGGATGTCGGTGATGTGATCGCCGAAGTGGAGACCGACAAGGCGACAATGGAAGTTGAGGTATTCGATGCCGGTACGGTCCTGAAAATCCTGGTCGGCGAGGGCGAAGCAGTTCCGCTGGGAGGACTGATGGCGGTGATCGGTGAGGAGGGAGAGGATATCGAGGAGATTCTGGCAAGTGCCGGAGAAGCCGGGGCAGGAGAAAAAGAGGATGCCGGCAAGGAGCCTGAGAAGGCCTCCGCTCCCGCCGAAGTGGTTGCCGGAGCGTCCGCTGCCGCTGAGCCCTCAGAAGCCGCCTCTGCGGCACCTTCCGGAGATGAGGGAAGAATCAAGGTATCCCCGCTTGCCCGCCGGATGGCAGAGGAGCAGGGGATCGACCTGCGCCAGGTTACCGGAAGCGGACCGGATGGCCGCATCATCAAGAGCGATATCGAGAATTATCGCAAGCCGGCTGCAGCGACGGTCGCCTACGACTCACTGGAGGACGAGGTGCTGCCGGTTTCCCAGATGCGAAAAGTGATTGCACGCCGCCTCGGCGAGAGCAAATATACCAGCCCCCACTTCTACGAGACCGTCGATGTCGACATGAAGCAGGCCATTGAGAGCCGGGCCCGTCTCAACGAGATGAGCGACGTCAAGATCAGCTTCAATGACATTGTGGTCAAAGCAGTCGCCCATGCACTGCGAAGCCATCCCGACATCAACAGCTCCTGGAACGAGGATACCATCACCCGGCACGGAGATGTAAACATTGCCGTGGCGGTAGCGATCGAAGACGGTCTGGTCACTCCGGTGATCCGTCACGCAGACCGGAAAAACCTTCGCACCATCTCGAGCGAGATGCGTGAGCTGGCCGCACTTTCCAGAGACCGGAAACTGCAACCCGATCAGATGGAGGGAAGCACCTTCACCATCAGCAACCTGGGGATGTATGGAATCGAGGAGTTTACCGCCATCATCAATCCCCCGAACGCCTGTATTCTCGCCGTAGGTGCGATCCGGGATGTTCCGGTTGTCGAGAACGGAGAGGTGGTTCCGGGCAAGCGGATGAAAATCACCCTTTCAAGTGACCATCGGATTGTGGATGGTGCCAAAGCAGCGGAATTTCTCCGCACTCTGAAAGGAATGCTTGAGAATCCACTGGCGATCCTGCTCTGAAATTCTTCCCCTGACCGATGAAAGGCATTGTACTGGCCGGCGGTACCGGATCGAGACTTTTTCCGTTAACCAAGGTCACCAACAAGCATCTTCTGCCGGTTGGGAGCAAGCCGATGATCTACTACCCCGTCGAGAAGCTGGTGGAGGCGGGGATCCGTGAGATACTCATCGTCACCGGTACCGAACATATGGGCGATGTGGTGAATCTTCTGGGCTCCGGTCGGGAGTTCGACTGCCGATTCACCTACAAGGTACAGGATGAGGCGGGCGGTATTGCCCAGGCGCTCGGCCTGGCGGAGAACTTTGCAGGCGATGAGCCGGTCGTGGTCGTGCTCGGGGACAACATTTTTGAAGCCTCCCTCACCGAAGCGGTTGAAAATTATCCGGGTGAGGGAGCAATGATCCTTCTTAAACAGGTTCCCGACCCCGAGCGCTTTGGCGTGGCCCGTCTTGAGGGAAATCGCATCGTCGGTATTGAAGAGAAACCCCCGACACCCCCATCCGACTATGCGGTAACTGGCATCTACATCTACGACCCCGATGTCTTCTCGGTGATCCGCACACTGAAACCCTCCCGGCGTGGCGAACTGGAGATCACCGATGTGAACAACCACTACATCCGGCAGGGGAAACTTGCTTATTCGATTCTGGAAGGGTGGTGGACCGATGCAGGAACACCCGAATCCTACCGGGTGGCCAACGATCTGGCACACGGCAAAGGAGAGAGATGAGCCGGTTGGTGACAGGAGCCGGTGGACAGCTCGGGAGAGAGTGGGTCCGGTTTCTGCATGAAAGGGGGGAGTCATTTCAAGCGCGATCTTCCCGTGAATTGGATATCACCGATGCGGAGCAGATAGAGCGGCAGCTGGACCGTTTGCACCCTGAGGTGGTCATCAACTGCGCGGCCTGGACCGATGTGGACGGTGCCGAGTCGGATCGCCAGGAAGCCATGAAAGTGAATGCGGAGGGTGTCGCCCATCTGGCCGGCTGGTGTGAGCGGAACGGTGCCCTTCTGGTCCATTACTCAACCGATTACATCTTCCCCGGGGATCCGGGGGACCAGTCACGTTTCCCCTCCGGATATCCCGAGGATGCGCCACCCTCTCCTGTGAATGCCTATGGAGTGAGCAAGCTGGCCGGAGAGAAAGCGCTGCTCGATTCGGGGGCCGAACACCTTCTGGTGCGAACCTCCTGGCTCTGTGGGGGGTATGGGGAGAATTTTGTGACCCTGATGCTGCGGCTCGGCAGAAACCGCCGGGTAGTGGAGGTGGTGGACGATCAGTTCGGATCCCCTTCCTTTACATCATCCGTGGTCGGGACGACCGATCAATTGCTCCGTCGGAATGCACGGGGTATCTTCCACATCGCTTCCGAGGGGATTATCAGCCGGTACCGGTTTGCCGAAGAGATCTTCCGGATGGCCGGAGTGGATGTAACGATCCGGCCAGTGGGAAGCAACCAGTTCCCCGCTTCCGCCAGAAGACCGGCCTTTTCGGCGCTCGACACCTCGAAAGCAGCCGCTCTGCTCGGCAGGCCGATGGAGAGGTGGGAGGAGGGACTGAAAGAACTTCTGGACCAGTTAACGGCAATCCGATCCGATGAAGATTCTACCGACCGGGTTTGAAGGGCTTTTTGTGATTGAGCCGGTGATCTACCGCGACACCAGGGGCTATTTTCTGGAAACCTGGAGGGAGGGGGCGCTATCGGTTCCTGGAAAAGAGATCCGGTTCGTACAGGACAACTTCTCCTGGTCCGGCCGCGGAGTGGTGCGTGGTCTCCACTATCAGACAGGCGTCTCTGCTCAGGCGAAACTGGTCATGGCGTGTCACGGGGAGATCCTCGATGTGGCGGTGGACCTCAGGAAAGGGTCTCCTACCTTCGGGCGGCACTTCTCCATCGTTCTGGAGAGCCGGACTCACCGGATGCTGTTCATCCCGGAGGGGTTTGCTCACGGATTTTCGGTACTTTCGGAGCAGGCGGCGGTCGCCTACAAATGCAGCGCTTTCTACGACCCGGAACTGGAGCGGGGAATCCGATGGAATGACCCGCAGCTTTTGATCGACTGGCAGATTGAGCAGCCCATGGTGTCGGAGAAAGACCGGTTACAACCCCTTCTGAGCGAAGTACCCGACGGGGACCTTTTCACGATGGAGATATAGAAAAACAACGTGCCGGGGAGGCGTGAATGAGACTATTAGTGACAGGCGGTGCGGGATTCATCGGATCCAATCTGATCCTCTGGCTTCACAGGAGGGTGCCCGATCTGCAGATACTCAATCTCGACAAACTGACCTACGCTTCCGACCCGGGTTTCCTGGCTCCGATCGAGGAGTCGGAGCGTTATCGGTTTGTGCGAATTGATCTGGCCGACCGGGATGCCGTCAGGGAGGTGGTCCGGGAGTGGGAACCCGACGGCGTGATCCATCTGGCTGCGGAATCCCATGTGGACAACTCCATCCGCGGTCCGGAGCCCTTTGTCTACTCCAATGTGGTGGGGACGTTCAATCTTCTGGAAGAGTGCCGGCAGTTCTGGAACGAATCTTCCGGCCGGTCCGGGAACGGCTCCCTTTCACAGGGGCCCGATCTCCGCTTCCGAAGATTTCTGCATGTATCGACCGATGAAGTCTATGGCACACTCGGCGATGAGGGGCTCTTTCACGAAGAGACCCCCTATGCCCCCAACTCCCCCTACTCTGCGACCAAAGCGGGAAGCGACATGCTGGTCCGCTCTTATTTTCATACCTTCGGGATGAATGTGGTGATCACCCACTGTTCGAACAACTTCGGACCGCATCAGCATGATGAGAAGCTCATTCCGACGGTGATTCGTCACGCCCTGTCCCATGAGCCGATCCCGGTCTATGGTGAAGGGAGCAATGTCAGGGACTGGCTTTATGTGGAGGATCACTGTGAGGCGATCTGGAAGGTATTCGAAAGCGGACGGACCGGGGAGTCTTATAACATCGGCGGGGACAATGAATGGAGGAACCTGAATCTGGTTCGCGAGATCTGCCGTATCCTGGACGAAGAGGTCGGACAGGGACCGGAAGGGGGGTATGAGAGCCTGATCACTTTTGTCACCGACCGGCCCGGGCACGACTACCGCTACGGTGTCGACTCAACCAGGATCCGGCAAGAGCTCGGGTGGGCCCCTTCCGGCGGATTCGAGGAGCGGCTTCGGAAGACGATACTCTGGTATGTGGAGCGCCACAACAAATCAACACAAAAAAAATGAGTGTACGACAGTACTGGCTGATGAAATCGGAGCCTGAAGCCTACAGCATTGATGATCTTGAGCGTGACGGCAGGGAACCCTGGGATGGAGTTCGCAACTACGAGGCGCGCAACTTCATGAGGGACCGGATGAAAGTGGGGGATCGGGCTCTTTTCTACCACTCCAACATCACCCCGCCGGTCATTGCGGGAATCATGGAGATTGCAAGTGAACCCTATCCCGATCCGACCCAGTTCGATCCGGAGAGCAACTATTTTGATCCGAAGAGCCGTGAATCGGACCCCACCTGGTATCTGGTTGATGTAAAATTTGTGGAGAAGTTTGAAAATCCGGTGAGCCGGGAGGTGCTGAAGAGATTGCCGGAAACCCAGGAGATGATGCTCTTCCGCCGCAACCGGCTCTCGATCACCGAGGTTACGCCGGCTGAATATGAAAAAATCCTGGAACTGGCCCGCGGGAGGAGTGAGGATGAGTGAGATCTGGCTCAGAACCCGCGGAATTCTGCCGGTACAGCAGCTGAAACAGCTGGTGGAAGCCGGTCTGATCCGGAGCCATCCGGATCACCCGCTTGAAGAAAACCAGTTCCAGCCCAACTCCATCGACCTGCGGCTGGGGGAGGTGGCTCACCGCGTGCGGTGCAGCTTTCTTCCCGAAGACGAAACCGTGCAGCAGAAGATCGACAAGCTCCATCACTACACCTTCTCCATCGAGAACGGTGCGGTCCTGGAACCCAACTGTGTCTACATCATCCCTCTTCTGGAGGAGGTCTCCCTTCCCGGGCGTTTCTACACCTCCCAGCAGCGTCTCTTCAACGGGGAGAAGAGCGACCGCTCCCTCCGTCTTATCGCCGAGGAGAACCTTACCGCCAAGGCGAATCCCAAGAGCTCCACGGGACGACTGGACGTATTCACCCGGGTGATCACCGATCACTCCCACCGTTTTGAGGAGATCCGGTCGGGGTATGAGGGGAAGCTCTGGCTGGAAGTGGTTCCCAAATCCTTCCCCGTGAAGGTGCGGACAGGGCAGAGACTGAACCAGCTCCGTGTCCGTCACGGCCAGACCATACTGAGCGATGAGGATCTGTTGCGGGTACACGGAACAGATCCAATCCTGTTCGATGACACGGGGGAGCCTCTGGGACTGGACCGGATCAAGGTGAACAACGGACTCTTCCTGAGTGTGAATCTGCAGCCGATGGGAGGGGAAGAGGTCATTGGCTATAAAGCCCGCAAGCACCGGGACATGATCGATCTGGACAAGATCAATCACTACCGGATCGAGGATTTCTGGGAGCCGATTCACTGGAGAAAAGGAGATCATCTCATTCTGGAACCGGAGGCGTTCTACATCTTCGCCTCCAGAGAGAAATGCCGGATCCCCACGCATCTGGCTGCCGAGATGGTGGCCTACGACACGGGATCCGGAGAGCTCCGGACCCATTATGCCGGTTTTTTTGACAGCGGTTTCGGCGGGGGCGTTAAAGATGGCGGAGCCAGGGCGGTGCTTGAAGTGCGTTCCCACGATGTTCCCTTTCTTGTGGAACATGGACAGACCTTCTGCAGTATGATCTTCGAAAACAATACCGAGGTCCCCTCCTTTGTCTACGGGAAGGAGATCGACAGCAACTACCAGGGGCAGGGGCTGAAGCTGGGCAAGCATTTCCGGGAAGGGTAAACCTGAAATGAAGCTGTTCTTCACCGAAACAGGATTGATCGGATCCGAACCTCACCGGCTGGTTCTTGCCGGTCAGGAGGCATTCCATGCGGTCCGGGTAATGCGGATACGGCCGGGAGAGACATTGCATGCAACGGACGGGAAAGGAACCATCTGGCAGGGGCGGGTCATTTCTGCGACACCGCAGGAGGTTCTGGCCGAAGTGACCGGAACGGAGTCTCATCCGCGTCCGGCTCCCAGGATCTCCATGGCGATCGGATTCCTTCACAAGAGGGACCGGATGGAGTTTGCCGTGGAGAAGGCCGTTGAGCTCGGGGTGGCCGAGCTGCTGCTGTTCCGGGGGGACCATAGTGAGAAACACTCTCTTCGGACTGAAAGGATGGAGGCGGCTGCCCTGGCTGCCATGAAACAGAGCCTGCGGGCCTGGCTGCCGCGGGTGACTCTGTTTGACAATCTGGAGAGCCTGCTCGGTGCGTCTGGGCCTGTCAGAATCATTGTTGCCGATGAGACCAGCGGAGAAGAGGCACAACCCGATCCGGCCGGATGGAGAAGGGAGGAGAGAGTGCTCTTTGTGGTGGCTCCTGAGGGTGGGTTTTCAGAGCGCGAACGGGAACTTCTCCGGGAGAAGCGGGCCGGGACGGTCTCCCTGGGCCGCTACCGTCTCCGCACCGAGACCGCTGTCGCGGCACTCGCGTCGCTCTTCATTCCCATGGCATCGAACAGAGAGATTCCCCGGGTCGCAGAAGGTAATGTGGTGGCAGGCACAGATCAGGAGAGCTATCGGAAGGTGAAGAGCGCCTGACTGCTGCTGGCAAACCATCTGACTGCTGCCGGATCCGCCCCTCAGCAGACTCAACATCTAATTATGCAGCAGGCTGCTCCGGGTGGGTTGCTGCTGACGTTGCTCTGCGGCGAAGGTCTCCAGACGGGTCACTTCATCCCAAAGGGTGTTTGCATGGGAGAGGATGTCGTTGAACAGATCGTTGATGATCGGATAGAAATACTGCATTCCCCAGATCTGTCGCGCCATTTCCGCTTTCATCCGTCCTTCCACCATCCAGAGAACCTCATCCAGATGCTCCCGGGACACTGCCAGAGAGTCCCCTTCCAGAAGCGGTTCATCAAGCCCCTCGCGTATCACCAGGCCGTTTTTCTCCATGATCCCGATAAACCGCTCGCGATCCTCTTCGGGCCATTCGAAATTCTGTCGGTAGGCGGTGTAGTCATCCTCCCACTCCTGGCGGATCCTGTCTCCCCGCTCGTCCAGAATCATCCGGACAAAGTCGAAATCGAGCCGGTTCGCCAGCACAAAGTTGAACAGGTGGAGAGAGCGGGTGGTGTCTTCCGGCACGATGAAGTCCGGCACGATCCCGCCTCCGCCGTAGACTTCCCGGCCGGCTGTGGTGCTGTAGACCAGAGAATCCGGTACATGACCCACAAAGGATTGTGCGTCGTGGATCGGATCCTCCCGGGTGTAGATTTCATAGGCGTACGCTTCGCGGCCGGCATCGAACGGCTTCTGAATCAGGCGGCCTGACGGAGTATGATACTGCGAGATGGTCACCCGGATGTTGCTGTGGTCGATCAGTTCATACTGCTGCTGGACCAGTCCTTTGCCAAAGGTTCTCCGCCCGACGATCAGTCCCCGGTCGTGATCCTGCAGGGCACCGCTCACAATTTCGCTGGCCGAGGCGGATCCCTCATTGACCAGGGAGATTACCGGCATCTCCCGGAGCTCACCGTTCTTTCGCGAGTAGACCTCCGAGGTGAACCGGGCGTGCCGGCTTTTGGTGGATACCAGCTTGGTGCCCCGGGGGAAAAATTCCTCGGCGATCGCGATGGCCTGGTTCATGTAACCGCCCGGATTGTTCCGTAAGTCGAGGATCATCCGTTCCATTCCGCTCTCCTTCAACTCCCTTACAGCACTCATGAATTCACTGTGGGTGGTGGCGGCAAACCGGTTGATCTTGATATACCCGGTCCGCTCATCGAGCATGTAGTGAGTGTCGAGCGTGGTGAGGGGGATGTCATCCCTCTCGATGGTGAAGTTGAGCAGATTGGGATTCCGGGGCCGCTTGATCGTCACCTTTACGGTAGTACCTTTCGGTCCGCGAAGTTTGCTCACCACGTCATCGATCGAGAAGCCGATTGCACTGCTGTCGTCAATGTTGATGATCCGGTCGCCCGACATGATCCCAAGGTTGTCGCTCGGACCACCTGAAATCGCCGTGATGACCGTTATGGTGTCCTCAATGATGTTGAACTGGATTCCGATTCCCTGGAATTTTCCATCAAAGTCCTCCTGGATCCGCTCGCTCACTTCCGGTTCGATGTAGACCGAATGAGGATCGAGAACATCGAACATTCCCCGGATCGCCTCCTCTGTGAGGTGGCTCATGTCCTTGTCGGGGTAGTTGTTGGCTACAAAGAGATAGGCCTCTTCAAAACGGGAGTAGGCATCCCTGTAATCCCTGAGATTCAGATTCTGAAAAACGGTATCGGCCGGTGTGCCGGAGATCTCGACGGCGGACTCACCGTTCTCGTTCAGTGCCCTGGCAAACCGGACCATGCTGCTTTTGAAGAGATCGCTGATTTCGGTCTCTCCCACATAGTTGTCCACAATTCGCTGCTGGACCTGGAGATATTTGGAAAGGTTGATGTGATGATCGTGATCATGGTAGATCCGCTCAATACCGGCCAGCCATACAAAGGAGAGGAGAATCAGAATGGCCGCGTTGGGTGCAAGAAATTTTCTCAGACTCATGCATTCAATATAAAAAAATTATACCAGCGATCCCGAATTCAGACAATTATAGGTATCCTCTTTTCCAATTGCCACAGGGTTTCCAATTGCCACAGGGTTGCGGAAGGTGTTGATAAAGAGGCCGTTACAGATGATGTTCCTGGCCTGGCAGGTGCTCTTCCGGTGTCTGACACAGTTTCTGCAGTTCTCCTGAAAGATATCCTGCAGGTGCCGCCCGACCGCTTTGAAGATGCCGTCCCATCGTCCATTACAACCAATAACGTACGGAGTGATAATTCCTTGTTACGGACCAGGGGCAGACAGAGTCAACAGGTGGTCCGTTGCTGCCAGACAGGGACCTCTCCGCCACTGCCAGCAGAACCGGCTCCGGCCATCCGTCACAAAGGCAATAACGAAACAGGGGGCCGATCGTTTCCCCTGAAGTAAAAAAATGATCGGAACGCATCCCGTTCGGACGGACAGCTGAGGAGCACTACAGGATATAGTGGCTCAGATCCTTGTCCGTGGCCAGATCCTTGAGCTGCCTGGTCACATAGTCGCGGTCGATGGTGATCTCCCCGCTGCTGATGTCATCAGGAACCGCAAAGAGAAGCTCTTCGAGCAGACTGGAGAGGATGGTATGGAGTCTTCGGGCACCGATGTTCTCCACTTCCGCGTTCACGTGAGCCGCCACCCTTGCGATCTCCCGGATGGCATCGCCGGTGAACCGGATCTCCACTCCTTCGGCCGAAAGCATGGCCTGATACTGTTTGGTAAGGGCATTCTGGGGTTTGGTGAGAATGTCGATGAAATCCTCTTCGGTGAGCGAATTGAGTTCGACCCGGATGGGGAATCGCCCCTGCAGTTCCGGGATGAGATCGGAGGGGCGAGAGACGTGAAAAGCCCCGGAACCGATAAAAAGGATGTGATCGGTCCGGACAATTCCGTACCGGGTGGAGACGGTGCTTCCCTCGACGATCGGCAGCAGATCCCGCTGCACCCCCTGCCGGCTCACGTCGGGTCCGGAGCGGCCGGCGCCACCGGAATCGGCGATCTTGTCAATCTCGTCGATGAATACAATTCCCTGATTCTGCACCCGGTCCAGCGCCTCCTGCACGGCCGCTTCATGATCGATCAGCTTTTCCGACTCCTCCTCGATCAGAAGCTCACGCGCTTCCCGGATGGTGACCGACCTCTTTACCTTGCGATTGCCTGCGGTGAGGCTTCCGAGCATATCCTGGAGGTTGATTCCCATCTCCTCCATTCCCTGGGGACCGAACACCTGCATCATCGGTTTGCGTTTGGGAGTAAGGTCCACCTCGATTTTCCGATCGTCAAGTTCACCGGCACGGAGTTTCTCACGAAACCGCTCGCGTGTCCGCTCGTTGAGCTCGGCGCTCGACGCTTTTTCCGGATCGAACTCCTCCTCTCCCTTTAGGCCCGCGGAGGGTCTTCCCGGGCGGACCGGCGGGATGAGGATGTCCAGAATGCGATCCTCCACAATCCGGTCGGCCCGCTCCTGAACCCTTTCCTGCATCTCCTGCTTGACCATGTTGACCGCCAGATCCACCAGATCCCGGATCATCGACTCGACATCCCGGCCCACGTAACCGACTTCCGTGAATTTGGAAGCCTCCACCTTGATGAAGGGGGCACCGGCCATCCTGGCCAGACGCCGCGCAATCTCCGTCTTTCCGACCCCGGTGGGACCGATCATCAAAATATTGTTGGGCACGATCTCCTCGCGCATCCCCTCGGGCGCATTCATTCGTCGCCACCGGTTCCTCAAGGCGATGGCCACAGACCGTTTGGCCTCTTTCTGTCCGATGATGTATCGGTCGAGTGCCTCTACGATCTGACGGGGAGTAAGATTCTTCTGCATCTCTGATTTGGTTCCCATTTCCCGATTTCTCCTGCTGCTCAATTTCTCCACTACTCGATTTCGAGAATGGTCAGATTGTGATTCGTGTAGATGTCGATGTCTGCCGCGATCCTGAGCGACCGGGTAACAATCTCTTTTGCGGAAAGTCCTGGTGCGTTCGAGACAAGGGCTCTTGCGGCCGCCAGTGCGTACATTCCGCCACTTCCGATCGCCACGATCTTGTCGTCGGGCTCGATCACATCCCCCTGTCCGGAGATGAGAAGGCAGGTCTGGCTGTCCATGACAGCAAGCAGGGCCTGAAGCTTCTGAAGGAACTTGTCCTTCCTCCACTCCTTGGCGAGCTCCACGGCGGCACGCTGCAGATTGCCGTTGTAGCTCGCCAGCTTCTCCTCAAATTTTTCAAACAGGGTGAACGCATCGGCCGTCGAACCGGCAAACCCGGCAAGGATCTTGCCTTCCTGGAGCTTGCGGACCTTGCGGACCGTCGATTTCATGACGGTGGTGTCGAGGGTGGCCTGTCCGTCACTCCCGATGGCGACTTCTCCGTTGTGTATGATTCCCAGTACCGTTGTTGCGTGCAGTGCGCTCATTCCGTTCCGGATGTCGGTGAAAGTTTCTGGATGATGTGCAGGCATGCTCAGGATTGGCGGACCGGTCTCTGCCGTACCCTGCCGCCGCTCTCCCTGCCGGAAGGTCTCTGACGGTGGGAATTCATCCGACCATTCCCTTCCGCCCTCTCATTATGGAACTGTCTGCGGCGGTGGGAGGTCGGCTCCGCCTCCAGTTTTTCTGCCGCCTCCAGAAGCAGATCGATCGGTTCATCGCGATAGACCGCGTCGGTGATGTCCACATCGGATCCAGAGAGGGTGGCTCTGAAATCGTTCAGGGTGATCGTGTCATCGCCGACCAGGGAGACCCTCATTCTGTACTTGAGCATCCATCGGAAGCGGATGCTGAAGAGTCCCTCGCTGAGGAAGGATTTCAGAAACGGATTCATGTAGATGTCCACCGCTCGGTACCGGGTGGAAGTCCGTAATCTGTTAAGCCATCCGGCGATATCGGTGATAATCGTATCGGTTGTGACGACAGATCCGCTGCCTCCGCACATGGGGCAGGCATTGGAGACGGAGTTGACCACGCTGGGGCGGATCCGCTGCCGGGTGATCTGGACCAGTCCGAAATCGCTCATCCCGATCACATTGGTCTTTGCAGGGTCCTTCTTGAACTCCTTCTTCAGTTCATCATAGATCTTCTTCCGGTTCTTGTCATCGCGTTGATCGATAAAGTCGACCACGATGATTCCGCCGATATCCCGCAGCCGGAGCTGTTTTGCAATCTCCCGCGCCGCCTCGAGATTGGTCTTCAGGGAGTTGTCCTCCTGCTTCTGTTTTGCGGCGTAGGGACCGGAGTTGACGTCCACCACATACATCGCCTCGGTCTGCTCGAAAAAGAGATAGCCGCCGGAGGGAAGCCGCACCCGGGGACTGAAGATCGAGTTGACCTCTTCGGTGATGTTTACGTGGTCAAAAATGTGCTCTTTCCCCTTATAGAGCTGGATGTTGGGCACCATGTCGGGAGCCACCCGCTCCACGTAGGTCCGGATCGATTTGTAGAGCTGGTAATCGTCGATCAGAACCCGGTCAAAATTCTTGGCGAAGAGATCCCGCACCAGACTCTCTGTCATGTCGAGATCCTTGTAGAGCAGGGAAGGGGGGGTTGCCGTCTCGAGCTTGTCCAGGATCTGCTCCCACCTCTGAAGCACATAGCGGAGATCCTCTTCCAGGGCCTCCTTCTCCTGGTCTCTTGCGACCGTCCGGATAATGACGCCGAACCGCTCCGGCAGCATCGATTTGACAATTCCCTTGAGGCGCCGTCGCTCTTTGTGATGGCTGATCTTCTTGGAGACGGCAATATGGCTGCCCATCGGGATAAGTACCAGAAACCGACCGGCAATGGTGATGTCGGTCGAGACGCGGGGTCCTTTGGATCCGATCGGCTCTTTCACAATCTGGACCAGCAGCCGCTGGCCTTCGTTCAGAATCTTGCCGGCCAGTATCTGCTTTTCGTTGTTTGTAAGATCATTGAACCTGTCGAGATCCTTTCGCGCCTCCTGGCTCAGGCTCTCTTCCCCGTTGAGCATCTTCACATAGGATCCGAGATGATCCCCGGCATCCGAAAAGTGGAGGAAAGCGTCCTTTTCCATGCCGACATCGATGAATGCCGCACGGATGCCGCTCATGACCTTGTGAACGCGGGCGAGGTAGATATCACCTACCGTACGCTGATTGTCTTCCGATTCAATAAAAAGCTGCGCAAGCTCCTGATCTTCTATAAGAGCAATACGGGTCTGGTTCCCCGAAGAGTGGATAATGAGTTGATTTTTCATTCAAATGGACAAATTTCCTACGCACGCCTGCAACCAGCCAACGGCCTCTGTGCCTGGAAAACTCTGATTCATCGGGGCAGGGGTCTGGATAGGCTCTTAATCGTTTCCCTGAAAGGATTCTTGAAAAACGATGGCGGGCGTAATTGATATTCCTGTTTTGGTATCTGGGGAGATGAAGAAGTCCCCGGGAACGATTGTCCGGGATCAACCTTGATTCAGGCTTGCCTTCCTGGAAATTCAAAGTACAAGCCAGGAGCCAGGACAAAATATGTAACTTCCTGTATATCAAAAGGATAAAAGTATTCTCTGATAAAGATCTGATTTCTTCAATTCCCGTAACAATATAGCAGAAACTTATCCAAAAAATAAGTTCGGTCTGCTCTCATGTTGAAGTAACGGTCAAAATGAAAAGTTGGTCTGCAGTCGGTTGCAGGCATGCAGGGCGGGCAGGTGCCCCGACCGGGTCCGGGGAAGGAAAAATGCACTTTTCCGAAGATTCTGCTACCCTTTGACCCGCTGGATCCGGGCCCCGACGCCATTCAGTTTCTTCTCAAGATCCTCGTATCCCCGGTCCAGATGGTAGACGCGCAGCACTTCGGTCTCTCCCTCTGCGACCAGACCGGCCAGAACCAGGCTCACACTGGCTCTCAGATCGGTGCTCATCACCGAAGCGCCGCTCAGAGGTTGTCCGCCGAGGATCCGGACGGTATTCTGTTCGACCTGAAGATCCGCTCCCAGGCGCATCAGCTCCGGAACATAGCTGAACCGGTCTGAATAGATGGTGTCGGTCACGGTCGATTCGCCGTTGGCCCGGGTCATGAGGGTAGACCACTGCGCCTGGAGATCGGTGGGAAAACCGGGGTAGATGGCGGTCGTGACCGAGACGGGGCGGATCGTTTCCGGTGCACGGATCTCTATCCGGTCCCCCTCCATCCTGAGCAGGGCTCCGGTCTGCCGGAAGAGGTCGGGAAAGAGACCCAGTTCCTCCGGACGGGTCCCGGTAAGAAGGATCTCCGATTCGGGATGCATCGCCGCCGCAATCATGAATGTACCGGTCTCGATCCGGTCCGGCGCATTATCCAACTCCGTGCCGCGGAGCCGGTCAACGGCCCGAATCGTGAGTGTGTCGCTTCCGGTCCCTTCGATGTCGGCCCCCATTTTTGTGAGTGCCTCACAGAGGAGCACCACATCGGGTTCTCTCGCCGCATTATAGATGGTGAAGTGGCGGGCCTTGAGAACGGCGGCGAGAAGCAGATTGATGGTGGCCCCGACACTGCTGGGGTTGAGGGTGAAGCTTCCCCCTTCCAGGATTCCCGGCGCTTCGGCAATCACATACCCCTCCTCGAGCTCCACGCGCGCGCCCATCGCCTCAAGGCCTTTCAGATGAAGATCCACCGGCCGCGGTCCCCAGGCGCAACCACCCGGAAGGGAGACCTTCGCTTCTCCCATTTTTCCCAGGAGAGCCCCCAGCATATAGAAAGAGGCGCGCATTTTACGAACCAGATCGTAGGGTGCGATTGTGCGTGAGAGCCCGGAGGGATCGATCTCAAGAAGGTTTTCCTCCTCCCGGAATTCCACACGGGTCCCCGTCTCCCGGATTACGGCATTGAAGGTGTAGATATCCCTCAGTTTGGGAATCCGGGAGATGCGGGTGGGAGAATCGGCCAGGAGGGCGGCGGCCATGAGAGGCAGGGCGGCATTCTTCGAGCCGCTGATCGGCAGGGTGCCTCGCAGGGGGGTGTTGCCCCGGATCACAAATTTATCCACGTGGTAATACTCTGTTGTTAAGGGTGTTGATAAGGAGCGTCGCTATCCGGGAATGGATGCCTTTCCGAACTGCAGCCGTTCCGGCGGACGGTCTGCTACTCTGATTCATGTGCAGGCGGAAAGTTTCCGGCATCGCTCAGCGGGCCCCGCTCCGGATCGCACTGAGACCCGACCTCGTTGCCCGGAAAGCAAACAGATGGAGCCGGTCGATGTCGTAGAACGGGGAGACCGACCGTTTCCCGTCGATCTCAAGCACCTCCACATAGCCGTGACTGACCAGGTGGGTCAGGTCATCCCGCAGCGCCCCGCTGTTCATGCCGGTCTCCTCCAGAATACGGGCAAATGTTTCCGGATAGATCAGATAGCCCAGAATTTCTATCTCCGAACGGGTCAGTTTCATCGCTGGTTCATCGCTGGTTCATCGCTGGTCTGTTGGGTCACCCCCCGGCATCCGGCATGGAATCCGGGCAGAACGCAGTAATCGGGTTTTGCAATCAAATCGGTGTCCGGTAGTTGAAACGGATGTCCGGAATTGAAACGTCTGTCCGACCGTGAAGATAGGAACACCGGTGCTCAATCGCTCTTCTAACGGATCTCTATATCCCCATAGCTGATCAGGTTTCCGTAGTGATCCATCACAAAGAGGCGGCGCAAACCGGTGGTGACCGTTACAGCACCGGAACAGCGTAGCGCTGCCACAGGGAAACGGAGAACCGTATAACCGGCCGGAAGAAGCCCGTCTTCCTCATCCAGCAGCTGAAAATCCGACTGCAATCCACAGCTGTAGGGATCGCCATAGAGCCGGAGTCCGTTCACTGCCTGTGGACGCACCTCCAGCTCTACCCGCACCTCTGCATTGAGTTCCGCCGGATTGGGCCAGGCAGGGCCGACACTCCAGACCCGATGAGCAAAATCGGGAGAGACCTGCCAGTCGTCCGGATCCGCCCCGATTACTTTTCCCGATTCATCGGTCCGGGTGATCCCTTCCGGAGAGCGGAAAGCGCGGGCCTCGAAATCGGCCTGATCGGCATTCTGCGCGCAGCCCGTTCCTCCGAAGAGAACCGCCAGCAGCAGCAGGAGGCAGAGCGGCCACAATCTGCGATCGGTAAAAACCGGGGGATGGCCGGTAAAAAGCGCCAGATAATCGTATCTTGGAATAATGCTCAATGAATCGGGATCCTCTCTTTCCGGAGCGAAGCGACGGCTGTCCTTGACGGTATGCGCTTTGATCCGGAGTGAACAGAACCGGGACGGATCCGGTCCTAACCGACCGGCTTCCGGTCGGGCGCGCCGGTAATGACCGGTCTGCGATGTGCGACGGATCCGAACCGGAAACCGGGAAAAGATGATAAAAGTCTACGGAATCAAAAACTGCAACAAAATCCGTGACACTCTCCGCTGGATGGAGGAGCACGGTGTCGATTTTCAATTTGTCGATCTGAAAAAGGAGCCTCTGACGGAGCGTCAGCTTGCCGAACTGGCAAGAAAAGTGGGGCTGGATGTGCTGGTAAACCGGAAGGGGATGAAGTGGCGCCAGCTCGGCCTTGGCGGGAAGAATCCCGGCGAAGAGGAGCTGTTCGGGCTGCTTCTGGAACACCAGACAATGATCAAGCGCCCCTTGATCACCCGCGGGGATGCCGTACTGGTCGGCTATGACGAGGACTCCTTTGAGCACTTCATTTCCTAGCGTTATCCGGGCAGTTCTGCTGCTGCTGTTCACTGCGGTTTCCGCGGCGGGACAGTCCCAGCTCACCTATGAGAGATCCGCACCTCCGGAGCTGAATGAGTTGCTGACGATTCGCGAGCGGTTCGTCTATTCGGTCCGGTACGGCTTCTTCAATCTGGGCGAGATCGAGGTGGAACTGTTGCCCGATACCACCTGGCAGGGGCAGCGGGTCCACCACATGAGGACCATCATGCGGTCATCGGGCATCCCTCTGATGGGGCGGCGGGATGTGCATTATCACAGCTACTTCTTTCTGGAGAATGGAGCTCCGCACGGGGTACTCTTCTGGAGGGAGGATCATCACGACAACGAACCGGACCGGAGCCGGATAGAATTTGACCGGCAGAAGGAGGAGGTGAGGTTCTTTGAAAGAGGAGAACCGGAAGATACGCTGCAGCTTGTCGAGCCGGCGGGTGGCGGGGACAACATCTTCTACTATGCCAGGGCATTTGCAGGAACCGACAGAGAGTTTGAAATTCCTGTCTACGTCTCCAACGAACAGGGCAGCGTGAAAGCGGTCAACAAAACGGAGCGTGAGCAGAGGAAATATGATGCATTTCCGGGGGAGATCGCAGCCTATCGTCTGGAAGGGCAGGCCGATATTGACGGCCCTTTCGGATTCAACGGGCGCTTCCGGGCCTGGTTTTCCGCAGATGACCTGAGGGTGCCGCTGGAGGCGCATTTGCGCATCTTCCTGGGGAATGTCCGCATCCGGCTCATCTCCTGGGAGATCGTGAAAGGTCCGCCAGAATCGGTTGATTAGCCGGAGCCGGTCGGAATCGCAAACGGATGAACGATCTTGAGCGACTGGCCGACCTGAGCCCGGGGACCGGACTGGAATATCCGGAGCCGGTCGGAACCGCGACCGGATGAATCTCTGAACATACAGGACAGGCATGAGCACCATGAGCAAACCGCTACTGATCTTCGAACGGCTTCCGCACGCAGGAGAGCTGGAACTTCCTTCCTACGAGACCGATGGGGCGGCGGGAATGGATATCCGTGCCGCCCTGGAGGAACCTCTCACACTGCAGCCGGGGCAGAGAGCCCTGGTCCCGACCGGATTCAGAATGGCGGTTCCGGAAGGCTATGAGGCACAGATCCGGCCCCGCAGCGGTCTGGCCTGGCGAAACGGCATCACCCTGCTGAATACCCCGGGAACGATCGACTCCGATTACCGCGGCGAGTTGAAAATCATTCTGATTCATCTCGGAGAGGAGCCTCTGGTGATCCGTCACGGCGACCGGATCGCGCAGATGGTCATTGCCCCCGTAACCCGGGTGAAACCGGTCGTGGCGGAGCGTCTGGATGAGACCGGAAGGGGGGAAGGGGGATTCGGAAGCACCGGGATCCGGTAATCCGCGGAGTCCCGGCATTGATGATACAGTCTCGGCGGGCTCAGTCTCGGCGGGCTTCAATCCCGGCGCCAGGCTATTCAAACTGCTCTTTCTCCTTCAGGTACTCTTCGTGCGTAAGCAGCCCCTGCTGCCACATTGAGGTGAGATAGTCCAGCTGATCGAGGGTTCCCGGCACTTCATACTCCGGTTTGCGGTGTTCAACCTTCCGGACTGGATAAGCTGCTCTGCGTGCTGCCTCGGCCGCTTCCTCGATCAGGCGGGCCAGTGATTCCGGATTCTCGATCCCGTACATCTCCAGACGAACTCCGCCCCCCAGAAGGGCCACCGTACCGATCCCCGACCGTTTATCGATCCAGGAACGGTGCACCCGGATCTCATCGATCTGGACAAGCTGCATCGCTATGGTACCCCGGCGGTCTTTCTGCCGGATGGAGTGGTCACGCACCTCATAGCTTGTAGATCTGCGCTGGCGGTGGACCAGCCAGAGCAGCGGCAGTCCCACCCCGAAAAGCGGGATCAGCAGACCGGATCCCAGATAGGACCAGAACCAGCTCCTCCAGTCCGGTACCAGAATGATCTTTTTCTCAGTTTTCATGCTGTTGAACTCCTCGATCTCCGGATGAACATCCAATCTTCACATTCCCGCATTAACCTTCAACCGCAGCGGGAACAATTGACCAACTCCCGTTCACCGACGGGGGAAGCAAACGGGAAAGCAAATAGTTCCTGCTTTCTCCATCAACCACGGCAGGACGGCAGAAATCTCCACGAAGAGATGGATTTTTTGTATATTTCGCCACTACAGATACCGGCTTGTGAATCGGTTGTGCCGGCCGGAGACCTCTCACAGGAAACGTGCCTCAATTGAAAGCGTGGAAATATCTGGTGGCGGTATGGATGACGGCGGTGCTGACGGTCGGATTCCTGATCCGCATACCCCGCATTCCCATTCTGGAAGAGACGGCGAGAAACCTCTTTCTCCACGTCCCGATGTGGTTTACCATGATGGTCTCCTTTGCCATGGCTTTCGTCTATAGCATCCGCTATCTCAACAGCGAGAACCCGGTCTGGGACCGGAAGGCGGAAACCGCCACGTTGGTCGGGCTGATTTTCGGTATCTGCGGTCTTCTTACCGGCTCCCTCTGGGCACGATTCACCTGGGGAGCCTGGTGGACATTCGCCGAGCCCCGGATGAACCTCTCCGCTCTGGCCATGCTGGTGTTTGTCGCCTATTTCCTTCTGCGATCGGCATTCAATGATCCGGAGAAAAAGGCCAAAATATCGGCAGTCTACAACATATTCGGTGTCACGACCATCCCCTTCCTGCTCTACATCATCCCCCGGCAGCTTCCCAGTCTCCATCCGGGAGCCGAAGGAAATCCGGCTTTCAGTGAGATCACCGCGCCGGAGCTCCGGCTGGTCTTCTATCCGGCGGTGGTGGGATTCATCGGCCTGGCCATCTGGATCATGGATGTCGTAAACCGGTACAAGACCGTTCGTCAGAAACTTGAAACGGATCACTCATGAAGATGGAACGGATACAAGAAGCGGCTCCGGCAGTCGTTGATACGCTGACCCGCAGCTACAGTGACCAGTGGAATGCGATGGAGCATCTGGATGAGGCATCCGGCTTTGTCCGGATGATGGCATCCAACGATCTGCTTCCAGTGGTTCTCGGCGTGAGCCTGATCATCTGGTTTGTCCTGCTCTTCTTTCTGATCCGTCTGGACCGGAAAGTGGGCCGGCTGGAAAACCTTGTGAATGCGCAGGAGCATCATCAACCCGCAGGTGAATAACGGAGGAATTTCATGAAGCCCAAACTTCTGATCGGTGTCGTCTCGATTGTCTTTTTCACATCCCTGCTGATGTACAACTTTGGTTCGAGCATCAGCACCTATGTCACCTTCGAGGAGGCGGAGAGCCGGAAAGGGACCCATGTGGTCGGATCCTGGGATTCCAGCCTGGAGTACGGCTTTTCCCGGGAGACCATGCAGTTCACCTTCCATATGAAGGATGAGACGGGCGATGTCCGCAGAGTGGTCTACCCCAAGGCCAAACCGAACAATTTCGAACAGGCCACTCAGCTGGTTGTGATCGGGGAGATGCGCAACGGAACCTTCTATGCCCAGGACATGCTGATGAAATGCCCCTCCAAGTACAACGAACCCGGTGATGTCGAGTTTGTGAATGCCGAAGAGCTGTAGTAATGGAAGGAGTCGTTGGTAATCTGCTCATCTCCCTCTCTTTTCTCTCTGCCTTGGGAGCTCTCATTCTCTATGGCCTGGCTTCCAGGGATCATGCGCTCCCGGTGTATGAGAAGTGGGCAAACCGTCTCTGGATAACGAAGGGACTTTTTGTCATCGCTTCCACGGCACTTCTCTCCTGGCTGATTCTCACTCACCGGTTTGAATATTTCTACGTCTGGAACTACACCAGTCTCGATCTGGAGATGCCCTACCGTTTCTCCGCCCTCTGGGGAGGACAGGAGGGGAGTTTTCTTGTCTGGATTCTCATGACCTTTCTGGTCGGTCTGGCACTGATCCGCCTAACCCGTGAGCCTTACCGGGGGCCGGTCCTCTTTGTCATGGCGCTTGCCCAGCTTTTTCTCCTTTCCATGCTGCTCGGGTGGGATCTGTTCGGGCTCCATCTTGGGGCTTCTCCGTTCCGGACCATCGCTCAGGAGATGGCGGACGCTCCTTTTATCCAGGCCAATCCCGGATTTGTACCCGCCGACGGGACGGGTCTGAACGATCTTTTGAAAAGTCCCTGGATGATGATTCATCCGCCGGTCATCTTCATGGGATTCGCGATGATGACGGTGCCTTTTGCCTTTGCCATCGCCTCGCTCTGGAAGCAGAAATATGACGACTGGATCCGTCCCGCCCTTCCCTGGACGCTTGCAGCGAATCTTTCTCTTCTTACGGCCATCTTCCTGGGGGCATACTGGGCCTACGAAACCCTTTCCTTCGGAGGATACTGGGCATGGGATCCCGTCGAGAACGCCTCTCTGGTTCCCTGGCTGATCGGAACGGCCGGGATCCATATGATGATCATCCAGCGGAAAAGCGCCCGGGCCCACAAGGGGGCAATCTTCTTCTCCATTCTGGCCTACATCGCGGTGGTCTACCAGACATTCCTCACCCGGTCGGGCGTCCTCGGGCAGCAGTCGGTGCACAGCTTTGTCGATCTGGGACTCTACAACCAGCTGCTTCTCTTCATGCTTGTGATCCTCGGCCTGGGCATCGGCCTCTATCTCTACCGCTACAAAGAGCTGCCCTCCGCGGAAGGGGAGTCCGCCATCCTGAGCCGGGAATTCATGACTTTTACCGGAGCGATGCTCCTGTTTATTCTGGGGATGGTGATCATCCTGGGAACCAGCTCCCCGATTCTGGGCCGGCTCTTCGTGGAACAGCCCACCCCGCCTGAAATCCAGTTCTATAACGACTGGAGCATGCCGATCGCCCTGATCATGGCGATTACCACGGTCATCGCCCAGTTCCTGTTCTGGAAAAAGCAGGATGCCGAATCCCTGGCCTCCTCCCTGGTCATGCCGTTGCTGCTCACCTCGGTCGCCAGCATCGTTACCATCGTACTCGGAAGTGTCCGTGACCTCTACCACATGGTCTACTACTTTGTCGGCTGGTTCACGGTCTTCGGAAACGGCGCCATACTTCTCTATCTGGTCCGGCGCAATTCGAAACTGATCGGAGGGGCGCTTTCCCATGTCGGCTTCGGAGTGCTCCTCCTGGGGATCCTGGCCTCATCCGCCTACAATGAGGTGATGCTCGATGAGCGGATCCAGCGATACAACGAGATGGTGCTGGCCGGACAGGTCATGGATGAACAGGGCTTTCCGGTCCAGGAACTGGCAGAAACCTTCATGCTTGAGCTGAACAAGCCGAAGATTGTGGGAGGACGTTACCGGGTGACTTACGAGGGATTTCGTTTCACCGACAGTCCCCGGCCGGGTCAGCAGGAGTACAAGATCCGTTTTGAGCCGCTTGACGGGGGAAAACCCTTTGTTCTGAAGCCTGATGTCTACCCGATGAGCTCAAGTCCCGTTGCCGGAATGGAGTGGGCTGTGGAACCGCACGTAAAAAGCGGACTCTTCAGTGACATCTACCTCTACGTGGCCGGCAGTGCCTGGGTGGAGGAGCAGAACCGCCGGATGGATGAGCGGAGCCGTACATTCACCCCGGCCTCGGTCGGAGAGGATCCATCCGACGGGGAGGAGGAGACACACCGTTCATTCCGCTTCGAGCAGGACATTCCGGTCGAGGTGGGTCCCTATCAGTTCACCTACAAAAGCCTGGAACCGGTCCGGGGAGGGGTCCTGCCCGACAGCACTCTCATCGCCGTGGCCGCCAAGCTGGAGATCTACCACAAACCCACCGACACAACCTGGGAGATGACACCCCTCTTTGCCGTCTATTCGGAAAACGGGGTCAACTACACCTGGTCTCCGCCCGAGCCGCTCGAGCGGTTCAACCTGGCAGCCAGTTTTACCTCCATCATCCCTGAAGAAGATGCCATTCGTGTCACCTTCGACGGGCTTCTGGATGAGTATGAGGAGGATTGGGTGGTGATTGTGGCAGAGAAAAAACCCTTTGTATCGATCGTCTGGCTTGGAACATTCCTGTTGATGGGTGGCTTCACCATCTCCATTCTGAGGCACTGGGAGCGGGATCGACGGTCTGTGGGGTAAACACCAGGCATGATGGCCCGGTGGAAAGTGACCATAGAATATGACGGTACCGCCTTTCATGGGTGGCAGCGGCAGAAGCAGGGCCGGACGGTCCAGGGGGAGCTGGAAAAAGCCTTCTCAACCTGGCGCAATCGTAAAATTGAGGTGACAGGACAGGGGAGAACGGACCGTGGAGTCCATGCGGAAGCACAGACGGCTCATCTTGACCTTGACCCGTCCTGCAACGCCTCCTCCCTGATGGCAGCCATGCGCGGACTTCTGCCACCGGACGTGGCGGTGGTCGGGGCGGAGAAAGTACATGACGATTTTCATGCCCGCTTTGACGCGCTCTCCCGGTGCTACAGATACCGGATCACCACCAGGCCTTCTCCGCTCCGGAGGAACACCAGCTGGATCCTTCTCCAACAGCCGGACCCCGCACTTCTATACCGGTGTGCTGCGATGCTTCGGGGAGAGCATGATTTCCGGAACTTCTCCAAGCAGGAGAACAAAGAGGTGAAAAACACCCGCTGCTGGATCTATCAGTCGGAATGGATCCGGAACGGTGATCTCTGGGAATATCGAGTGGAGGGGAACCGGTTTCTTCGATACATGGTGCGGAGGCTTGTCGGAACGATGATCTGCGTTGCCCTCGGCAGAATGGAGCTCTCCGGATTTGAACGGCTGCTTGGAGGTAAAGAGAGGGAAGAGAAGGTGGTGAGTGCTCCGCCACAGGGGCTGTTGCTGGAGAAGGTGATCTATTGATCGGCCGATGTGGGTTTACAATCGGATCCTGATCCATCAATGGGGGTTCAGAAACGGCTTCCGGAAGTCAAAAAAAGAAAACCCGGGGGAGGGACGACCCCCCGGGCGCATGAGAAGCATGCCTTGGGAGGGCATGATACCTTCTCTCTTTCTCTCTCTTAATTTCCTGAAATCGTTGATTCCCTATTTTCAGAAATAAAATATAATCGGGCAGCTATTGGTGAGGGTGTCACCTTTCACACTTCACCTCCTGACGGTAGTCAATGGGCAAACCTCAGATCGCCCGCCTGCTTCCGATGATATTGAGCAGAACGGCGATTACGGCAAATACAAGCAGAATGTGGATCAGTCCGCTTGCAGAATATCCTATCAGGCCGATCAGCCACGCGAGGACGAGAATTACGGCGATGATGTAAAGTAGGCTGCCCATTTCGTTGAATTAAATTGATTGAAATCCAACAGTAAAATAGTGGGTGGGGAGGGAGGGGCAAATAGAGTGAACTATGAATATGATGTAGAAAAATCTATGATGGTGAGGTACCTCTTCCTGAAGAGGATGCAGGAAAAAATGAAATAATCACGCTGCCCCCATTCCGGGTGGCAGCGTGATCTTCTCTCTCTTGATCAGGTATTACCCGGCCGGCTTTCTGCCGGCAGGTATCGGGTAAAATGTAACGGTAAATTGTATCGGGGTTTCCGGGGTT
>CAYTTA010000009.1:52236-55997 GCA_964440655.1 uncultured Balneolaceae bacterium
GCCGGCAGGTATCGGGTAAAATGTAACGGTAAATTGTATCGGGGTTTCCGGGGTTCCGGGGGTCCGGTCAGTGGTCTACTGCATCGCTTCCCGTGCTTTTTCCGCTTTCTCCTTGCCCTTTTCCATCCACTCTTCGGATTTCTCTTCCGCCTTGCTTATCCCTTTTCGGGCCATGCGTTTTCCCTCTTCACTCATCTCCTTCATCTCGCTGCGTGCGCTTCTCATCTGCTGGCGGATTCGTTCATTCATCCCGGAAAATTTATTCTCCATCTCGTTCCACCACTCATCGCTTTTCCTGGAGATTTTCTCCCGGGAGGCACTCCCCTTGTCGGGTGCGAAAAGAACTCCGAGAATGGCACCGGCAACGGCTCCGGTTACGAGGCTTCCCAAAAACTTTGAAGTATCCATGGTCTCTGATTAATCGGTTTGATTGGGTTGAAAGTAGTGGAAAATGGTCCCCTGTGAAGACGCTCTGATCTGTGAAGGCATGTTGCCCCGTGAAGGCGATCTGCCTTGTGAAGCTTCTGCCCTCAGAAGCAGGGCTGCACTGGTGGACAACTTTAGTATAGCCAGGCAGCAACGCGACTGTAATACAGGATTCCGCTCCATTTTTACATTATCCACAGACAATCGGTTTGTCGGCGAGCTCATCAAGCGGTTGCCTCTTCTTCAGTTTCATTTTCCGGTATTGTGATGCGGTCATCCCGGTCACTTTCTTGAACTGATTGGAGAGATGGGCCACACTACTGTAATCCAGTTTATAGGAGATCTGGGTAAGACTGTACTCATCGTATGCCAGCAACTCCTTGACCCTCTCGATCTTGTTCCGGATGATGAACTGTTCGATGGTTGAACCGGTCACTTCCGAGAAAATATTTGAGAGATAGGTGTAGTTCATTCCTATGCTTTCGCTGATATGGACGGAGTATTTCACTTTCTGAAATTCATCCGTGTTGCGGATCATCTCTGTGATCACCTGTCTGATCCGGTCGGCAAGAATCCGCTTCTTGTCCTCTATCAATTCCAGATTTGCCTTCATCAGCACCTCATTCAGCTCCTGCCGCTGCTGCGGTGTAAGGTTCTCCCTGATTTCCACTCTGCCCAGCTCGACCCGGATTACATCGTATCCGAGTCTTTCAAGTTCCGACTGTACAAGGATTTTGCAACGGGTACAGATCATATTGCGAATATGGAGCACCATAGTCGATCCGTTAAAATGGAAATCCGAAGCGACACCGTGCTGCCAAAGCAGGCTGCACGCCGCATCCGGCGTGTTCGTTTATTTAACGGTTAACTTACAACTCACTTTGCGGCAGTGAAGTAAAGCCGGTTTTGAAACTTCTGTATCAAGAACGGCCGGGCGGGAGCGTAACCGTTCCGGCATCTGTCCTCCTCACTGAGAAAGGAAGCCCTTGATAAGTGGAAGATTGTCCGCCCGGCCACTCGTTTATAATCGGCACCTCGCCGGATTGGTTGGCAGATCATCTCCTATTCGGGGATCTTGTAGGCCTCGATCGTCTCAAGTGCCCTCTGTATTCCCTGATAATGCCGGTTGAGGACCATTCGGGCTTCAGCCCCCAGATCGGGATGATCCAGTGCATCCTCATAGGCGTCCAGAGCCGATCTCTCTCCTGATATGCAGGCATTGATAATTGTTTCGGAATCGCCCGATGTGAAGGCGGATTTCACATCCATCCATGCTCGGTGAAGCGTTGCCGAAACACTGCCTTCCTCCCGGATCTCTCCGTTCAGATCGCGGACCAGTCGTTGAAGCTCTCGCACATACCCGTCTCTCTGGGTTGCAAACTCCCTGAACCGGCTCTCCATGACCGGGTCTTCCACATTGTCCGCGGCGTTGTTGAAGCCGTCCCTTCCATCGATGGCAATCTGAATCAGATCGTTATAGGTTTCAATAAGTTCTTCTCTGAATGAATCCATGGCTTTCTAAATCTGTTTGATTGGTGATTATTATGGGTTTGCCTCTGGAAAGATTTCTATTTTGAAGGGAATGGCTGTTACAGGATTTGAAGAGTGCCTTGCACGATTTACAGTTTGTATGCCAGGAAGACATCCTCACATGAAGCGCAATGGATCATAAAGAAAACGACCCCATGTCGGACCCCTTGGTGGATCCGGATAAGAGAAATCGTTCCACTCCTGCAGATCCTGCATCAGCCCGGACGGGAGATCCCTACGCGGGGAGCCGGTCTTCCGAGGATCGGTCTGTGAGCGGGCCGGAAAGGGGGCCGGCAAGAGGTCCGGGAAGCGGTAAGGAGCAGGGGGAGAAATCACCGGCCGGGGCGGGTGAAAAACCCGCTGCAGCAGCGGGACCGGAAAGTGCGGAACCGGCAAAATCAGCACCCGCCATCCAGGAAAAGCTGACGCTCGATCCATTCCTTGCGCGCTCGGAAGGAGTCATGTATCTGTTCCTGGTGCACGGGATCTACTATATCCTTACGGGGATCTGGCCGTTGCTCGATGTAGAGAGCTTCATGGCTGTAACCGGGCCCAAAATGGATATCTGGCTGGTGCGGGCGGTGGGGGTTGTGGTGCTTGCAGCCGGTTCGGGTTTTCTTCTCGCTTCGCTGCTGCGTGCAGGGAACCGTCCGTTGATACTCATCGCAGCGGCATCCTCTCTCGGCCTTGCGGCCATCGATATCCGCTATGTGATAAGCGGGGTGATCTCCACAGTCTACCTCGTCGATGCGGTGCTGCAGCTTCTTCTGCTCCTTGTCTGGGTCAAGATCTACTTCCGGGTCCGCAAGGAGTATGTATGGGCAAAGAGAGAGGCCAGACGGAACCGGAAAGAGCTCAGCTCCCGACCGGCTCCCCCCCGTTGACGTGAATCACCTGCCCGGAGATGTAGGAGCCGTCCTGTGAGGCGAGCAGGACAAAGGCCGGAGCCACCTCCGAGGGTTGGCCGGGCCGTCCCATGGGTGTTGATTTGCCGAAACTCTCCACATGTTCCGGTTCGAAGGTGGAAGGGATGAGCGGGGTCCAGATCGGACCCGGGGCAACGGCATTGACCCGGATCCCTTTCGGAGCCAGGTCCATGTTGAGGGAACGGGTGAAGCCCACGACAGCCCCTTTCGATGCCCCATAATCGATCAGATATTTCCGGCCCTGCCATGCAACGATGCTGGCATTGTTAATAATGGCGTCTCCGGGCCCGAGGTGGGGGACGGCATGACGGGTCAGATGGATCATCGCCAGAATATTGGTGCGGAAGGTCCTTTCGGTGAGCTCCGGATCCATCCCGGCGATCCCTTCATGGGGATGCTGCTCACCCGCATTGTTGACCAGAATGTTGAGCCGCCCGAACCGCTCCAGCGTCCTCTCCACACACTGCCTGCCAAACTCCCTCTCTCCCAGATCCCCCTTCAGAAGGAGGCATGATACACCCTCCTTCTCCACCAGCTGTTCCGTCTTGCGGGCATCCTCATCCTCTTCCAGGTAGACAATCGCCACCGATGCCCCTTCACGGGCGAAGTGCACCGCTACGGCTCTGCCTATTCCGGAATCGCCTCCGGTGATCAGGGCCACTTTCCCCTGAAGTTTTCCACTACCCCGGTAGTCATCCCGGATAAACTCCGGCTGCGGGATCATCCGGGACTCCTTACCGGGGGGCTCCTGCTGTTGAGGGGGCATCTGTTGAGAGGGTACATTTTCTCTGTTCACAATTTTTCGGCTGGTTTATGATGAAGAAAGGAGACAGTTAATGAGCCTTCATCTTCTCGGGCTCTTCCTTTGCCTCGACATTG
>CAYTTA010000010.1:0-12444 GCA_964440655.1 uncultured Balneolaceae bacterium
ATTATCGAGCGTTGTTCTCGAACATGTAAAAGGCCGGTTTATCCGGCCTTTTTTGATGATGCGTCTCCGATTGAATTGAGGTTTGGAGACTGGTAAAAAAGAGAAGTATAAGACGGGGGATAACGTTTACCTTGTAACCACCCAAGAAAACAGACCAAAATAAAAAGCCCTGCAAACCGCACTCAAGAGCTTGGTTTGCAAGGCCTTAGGGAGGGGTGGGCGCTACTGGATTCGAACCAGTGACCCCCTGCTTGTAAGGCAGGTGCTCTGAACCAACTGAGCTAAGCGCCCGAAACAGAGTCCAAATATACGAACAAAAAGAGTGTCGGCAAATGGATTGACACTCCTTTTTAATCTTTTGATCCGGAGGAATGGATAGCCTTCCACAGTGAGAGTCCGGGAGAGACCCGGACTGAAGCGCCTCCGCTCTCTGAGTGGGCTTTAGAGTGGTCGGTTGCCCGTCACATCGCCTGCGTGTAGAGAACCTCCGCCTCACGGGCCAGCGACAATACCGCATCGGTATAGAGACGGCTCGGGTTGTACCGCATTACCGCTCCATCAATCGATCCGGTGATTTTCAGAAAATGTGCCAGATAGTTGCCAATCGACATGATGTTGTTGTTCATATCGAAAATATCATCTCCTACAAACCACCGGTTCAATGAGTAGGGAATGAACTGCCCGTAGGACATGGCTCCCGCATAGCTCGATTTCAGATCAAAAACATCCAGCTCATTCCGGCTTACGAACTTGAGCAGCTCCTCCAGCTGAGCTTTGGCAAAATCCGCCCGGTAGTTTTCAGCATACATCGAGATATAGACATTGAGGGGGTTGTAGCGCCCGATGTTCTTGCCATAATCCGATTCGATTCCGATGATCGCCGCGATGACATAGAGAGGAATGTTGTAGGTCTCCTCGGCCTTCACCAGCTGATCATAGTGGGTCTGGATGAATCCGGTGATCCGGCTCTTCTTGTCTTCGTACCCCAGTCTCTGTTTGTACTCTTCAAAGGAGGGTGATTTTCTTTCAGCGGAATTTCGAAAACGGTCACCGATTCCTTCATAAAGCTGAAATCGGGAATCATCCACCATTATCTGAAGGTCGTACCCTTTTTTCGTGAATTCCTCGATCAGTGACTGAACTGCAGGCGGGTGATTTTTATCCATCCCTTTCGCATTCAGGCTTTTGTACGATGTTGTCGGAAATGCCGGAAAAGCTTGTAACTCTCTTGTTTGTAATGGGTTGAATGCAATAAAAAATGCAAGCAGAAGGAGAGCTCCCTGATAGATATAACGGAATGATTTTTTCATCGGATCTTCGAGAAGTAACATAGAGTTGCCAATGGAGTACGGCAACAAAGATAAGTCATAACAGTCACTTAAGTCAATCAAAATGTCTCATTTTTGTGCAGATAAGCGGGAAAACAAGAGACGAGTACTGTATCCTTATGAATGGCAGGCGACTGGATGAATTCGGGAAGAAGAGAGGTGGAAGAAGAAAGGAATGGGGCTTTCAGCATAAAAGTTCACAATAATGAACATTATAATACTCTAACTGTTAAGTGTTTACTGGTACGAAGATTTCTTTTTTATTAAAGCAGGAGTGCGTATATTTTAGGTATTGAAATGATGTGAACAAAAGGAAATCTAAAATGGGAAAGATGGATATTAAGTTTGTCAATCGAACGCAGATCAAATCCAGCAAACGCAGGTCGTCAAAATTCAAGCCTCTTATGGAAGCACTGGACAGACTGGAGCCGGGAGGGGATGCGGTCGAAGTCTCTTACACCAATGAAAAGAGTGTAAATTCAATGAGAACCGCCGTTTACCAGTACAATCAGGAGAATAATGTAAAAATAAAGAGCGGCAAGGATTCTGCGAATAAAAAAATCTATTTCTACCGAGTAAAATAAATTAGAGAGAAAGCTGTCATCTTCTCTTGGTTATGCACTGAGAAGAGAGATCAGTGCGCGAAAGGCAGGTACCGCCTGGCTATTTCCCTGAACTCCCGGATTTGAATTTCTTCCCACTTTTTATCCAGTTTCAGTTCAATTGCCAGCCATTTCGCTACAGTGGGAGCGATCTCCATGCTGGCCTTCGCGTCGAGCAGCAATGAACGGCTTCTTCTGCTCAATACATCTTCCACCGTTCGGGCCATCTCCTTGCGTGCGGCCCAGATAATTTCTGCAGGCCGCACGGGGAGATCCGGATGGAGTGGAGCATCCCCATCCGGGATTTCATTTTCGATGGTTTTCAGAGCCTCGGCATCGGAGCCGTACCCCCGCCAGTGGGGCGGAATGGAGGGAGAGAGGGTGTCGGTCCACCCATGAATGGGCAGTCTGTCTGTTCTGCAGGCCCTTCTTTCAAGCCCGGCCACTTCTGCAGCCCGGTCGATGACATCCTCAGCCATTTTCCGGTAGGTGGTCCATTTGCCACCGGTGATGGTGATCAGGCCGGAGCGATCCATAAGAATGGTATGATCCCGTGAGAGGTTCTTGGTACTCTCATTGCTGTCGGCCTGAACCAGCGGTCTGACTCCGGCAAAAAGACTTTTTATGTCCCCGTAATCGGGTTTGTGAATCAGGTAGCAGGAGATGTGCGACAGGAGGAACTCGACCTCCTCTTTGAGTGCAACCGGTTCGAGTTCAGCGTTCGCGACCGGGGTGTCGGTTGTGCCTACCACAACCCGATCATGCCAGGGTACGGCAAAGAGGACGCGTCCATCTTCCGTACGGGGGATAAGAAGCGCACTTCGTCCCGGCTGGAACCGGCGATCAAGAACGATATGAGCACCCTGGCTGAGTTGCAGAATGGGTTTGACCGATCGGTTATCCATCCTGCGAACCTCGTCGGAGAAGATCCCTCCCGCATTGATCACCGCTTTGGCATGGATCGGAAAAGTTTCGCCCGTTTCCATATCCTTCGCCTCGACACCGGAAACACGTTCATTCTCTTTCAGAATGGAGATGGCCTTGACGTAGTTGAGAGCGATCCCCTTCTCTTCAAAAATGGTGCGCATCAGCGCGATGGCCAGGCGGGCATCATCGAATTGTCCATCATAATAGCGGACTCCGCCCCCAAGTCCTTCTTTCCGGAGTGTCGGAACCTCCCGGATTGTTTCGGAAACGCTGAGTCGCCTGGAGCGGCCAAAGTTGTCCGGTCCGGCGAGCAGGTCGTAGATTTTCAGCCCGGTCGAGTAGAAGGGCTTTTCCCACCATCGGTAGCCCGGGATGACAAAGGACTCTTCACGGACGATATGAGGTGCATTCCGGGCGAGCAGCTTCCGTTCATGGAGCGCATCGAAGACCAGAGAGACATTCCCTTGCTGGAGGTAGCGGACCCCTCCGTGGATCAGTTTCGTGCTCCGGCTGGAGGTAGCCTTGCTGAAATCATGCTGCTCGATCAAAAGGGTCTTGTAGCCTCTGGAGGCGGCATCGAGTGCGGCGCCCAGTCCGGTCGCCCCGCCTCCGATGACAAGAATATCCCAGGTTCCCTTCTCCTGCCGGACGGTTTCTAGTATGGAGTCTCTGTCCAGGATGATCTCTGCACCTACCCTTTTACCCAGTTTTTGGAACGGGATACAGCCCGGTTCCATCCTTCAACCAGACGGCTTCGGTCCTGGTCCTGCATGGCAGGTTTAAATCTCTTTTCGATCTCCCAGTTTCCGGAGATGGTCTCAAGGGAGTCCCAGAAACCGCAGGCCAGTCCTGCCAGGTAACCCGCCCCGAGGGCAGTGGTCTCGGTTATGGTGGGACGGACAACCGGAACATCGAGAATATCGGCCTGGAACTGCATGAGCAGATTGTTTACGGAGGCTCCTCCATCCACCCGCAGTTCGGTTAGACGGATGCCTGCATCCGATTCCATGGCCCGCAGAAGATCGGCACTCTGATAGGCAATCGAGTCGAGAGCGGCGCGGGCGATCTGTCCAGGACCGGTTCCTCTTGTAATTCCCACAAGCGCCCCACGGGCGTAGGGATCCCAATGTGGAGCGCCAAGTCCGGAAAAAGCCGGGACGAGATAGACACCATCCGTGCTTTCCGCTTTTCGTGCCAGTTCCTCCACTTCGGATGAGTGGCGGATGATTCCAAGGCCGTCCCGGAGCCACTGTACAACGGCCCCACCAATAAAGACACTTCCTTCCAGAGCGTAATACGTTTTGCCATCAAGCTGCCAGGCGATGGTGGTGAGAAGGTTGTTTCTCGACTCCACCGGCTTCTCCCCCGTCTGCATGAGCATGAAGCAGCCGGTTCCGTAGGTGTTCTTTGCCATGCCCGGCCGGGTGCAGATCTGTCCGAAAAGTGCCGCCTGCTGATCCCCTGCAATCCCGGAGATGGTGACGGGTGTGCTGAAGATATCCGGACCGGTCTGCCCGTAGATCTCGCTGCTGGAACGCACCTCAGGCAGCATGGAGGGGGGCAGGTCCAGAATCTCCAGAAGCTCCTCATCCCATTCGAGCGAGTGGATATTGAAGAGCAGAGTCCGGCTTGCGTTGGTCACATCGGTTACATGAACTTTTCCATCGGTCAGTTTCCAGACCAGCCAGCTGTCGACCGTTCCGAAGAGAAGATCTCCGTTATCGGCTGCGGCCCGGGCTCCTTCCACATTGTCCAAAATCCATCGGATCTTGGTCCCCGAAAAATAGGGATCGAGTACCAGGCCAGTCTTCTTCCGGAAAAGTTCCTCATGCCCCTCTTGTTTCAATTGATCGCAAAGCGGCGCAGTGCGCCGGTCCTGCCATACGATGGCATTGTAGACCGGATTGCCGGTTTTCCGGTTCCATACAACGGTTGTCTCCCGCTGATTGGTGATGCCGATGGCCGCAATCTCAGCCGCCGTTACTCCTGCCCGGGAGAGTGCTTCCGAGGCCACACCGATCTGCGAGGACCAGATATCAATCGGATCATGCTCCACCCATCCGGGCCGGGGAAAAATCTGTGGGAACTCTTTTTGTGCCAGTGAACGGATTCCACCGTTATGATCGAAGAGGATGGCACGTGAACTGGTGGTTCCCTGGTCGAAAGAGAGGATGTAAGCCATGTTCGCGGGTTCGTTTCAGTCGGACCGAGGAGAGGGGCTTCAGCGACCGGGATTCCGATGCCGGAGTTGTTCAATCTTCTAGAAGGCGTCCCGGAAATGTCGGATATCGGGTGCCTCGTTCCCCTTCTGGATGATGGAAATCACATCGAAACGGGCCGGGGACCCTTCCATCTTCCGTTCATACATCCACGCCTCGGCGGCCTTGTAGATGTTTTTGATTTTTGCCTGATCGACAAACTCTTCAGGATGGCCGAACCGGATGTCCGACCGGGATTTCACTTCGACAAAGACGATACACTCATTATCGTAGGCAACGATATCAACTTCTGACCGCATAAAAAAATAATTCTGATCCAGGATGATCCACCCCTTGGCCTCCAGCCAGGCGGCTGCAATTTTTTCTGCCTCTTCTCCCCTTTCTCTTGTACTCTTTTTCATCTTCAGCTCCTTGGATTTGCTGTTTCACTCTTCCGGTCTCCGCCCGACCATGGAGTTCCAGGTTTCGGCAAGTCTCACGATCTGTTTTAGGTACTGGATCCCCCGGGTGTTGATAAAGGGCAGAAGGGCGTGAGTGAATCGGTCGAACATCTGCAGGAAGTGGACAAAATCATCAATCCGTTCCTTGAATTCCCTGGCCTCTTCCGATTCCGGAATGTCGCTTTCAAATCGCAGGGAGAGCTGCTCCAGACTGCTCTGGATCGGGGCGATCTCTCTCTGCTGCCGTTCACGGATCAGAGTGGAGACCATCTTCCAGATCTCCTTCTCTGCCGTATAGTAATCTTTCCGGCTCCCTTCAACAGGGACCTTGTGTACAAGGTCCCACTGCTGAAGGTTGCGGAGGTTCATGCTGGCATTTCCCCGGCTGATCCGGAGTTTCTCCATGATGGTGTCGGTGTCGAGGGGTCGGGCCTCGGCGTATAGGAGCGCATGGATCTGTGCCATTGTCTTGTTTATTCCCCACGCCGATGCCATTTCGCCCCAGAGGAGTACGAACTCCCCGACCGCTTCACGATATGGATCTGATCCGCCAGCCATTTCAGGGATCAGACATCCCCTCCGGCACCGGAAGCACTGTTGGCACCTCCGGAGGAGTCACTTTTGTAGTCTGTCACATACCATCCGTCTCCTTTATAGAGAACACCGCCTCCCCCCGAAATCATCCGGGTCACTTTTTGTCCGGTCTCGGGACAGGTCTTCAGTGGTTCATCGTTTATTCCCTGACGGTATTCGAAGATGGTACCGTCCTCACGTCTGTACTCATAAGTTGGCATAGCATCACCTACCAGGTTTTTCGTTTCATGGCATGACGCTCCATCCGGAGCCGCCGCTTCGTTTTTAAAGCTCTTGCTGGTCCTGCGGATCTCCGCGACGGCCTGGTCGAAAAGGGTTCAGTTTCGCCTTCCCGTGATGCGAATCGGGGAGGCGGGGCCGGAAGCTTCGCCACGGAAACTCCTTCCGGCCGCCAGTGCCATCCTGAAATCAGGAGAGCTCTTCCAGACCTTTTTTCAGTCGCCGGATCGCTTCCTGCAACTGCTCCATGGAAGAGGCGTAACTGATCCGGAACCCGGTGGGCTCACCGAACGCATCGCCGGGGACCGCTGCCACACCGTGGTGCTCCAGAAGATAGATGCAGAGGTCGGTGGAGGTTTCTATCAGCTGGCCATCGGCGGTTCTTTTCCCGAAATAGCTGGAACAGTCGGGAAAGACGTAGAATGCACCGGCAGGCACGAAACAGCGAAGGCCGGGAATTTCTCGCAGTGCACCGACGATGTAGTCTCTCCGCTCTCGGAAGGCCTCTCTCATTCGGATGACATCATCCAGGGACCCCCGATAAGCCGCTTCGCCCGCTTTCTGGGAGATGGTGGAAGGGGCTGAGGTCTCCTGGCTCTGGATTTTAGCCACTGCCTGGACAATTGAGTCGGGTCCGGCAATATAACCGAGGCGCCATCCGGTCATGGCGAACCCTTTTGAGAATCCGTTCACCACAACGGTTCTCTCCTTCAGATCGGGGGCAGCCTGCAGGATGCTCTGATGCTCCCCGTCGAAGACGATGTACTCATAGATTTCATCAGAGAGGATAAGGACATCGGGATGGGCGCGCAGCACTTCAGCCAGTCCCTCCAGTTCCTCCCGGCTGTACATGGAGCCGGTCGGGTTGGATGGTGAACAGAGAATCAGGGCTTTCGTCCGTTCGGTCAGGGCCTTCTCCAGTTCTTCCGGCTTCAGCTTGAAATCATTCTCGATCGATGTTTTGACGATGACGGGTGTCCCGTCGGCCAGTTTGACCATTTCCGGATAGGAGACCCAAAAGGGAGCCGGAATGATCACTTCATCTCCGGGATCCACTGTGGCGAAAAGTGTGAAGCCGATCGACTGTTTGGCTCCGTTTGAAACCACGATCTGTTCGGGTCGATACTCCAGCTGGTTGTCCCGGCGAAGCTTCTCGACGATCGCTTCACGAAGTTCCGGCGTTCCGGTATTGACCGTATAGCCATGGTGTCCCTCTTCAATGGCGCGGATCGCCGCATCACAAATATGTTTCGGGGTCTTGAAATCGGGTTCACCGGCGCTGAGGGAGATGACGGAGCGCCCCTGACGGGCCAGCTCCTTGGCTTTGGCAGTAACTTTCAGCGTTTCAGAAGGGGAGAGATTCTTTGCCCGTTGTGATATCATAACTGGATTGTTCTAGGGTGGATCGTGGCATCATTTCAAACCCCTAATAATAAAGAAAACAGGGTCCGAAAGCCATAGAGCGCCCCCTCAATCCATGGAGGGACGCTTCTTTATTCCGCCACTCTCTGTTGTCTGTATTTTTCGTGGAGGGCGGCTGCCACCGGATCGGGTACGAACGATGAGAGGTCTCCGCCCCACCACGCGATCTCCCGTACAAGCGAGGCGGAGATGAAGGTGAGCTGCTCGTCGGGCATTAGGAAAACAGTATCGATCTCCGGAGAGAGCCGACGGTTGGTCAGAGCCATGCGGAACTCATATTCAAAATCGGAGAGTTGGCGGACGCCCCGGATCAGGGTCTTGACCCCTTTCCTTTTTGCAAAATCGATAAGCAGACCGGTGAACTCTTCCACTTCGATCCGGTCTCTCCATGGCTTGTCCTCGATGCAGGTACGGATCAGTTCTACCCGTTCCGCTCCGGAAAAGACCGATCTCTTCTGGTTGTTGACCGCCACGGTGACGATCACTTTTTCGAAAAGCCGGGTGGCCCGTTCCAGCAGATCGAGATGCCCGTTGGTGATGGGATCGAAGGAGCCGGGAAAGAGTGCTGTTCTGCTCATGCTACAGGACGGATTGCTGTTATTGTGCCACCGCTTCCGGAGAGGGGGATCTCTTTAGATACGGGATGCCTCTCTTTAGAATCGGGTTACCGATCTTTTGGATCAGGTTACCGCTCTTCCGACGAATCTATCGGTTGATCCTGAAAGATGCTAACGATGGTTCTGCCGTGAGCCCGGGAATAGAAGCAGTGTGGATGGTCCGAAAAATCGATCCGTCTGTCATGTTCAAGGATCAGCCACCCGCCGGGTGCCAGCCATCCATCGGTCAGGATCTGTGCCACCATCTCCTCCATGAAGGGGTAGTCGTAGGGAGGGTCGCAGAAGACCAGATCGTAGGGGGTGGGATGGCTCCGAAGAAACCGCTCCACCGGTTGCAGGAGAGTGGAGACCTGGTGATGCACCTCGAATTCGCGGGCGAGCCGATCGATCTGCAACAGGAAATTTCGGTTCTGATCCACAAAGAGCACATGCTCGATCCCCCTTGAAATTGCCTCGAATCCCAGGTTTCCTGAACCCGCAAACAGATCGAGTCCTCTGGAACCTTCAAGGAACCGGCGGGAAGTGATGACCGAAAAGATGGCCTCTTTCGTGCGGTCCGAAGTGGGGCGAACCTCCCCGGATTTGGGGACCGGAATTTTCCGCCCCTTCAGTTTGCCTGTAATGATCCTCATGCAGGGTCGTTCAACGCGTGCCGGGTTTGATCGAACAGGTTGAGGCTGAGAAGGATGGCCGGGAAAGAGCTCTCCAGTTTGAAGCCGTAGGTGCGTTCATCCGCCTCAACCTGCATTCTCGAGAGTGAATTCATGAGAAGAACTTCTCCGTTCTCCGCGAACTCCGATGCCAGCACTTCTGATACTTCAAGACCGAGCGGTCCGAACAGATAGATCTGATCATGAAATCCATTCATCCAGGTCAGCTCCCTCGAATGCCAGTCCCACAGGTAGGGAAGATCGTGGATGGTTTCATACGGCAGGAAGGTGGCGCCTCGAAGCCTGCCGAGGAGGTAGGAGGAGACAGCCAGGTAGCCGGGTTGACAATGTACCGTAAGCCAGGCACCGTTCAGGCCGGTAAGTTGCTGCCACTCCATGCCGAGTTCGAATTCACTCACAAGGTCGTTCTGGCTGAAATCCGACAGAAGGGTCTGGTAACGCTCTGTAAGACTCTTCCGGCGGATCATGAGCAGCCGGTATTCCGTATTGCTCAGTTCATACCAGGTCGTTTCCAGTTCCTGACGGGGAATATCTGCCATCAGGATTGCAAGATGGTCCTCCCGTTCATCCGGAGTTTCGTAGACCAGTCGCGGAAAGGCTGTCCAGCACTCGTGAATGGCAGGTGTAAGAAGGCGGGAGCTGCTGCAGGAGAATTTTTCCTGAAGCCGTGCAAGTGAATGGCGGAGACTGCTGAAGCCGGATTCATCCGAACCGGATACGGCATTCTGGATGATGAAATTGAAATTTATACATCCGATATGCCGTACCAGATTCAGCTGTGACGGGTCATTGACAGCATAAAAGAGCTGATGATCGGCATAGCAGATGCCGAGGCAATCACCCGTGGATTCCATTTCAGCCTAGTTCCAGTTCGGAGCATTGAGCATGGTCGTTCTGTGCAGATCGCCAATGCGCAGGTCGGAATCCGGATCCTCCAGAAGATAGATCTGGGGACGGATGGAATCGTTGAGAGTATATCGGAATTCGCTGTGCGGGGGAACCGGAGAGAACTTCAGGGAGTCCGGATTGAACTGGTAAGGCGGGAGTTCCTTGAAAAGCTCATTCATCTGGGGGGCGATTCTCGGGTGGGTCTTGACGAACTGAATCACGGAATCGAGTCCTCCGTCGGTGGGCGGGAAGTTCCCATGAACATTCCGGTACTGGACAAGTGCATCACGGACCAGGGTCATGCGGTGCTGGACGCGCTGTTTCATCCGCTCTGCCTGGATGACCTCCTGATAGGGATCCACAATCGAACGGTAGAGATAGTATCCCAGGAAGAGGACGATTACCCCGAGAACCAGGGAGATAATTTTGTTTCGTGTTTCTAGATTCATGATTGAGAATTTAAATTCTATAAAAAGACTCCCGTCAAATGCGGAATGAGAAATTAATCCCGGACATGTAGATATGCAACCATCGGATTGATCCGCCGGTTCAACGCCTCCGGCAGGGCCGTTTTGGATCTGTTTATCACATGATTATCATTATATTGATACCTGATTCATTCCGGCGGCAGTCATCCGGCGGAGGTGGGAAGCCTGATCGTTCCGCCGTCTGCGGATGGCAAGAAGGCTGTAACGGATTGAACGAACCCATATTGAGAGACCATGGTCTACAAGCCGAAACACTATTATCTGTGCAAGACCCCGCTGAGCGCGGAAGGCCCCCAGGATGTGGAGATCATCGACAAGGCTACACAGAACGAAGATTTCCCGGAACTCTTCCGGAAATTTGAAGAGTTGCGTTCTCACGCATTCAATGAGGACCAGCTCTACAGTATTGTGCGTGCCGATGATATCTATGACCTGATCCGGACCGGGGATGAGAAGGAGGCAAGGGAGGAAGTGTTTGAAAAAGCCCGGCCCGAAATCATCACCAATCTGCAGCATCGTGTCATGCAGAAGAACGACGAGAACGCAAAAGCCATCCTGAAAGAGGTTCACGGGATTGAAGACTAGCGCCCCCTGATGGAGCAGCTCCTCTCCTATGCCGAAAACATGATCCCCCGGCTGATCGACTTTGCGTTGACACTGCTGGGAGGTGTTCTCATTCTGATTGCCGGATGGACGGTTGCCGGATGGCTCTCCCGCAGAGTCGAGTCCAGGACGAGATCTTCAAGAATTGTTGATGAGACCCTGGCACCCATCTTCGGCCAGCTCACCCGCATTCTGATTGTAATCTTTACGGTGCTGGCCGTTCTCTCCCATTTCGGAATTCAGACGGCAAGCCTCCTCGCCATTCTTGGAGCCGCCGGCCTCGCCATCGGACTGGCTCTCCAGGGAACGCTTTCGAACATCGCATCGGGAATCATGCTGCTGATGATCCGTCCTTTCCGGCTCGGAGATATTGTTGAAGCGGACGGAGTGACCGGTGCGGTTGACGAGATCGGTCTCTTCACCACCAAACTCCACACGGACGACCGCAACTCCCGGATCATCATCCCCAATTCCAAGGTCTGGGGGAGCCGCATTCACAACCACTCCTTTTTTGATTCCCGCCGGGTTGAACTTGAGATCCGCACCGGAAGCGGGGAGAAGTTGCCGAAAGCGGTTGAATTGATCAGGGAGGCACTTGCCAGTGAGGAGAGGATCCAGATCGAGCCTGGAGCCGAAATTCTGATATCGGAATTTCAGGGGAACGACATTCTACTGCTTGTCCGGTTCTGGGTTCAGGGGTCGATTCAGGAAGAGGTGCGGAGCCAGATGGTTCAGAGGTTGCTGGAGCAGTTTGAGTCTGAAGGACTGCCGGAACCCATCTCGGAATAGGCGAAAGGTTGCCGCGCCTCCACTCCGGTCCAACCCAAACGTTACTCATCTTTCACTTTTCTGCAGCCCACTGATGCCTTCCAGTCACTCTGGTGCTTGGTTGATTCGGTTATGAATCTTGATTAAACTGTCCGATCTGGGAGAAAAATGCATCATCCCGTGATGTGTCATCCGCAACCGAAAACAGGTTTGTTTTGTCAGATTCAGATAAAAAAACGGCACCGGATTCCGGAGTTCTCTATGAGGATGAGTTCAGTTTCGTGCTGAACGACGGCGGAGTCTACCTGAAGAAGACCGAACAGTCTGATGAGCGGAAGATTGCCACCATCGATACCGAAAACCTGGAAGAGGAGCTGAGGCCACTGCATCAGGCGTACCGCACCCTTCAGGAGAAGGTGGAGGGTCTGATCAACCTGTGGGAGACCGGAGACCCGGAGAGTGCAGGTTTTTGGGATGATGCTGTGACCGGGCGGGACAAGATTTTGGAGGAGATCCGGAATGCGGAAGCGCTCGGAGATCTTGATTTGCTGCAGAAAAGCGTGGTGGATGCATTCGGTCGGCTCACTGAGCTGAGAGAACAATCCGGAGAGCCGGTATCCCTGCCAGCTGAAGAATCCGAATCCGCATCCACTGAAGA
>CAYTTA010000010.1:12544-55261 GCA_964440655.1 uncultured Balneolaceae bacterium
CCGGTATCCCTGCCAGCTGAAGAATCCGAATCCGCATCCACTGAAGAGCCGGCTGAAGGAGAACCGGCTGAAGAGGTGCCGGTTGTGGAAGAACCGGTCGTGGAAGAACCGGTTGTAGAGGAACCGGCCGTAGAAGATTCTGAAAACTCCGTAGAAGAACCTCACTCCGGCGAGCCTCCAGCCTCTGCCGGGGAACCGGAGCAGGAAGAGGTGATCCGGTACTACTCCGGACTTGCGGAGAAGGCCGCGCAGCTGCTGGAGTTTTCTGACTGGGCCTATGTGGATCTGGAGTTCTCCAATATCGAGATCAGATGGTCGGAAGGTCCCGATCCCGGGGAGACTTCTTTAAAGGAGTTTCGTGAGAGGATTGACCGGGTCCGAAATGAGTTTGAGTCGAAAAAAAAGGCTCACTTTGAAGAGCAGAAGAGGCTGAAAGAGGAGAATCTCAGAAAGAAACAGGCTCTTCTGGAGGAACTTGCCGCCATTGTTGAGGCGAAAGAGTGGACAGCCACCCGTGAAGTGGGGCGGATTCGCAGCCAGTGGGATCCGATAAAACCGGTTCCCTCCTCGGCCGAAGAACTGGAGGTCCGTTTCAAGAAGCTGGTCGATGAGTTTGAAGCACACAAGGTGGATCGTCTTGTCCGGCAGAAACAGAAGGAAGAGGAGAATCTGGTAGGCAAACTGCTCATTCTTGACAAGATGGATCTTCTGTTGAAAGAGCTCACCGCCAGTGAGACATCCGACTGGAAGAGTGCGGCAGCCGGACTGGAGGATCTGAACCGTCAGTGGAGGAAGATCGGACGGGTGCCATCGGAGAAAAACCATGAGACCTGGCAGAGATACCATTCGGTACAGGACCGCTTTCATGAACTCAGAATGGCTGGAGATGAGAACTATCGCAAGGAGATGGAGAAAAACCTCTCCAGGAAGCGACAGCTCATCCGGGAGGCGGAAGCTCTTGTCGATCAGAAGGATCTTGCGACAGCTGCACGACAGGTGAACAAGCTGCACCGCCGCTGGAAAAAGACGGGGAATCTGCCGCAAAAGGATGAAAATGAGCTCTGGGAAGAGTTCAAAGGGGCAATCGACCGCTTCAATCAGATCAAGACGGAGAACCTGGACCAGCTTCGGGAGCAGGAGTCACGAAATCTCGAAATCAAGAAGGAGCTGATCCTGAAAGCCGTGGAACTGAAAGATTCGGAGGAGTGGGAAGAGACCCATCGCCGTTTTCAGGAATTGATGGAGAAGTGGAAGGAAACAGGCCCGGTTCCGAAACGACAGTCCGGAAAGATCTGGAAAAAGTTCAAGGAGGCGATGGACCAGTTCTACGATCGCCGCCGCGCCCATTTCAGAGAGGTGAAAGAGGGAAGAAAGGAGAATCTGGAAGAGAAACAGGTGATTCTGGATAAACTGAAGGCGCTTCTGGAGCATGACAACCCGCTGCAGGCAGTAGAAGAGGCAAAACCCCTGCAGGAAGAATTCAAAAAGGCGGGACATGTTCCACTCAAGTACAAGAACCGGATGTGGAAAGAGTATCGCGAGGTGTGCGATGCGATTTACGAGCGGTTCCGTGCGGCCAGATCTGCGGCTGAAATTGTCGGGCGGGAAAATGTGGGAGATTTCTCGGGAGAGGATCTTACCGAGATCCGGAACAAGCAGCAGGAATCCGAACGGCTCCGAAGAGAGATCAATCGACTTGAAAAGGAGATCCTTCAGATGAAAGAGTCTCTCTCCTATTTTAAACCATCCGGAAAAGGAAGCTCCCTTCTGGATGAAGTTCATGGCAGAATCGCCGGGCTGGAGGAGGAGGCTGCCAAAAAATCGGAAGAGCTCGAACGGATGGAACGGGAGATCGATCAGCTGAAAAAAGCATAGCTGAATCAGAAATCCGCCCGGTTTCGGATTGCTTCATCCGGATCCACGGCGGATGATTTCTTTATGATGGGTTACAGGAAGTAGCGGAGGCCGAGTCCGCCATTCACGTCAAACTGGGTTGAAGGAACCAGATCGAGCATTGGAGAGAGCTCGAAAAAGACACTGAGCCGGCTTTCAGGGATGTTGTACTGCAATCCAAGGGGAATTCTCGCTCCGATAGCGGGATCGTTCTGCAGAAGCAGACGTCCGCCGAATCCGTAATAGAGGGAAAGGTCCGGATTGTCAAGAGGATTGTGTATCAGGTAGTTGGAGTGGATATGCATGGATCCCTGACCGCTGAACGACCACGCCAGCCCCAGGTCAAAAGCGCTGTTGTGCGTGACCCAGAACTTGGCACTCAAACCGGTGGGTTCGCCGACGATGATACCCACCTCTGTATTCCCCGGCCTGTTTTGAGCGTGAAGTGAAGGTGCCGTCAGAATGCAGAGAAAAACCGAGAGCGGTAATAATATGCGGAGTTTCATAACGGAAATTTTGGATGTCGGTCAGGGAAATATGTTCCGATGATACAAGAGATTACAGTCAGATAAAATACATCCTGCATCCGGTGTATCACAAATTAATCCGCAACTCCAGGAAAACCAGGAAGATCTCTGTGGCAGGAGGTGCTGCGCCCTCGGATTTTCACATTTTATTGTTTCCGGGAATCCGGTAATTTCGGCGCAAATCAATCATTCCACGTGCCTCAGACAGACTTTCTCGTGATCGGAACCGGTCTGGCAGGACTCAGCTTTGCCGTAAAAACAGCAATGCATCATCCTGACAGGGAAGTTGTGCTCATCTCGAAATCCCGGGTCACCGAGAGCAATACGCGCTATGCACAGGGGGGAATCGCTGTAGTTACCGATTTCAGCAACGACGATTTCGGGAAGCACAAGGAAGATACACTGAAAGCGGGAGACGGTCTTTGCAACCCGCATATTGTGGACCTGGTAGTGAGAGAGGGACCCGCGAGGATTGAGGAGATGATCGACCTGGGAGCAGAGTTCGACCGAACCCCGGAAGGGAACTACCATCTCGGCATCGAAGGTGCACACTCCGTTCACAGGATACTCCATTTCAAGGATGTGACCGGATTGAAGATCCAGGAGACGCTTCTGAAACGAGCCCGGTCTCTGCCGAACATTCATATTCTGGAGCATCATTTTGCGGTAGAACTGATAACCGGTCACCATCTGCATGAAGAGCCGGCAGCCGGAGAAGGGATTACATGCTATGGCGCCTATGTGCTGGACCTCCGGACACTCCGGGTCTTTCCGTTTGCCGCCCGGATCACACTGCTGGCTGCAGGTGGAATCGGTCAGGTCTACAAAGTGACCACGAACCCCGAAGTGGCCACCGGCGACGGCATAGCCATGGCTGCGCGTGCCGGGGCTGAGATTGAGCATATGCAGTTTGTTCAGTTTCATCCCACAGCCCTCTACGGCCGCTCGGAAGGGAGATCGTTCCTCATCTCCGAGGCGGTGAGGGGCTTCGGGGCGGTGCTCCGGAACGGGGCCGGGGAATCCTTTATGGAGAAGTATGATGAGAGGGGTTCGCTCGCATCAAGGGATATTGTGGCTCGCTCCATAGACACCGAGATGAAGCAGCGGGGGGAGGAGTGTGTCTGGCTTGACTGCCGGCACCTCGATACGGAGGAGTTCAGGGAGCATTTTCCCAATATTTATCAGAAATGCTGCTCGGAGGGGATCGATGTGGCCCGGCAGATGATACCGGTGGCTCCGGCCGCCCACTATCTCTGCGGAGGTGTGAAGACGGATGAATGGGGCAGGACAGGGATCAGTCAACTCTACTGCTGCGGAGAGGTCGCCTCAACCGGTCTTCATGGGGCCAATCGCCTCGCCTCGAACTCTCTTCTCGAAGCGCTGGTATTTGCCCACCGCTGTTTTCTTGATGCCATGGAGCGGATTGATACTCTCCCGATCCGGAAAGATCTCCCCTCCTGGCGTTCCGATGGCACCACCCGCCCGCGCGAGTGGATCCTGATTCATCATACGCGGAATGAACTGAAAAGCATCATGCACAATTATGTGGGGATTGTCCGGTCGGATGAGCGTCTGGCGCGCTCGCTGAAACGGCTGGAGACACTCTGGTACGAAACCGAGGAGCTCTACCGGCGGACCACACTCTCTCCGCAACTGTGTGAATTGAGGAATATGATACAAGTGGCCCGGCTCATTGTTGAGATGTCTGTGGCCCAGAAAGAGAACCGTGGAACTTTCTACAATGTGGACAATGATCTCTGAAGAGCTGAACAGTGCGCATAAGGCGATGTTTCTGAAGGTGCTTGAGGAGGGGCTGGAAGAGGACGCGGGGTTCGGGGACATCACCAGCAGTTCAATCCCCTTTCCTGCCCGGTCGTCCGGATCATTCAGGGTCAAGGAACGGGGAGTGCTCTCCGGAATCCACGCTATCAGAATCGGATACGGGCTGCTCGAGCCCTCTGTGGAAGTCACCCTCCACAAGAGTGACGGGGAACGGATCGAACCGGGCGACCTGATCGCCAGTGTTGAAGGTCCGGCAGCCGCTCTTTTGACCGGAGAGAGGGTTATTCTGAATCTGATTCAGCATCTGAGCGGCATTGCCACCTCGACCGCGAAAGCGGCCGAAGCACTGAAAGGGAGCCCTCTTCGGGTGTGTGACACCCGGAAGACGCTGCCGGGACTGCGCGCTCTGCAGAAATATGCAGTGCGGTGCGGGGGTGGTCTGAATCACCGGATGCGTCTCGATTCAGGAGCGATGATCAAGGACAACCATATTGCCGCAGCGGGGGGGATCCGGCCGGCGGTCGAGGCGGTCCGCCGTCAGGCGGGTCCAATGATCCGGATCGAGGTGGAGTGCGAGACCGAGGAGCAGATCCGGGAGGCGGTGAAGGCGGGCGCCGACATCATCATGCTAGACAACAAATCCCCTGAAGAGGCTGAACGGCTCTGCCGCCTTATCCCGGAACCGATTCAGATTGAACTCTCCGGGGGGATCACTCCGGAGAGAGCGGGAGCGTACCGGGAGTGCGGTGCACACTGGCTCTCCATCGGTTCTCTGACCCATTCGGTCAGGGCGCTTGATATCAGTTTTGATCTGGAACTATAGCCTGTGGGCTTTGTGCGGTTGCCCGGGAAAGAGCTCTTCAGCACCACGACGTATTCACGGCAGACACCTTTCTCTTCTTGTGAAAAAGGGGGAAAACGGTTGATTCTTAACGGATTTCAGAATAATTTTTAATGTTCCTGTAGTAATCACACACTCTCTGGTAACCCCATGGCTTACGTCGTAACCGAACCCTGCATCAACTGCAAGTACACCAACTGTGCTTCCGTATGTCCTGTGGATGCATTCCGCGAAGGACCGAACTTTCTTACGATTGACCCCCTCGAGTGTATCGATTGCGACGCATGTGTACCGGAGTGTCCTGTAGAAGCGATCTTTCCCGATGACGAGGTACCCGAGAAGTGGGAGCACTATATCGAGCTGAATGAGCGCCTTGCCGAGGAGTGGTCCGAAAACGTGATCAACGAGACCAGGGATCCGCTTCCGGATGCGGATGAATGGGCCGAGGTTGAGGACAAGCTCGAGCACCTGATTGAATCCTGGGATTGATACCCGATCCCGGGATCCATAGATTGCGAAGAGATCGCCCGCCGGAGACCCCTTGCCGTCGGGGACGAAGGATCCGGCACACCCTGCACCAGAAAGCTGAACCGAGCCGGTCATGAGCCTAGCAGAGATCTCCTTTCGCGGAAGGAAAATGGACCTTTCGCGTCCGCGAATCGCAGGTATTCTCAATATGACCCCCGATTCATTCTATGACGGGGGTTTTTTTGTTTCAGCCGAGGAAGGGCTGGAGCGGATCGCCGCAATGGTACGGGACGGGGCCGACATCATCGACGTTGGAGGAGAGTCGACCCGGCCGGGGTCCGATCCTGTTTCTTCAGGTGAAGAGATGGAGCGTGTCCTGCCTATTCTGGAGAAGGCGGTCCCGGAGTTCCCCGAGGTGCTCTTCTCCATAGATACGACCAAGTATGAAGTGGCCCGCGCGGCACTGGAGGCCGGTGTACAGATTGTCAACGATGTGAGCGGCCTGCGAAATGCACCGGAACTCGCTTCCCTTTGTGCAGAATATGATGCCGGTTATGTTCTGATGCACAGCAAGGGTACCCCGAGAGACATGCAGATTGATCCCCGCTATGAAGATGTCCTGGCTGAGGTGGAGCTGTTTTTCCACTCCGGACTGGAGAGGCTCGCGGATGCCGGTGTGAAGAGAGTCATTCTGGATCCCGGGATCGGGTTCGGCAAGACAGCAGCCCACAATCTTACACTGATTGCAGGACTGGAACGACTGGGAAAATCAGGGTATCCTCTCCTGGTAGGGGCATCCAGAAAATCGTTGATCGGACAGATACTGGACAATCGACCGGCGGGCGGAAGACTTGCAGGCACCATTGCCCTCCACTACCACTGCCTGATCAACGGGGCTCGGATACTGCGCGTTCACGATGTGCGCGAAGCGAAAGATTCTGTCGAAATATACAATGCAGTCATGGCTGCACAATCCGAAATCCACTCCATTTGATACCGATAGGTTTTCTTGAGTTCGGAATTACCGACCTGATCGAGACCACGGTCATCGCACTGGTCCTCTTCTACCTCTACCGGTGGGTTCGGGGAACGTTTGCCATCCAGGCGGCACTCGGGTTGGTTTTTGTCATCATGATCAATGCGGTCGTCAGTTTTCTCGGACTGACTACCCTCAATTTCATCCTTCGGAGTATTCTGGATGTCGGTGTGCTGGCCGTGCTAATCATATTTCAGCCCGAGATCCGGAAGCTTCTTTACAGTCTGGGACAGAATACCTCCCTGGACCGCTTCTTTGGCCGGACCAGTTCGGTTTCCGTGGTCGAGGAGGTGGTGACCGCAGTACGGAATCTCTCCCACTCCAAGACCGGCGCTCTCATCGTATTTGCCCGTTCCACCTCCCTGCAGGATCTGGTTGATGTCGGCGTGCAGCTGGACGCAAGAGTGAAGAGTGAGATGCTGGAGACCATTTTCCAGAAAGACACCCCCCTTCATGACGGAGCGGTCATTATCCGGAACAACCGCATTGTTGCCGCACGCTGTTATCTGCCCATCTCACAAAACCCCAATCTCTCCTCGGAATTTGGTACACGACACCGTGCCGCCGTGGGGATCAGTGAGACGAACAATGTCTTTGTGATCGTTGTCTCCGAAGAGACCGGCAGAATATCGGTTGCCCAGAACGGGAATCTGACCAGCGGTCTGTCAATTCAGAAACTGCGGGCGGAGATGGAGGAGCTCTTCGCATCGGGGAAGATTGACGAAGAGGGGATCGGTTTTTCTACCGGCAAGAGTGACCTGGAAATGAACTGACCGGTCTCTCCGTTGTCTGGGCGGATGTGGAGGGTGCGGTGAGGGGTCCTTCCCCGGCAATTGGGATCGGAATTTGTTAAATTCAGACGTTATGACCATACAGGAAAAGCAGAACCGGATCATCCGTGAGTTTCAACTGCTTGGGGACTGGCAGGAGAGATACCGGTACATCATCAGACTGGGACAGAAACTGGAACCACTCGAAGAGCAGCACAGAGTGGAGGAAAATCTGGTTCGGGGATGCCAGTCCCGGGTCTGGCTGACAGCCAGGATGGAAGGTGACAAGGTCCTCTTCAAGGCGGACAGTGACGCCGCGATTACCAAAGGTCTGGTTGCACTGCTGATCCGTGTCTACTCCGGTGAGACTCCGGAGACCATTATGCAGACACCTCCCGACTTCATCCAGAAAATCGGGATGCAGGAACATCTCTCCCCCACCCGTTCCAACGGGCTCTTTTCGATGGTTAAACAGATGAAGATCTATGCGATGGCTTTTAAGGCAAAGATGGAACAGGATTGAAGTAGGAATGACAATAACCGACCGGTTTGCAAGGTGGCCGTCTCGCTCTATCCTCGCTTTCGTAATTCTTCATCTCTTCCTTCTTTTTCTCACGTCCCTCCCCCTGGCTGCCCAGGGGGGAGAAGCAATCGGCACTCTCTCGAGCCTTCGCATGGTTCGTCCCGAAGTGAGAATGTCCCAAAACCTGCTCCCGGCGGGTTCTTCCATGAGGGGGGCGATTCTGCTCAATCTGGAGAGTGGTTGGCATGTCAATGCCCACCGGCCGTCGATGGAGTATCTGATAGGAACCGACCTACAGTTCCAGGAGAGAGAGGGGATCCGTATCTCACGGATCACTTACCCTTCCGAAAGGGAGTACCGGTTTGACTTTGCGCCGGAACCGGTTGCCGTCTACGAGGGGGATGCGCCGATCTTCTTTACTCTTACCGCTTCGGAACAGCTTCCGCCCGGAGAGGTGGTTCTTGAGGCGACTCTCCGGGTTCAGGCCTGTAACAATGAAGTCTGTCTGGCGCCGGCCACACTCGATTTGACAATCCCCGTCGAAATCTCGGCCGCCGGAACCGGGTATCAGCTGCTTGACCGTTCGCTCTTTGAGCGGGATGAGAACGGAAGCGGATCGATCACCGATGCACTTTCTGCCCGGGGAAGCGGTGAGATTGAAGCCCTGTTCGATTCACTGGGATTTTTCTGGGCCATGGTCGGAATATTTCTGGTGGGGCTGGCTCTCAACCTGACTCCCTGTGTCTATCCCATGCTCTCGGTGACGGTCTCCCTCTTCGGAGGCCAGACAGTCTCGGAACCGGGGAGTGCCAGCCGCCTTGGGCACTCTTTCCTGATGGCGCTGATCTATGTTCTGGGCATTGTCGGGATGTACAGCGTGCTTGGAGTCGCAGCCGCTTTCACCGGATCCCTCTTCGGCAGCTGGATGCAGAGTCCGGTGGTTCTGGCCGGGATCGGGATTCTGATATTCGCTCTTGCCCTGAGCATGTTCGGACTCTATGAACTGCAGCCTCCCTCTTCCTGGCTGCAGTCACTGGGTGGCGCCCAGAGAAAAGCATCCGGTGTGTTCGGACACTTTTTCTCAGGACTGGTAGTGGGGGTATTTGCAGCTCCCTGCATCGGGCCGCCCATTATTGCCTTGCTTGCCTTTGTCGGGGCGCAGGGCGACCCTCTTTTCGGTTTTCTGATCTTTTTCGTCATGGCGTTCGGACTCGGATTCCCCTATCTCATTCTGGGGACCTTCTCCGGACTCCTCTCGCGTCTGCCCCGCTCCGGAATCTGGATGGTCTGGGTGAAAAAGGTCTTCGGAGTGGTTCTCACAGGAGTCGCGCTCTTCTATCTCGCTCTTGCCTTCAAGCCCTCGTGGTCCCTGCATGCGGTGATCCTCACTCTACTTGCCGGAGGCATCTACCTGGGATTTGTCGAGAGATCGGGGCGGGATACCAGAATTTTTTACCGGGTCAAACAGGCAACGGGAGTGATTCTTCTCATTGCGGGAATCCTGCTTATCCGGAATCTTCAAAAACCCGGCATCGTATGGGAGGAGTGGTCCGAAGAGAAGCTCGCAGCGGCAGTGGAGGGTTCCGCTCCCGTTCTGATCGATTTCTATGCAGACTGGTGCATCCCCTGCCTGGAGCTTGAACGCACCACCTACACCGATCCCCGGGTCATTGCGGAGTCGGAACGTTTTGTCCGGCTCAAGGCCGATCTCACCCATTATGATTCCCCCGAGTCGGAAGCGTTGAGAGAACGGTTTGCCATTGCCGGGGTCCCGACGGTGCTTTTTCTGGATCGCGGTGGAGAGGAGGTGGTAGAGGCGCGTGTGGTCGGTTATCTCCGGGCGGATCATTTTCTGGAACGTCTCCGGATGGTTCCTCACGAGGAGACTCCGGCCAGGCAGCAGGCCGTGGAAGCCGGGCCGTGACATGAAGAATCAACCAGGAATTTTTTTAACGTAACTGGCGAAACCTAACGGTATAACGGGCAGGCATGAAGAAAGCAACCAAAGCGGAACGCACCCGGGCACGTATCATTGAGCTCTCGGCCCCCCTCTTTAACCGGCAGGGATATGCCGGAACCGCCATGTCGGACATTCTCAAGGCGACAGGACTGACCAAAGGTGGCATTTATGGCAATTTTTCCGGAAAGGATGAGCTGGCACTTGAAGCGTTTGAATACAACAGGGACAAGCTGTTTCAGGGGCTGCATTCACGGCTGGAGGGAGTGGATTCCGCCATTGGCCAGCTTCATGCATTTTTCCGGGCTCACACCGAAGTGATCGAACTTTTTCCGGACGGATGTCCCATTCTGAACATGGCAACGGAAGCGGACGATACCCATCCCGAACTGCGAAAAAAAGCGATGGCTGCGATCCTGATCTGGATCAACTATCTGAAAGGGATTATCCGTCAGGGAATCGAGACGGATGAAATCCGTTCAACGGTCGACCCGGAGCGCTATGCCCGCATGTTTGTAGCGATGCTGGAGGGTGGGGTTTTCATGGGCAAACTTCTGGGGAACAGAGAAGCCTACCTGGAGGTGGTCCGGCATATTCAGAGGATTATCGATCTGGAGCTGGCCGACCCCTCTGCGCTGTTGGGGGGCAAAAAAAAGGCCACGCGTGAGAGCGTGGCCTGATGTTCAAAATTCCGGAGTCGCTTATTCGTAGTCGAGGCTGATTACGTCTACGGCACTCAGACCTTTCGGGGTCTCCTCTACAGAAAATTGCACTGCTTCACCTTCTTCCAGTCCCTGATGGTATCCCAGGTTCTGAATGTTGTTTCGGTGAACAAAGATATCCTTGCCACCGTCATCCGGTTCGATAAAGCCATAGCCTTTTTCTGCATCGAACCATTTTACTTTGCCTTGTCTCGTCATGTGTGTCTTGTTGTTAAACACCTACCCTACAGGTGCGCATCCAATGAAAAGAATTGCTGAACAAATCGTTCCAGAAGAGATACTGTACTGAAAGACGTAGGTGGGTAATTAAAGGTAACGGATTCAAGATAGGTAAAAGGGGCCAGAAACCAAATAAAATAGTGAGAGGGCACTGTTTTTCTGAAAGATCTCTTTCACCTTGGCCACCACTGGAAATCCGATCCCCGACCTGATTGGGTGAACCCGGGAAGCATGTCCCCGGAAAGGTGTATATTTGCCGATTCACCAGCAACCTCCATCAGAAGGCAAGAAACGTGAGCGATCAGAAGATCATTTTTTCCATGTCGGGTGTCAGCAAGATCTACAAGCCCAACAGACGGGTGCTGAACGACATCAACCTCTCTTTTTTCTATGGAGCCAAAATCGGCGTCCTTGGTCTGAACGGATCCGGAAAGAGTACGTTGCTGCGGATCATTGCCGGTGTGGATAAAGATTACCTTGGTGATATCTCTGTCCAGAAGGGAATCACCTTCGGTTATCTTCCCCAGGAGCCTGAACTGGATCCGGAGAAGACAGTTCGGGAGGTGGTCGAAGAGGGAGTTGCCGAAACCATGGCTCTTTTAAAAGAGTATGAGGCAGTGAATGAAGCGTTCGGTGATCCCGACGCCGATTTTGACGCACTGATCGAGAAGCAGGCGAGGCTTCAGGAGAAGATTGATCAGGTGGAGGCCTGGGACATCGACAGCAAACTGGAACAGGCGATGGATGCATTGGGCACCCCTCCCGGAGAGACCCCGACAAAAGTTCTCTCTGGTGGAGAGGCCCGAAGAGTTGCTCTCTGCCGCCTGCTCCTGCAGAAGCCGGACGTGCTTCTGCTTGATGAACCCACCAACCATCTGGATGCCGACTCGGTCGGCTGGCTTGAGCAGCACCTGGCGCGCTATGAAGGAACCGTGATTGCGGTGACCCACGACAGGTATTTTCTGGACAATGTAGCGGGGTGGATTCTGGAGCTGGATCGCGGGGAAGGGTATCCCTTCAAGGGCAACTACAGCTCCTGGCTGGACCAGAAACGAAAACGCCTTGAGGTCGAGGAGAAGCAGGAATCGAAGCGACAGCGCGCACTGCAGAGAGAACTGGAGTGGATCCGGCAGACTCCCGGCGGTCGCCGGGCCAAGAGCAAGGCGCGGATTACCGCCTATCAGGATCTTCTTTCGGAAGAACGGGTCAGGCAGCAGGAAGAGCTGGAGATCTATATCCCCCCCGGACCCCGGCTCGGGGATCTTGTTATCGAGGCGAAAGGAGTATCAAAAGGGTTCGGGGGGCGAACTCTCATTCAGGATCTCAATTTCAGCCTGCCTCCCGGGGGAATTGTCGGAGTGATCGGTCCCAACGGTGCAGGAAAGACCACACTTTTCCGGATGATCACCGGTGAGGAACAGCCGGACAATGGCACACTCTCTATCGGCGATACGGTCCAGCTGGGATATGTGGATCAGAAGCGCCCCCTGGACCCGGAGAGAACGATCTGGGAAGAGATCTCCGATGGAAGTGAAATGATCCGCCTGGGCAGCCGGGAAGTCAACTCGCGTGCCTATGTAGCGCGGTTCAACTTCAGTGGCAGTGATCAGCAGAAAAGAGTAGGTGAACTCTCCGGTGGTGAGAGGAACCGGGTCCACCTTGCCAAAATGCTCAGAGAAGGGGCCAATGTCCTTCTCCTTGACGAACCGACCAACGATCTTGATGTCAATACGCTGCGTGCTCTGGAAGAGGCGCTGCTCGATTTTGCCGGGTGTGCGGTGGTGATTTCACACGACCGATGGTTCCTGGACCGTATTGCCACCCACATTCTTGCCTTTGAAGGGGACGGAGAGGTGAAATGGTTCGAAGGGAACTATGAGGAGTATGAAGAGAACCGGAGGGAACGGCTCGGACTTGCACCCGGAGAGAAAATGACGGCACGCTACCGCCGCCTGATGCGGGAGTAGCCGAATCACCAGGGTTCGTCCAGCACCAGATCGATCTGATCGATCATTTTCTTTAGTGCTTCTTCCCGCGTTTCACCATGTGTGGTAAGAACTTTACCATCCTGGGCGGTTGCCGTCAGTTCAATTCCCGCCGGACTGCTTGATTCCCGGGCTATGGTGAAACCGCGGTATCCTCTCTCCCTCAGGATCTTGATCCGCTCGTGAAAAACGTATTCGCGATCTTCGAAATTATCATCGTTCATCATCTCCCTCTCCTCGCGACTATTATCCGACTGCCTGTTTCAGGTTTTACCTCTCGTATGATAACCCGGATCCATCAAATTTTCACCCCTTTAACTCCCTCTTTGTTCCCATCAAAATGCTCAGGAGAGCGGGCACTTATCGCTCATGCGGGAGACAGAGTGAACGTTGCAGATCATAGGAATATGTTTATCATTAAAGCTTCCTGAATGGATGGGGATGGTCTGATGCCGGCCTTGCCATTAGCGGGATCGCTCTGTTGCTGATAACAACTCTGATGATCCGGATCCGGTGGTTGCAATGATCGGCGGCCAGCCTTGAAGTAAAAATATATTAATCGGAATAAACCATGAAAACAGCCTGTTCTTTCTCGTTTGCTCTTTTTGTTGCCCTTATGTTCACCGGTTGCGGTGCAGGGGATGATGTTCCTGCCGATCTCTATTTCCCCCTGCCTGAATCAGCCGGAGAATTGCATCGCTCCGTTGATCAGGAATTCTATGTTCAGACTCTGGTGGACGGACTTCAGATTCCATGGGGGATGACGTTCCTTCCCGATGGCGTAATGCTCATTACGGAGCGCGGCGGTACCATCCGAATGGTGGTCGACGGAGTTCTGCAGGAGACGCCGGTGGGAGGAGGTCCGGAGGTGTTTGTAAGCGGGACCAGTGGTCTGCTTGATATTGCGGCTCATCCCGATTTTGAGGAAAACCGTCTGGTCTATATCACCTACTCCCTGCCGGAGGAGGGGCGATCTCATACCGCCCTGATGAGAGCGAAGCTCGAAGGTACAGAGCTGGTTCAGCAGGAGGTCCTCTTTGTGGGAGAGCCCAAAATTGCCAGTGGCTCCCACTCGGGAAGCCGGATTGCCTTCCGGGACGGCTATGTCTTCTTCTCCGTAGGGGACCGTGGTAATCCTGTCATGAACACCGCACAGGAACTCAACTCGCACAATGGAAGCATCATCCGTCTCTATGAAGATGGCAGTCTGCCTCTGGACAACCCGTTTGTCGACAGGGAGGGCGCTCGCCCGGAAATCTGGTCCTACGGACACCGTAACCCGCAGGGGCTGGCATTCAATCCGGTAACGGGATCCCTCTGGTCGAATGAGCATGGACCGGACGGGGGAGATGAGGTGAACGTAATTGAAAAAGGCGAAAATTATGGCTGGCCTCTTATTACCCATGGTCAGCCCGACCGGGGAACGACCCTCACGGGCGAGGAGAGTGCTCCCGGTATGCGGTCAGCCCACCATTTTTGGAGAGATCCGGTCGCACCTTCCGGGTTGGAATTCGTGACTGGCGGCAGATATCCCGCCTGGGAGGGGGATGTGATGATCAGCACGCTTCGAGGCATGCGTCTTATTCGGCTCCGTCTGAACGGGGATGAGATTCTCGGAGAAGAGGATCTGCTCGAAGGGTATGGACGCATGAGAAATGTGAAAATGGGACCGGACAAGTTCCTCTACATCGCTCTCGATTCCGGTGAGATCATCCGCCTGATTCCTGCCGACCTGCTCCGATAGGATAACAGCGACGGGTTCCTGTACCAGCAATTTGTCCCTGTCGGGAACCAGGATCTACTCCCTGTTGATAACGAAGGAGACTTTCACGACAAGCCTGTACCGGGTGATGGCATTCTCATTTACCATTGCCTTCACATCCTTGATGTAGATGCTTTTGATGCCTTGGATTGTTTCCTGGGCCTCTTTCAGGCCATTTTCCACCGCATTTTCGATGGAGTCTCCTTCGGTTATCAGCTCGATTACCTTGACGACAGACATGTTCTCTCCCGGATTAAATTGTTATAGTTCCAACCTGGACAACTGGTATCCAGATTTCTGGACCTGAGTGATCAGTGATCTTCTGTCCAACCGCTTAAAGAGCAGCGATGTGATGGATCAGCATCAAGAGTAAAGGTAGCCCGCACCACGAATAACCGGTGTAGCCCGACTATTCAAAATCTCGTCTCACTTTTCCTCTTCTCTCATCACCATCGGGTGTGTAATAGTTCTTCCCACACAATTTTAAAAAGATCGATGACTTCTCATCCCGGTGGCACTCTGTATCATACAGACGGTCGAAAGAAGCAGGTTATACGACCAGCCGTGACCGTTTGTGTCATTCCGGTTCCGGAATCCGTGTGAGACAAGTTCCTGCCGCACCGGATCCCGGTTCCATACAAGAAACGGATCCCTGATCACATCAAAGAGAGGAAATGTGCCATGTTCAAATCGATGCGCTATCTCCGGAATCTGCCTCGTATGATGGATGGCTTGTTCATAACACCGACAGCAACCGATCATCTGAGAGAAGGGGTCCGGATCAACGGAACCTACATCTCGACCCGGAACGTGAGGGTAAGCGGACCCATTGAAGGGAGTCTTCACGTTGCCGGCAATGTCATTATCGAAACAGAAGGAGCTGTTCATGGTGATGTATTTGCAGGCAAGGATATCCGGGTTTCGGGAAAGGTGCATGGAGACCTTCGGAGCAGCGGAAGAATCTATCTGGCCCGGACCGCCGTTATTTCCGGATCGATCTACACCCGTTCCCTTACCATCGAGGAGGAAGCTCTGGTGGAAGGGGGAATCCGGATGCAAAACCGGTCTGCCGTCCCTTTTCATGAGCCTCTTCTGACCGGGTAGAGCAGAAATTCAATTTTATTCTTTCCCGATATTTTAGCAGTTTCTGTGCGATTAACGCTTTCAATGTTTTAATCTGATATGCGCACAGGTATACTCGTCGGCACCCTTCTTTTGCTGCTTACTTCCGGGAATGCAATGTCACAAATTTCTCCTGCAAACAGACTGCCTGAGCTGGTCGCCCACCGGGGTGCTTCCTGGCTGGCTCCGGAAAACACCCTGGCTTCCGTGAATCTGGCCTGGGAGATCGGCGCGGATGCGGTCGAAATCGATATCTATCTCTCCGCCGATAACCAAATTGTCTTGTTTCACGATGCGACCACCCGTCGTACCGCCGGGCAGGATGGCCGGGTAGAGGAGATGACGTTCGATGAACTCCGTCAGCTGGATGTGGGGCTCTGGAAAGGGGCTCAGTGGCAGGGGGAGCGGATCGCCACGCTGGAACAGGCACTGGCAACCGTACCTCCGGGAAAACGGATCTTTGTGGAGACAAAAACCGACGAACGGATTGTCGAACCAATGCTTGAGGTCTTTGACCGTTCAGGTCTTCATCCCTGGCAGATTGTAGTGATCACTTTCTCCTGGGAGACCGCTGAGAAAACCAAACGGCTGCGGCCCCACACACCTGTCTACTGGCTCTCCGGATTCAGACAGGATCCGGAGACCGGCGCATGGTCCCCCACCATGGAGGAGCTCGTTGAAAAGGCTCAGGAAGCGAACCTCGATGGCCTGAACCTCCGCTTTATCGGTCCGGCGACCGAGGATGTGGAAGTGGCCAGGATCCGGGATGCCGGGCTAGGTTACTATATCTGGACGGTGAATGATCTGGATGATGCACAGCGTGCCCTGCAGCTGGGAGTGGATGGCATAACCACCGACCGTCCGGCCTGGATGAAAAAACAGTTGCTGGCACGAAACGGCTGGAAGCTCCTGAACAACAAGGCTGCAAACCGGTAGCACCGCGGAGTGCAAACTCCTGAATGGATCCTGAACGGCAGAGCTCCTGAACGGTAAGGCAAGTCCGGCCGGCCGGAACTTCAGACAATCCGGTAAAACCAGTAGAGGGAGAGAAACAGCGCGATCAGCAGTATTACTGCGGAGAGTGCTGTAAAGAGTGCTGTGATCTCCGTCTGCTCGGTCTCCATGACAAACTGCGTCGAAAGTTCCCGGTAGACATCACTCAGCTCACTGGAGCTGGCCGCATGAAAGTATCTTCCCCGGGTGACTTCAGCGATCTGCCGCAGAGATTCCTCATCAAGCTGAACCCGCATCGTCATTCCGCCGAAGCTGATGCGATCCCCTTCGAGTGAACCGAATCCGACGGTAAAGACCCGCACGCCCCGGTCGGCAGCCATCCGGGCTGCATTGACCGGATCGGGTCCGGTGGTTGGTTGACCGTCGGTGAGAAGAATGATGGCGGCATTGGTGTAACTGCCGGGTTCAACGGGAGGTACCGGACTCTCTTCGCCGGGGCGGGTTGCACCGGGTGGTTTTCCCTGGCTGTTCCACTGAAAATCCCAGGGATTCTGCTCAAACTCCAGATCGGGGAAGATGGTCTGAAGGGAGACCAGGATGGCATCCCCGATGTTGGTTCCTCTCTGAAGATGAAACCGGTCGATGGCCGACAGCACTTCATTCCGATCCAGTGTGGGTTGCTGGACCACATTCACGGTTCCGGCAAAAGCGACCACCCCTACCCGGGTTGTTTTCGGCTGTTCGGCGATGAAGGTACGGGCGGCTTCCTGTGATGCGGTAAGCCGGTCGGGATCGACATCGGCAGCCCTCATGCTTCCGGATATATCCATGGTCAGAATTACGGTATCTCTCTGGGAAGGGAGGGTGAGAGTGGCCATCGGCCGCGCGGTGGCGAGCAGCATCAATCCCACCGAAAGAAGGATCAGTGCAGGCGGGATATGACGCCGTATCCCCGGGCCGTTCCCCATCGCCTCCTTGACGATCCCCAGACTGGCAAATCGGACCGCGTATTTTTTCTTTCGCCGGAGCATCCAGAGATAAAGTCCCACCAGCAGGGGAAGCAGCAGCAGGGTCCAGAGCATATGGGGCCAGAGGAACGTCATAAGTTTTTTCCTGCAGATTGGAATGGCTGGTGACGGATCTGATTTCGGATCCGGATCTTCCTGAGTCCGATAAAACGGAGAAGGTTCCGGAGCAGATCCTCTTCCGTTGAGAGTTCCAGGAGTTCACATCCTGTTCTTCGGAACTGCCCCCTGAGTTCACTTTCCCGGCGCTGGACGGCATCGACATACCGCTGCCGAAACATTGGATCGCCGGTATCAACAAAAATCTGCTCCCCTGTTTCGGCATCCTGCATCACAAAGAGACCGAGATTCGGAAGCTCACGCTCCAGAGGATCGTAGAGACGTATAGCCAGAAGTTCATGCCTGCGTGCCAGATGGGAGAGGGGACGTTCCCAACCGGGCTGGCTGATGAAGTCGGAGAGGATGAAGAGGAATGAGCGTCTTGGAATGAGGTGGATCGCCTGATGAAGAGAGCTTCCCAGATCGGTCGGGAGGGAAGACTCCCTTCGGGTGCGTGAATCGAGCAGTGACAGAAGATGGAGGATCTGGCTCCGTCCGCTGCGGGGCGGGACTACCTGTTCAATTCTCTCATTGAAGAGAATGGCACCCACCCGGTTTCCGTGGCGGGTGAGCAGACGGGCCATGACCGCCACGAACTCCAGAAGCAGGGAGCTTTTTTCCATTTCTCCGGAACCGAAATCCACCGAAGGACTCACATCAAGAAGAAACCATGCGGTCATCTCCCGGTCCTCGAGATACTGACGCACATAGGGTTTCTGGAGCCTGGCCGTAATGTTCCAGTCGATATGCCGGACATCATCTTCCGGTTGATACTCCCTCAGATCGGCCAGATCCAGACCGTAACCGCGAAGCAGGCTCCTGTAATTTCCCTGGAGCTGCCCGTCCAGATGGCGGATTACTTTCCATTCCAGACGCTGCAGGAGCGCTTCATAATCTGTTCTGGTATCCTGCATGGCTCTCTATCGGTTTGTCGGGCATTTCAAGATGAAGCATGATCTTCTCCAGCAGATCGTCGGCCGTCAGGCTCTCCGACAGCGCTTCGTAGGAGAGGACAAGCCGGTGCCGCAGCACGTCGGGTGCCAGATCAAGGAGATCCTCCGGCAGGACATAGGTGCGGCCGCGCAGACACGCCAGGGCCCTGGCTGCCTCAGCCAGGTGGAGAGTCGCTCTCGGGCTGGCTCCGAAAGTGAGATAGCGTGAAAGATGTTTCAGGCCGACACGTTCCGGATTCCGGGTTGCCGACACCAGTCGAACCGCATATTGGATGATGGGGGGATCGATGTAGACGGATCGGCATCGCTTCTGAAGGTCCAGCAGCTGGCGTGTGGTGGCGACTGCTCTTACCTCCGTGGGGGTGCCGGTCATCCGCTCCACCATCACGAACTCCTCCTCCTCTTCGGGATAATTCAGGATCACTTTCATCATGAAACGATCCACCTGCGCTTCCGGCAGAGGGTAGGTCCCCTCGGTTTCGATGGGATTCTGGGTGGCCATGACCAGAAAGGGTTCCGGAACCTTCCAGGTCTCCCCGGCGATGGTGACCTGGTTCTCCTGCATCACCTCGAGCAGGGCGCTTTGCACCTTGGCGGGGGCACGGTTGATCTCATCAGCCAGAAGGAGATTTACAAAAACCGGACCGGGGGTGGTGGTGAACTCCCCGCTCTTCTGGTTGTAGATCCGCGTACCGGTCAGATCGGCAGGAACCAGATCGGGAGTGAACTGGACTCTGCCGAATTCGCCCCGGATCGCCTGGGCAAGCGTTTTTACCGTCAGGGTTTTGGCCAGACCCGGCACCCCCTCCACCAGAAGATGCCCCTTTGCAAGTATCGACACGAGAATTCGCTCCAGAAAACGGTCCTGCCCCACGACAACCTTTTTAATCTCGTAGAGGATGCGCTGGCAGAGGGCGGAGGTCTCTTCGTTGCCCCCGTAGATTGCCTCGGAATCACGTTTCATCGAGGGAGGGATCGGTTTCGGCTGTTTCATGGAGTTTGGGAAATCTTCAGGGTGAAATGGATGATGTCGGGTGTGATGGATTTTGACCGTGTATGACCGTGTAACGGAGCGATGGTGGAATAGGGCGCCATGGTTTTTTACCGGCTTTAGAAGGGTGACATTCCAGCTCCGGATGTTGCCGTTTCAATGGGAACAGCATATCCGATCCCGATAAAAACCCTGTGCCCTGTCGTATTCAGGATCGCTGTTACGATCCCGATCACCTCTCCCTCATGTGTAACCAGAGGACCACCGGAATTACCGGGATTGGCCGCAGCATCAAACTGAATCAGATTACTCATCTTGTGGTTTCCATAAGGCGATACATAGTCGCGGTCCAGACCCGAGATGACTCCGGCTGTAACAGAGGGTCCGATTCCGAATGGATAGCCCACGGCGATGATTCGATCTCCCGGCCTCAATCCCGCAGTGGAACGGATCGTGGCGGGTTGAAGGTCATCGGGAAGAATCAGGGCCCGGATTACCGCCAGATCATGCTCCGGCTGCACTCCCACCACCTCTGCCGGCGATTCGGTTCCATCCGCGAAAATCACCTTCAGGCTCCCGGAGTGGGCAACCACATGGAGGTTTGTCAGAATGGTGCCATCGTCCGAGATCACCACCCCGGTACCGACACTCTGCTCAATATGACGGTTGAAATCCTCCTCCGGATCGGTCTGCGGGGTTCCGGATCCCGGCCGCTCTTCTCCATAGGACCCATAGGGGCCTTGATCGGGACTTTCATAGGGATCTTCGCTCCACGGATCGGAGTACTCCTCATCTTCCTGTCCGCCATATCCTCTGTACTCCTCCGATCCATAACCTCTGTACTCTTCCGAGCCATACCCTCTGTACTCTTCTCCTCTGTATCCCTCCCGGGGAGGCGAGTGCCAAGGTGCATAGGGGTCCGGGGAGGGACGGTTCTGTTCGAACCGGTCCGCAGACTCCTCTTCCTGTTCTGAGTAGTCTGGAAGATCCTGGAGCACTCTCACAACCGAGGGCCGGATCGCTTCGTAAGCCACCGACTCGGCAGAAGGTCCGGGTGGAAGGTTCTGAATGGAGTGAAGAACCGCCTGGTCTATCTCTTCCTGGGTGAGGGGTGGTGGTGTTTCTTTCAGACTGCCCAACAGATACCCCGAAACAATCAGAATCAGGGTGCCTGTCGCTATAAGCAGAATCTGCTTTCTGGGTCGGTACCGGAACCTTGCATTCATTGGCTCTCCTGACCTCCGGTTCTCTTGTTGTCCGGTTCTCTGAACTTTTCTCAGAGTCTGATCTTTCCTGATCATCGCGTTTCACAGACCCACGGAGCTTTCATCCGATTTGGATTGGAGTTCCATGAATCCATGAAACTGCCCGCAGGGCCCCGGGAACCATCCGTCCGGGTATTCTGCCGGATAAACGTTGTCCTATAACATGCCCGGAGAGGAAGAAAATTCCGGAAAATCGTAGATGGAACTTAATTATCTTGATCAGAAGCGGTTCTCATTCCGGCTCTGAACGATAATCCAACCTGACGTATCCTATTTGATCTTATCTCTCTATCTGCTTATTACGGGACTGCTGATCGTGCTGAGTGTCGTTACCAGCAATCTTTCCATGCGGTATGGCATCCCCGCACTGCTCATTTTTCTGGGGCTTGGAATGCTGTTCGGATCAGACGGTCTGAACATCGTTGCGTTTGATGACAACAACCTGGCACAGGCACTGGGTATCATCGCTCTTGCCTACATTCTCTTTTCCGGCGGACTGGATACCGATTGGGAGCGGGTAAAGCCGGTTGTAGGTCCTGCCATTGTTCTCTCAACAGGCGGGGTGCTGATCAGCGCCCTGATCGTCGGAGGTTTTGTTTCTCTTATTCTGAATGTCTCTTTTGTCGAAGGCCTTCTGATGGGGGCCATCATCTCCTCTACCGATGCGGCAGCTGTTTTTTCGGTTCTCCGCTCAAAGTCGGTGGGACTGAAATATAATCTGAAGGAGCTGATAGAATTTGAGTCTGCCACGAATGATCCGATGGCGATCATCCTCACCACGGGGCTTATTCAGTTCATCCAGTCCCCCGACGTCACGGCGGCATCGTTTTTCTGGATCTTTTTAAAGCAGATGGTGATCGGGTTCCCGGCAGGAGTCCTTCTTGGAAAAGGTGCCGTCTGGGCTATCAATTATGTGAATCTGCGATATGACGGACTCTATCCGGTGCTCGCTCTCTCCTTTGTTCCGCTCATCTATGCCGGGACCGATCTCATCGGAGGCAACGGGTTTCTGGCGGTCTATCTGGCCGGACTCATCATGGGGAACTCCATCATCGCCCACCGCAGGAGCCTGATGAACTTTTTTGACGGAATCAGCTGGCTGATGCAGATTGCCATGTTCCTTACCCTTGGACTTCTGGTCTATCCAAGTTCGATACTGGGGATCTGGAAAGAAGGTCTTCTCATCGCCCTGGTTCTCATACTGCTCGGCAGGCCGGTGAGCATCTTTCTCGGAATGCTATTTACCCGTTACAGCACAAGGGCGAAGCTGATGGTCTCCTGGGTGGGGCTGCGGGGAGCTGTTCCCATCATCCTGGCCACATTTCCCCTTGTTGCGGGCATCCAGCAGGCGGAGCTCTTCTTCAGCATTGTCTTCTTTATTGTGGTGACATCGGTGCTCCTTCAGGGGACTACCATACCGATGGTGGCCAGGCTTCTCGGAGTGGATGCCCCGATCGAGGAGAAGACCCGCTATCCGATCGAGCTTGAGCCATCGGTTGATACAAAAACCGCGCTGCAGGAGATTGTTATTTCGGATGAGGATCTTGCGGTCGGAAAGCAGATTCTTGAACTGGGACTTCCCGAGAATGTGCTGGTTACGTTAATCAACCGTGAAGGGAGATTCTTTGTACCACGCGGTACGACCGAAATTCAGCAGAAGGACAAGCTACTAATTCTGACCGACAAGAAAAATCTGGATGAGATCCAGAGGCTGATTTCCGGTTGAAATTTTTCCCCTCTGCGATCAGTTCAGGGCGAGCTGGCGGATTGCATCGATAACCGCCTGGCTGTCACCGGCTGCGTCGACCTCTGTATCCTTGTAGAGGATCCTGCCGTCTTTTCCGATAATAAATGTCCACCTGCTTGTGGTCACCGATCGGGTCAGCTCAACCTCTTTCCCATCCACTTCCCGCACAATGGTTCCGCCATCCCGCACCGGCACTCCGAACGCACGGGCGATCTCTCCGCTCTCATCAGAAAGAAGGGGAAAATTCAGGTTGTTGAGCCGTTTGAAAAGTTTCAGCCCCTCCACATTGTCCCCGCTGATTCCAACAACCTCTGCCCCCATCTCCGTCAGAACGGTCCGGTCATCCCGGAAGCTGCAGGCCTGGGCAGTGCACCCTCCGGTCATAGCTGCCGGATAGAAATAGACAACCAGCAGTTTTTCCCCGATATGATCCCGGCTGCTCCAGATCTCATTATCGGCGGAAGGAGCTCTGAACTCTGGTGCAAGGTCCCCTACTTCAAGATTCACGGTCTGACTCCCGGCCGGTTGGATTGCAAGCAACAGGATGACGGCAGAGAGAACAATGATAGGCAGTCGGACATCTCTTGGTGGCTTCATGGTGGCTGAATTGATTTTATAATCAATACAGTAGAGAAAATTAGAGTGCGAATCAAGAAGTGACCCAGGCTGATTTCCGATGGCGGAAGCCTTATCTTCCGGGTTTTGTTTTCGACCCGGTGAACCAGAGAGGAACTTTTCGACCGTTTTGTCGCTACGACAGAATGGAATCCGGCCGGTTCCGGGTTGATCAACTTCAGTTAGGACCGATCACCATGTACATAACAGATCATGCGGAACAGATTCAGCTGATCCGGGAGATGACTCAGCTCCGCAAGGATATGGAGACGTTTGAAGTCTTCTTTCACCACCCTTACAGCGGTCAGATGTGGAAAAGTTTCTATCCGCAGGCAACGGGAGAAGAGCTGGGTCCGAAAATTTTGCGTCATGAACCTCTGCCGGAGGATCTGGAAGAGCTGATCACGATCTGTCTCACAGATGAGGTCCCGCAGAATGCGATCGGCCTTGGAATCGAGCTGGCCGCACAGGCAGGGCAGTGGGTAGAGATTTTCCGGATTCTGGAGTCGGGCTTCAAGAAATGGAATTCAAGGCAGCTCCGACTCTTTCTTCAGTACCTTGCACCCGAAAAATTTCCTGAAAATCTGGAGAGATTCCGCAATGGAGAGTCGGCGGATGAGCTGATCTCCGACCCAGAGATGACGCTGAAAGAACTTCAGAAACTCTCCCGGAGAATGAAGCTGAAAAGTTACTTTTTCTGATCTTCCGCGACGGGGTGCGGTGAAATTCGGAGCACCGAAGAATGGGGGGCGGCAAATGTCTGAATGGTACTCTGGAAGCGTAGAATAGTGGATGGACAGAATAAGATAAATGGAGCCGGTGAGCGGATTTGAACCGCTGACCTACGCTTTACGAAAGCGTTGCTCTACCCCTGAGCTACACCGGCTTGTTCCGTACCGGCGGCCTGTCAGCCATGCCGGTCACGGAAATCCTTCATGAAATCAACCAGCGCTTCAACGCTTTCCATCCTGCACGCATTGTAGATACTGGCCCGGACTCCACCAACGCTGCGGTGTCCTTTCAGAGCCACAAGGTCATTTTCCGCCGCTTCTTTGAGGAATGTGGCTTCCAGCTCCTCATCTTTCAGGCGCCAGGTTACGTTCATGAGTGAGCGGGAAGCTTTTTCTGCCGTTCCGCGGTAGAAATCATCCCTGTCAATCTCACCGTAAAGCAGTTCTGCCTTCTGCTGGTTGAACTGCTCAAAATATCCTATTCCTCCTTTTTCTTCAATCCACTCGAGCACATAATTCACCATGTAGACAGCGAAGACCGGAGGGGTATTGAAGAGTTTGTCCAGGTGAGTTTCGTATCGGAGAATGGTGGGCACCGAAGAGGTGTCGGCCATATCCTTCAGGAACCGGTCATGGACCAGTACAACCGTCACTCCGGCGGGTCCCAGGTTCTTCTGTGCCCCGGCGTAGATCAGTCCGTATCGCTCCAGATCGATCGGCCGGGAGAGAAAATCGGAGGATGCATCGCATACCAGGGGCTTTCCGTTGCTCTCCGGTTCGGACCGGTACTGGGTTCCGAAAATGGTGTTGTTCGAAGTGAAGTGAACGTAAACGGCATCATCAGACAGATTCAGCTCACTGTCGGAAGGGATGCGGGTGTAGTTCTCCCCTTTCCCGCTGAAGGGGATGTTGACGTTACCTATCAGCTGTGCCTCTTTGATCGCTTTGGAGGACCAGGATCCGGTATCGATGTAGTCGGCACTCCGCTCCCGGTTCAGAAAATTCTGCGGGACCATGGTGAACTGGGTGCTTGCCCCTCCACCGAGGAAGAGTACATTCCAGCCTTCACCGGCGTTCAGAATCCTCTTGAGCCGTTCGCTCGTCTGCTGATGGATTTCGGTGTATTCCGGACCCCGGTGACTCATCTCGATCAGGGAGCTTCCCTTGCCCCGGTAATCGACCAGTTCGGATTCCACTTTCTGTAATACCTCCAGCGGCAGGGCTGCCGGACCGGCACTGAAATTGTGTACTCTTTTCATCGGTTTTAGAATGTGTGTATGATTAGTCCGGAACGGATTTTCGGTTCAAACCAGGTGGATTTCGGAGGCATGAGAGCACCTTCGTCCGAAACACTGACAAGTTCTTCGATGGCCGTAGGGTGCATGCTGATGGCCAGGTCGGCGGTTCCGTCATCCACTCTTCTTTCCAGTTCGGATGTTCCCCGTATCCCCCCCACAAAGTCGATGTTGGCATCCGTTCGAGGATTCTCGATGCCAAAAATCGGCGAGAGGATACCCTCCTGCAGCCGGGTAACATCGAGTTGGGAGACTGTATCACTGTCCACAGGTTCGGGAAGTTCCAGGCCCTGCCATTTTCCTTTGTAGTAGATGGAGACCATCCCCTTTTTTTCAGGAACCGGCCCCGCTTCCGCGAGCGGAAAACGTGTTGTGAGCTCCTCCATCATCGCATCCGTCACCCGGTAGACAAGCCGGTTGTAGGGAAGAATTTTCATCTGATCGATGGGAAACAGAACGGCGGGAAAATATTCATACTCCTCTTCACCGGGCCAGGTGCCGTTCTTCTCCCGAAGTTCAGCGGCTGCGCGGGATGCACTCTTGCAGCGGTGGTGACCGTCAGCCACGTAGAGTCTTGGGACCCGGTAGAAGGCTTCCACGTAATCGGAGGGGGCCTCTATCTTCCAGATCCGGTGCCAGACTCCGTCATCCGCCTGAAACTCAATGTAAGGAGCGGAGAAAAGCATGGTCTTCTCCATGAGCTCTGTGATGCCGGTGCTGTCCTTGAACGTGAGCATGACCGGTTCGGCATGGGCTGACTGGGTGAGGATATGCCGCGTCCGGTCATCTTCCTTGTCAGGCCGGGTCAGCTCATGTTTCAGGATCACATCGTTGTCGTAATCCTCGACCGATACACAGGCGAAGACTCCGGTCTGTTTGTGCTCTCCTGTCTCCATCTGGTAGAGGTAGAGGAACTGTTTTTCATCCTGCCTGAGCTTGTCGCTTCCCAGGAGGCGCCTCAGATTTTCCGCTCCCTTCTCATAGACTTCGTCGGCGTTGAAGGGTGTCCCTTCCGGAAGGTCGATCTCGGGTCGTATGACATGCAGATAGCTGTCCGGCTTGTTCTGTGCCATTCCGGCGGCTTCCTCTGAACTGATGACATCATAGGGAACACAGGAGATCTCCTTTGCTTTCTCCGGAACCGGGAGCCAGCCGCGGAAGGGGTGAACAATAGCCATGGAGTGCAGTTTTTATTATTTTTTATTGGCTCCAATAATACGGATTCTTCAACTTTAACTCAGCTTTCAAAGAAGAAAAATCTATGGAATCACCGCTTAATGGAGATAAACTGAGCCCCGAGCAGCAGGATCAGTTGCTTTTTGCCATGCTGGTACAGCAACATCAGGAGATTGCGATGATGGGACTGGGTAAAATCAAGAATCCGGTCACGGACAAGATTGAGAGAGACATCAAGAATGCAAAGTATGCCATCGATACCCTGAACATGCTCCAGAGATATACCGAAGGGAACCTGCCGAAGGAGCTGAGCGACTATCTGTCGCAGACGCTCACCAATTTGAGGCTCAACTATGCCGACGAGAAGAGAAAAGAGGCAGAGGGAGGAGCAGAAGGTGATCAATCCCCGTCCCACGGAAGTCAGTCCGAAAGGGGGAAGGAAGAGTCAGGACCGGATTTTTGATCTCTCCCGATGCGATACCGGTTGATGCAGCCGGCGGGATTCTTTACAGAGATTCCGGGGAGGATCTTCAGATTCTGTTGATCTACCGGAAAGGGGTTTGGGATCTGCCCAAAGGGAAAATGGAACCGGGAGAGGATTTTGCCGGATGCGCGGCCCGGGAGCTGGCCGAGGAGACCGGTATGAAGGGCTTTCTTCAGGGACCGTTTCTGACCGAGACCTTTCATGAATACGAGCTGGGGGGGATCGTCCACCGGAAAAGGACCCGCTGGTTTGCCTTCTCGCTCATACCGGAGGCGCGGAAGTGCCAACCCGTTCCACAAAAGGAGGAGGGGATTGAACGTGTGGAGTGGTGTGCTCCGGAGGAGGCGTTAGAGAAGGTGGGGTATGAAAATCTGGTCCGGGTGATCTCCGCTTTTCTGGAAAAAGTCGACTCGGACACGTAGGTCATCTCTTTGTTTTCATCGGGTGATACGGTTTTTGGCGGGGTGAGCCTTTGGCGGGGTGAGCCTTGGCGCTCCGACGACAGACTCCTGTTATTTGCCCTTGCGAGAGAGATTTTTTTACCTGATGGGGTACCATGTACAAAAAAAAAGCGCAACCTGTTGGGCTGCGCTTTTTCAAAACCGTTGCAGATGCCTGACAGCGGTCAGCTCTGCAGTCGGAAGACGATCGGCAGACTGTACTGAACCCGTACAGGTCTTCCCCGCTGCATCCCCGGCTTGAACTTTGCCTGTTGTACGGCACGGATCGCTTCCTCATCGCATCCGCCGCCGATGCCGCGGATCACCTGGGGATTTTCCACCTCGCCCCGCTCATTCACAATGAACTGGACATAGACCCGCCCTTCGATACCTGCACGACGGGCCATTTCAGGATAACGGATCCTGCTCTGAAGCTCCTGAAGTCCGCCAATCAGTTCGGGCATGTCTTCCACTACCACGAAGAAGTCCTCTTCCATCTCCTCTTCCTCGTCCTCACGCATCGGCGGAGGAGGGGGAAGATCCATCGGGCCACCCAGGGTCAGCTCGGCATCAATGGAGAAAGAGACATCTTCAATAATCTCGTCGTTGGGTACCGCAACAGGAACGGGCGGCCGGGGCGGAGGCGGAGGCGTCTCGATGTGACGCGTCTGTACAATCTCCTCCATCTCGATCACTTCCTGCTCGGTAATAACATATTCCTGCGTCTCCTTAGCCCTGAACTCCACCTTTACCGCTACAACAGAGATCAGCAGACTGATGAGCAAACCGATCTGAATGAATACGGTATGGTAGTTCCGAAGATCCGCTTCCGGGTTCTTGCGTCTTTTCATGATTCTGAACTACTGTGATTAATCGATTACCGGTCGAATGATAATTCAAATCCATAAAACATTCCAAAAGAATGTTCTCACGGCCATCAGGCCGCCGGCAGTCCACCTGCCTGTTTAAAAGTATAATAGAAACATGCAAATAGGTAACCAGAAAACCAATCAAATTATTGCCCGGTGCCGTTCCTGCCGGAAGCTGTAGAGCTCTTTTGCGGGGCGGGTGAGCCTGGAAGCCGGGCAGTAAGCCACCGTAACAGGGCGATTGCAATCAGGCATCCCGCGATATCCGCAATCAGATCGGCCAGATCCATATGTCGCTTCCCCGGCAGCAGCTCCTGCAGGATTTCGATGGTGGCGCCGAACAGGGTGCCGGCGATAAAGATCGAAAAGTAGGGCAGCGGCTTCCGGTCGGAGATGAACATGATCAGTCCGAGCAGAAAGGTCCAGGTGCCGAACATGGCAAGATGGCCCAGTTTGTCGTAACGGAAAAGTTCGACATCGCCGATGTGATCGGCAGGCAGAAGGGTGAGAAGAAGGGTTGCAAGAGTGAGAAGAGCGATCGCGCCATAGAGTATGGAGGGATGCCGTTCAAGACCGGAGAGTGCTTTGGTAATCATAGAAGATCCATCGGTTCCAGAGGGCGATGCAGGGATTTCTGCCGGTTGACGGCCTCCAGCCAGGAATCCAGTAGTGCCCGGATGATGCTCAGTTCAGGATCTCCGCTTATAGCGAGATTGCCTGCAATGGTGCCGCTCAGAAGATCGCCGAAGCCCGCCCGGGCGAAGATCCGGTTGTCGTAGCCGGTCAGGTAGTTGTTCCCCTCCGGAGATCCGACAAAAAGAGGCGACCCTTTGGAGACCATCCAGACCCTGTTGCTGCGGGCATATTCATCGGCCCAGAGGATCCGTTCGTACTCCCCTCCAGGCGGGCTGCCGTTCAGTGAGGCGACTTCACCCGGGTGAGGGGTCAGGATCCGCACTCCCGATTTCAAAAGGGAATCGATCTCCGGTATTCGCAGGGCATCGGCATCCATCACCACAGGCTCGTCATACTGCTCCAGCACTGCATGGCAGAAACGATGAGTGTTCTCGTCCCTGCCCAGACCCGGACCGATCAGCAGAACGCCTTCGCGCTTTTTCAGCTCCCGAAGAACCGTGCCGCTGTGCTTTTCCGTAAAAAAGGTATCGCCTGGACCACCCAGGGGGATTTTGATGATGCCGGGTAGGGTGCTCTCATAGATCGGAAGGATGCCTTTTGGCGCGAAGAGGAATACCGCACCGGTACCAGCCTTCCAGGCTGCAGAGGCTGTCATGATCGCCGCACCGGTAAGCCCCTCCGACCCGGCCACTACAAACACCGCCCGGTCACTGTACTTGTGACGGGCATGACGGCGGATGGGCGGGAGTTCCGGGGCCAGCTCCGGAAGAAGCAGGGTGGCGGCCGTCTCTCTGAGGGCTGGGGGAAAAGAGAGATCCAGCTGATGCACCGTTCCGGTACAGAGAGGCCCCTCATTGAGATAGAATCCCAGCTTGCGGGCTCCGAAACTCAATGTATGGGTCGCCCGCACCGCATCGCCCAGGATCTTCCCTGTATCGGCATGAAGTCCGGTAGGTATATCGAGAGAAAAGAGTGGAATGGAGAATCGCTGGCTGAGGCGGTTTGCCTCCTGAACAAGGGACAATATCGGATCGCGCAGTTCACTGGAGAGACCGGTTCCGAGAAGTCCGTCGACGATGTAACCCGAATTCGTTCCGGAGCTTTCCTCGCTGTAAGTGCCAGCGGCGATTCTCATCCCCGGTTCGAATGTGACAGGAACTCCCTGCTTCTGCAGGGCATGAAGCAGCTCCAGGTTCTTCCTGGACTCACGGCTCAGCCGGTCGGCACCCTCTGGAAAGAAGATTCTGCATCGGTGTGCATGATGAATGGCCAGGTAGCGGGCCACGACAAGTGCATCCCCGCCATTGTTTCCTTTACCGCACAGATAAAGGCCCTCCGCTCCGTCAGAAGTGAGGGTTGCAATCCGGCGAGCGGCCTGGAGTCCTGCCGTCTCCATCAATGTGAATCCGTCCAGGCCAAAATTCCCGATCGTCAGCCGGTCGGTTTTGCGGCACTGGCTGCCGGTCGAGACACCATAGTGATAAGGAATGCTCAGAGGCGCCATGCCGTTGGTTTGACCGTTGATTTTCCTCCGGTTTCTCTATGCAACGATACGCAGGAAACTGTTCCGGCACTGTTAATAATGCTTAATAATGCAGGATGGCAAAGGTGATCATGCAGGTTCATGCCGGATAAACCGGTTGGCTGTCCCGAGAGGACAAAACAGCTCCCGGCGCAGATCAGTAGGAGCGTGCAAAGAGCACTCTGTTTGCCGACGGTTTGCCGGTAACCATGCATTCTCCCGGACCGTACTCTTCAAAAGGAATACAGCGGATGGTCGCTTTTGTTTCCTCCTTGATCTTCTCCTCGGTCTCGGCGGTACCGTCCCAGTGCGCCAGAATGAACCCGCCCTCTTCAATCTGCTCCTTGAACTCTTCGTAGGTGTCCACGCTCCGGGTCTGTCGTTCCACCCGTTGCCGCGCTTTATCCAGCAGGTTGTTCTGAATCTCATCAAGCAGATCCCGAACCTGTCGGGTCAGGTTCTCATTGCCGATGATGCTCTTCTCGAGGGAGTCTCTCCGGGCAAGCTCCAGCGTCCCGTTCTCCAGGTCGCGGGGGCCAGCCGCGATTCGGACAGGCACTCCCTGTACTTCATGTTCTGCAAATTTCCAGCCCGGTTTGTAGTTCTCCCGGTCATCAAGCTTCACCGTAATACCGGAATCGCGAAGCTCCTTCCGGATGGGTTCGAGATACTCCAGCAGGGCGGCGCGCTGTTCGTCATTCCGGTAGATGGGAACGATTACCACCTGAAGCGGAGCCAGCCGGGGTGGGAGAACCAGCCCCTTGTCATCGGAGTGGGTCATGATCAGACCTCCGATAAGCCGGGTCGATACGCCCCAGCTGGTTGCCCAGACATACTTGTGCTCCCCGTACCGGTCCTGGAACTTCACATCAAATGCACGGGCAAAATTCTGTCCCAGAAAGTGGGAAGTACCGGCCTGAAGCGCCTTTCCGTCCTGCATCATCCCTTCAATGCAGTAGGTGTCAACCGCACCGGCAAACCGCTCCGATTCCGTCTTCACCCCTGTCCGTACCGGCATGGCCATATACTCTTCCGCAAATACCCTGTAGACCTCCAGCATTCGGAGCGCTTCTTCAACCGCTTCCTCTTCGGTGGCGTGTGCCGTATGTCCCTCCTGCCAGAGAAATTCCATGGTGCGCAGGAAGAGTCGGGTCCGCAGTTCCCACCGGACCACATTGGCCCACTGGTTGATCAGAATGGGCAGGTCCCTCCAGGACTGGATCCAGTTCCGGTAGGCATCCCAGATAATGGTTTCGGAGGTAGGACGCACGATAAGCTCCTCCTCGAGCCGGGATTCGGGATCGACCTCCACCCCTCCCGGGACGCTTTTCAGACGGCTGTGGGTGACAATGGCACACTCTTTTGCAAATCCTTCGACATGCTGGGCTTCTTTCGACAGGAAGGATTTGGGGATGAAAAGAGGGAAGTAGGCGTTCTCATGGCCTGTCTCCCTGAACATGGTGTCGAGCTCCTGTTTCATGTTCTCCCAGAGGGCATATCCGTTCGGACGGATCACCATGGATCCGCGGACCGGAGAGTGGTCGGCCAGCTTTGCTTCCCGTATTACATCCTGATACCATTGTGAATAGTCCTGTTCGCGAGGGGTGATGTTTTTAGCCATAGTGCTGGATGATGCTATATAATGCTGGATCTGTTGCCGGAGATTTGACAGGTGCTCCGCGATTCGTGCCGGAACGGTTGGAATATATAAAAGAGAATAAAAATAGAAGAAAATGGAGGGTTGCACCGGATGGTTTCACAGAAATGAGAAACCCGGCTCAATTCTCTTTCTCCCGAATCGGGAAAAGTCTTATATTCTGTGCTATCATTTCATCGTTCCGGTTCGGGTTCATCAGGTCCCGGACGGCGACACGTATTTGTGATGATGGCGTGGTAGCTCAGGTGGTAAGAGCGTCGGATTCATAACCCGAAGGTCGAGGGTTCAACTCCCTCCCACGCTACCCTCTTTTATTGGCCCTGTTGGTTTTTTTAACCTACAGGCTCCTCAAGATCATAATGCGGCCGGTACGTCAAGAAACCGGCTCTGAGAGCAGGGGCGGAGGAGACTACAAAAGCCCCAGAAATTTCATCAGCTCTTGTGCGGCTGCACCGCCGGCCCGGTTGGAGCCGATGGTGGAGGCTGAGGGCCCATATCCGACAAGATGCACCCGCGGATCTTTTGCAACCTGGGTTGCGAGGCGGCCTGTCATGGTGATCCCTCCCTGCTCATTCTTCAGCATCAGAGGTCCGAGATGATCGAGTGAGCTCCGGAATCCGGTACACCAGAGAATGACATCCGCTTTCAGGAACTCTCCATCCTTCCAGCGCACACCCTCCTCCTCAATTTGATGAAACATCGGTCTGCGTTCAAGGACCCCACGTCTGCGCATCTCTTCAATCCGGGGAGTCACCGGCAGACCTGTCACCGATACAACCGATTCGGGAGGGAGCCCCTTCCGAACCCGCTCTTCCACCAGTGCTACTGCAGCCCGTCCTCTCTCTTCGGTAAACTCTCCTTCACGAAAATCGGGCGGACGACGTGTCACCCAGGTTGTCCGCGTCACGCGTGAGACCTCATCAAGCAGCTGGATGGCCGAAATCCCGCCGCCGACAATAAATACATGATCACCCTTGAACTCATCCGCGGTATGATAATCCCGCGTATGCAACTGCCTGCCCCGGAAACGGTTGCGCCCCGGATAGTCGGGGATGTAGGGGCTTTCCCAGGTTCCGGTGGCATTGATGATCCCGCGGGCGGAGAAGTGAGGTCCGTTTGTCTCGACCCTGAACCGGCCGTCGCGTTCGCAGACGGCCAGAACAGTCAGGGGACGGTATACCGGGATGTTGAACTCTCTTTCATAGACTTCAAAATAGTGTGGAACGGCGACGCGGGCTTGGACCTGCCGGTCCCGGGTTCCGATCGCCTCTTCAAATCGGAGGCCGGGGAGATCATGGATCCGGTTCACCGTGCTCAGCGTCAGGGATGGCCAGCGATATTGCCAGGCCCCGCCGGGCCCATCGGACCGGTCGATCACTACAAACCCTTTTCCCGGCTCCAGGCCGCGTCGTTTCAGATGCCATGCGGATGAGAGGCCTGCCTGGCCGGCACCGATCACCACCACTTCGGTTTTATAGATAACACGGGAAGAGGCGGCCGGATGGGAAGCAGACGCTGATGCAGACGGGGATGCAGAAGGGATGCCAGGTTCAACCGGCTCGGTCTGTTCATCCTGGGAAAGGTAAGGGTCCGAACGAGTGGGCATAGGAAGTCTGCTTAAAACAGGGCTGAGAAAATCACGAACGCGGTCATGCCTGTGAGACTGAACGACTTGTCGAAGAGTTCATTCAGGTTCAGGGGGTCCCGCTTTTCACTCATTCTTCACACCGTTATCTGCATCGTCTAACGGAATGAATAACGATCTTCTGGTCTCTTTCTTGAGATTGCGGGTTTTGTGTCCCTTCCCGGTCGTGTCTTCAACCAGAAGGATCTCTCCACCCCGGAATCTCCGTTTCTCTCCCAGCGAGGTCTCGATTTCTATCTCTCCATCGAGAAGAATGATGTACTGCCGACGGGGTGCTGTGTGGAAATCGTAGTCATATCCGGCGGGAACTTCACGGAAGATCACTCCTTTTCCAGGAAGAAGAGGTGAGAGCGATCCGATCTCACCTGCCTGTTCAAGCGGAATGAGCCGCTTCTCGAAATGACTCTCTCCTTTATCGTCGCTGTAGATCCGTGTAATCCGGAAGGTGTGCTCAGCCATTCGTCCTCAGTTCAGGTTTTCCGGCACTCCAATGCGGCACTCCTAAGAGGGGGAAAAGAGTGTTATGATTGCCGGATGATTCTTTGATGCCGCATGCCATGCCGAAAATAACCCGGCGCCGATACGGCACGGCAGCCGGTGGAAAATGGATACGGCATATAATAAAAGGGGGCCGGATCGTTCCGTCCCCCTTCTGTTCCCCGACTTACTGCTCTTCCTGCTGTCGGACAAACTGTACTTCGGAGCTGATGCGAACTTCGTCGCTTACCATCACTCCACCGGTTTCAAGAGCTGCATTCCAGTTCAGCCCCCACTCTTTCCGGTTAATCTTTCCGGAGACGGAGAAGCCGGCTTTCACATTCCCGTAAGGGTCTTTCATGATTCCACCGAACTCCACATCCAGCGAAATCTCCTTCGAGACCCCTTTCATCGTCAGGGTTCCGTTCAGACGGTAGTTTTCATCATCGAGTTTCTCGAGCGAAGTGCTTTCGAAGGTGATTTCGGGGTGAGCCTCAACGCTGAAGAAATCATCGCTGCGCAGGTGGTTGTCCCGGTCTTCGTTGTTGGTGAAGATGGAGCTGGCATCCACCGTTGCGGTTACACTCGCATTGTCAAAATCATCTCCGTCCGACTCGATGGATGCATCGAATTTCCGGAATTCACCTTTAACGTTGGTGATCATCAGATGCTTGACTTTGAAGAGGAGCTCACTGTGGGTGGGGTCGAGGACCCATTTTGTCTTGGTTGTCGTAGCCATGGTGTTTCGTCCTTTTGTTTTTGTTGAATTTGTTGATACCAAGATTGCAATTATCTCCGCGTCCGCCATTCACATAGGTTAAGAAGTTCACTCGTTGCGCGCAGAGCGGCTGGCCGCCAGCTTTTTACGTATTCGGCTAAGGGATTGCGGCCGGATTCCCAGATAGGAGGCGATAAGATATTGCGGGATCCGTTGAATGAAATGGGGATAGAGAGAGGCGAATTCCAGATAGCGGGTTTCGGCATCCTCCCCTGTAGTTTTGGTGAGTCGGTACTGCAGGGCGACAAATGCATTCTGTACAAGAACACGGAAGAAGTGCTCGAACAGATGACTCGAGCGGCAGATCTTCTCATGGTTCTCCCTGTTGAGCACAAGTGCCTCGACCGGTTCCAGTGTCTCCACCGTATAGATGCCAGGTTTGCCGGAGAAGTAACTGTACTGGTCGGTGATCCAGTGTCCTTCCACGGCAAACTGAATCGCATTTTTATCCCCCTGCTGGTTTACATAATAGGAGACGCAGGCACCTTTCAGAATGAAGTAGACGTGCCGGCTCACCTCTCCCTCCTCCGTGAGGATCGATTTCCGATCCCAGGATTTCCTGAACATCGATCCGGAGAGCATGCGGTACTCCTCATCCGTCATTCTGTGTCCGATGGTCCGGTAGACATTCTCCATGAGAAGGTTTTCCATGATGTACCTGATTTGCACGTTCTGCCCGCAGGCGGTGAATGGGGTGAAATGGATGGGAATATATTGCGAAACTTTCGGTTCACCGCCGGCCGGATGATTACCGGCAAAACTGGAATGGAACATCCTCAAAAAAAATTAGCAGCCACTCTGTCAAGAATGACTGCTAAATATCATCTACAGACGGCTATTACCCCATTTGCAAATAAAACATAAACGGATCAACCCTGCCTGGCAATCGTAAAGATTACGTAATTTTTCTACGTACTTGTACGTAGCAATTCACTGGACATAGCACTTTTTGAAAAGAGATACTTGCTGCGTATCGGATAAAAGATAAGGAAGATGTCCGGGACCGAAGAGTCGAAGAGGTGCCATGCGGTCACAAATTTTTTTCCAGTGCATATTTCACAAGTCCCGCTGTGTTCTTGATCTTCAGTTTGTGAAGGAGATTGTAACGGTGTGTCTCGACTGTGCGGGGGCTGATAAAGAGGAGTTTTCCGATCTCCGTGCTTGTGTATCCTTCCACGATCAGATGGAGAATCTCCGCTTCCCGGCTTGTGAGTCTCTCGCCCGGTCGATCCCCTCGCCGCCTGGCCCTCTCCACGTAACGCTCGGTCATAAGCCGGGCGATCGGCTTGCTGAAGACCTTCTCTCCGCGGGAAACCTCCAGAATGGCATTCACCAGCTCCTTTCTATCCACCGATTTGGTCAGATAACCGGTTATTCCGGTACGCAGTGCCAGGTTCAGACGGGGCAGAGTCACTCCCTCCGTCAGCAGGATCACCTTTGGCCGGTCACCCTCTTCCCGGGTCAGTTGCTTCATGAATTCCGGAAGGATCAGCCCTTCCAGGTTGTCGGAGATCAGACAGATGTCCGGGTGATGAAGGAGGGTTTTCTTCACTGCCTCGGATGATGTAAAGGCGGTAGCTGCCACTTCGATGGGCGGCGCGCTCTTCAGGATCGCCCGGATCCCCGAGAGGGTGATATCGGTACTGTCCGCGATGAGTGTACGAACGGCATCCATGGCAGAGCGCATTGATGGGGTTGCTTTTATCTATATAAAAGTTTGAATGAGAATGCAAATGTTTCCCTTGTGCCCCCGCAAGCGATTGGTTGGGAGATTTTTTATTTTCAGCCCCTTGATTGTCAGTGCCCGGGGGATCTGATGGAATGGATGCCGGCGGGGGAATGGTAACAGAGGAAAAGAGTGAACTGATGAGCTGGAAGCGTACGCATACGTGTGGAGAACTGGATCTTCAGCATGCCGGTGAGACGGTGGTGCTGAACGGATGGGTGGATGTTCGCAGGGACCTGGGCGGGGTGATATTCGTGGATCTCAGAGACCGGTACGGTTTGACACAGATCGTTTTTGACCAGACCGATCCGGAGCTCCACAGGCTGGCCGAACAACTTCGGTCGGAGTATGTGATCGGAGTGCGGGGAGTGGTGACTGAGCGCGATTCGGAGACCGTCAATCCTGACCGACCGACCGGCCGGATTGAGGTTAGGGCCGCGGAACTCGTTATTCACTCCCGATCCGAGACCCCTCCCTTCGAGATCCGGGACAGGATCGAGACGAACGAGGAGGTCCGGCTTCGGTACCGTTATCTGGATCTGCGAAGAAATGATATCCAGAAAAACATGCTGTTGCGATCACGGCTCTACCGTACCGTCCGGGATTTTTACCATGATCTCGATTTTGTCGAGGTGGAGACCCCCGTTCTGATGAGGAGCACCCCGGAGGGAGCGCGGGACTATCTGGTCCCCAGCAGGGTGAACCCCGGCAAGTTCTTTGCTCTTCCGCAGAGCCCGCAGACCTACAAGCAACTGCTCATGGTCTCCGGATTTGACCGCTATTTCCAGATCGTCAAGTGCTTCCGGGATGAAGATCTGAGGGCGGACCGCCAGCCGGAATTCACACAGATCGACGTTGAGATGTCGTTCGTGGATGAAGAGGCGATCTATGAGATTCATGAAGCGCTGATGGCCCGGATCTGGAAAGAGCATCTCGGCAAGGAGCTCACTCTCCCCTTCCCGAGAATGGACTATGATGAGGCGATCACCCGGTACGGTTCCGACAAACCGGACACCCGTTTCGGAATGCTTATCAGTGACCTCTCCGATCTGGTTGCCGATTCCGGTTTCCGGATTTTTACCGATATCGTGGCTCAGGGAGGAAAGGTGCTGGCGATCTCCGTCCCCGGCAAAGGAGATACGGGGCGAGGAGCGATCGATCGTCTTACCGAGCGGGTGAAGAGCGAAACCGGAGCGGGAGGTCTGATCTACATCAAGTCGGAAGGTGGAGAGCTCAATTGCAGTGTTGGCAAGTTTTTGCAGGAGGAGACGGTGCGGCAGATGGCCGAACGGGCTGGCGCCGGGCCGGACGATCTGGTTCTGATCCTGGCAGGTCCTGCACCGAAAATCTATCATCAGATGGGTGCGCTCCGCCTGATGATGGGTGAAGAACATGAATTGATTGACACCCGTCAGGATGCATTTCTCTGGGTGACCAACTTTCCGCTGGTGGAGTGGGATGAGGAGACACAGCGGTGGCAGGCGCTGCATCACCCCTTCACATCACCCTCGGAGGAGCAGATCGGGCAGATGGAAGAGAACCCCGGAAGCCTGAGGGCCCGGGCATATGATCTTATACTGAACGGAAACGAGCTCGGTGGTGGTTCTATACGTATCCACAACAGGGAGGTACAGGAGAAGATGTTCCGTCTTTTGGGCCTGGATGCGGAAGAGGCAGAGGAAAAGTTTGGCTTCCTGCTCGAGGCTTTCCGCTATGGAGCCCCGCCACATGGAGGCATTGCGTTCGGGCTGGACCGGCTGGTCATGCTGATGACGGATGCACAGAGCCTGCGCGATGTGATCGCCTTCCCGAAGAATCAGAAAGCACAGAGCCTGATGGACAACTCCCCCAATGTTGTGGATGAGAAACAACTCCGGGAGCTGCATATCGCATTGAAGCTGCCTCCGGGTTATACCCTGTAAACCCGAAATACCAGGCTTATGAAAACGGCAGGCATTGACAGCTGCAAGGCGGGCTGGCTGCTTGTCTCCTTTGATTCGAAAGAGGGAGGGGAGTACCGGATTCTCCGGCAGAACGAAGAACTTCGGGGAATTTTCGATGAGTTCGACCGGATATTCATCGACATCCCCATCGGACTGAGTGATGAGGAGTATTCGCGTAATTGCGACGAGAGACTGAGGCAGAAACTGGGGGAGGAGTACCGCGAACTGGTTGTCATACCCCCGATCCGGCCGGCGCTGGATGCTCCGACCTTCGTCGAGGCCAATACCCGTACCTATGAGCTGACAGGCAGGAGCTTTTCGCTGCCCGCCTGGAGCATCATCACAAAAATCCGATTTGTGGATGGCTGTCTGCGGACTTCCCCGGAGCTGCAGGAGAGAGTACTGGAGAGCCATCCCGAATTTCTGTTTATGAATCTGAACGGTGGCGGGATGATCTACCAGGGAAGAAACACCAAAAAAGGGGTGAAGCATCGTCTTGACCTTGTCCGTGAACAGGAGTCTGGCGCGTTGGGAATGTTCCGGAATATCAAGGAGACCTTCCGGCGCAACGAAGTGAGCGAGGAAGTGATTGCCGATGCGATTGTACTGGCACATGCGGCAAGGGTTTCCGCGAGGAAGGGAGTTAAAACGATTCCCGGCAGTCCGGAGGCAGACAGTCAGGGGCTTCCCATGGCCATTCATTTTGTCTGACGGGTACTACTTTCCTGTTGCCTCCAGGATCTTTTTGTATTTCACCCCCGCTTTATAGACGCGGTTCACGCCATTGAATGCAGCAATCCGGTACGCTTCGGTATAAGAGGGATAGTTGATCACATTCTGGATGAAATAGCGGATATCGCCGCCGAATGCCATCACGCTCTGGCCCAGATGAATCAGATCGGTGGCACCTTCTCCAATAATATGAACCCCCAGCAGCTTCAGGGTGCCGGTCTCAAAAACCAGCTTCAGTATTCCTTCGTCGTGATGGCTGATTCCCGCCTGGGTGACACTGCTGTAGTGGGCTCGCCCCACGGTTGCATCAATTCCCAGTTTGCGGGTATCCTGCTCGGTCAACCCGATTCCAGCCATCTCGGGGAGAGTATAGATTCCGAAGGGGATGTCGGAAGGGAGATCGCTGGCGGGGGTGCCGAACATGTCGCAGGCAGCCAGTCTTCCCTGAACAAAGGAGACGGAGGCCTGTGTAGGGAATCCGATTACATCCCCTGCTGCATAGATGGAGGGTAATCGCGTCTGATAGCGGCTGTCGACCGGGATGAACCCCTCCTCATCCAGCTCAATGCCGAGCTCCTCAAGCCCCATGCCGGTTGTATTGGGCAGATATTTTCCGAAAAAGAGGACATGGTCGGTCTCCAGAACCTGGAGACGGTCCTCCTGAGGAGTCCGGAAGCAGACTTCGGTACAGTTCCTGAGATCGTTTTCCTGAATCTTCTCCACTGTTACAGAATTGAAGACGATAATCTGTCGTTCTTCCAGACAAAGGTGGAGATGTTCACGGATCTCGTGATCCAGAAATGGAAGGTACTCGTTCATGCTGTTGAGTACCGAGACCCGGGTCCCGAGAGCGCCAAAGATGGTAGCATATTCCAGGGCGTTGATTCCCCCGCCCAAGATGACCAGTCTGCGGGGAATATGGGTCAGTTCAAGAACCGTCTGATAATCAAGGATCTCTATACCTTTACTCAGCTCCCTGGAGAGGGGTTGAGGTGAACTTCCGGTGGAGAGCAGGATCCGACCGGCTGTGAATCGTTTTTTGGACCCTTCACTGTCGGTCACCTCCACGGTATGGGGATCGATCAGCCTGCCGCGTCCTTTTACAGTAGCTACCTCATTCTTGATCAGATCTTCCTTCAGCTGACGGTTCTTGGTCTCAAGAATCGACTGTTTGTACCGAAGCAGATCCTCCATCCGGAACCGGTCGGCAGGAAGAACATCGGTTCCGTTCCTGAACTGGGTATGGTAGTGGTAGATGGTTTTGGCCGCTTCTCTCAGTGCCTTGCTCGGAACCGTTCCGGTGTTGATCCATGTTCCGCCAAGATGCTCTTCGTTTGCCTCGACGACGAGGACTGTCTTGTCGAACTTGGAACTTTGCATGGCGCATGAAAAACCGGCGGGGCCGCTGCCTATGATGATCAGGTCGTAATCGAAAGACATGGTGTCTGTTTTGAGGGGCGTTTTCCAGATGACGGGTCATCTTAAAGATAGAAAGAAAAAGGAGAACGGGCAGGTTGTTTGCCCGTCCGCAATGAAAGAAAAGAGGATGTCCTACGGTTGTGGCGCGGAACGAAACACCATTGTGAATTGATTTAGTATCGTGTGATGCGGATATTTAAGAGATTGAAAGAGAAAGCGTTATACAGAGCTGAATCCCTTAATCCGAAATAAAAGAACAGAATCATGGCTTATAAACTTCCCGATCTTCCTTATGAGTACGATGCGCTGGAGCCGGCGATTGATAGCAAGACGATGAACATTCATCATACCAAGCACCATCAGGCATACACGAACAATCTCAATGCGGCACTGGAAGGACACGAGTTTGCGAGCCTGCCCATCGAGGAGGTGCTGCGACGGGTGAACGAGCTGCCTGAAGAGAAGCGGCAGGCCGTGATCAACAATGGTGGTGGATACGCCAATCACAACCTTTTCTGGGAAATCCTCTCTCCGAACGGCGGTGGCGCACCTTCCGGAAAGCTGGCTGAGGAGATCGAGAAGGCATTTGGAAGTTTTGACTCGTTCAAGGAGCAGTTCGGCAAGGCTGCCGCGACACGTTTCGGATCGGGCTGGGCCTGGCTCTGCGTGGATCAGAACGGACAGCTCAAGGTCCTCTCCACGGCCAATCAGGATAGTCCTTATATGGAGGGGCTTACCCCGATCCTGGGACTTGACGTCTGGGAGCATGCCTACTATCTGAACTATCAGAACCGTCGGCCCGACTACATCCAGGCATTTTGGGATGTAGTGAACTGGGATCAGGTGGCCCGTAATTACGAGAATGCCACTTCCTGAATGGAGGCAGAACCTGCCGATCAAGGCCTCAATGAAGGCTGAACAGGAATCAGCACGTGATTAAAATGAAAGGCGCTCCAGCGGAGCGCTTTTTTTTTCAGGTGCTGCGGCCGGGAGTTTGCAAACCCCCTGCGGAATGGGACGGGTTTTCGTGAAGGTGAGGCGGGGGGTCAATCTCATACGATGTGGTCTTTCTGTACGTTAACGCGCTTCCTTCTGTAGGATGGGGAGGTCCCAATATATTGGAAGGAAAGTCGTATATTTACTGCTGTTTATCTTGAACTTAAAAGGGTAAGTATCATGCAATTTGGATTCGGAATCGGGCCTGACACCTCCTGGATGAGAACCGAGCTGACGGAGCTTGGCGTCGAGGAGCTGAGAACTCCTGAGGAAGTGGATGCTGCAATGGAGAAGATCAAGCAGGGAACCGCACTGCTTGTTATCAATTCCGTTTGCGGGTGCGCAGCCGGAAATGCACGGCCGGGCCTGGGCATCGCTCTGGAGAAAACCGGGAACCGTCCCGATCACCTGTTTACCGTTTTCGCGGGACAGGATAAGGAGGCGACCGCCCGGGCACGGAGCTACTTCAGTGAATACCCTCCCTCTTCGCCGGCCTTTGCTTTTTTTGTTAACGGTGAGGTGAAGGCGATGATCCCCCGGCACCGTATTGAAGGACGAACAAGCGGGGAAGTTGCGAGTGATTTGCTGATGGTTTTTGACGCCTTCGCAGACAAAGAGGAGGCTTCGGCCGGATAGATTTTCCCCTTTGCGTCCTTTCCGGAGTGATTGCCGGACCGCAAGTTCCTGTTCTGAATAGGAATGAAGGTCCGGTCTCCGGAGTGGAAAAAATGTTATCGAAAAGGTTGACTTGAATAGGAGGGATGCTCTATCTTGGTGTTCCTTTTCGGAGACGAATTCACTCTCCGATGCGTTATCTCTGATGGCGCAGAAAAATGTGATCTATAGACAGCGTCGGCCTTGTGCTGGCGTTTCTATGTTCGTTCTTTTTACAGACTGAGCAATCAGCAGATCGTTGTGTGAGCCTGGCAATTCCA
>CAYTTA010000011.1:0-12571 GCA_964440655.1 uncultured Balneolaceae bacterium
CGGGGGTCCGATCCGTTCCATCGGGGAGCTGGAGCTGAACGGCCGCCGGCTGCTGCTCATCGCCCGCAACGGGGAGGGAGTCCAGATTCTGGAAAGGAACCGGTAATCATCGGGTCCCCTTTCGTTGCTTCTGTTCGTTCAGCATCCCTGTATATCTGGAGCAGCTCCCTCAGCGACCGGGGCGAAGATCCAGCCGGTAGAGAGCATGCTCTTCCACGGCTCCCTGTGAGTAGAGCAGGGGGAAGAAGGTTTCATTTCCCCAGAGATCAAGAAGATTACCATAGAAAGGACTGCCCGGCTGCATCGACTGTCCCGGAGTGCTGGTTGCCCTGGAGTTGTCGAAATCGGCAAAGTCGATGATCTCCCTGAAGGTGGCACCGGTGGCGGCAATCGTATGACCGCCTCCGGAACGTTCCACAGCCGGCAGGTCATAGGCGCGGACCAGCCAGTGAGGGAACTCACTCTGATGGATCCGTCCCCAGCGCCACTCGTCCCGATCCTCTCCCAGGCGGCGTTCAAGTTCATCAACCGCCCCCTTCAGAGCCGCTTCGGAGGCTACCCGCTCCTCATGTGGTGTCGCCGCCCCATAGATCACTTCTTCTCCCAGTCCCCTGCGCCAGTAGTAGTGAATCGCGGCACCGATACTCTCCTTGTCGTAAATCCCGTTCCAGCCTGCCAGCTCTCTGCGCGCCCACTCGAGATCGGGATTGTCCGAATGCCACCCCGTGACTCTTGCCCGGTCCTCTTCCAGCCAGGGATAGGTGTAATCGTGCAGCATCTGTTCGAACTTCTCCACGGTAACATCTTCAATGTCCCTGAACATCTGCTGGAGTCGCTCCCATCTCAGGAACGGGCCTCTTCGGAACATGATGGGGGGCCAATATCCATCGGGCTGGATGTCGTGGTTGGCGGTACCGATCCATCCCCGTTGCGGGTTGATCTCATGGGGAAGAGTCATGTGATCGCGAAACCCTCTCCATTCATACTCTCCGGTTCCGGGAACCGGGAGGCGCCCGAACCATTTTCCATCCCGGTCCGGAGTGAGGGCGGCGGCCAGCCAGGAGATGTTCCCCTCGGTATCTCCGCAGATCATGTTCTCACCGGGCGACTTGTACCAGGCGAGAGCCTCGATGAATTCCAGACAGTTTCGGGTCTCGGCCAGACGGAGAGCCCCCAGATAGCCTCCCGTTCCGGGCTCACTGGCGGTGGAGCGGATGGACCAGGCGACATGATTCGTGGAATCCACATGAAATACCGGACCGTGGCGGCTGAAAAGATGGGTGACAACCCGAGGCTCCTCCCCTCGTACCGGAATGGTATCCTGAATGGCTGTAAGAGTGTACCATTCCCCGTTCCACAAGGCCTGGGTCGGATCATCCGGATGGAGCCGCTCCATATAGACATCGGCCTGATCGGTACCGACAATGGTGAGTCCCCAGCCGACATGCCCGTTGTGACCGATCGCCACCCCCGGGATGGCCGGCTCGGTCGAACCGATCACGCTGTAGCCGGGGGCATCCAGATGTATCAGATAGCGGAGCGAAGGGTTGGTTACACCCCGATGGGGGTCGTTGGCCAGAAGGACTTTTCCACTCTCCGTCAAGTCGCCACTCACCACCCAGTTGTTGCTGCCGGGGGAGTTCTCCCTCGCACCCCCATTGACCGAGGCGATCGCATCCTGCAATTTCTGATACTCCGGGAGAAGGGGAGGTTTCGGAAATCCACCCTGGAAATGGCTGAGCGCCCGGATCACCTCCTCCGTGACGAGAGAGTAGTCCACCCCTTCGGGGATCTTGAGATCGATCCAGTTCCGGTAGCCCCGTCCCTGTCTCCTGTTTACCTCCTCCACTCCCTCCCGGGCGATCCGGCGGGCGAGCAGAAGCTCGGCCCGGGCATCTCCGATCGGAAGTGCCGTCGCCACCCTTCCGGTGGAGGCGTACGGAGTCCAGGGGAGTGGTTTCAGACCGGTGAGCCGGTACTCGACCGGAAGACGGTCACCGATCTGTTCGATCCAGGCGTTGACCCCGTCGGAAAAAGCTTCGAAGATCATCTTCCCGTCCGGATGATAACTCTTCCACTCTTCAGCCCAATCCCCTCTGTAGAGAAGCAGCCTGGCCAGCCGGTCATGCTCGAACATTTCAGGTCCGATGATTTCCGCCAGGCGCCCTTCATTCACTCTGCGCCACATATCCATCTGCCACAATCGGTCCTGCGCCTGTACAAAACCCTGTGCGAAGAAGAGATCCCTCCGGTTGCGGGCGTAGATGTGAGGTATCCCCCACTCATCCCGCAGCACCCGGACCGGAGCGGTCAGTCCGGGCAGAACCATCTCCCCTTCGATCTGTGCCAGCGAGTGCCGGGCCATCTCCTCAAAGAGTCGGGTCTCATCCGTCCGGCCGGTACCGCAGGCAGAGAAGATCAGCGGAAAAAAGAGAAGCAGTCCGCACAACATCAGAGATGGAAACGGATAACCTCTCCCTGCAGAGGCAGGAAACCATTTATTGATTGGGCCCATCATCTTGTTCCTCCGGAAGTTAAATCAATGGTGGCTCTCGCATTATAAGAAATGTGGAACGCAAGTAAATGGTCCCGGGACAGAAAAGGGGAGGGAATCAGAAAGAGCACCCAAGGGAGCCAGAAAAATCAACGGTGGGAGTCAGAAAGACCAGCGGAGGGAGGCGGCCATCACATGCCCCGCTCCGGCAAAAACCGAATTCTCCTCACCCCTGAAGAGCTGTGCGATCAGGTTGAGGTCCAGATCCTGGAGGATCGACCAGGTGAGGGAGGGGGAGATGAAAAGGGAGTGCTCGTCCGGGTACCAGATGGTGGCCAGGCTTCCGTTCACGATGGGCGAGAAGGGGTAGCTTGCCTGGGCTGTGAACTGATATCTGGAGAAAGTGGGGTTGTCGGACGACAGGATCTCCCCTGTGAGAAGAAAACGGTTCCTGCCACCTGAAAGATTGTAGACCCCTTCCACAGTCAAAAAGAGGGAGTTGGAGAACATGTGATCGGCCGAAATGGCGGTAATCAGGTTGTTCCCCCTTCCCGGTCGGTCCCGGAGCTCCACAAATCCCATCACCTCTCCCTTGAAACCGGTCTGACCGATACTCCCCGCCCATCCACCTCCGGCGGCGATCATTTCGCGGTAGAGTCCGCCGATAAGCTGGATATCGTATCCGTTCCGGTTGAAACCGTAGAGCAGGGCGGCGGTGCTGTTGCGGGAATCCCGGGAAGGGCTGACCGCCACCTCCCACCTCGACAGGGTCCCGGTGAAGTGACGGATCCGGATCGCATCGGAACCGGGCCGTTCCGGGTAGTCGAAATCGTAGAAGGAGTAGATGTTGAAGAGATCATTCGGATTGGTCACCGTGTTGATTCCCCAGTTGATCCGTTGCCGTCCGATCTGAACGGACCAGTCGGAACTGTTCCACTCGGCATACAGACGGTCGGGGATCGTGTGCAGAATCCAGCGCTCCCGTTCGGCAATGAGCCAGGAGAGATCGGCCCACCCGTCGTCCCGGTCAATCGCATCGGCATAGAACGGGATCTCCTGGACCAGATCACCTGCAAACAGGCGGGTTCGCAATGAGCCGTGAAAGGCCATTCTGGAGGAGAGGTCCCACCGGAGATTGAACCGGTTCTGCACCCTGTATTCCAGAAAGGAGTCCCCGCGGATGGGTGGCGGAAAGTCGGCCTTCATCCAGACCGGCATTCCCTGAACATATCCGCCGATCTGAAGGGGATCGCCCTGGGCACAGGCATCCCGGGATGGCAACAGAGAGAGCTGCAGAATCAGAAGAAGCAGAGCAGGGGCCTGGAGCAGCCGGAGAGAGACAAGCCGGCTGTCCGGCCCTGAACTCATCATCTTTCGGATGGGCCGGTTCATTTTTCGGTCTCCGCCTTCAACATTTTCTCATCCCGGGCAATCCGTCCATCCTCCATGGTGATCACCCGGCGGGCCCGGTCGATCACCCGCTGATCGTGGGTGGAGAAGATGAATGTGATGTTCTGGTCTCGGTTCATCTTCTCCATGATCCGGAGCAGGTTCATCGCCGATTCCCCGTCCAGGTTGGCGGTCGGCTCATCGGCCAGGATGAACTTTGGTTCCGTGGCAAGCGCACGCGCAACGGCCACCCGCTGCTGCTGTCCGCCCGACAGCTGGCCGGGCCGTGCATCGAGCCGGTCGCCTAGTCCCACACGGGTGAGGAGATCCCGTGCCCGTTCCTCCATCTCCTGGCGGCTCCGTTTCTGCAGGAGCATGGTGAAGGCGACATTCTCCATGGCGGAGAGTACCGGAATGAGGTTGTAGGACTGGAAGACGAAACCGATGTTCCGCAGGCGGAAATCGATGAGCCGGCTCTCCGGCAGACGGGTGATGTCCACGCCGTCGATGATGACGCGGCCGGATGTGGGTTTGTCGAGCCCGCCGATCATGTTGAGAAGGGTTGTTTTTCCTGATCCGGATGGTCCCCGGATCGTGGTGAACTCCCCCTCTGCAAACTGCAGATTGACATCCCTGAGGGCATGGACCGGAATGGTTTCGGGATTGTAGACCCGTGTAAGATTTTCGGTAGTGATGATCGGCATTGTACTTACTGATTACGTTAATCTCTCCTTCAGCGTTTGTTTCTTCCGTCACCCTCTCATCGCGGCAACCGGCTGAAGACGGATGGCACGCAGGGCCGGGTAGACCGAAGCCAGGATGGCCACCAGCGCAACAAGCATAATAATCCCTATCAGCTCCTCCACTCCGATCTCCGGGTAGACAACCGGATCATACCCGAACTCCATGAGCCCCTCTCCGAATGCGGTCAGGTCGAGGCCCTTCCGGTGAAGTGCCTGGACGGAAAACCAGGAGAGGAGCAGTCCGGCAAAGGTGCCGGTCAGGGTGATCAGCAGCGACTCGAGCGTGATCATGGCGAAAATCCGGACCTTGTTCATTCCGATCGCCATAAGCATTCCCAGTTCCCGGATCCGCTCAAAAATCGCCATCAGCATGGTGTTGAGGATTCCGAAGGCCAGAGCCAGCAGGATGACAATCATCAGGTAGTAGGTTGTCTGATTCCCGATCTCCGAGTAGATCCTCAGTTCGGGGGAGAGTGCGTGCCAGGGCAGGGATTCCGCTTCCGGAAATTGTGCGGAAAGATCGGCGGCCAGCGGGTCTGTCTGCTCCTCTTCCAGGGTCCGGACGGCGATTTCGTGAAGGACCGGTGAATCGGGCGACAGAAGGCCGCTTAGTTCCGGCAGCCTGGTGTAGACCACCCGCTCTGCCATGGGTGAGGCGGTGGTATAGATTCCGGTGATGAGAAAGGCGGCGGAGGTGAGTTCCCCCTGAAGATCCTGAAAGGTGAGTACGACGCGTGTACCCACCCCCACCCTGAGCCTGTCGGCCAGTTTTCGGCCGATAAGGAGCGGGTTGATCGCCTCTCCACCGAAATACTCTCCATTGGAGATCAGGGACCCTATTCCCGTGGTGAGATTCTCCCTTTCGGGATCCACACCCCGGATCTCGACGCCGGCTGTGGTGACCGGCGACTGGATCATGCCGTCGGTGATAACCCGTTCGCTATAGATCTCAACCCTCGGATCGGTTTCCAGAAGCCGGAGGATCCGGTCGGAATCGGGGATGGCGAGTTCGGGCAGCCGTTCGCTCCGGAACTCCGGATGATGGATCTGAATGTGGGAGATCTCCTCGATAAGCCGGTCCATCCGCTGTTTGACAAAACCGTTGGTGATGGCGGCCACAGTGACGCCCGCCCAGATCCCCGCCATGATGGCGGCAAGCAGAACCCCGCTTCGACCGGGATGGCGCCAGATGTTTCGCCAGGCTATTTTGAGAAGTACGCTCATGGCATGTTCAACTTTCTGCAGGATAGTTACGGTTCAAGCCCCTGCTGTTTATTCCCCTTCTGTTCAATCTCCGCTGTAAAGTCCGGATGGATGGGTAATGCCGGTCGTCCGGTTGATCATCTGCACGTTCATACCGCCTGCCTCGATGCTTCCAGAATATTGAGTGAACGGACCTTCAGGACCGGATAGATCGAAATAAGAAGAGAGAGCAGAAAGATGACGGCGGCCTGTGCCAGAAACATCTCCGGAAAGAGGGCGAAAGGGAGAATCGGTTCGAAACCCATCTCCAGCATGATATCCTGCAAGTCCCCGCCCAGCCGGATCGGGTTGTGATGGAACCAGAGGAGGATGGGGAAACCGATCAGGCACCCTGCCATGACCCCGAGCAGGCTGATCATCAGGGTTTCCATGAAGATCACCCCGCTCAGTTGCAGCCGTTTCATGCCGATGGAGAGAAGCAGGCCGAACTCCCGGAGCCGCTCCAGGGTCATGGTCAGGATGGTCCCGAAAAGACCGAATCCGATCACCACATAGAGTATTCCCATCATGAGATATTGCTGGATCCGGTCAAACTGGATCCCCTGGAGAAGTTCCGGCATGAGCTCCTCCCAGGTGTAGACCGTGAGTCCGTCCCCGGCTACGTTCCGCAGCGCTTCGGCCACCTCCGGCACCTCCCGCAGACCGGATGGCGTGATCAGCAGGTGGGAGACAAATCCCTCTGCCGAGAGCAGCCACTGTGCGGCCGGCAGCGGCAGATAGACGATCTGGTTGTCCACTTCCGGGAGGGGATGCCGTATCAATCCGGTAATGGGAAACAGAGCGGCGGCGGTCATGCCGAACCGGCCCTGGCCCAGCAGAACCAGGGTGTCACCGACCGCGACATTCAGCCGCCGTGCCAGACCCTCACCCAGAACCGCGGCATCCTCATCCGGCTCGAAAAAACGTCCCCACTCCAGACGATCGGCAAGGCGGTTCAGCTGCTGCTCCCGATCCAGATCAATTCCCAGCACCATTGTTCCCCGGGTCTGCTCCGGTCCGGCGGCCAGCATGAATGTCTCGATCCGGGGAGCGATGCTCTCGATATCCGGATAGGCTGTCTCCACCGTTGCGCCGAATTCTTCATCGAAACGGAAGGTGTTGTCCAGGGAGGGCTCATCCTCGTAGAGTGGATCCCGGATCTGCAGGTAACCGGTATGGAACCGCGCGGTCACATCGATCATGTGATCATAAGATCCCTCGGAGAGGGAGACCAGAAAGAGAGAGAGAACCACCGCAAAGAGGATGGAGGTCACGCTGATGAGCGTGCGCCGGTAGTTTCTCCAGATATTGCGCCAGGCCAGTTTCAGATAGAGCATAGAGGATTCGTATACCTGTCTTTCGATCTGCCAGTGGCTGCAGGGCAGCTGTGCCTGCAGCAGCCGGTGTCTCTACATCTCAGCCGTTGCCTGCAGATGAGCCAATCCTGCCAAATGGATCCTCACCGGACCCTTCTCATGTTCTGTTGGGTAAAGAATGATTCATCCAGATCGGGATTGAACTGCAGCTCGTGGTAGATCATCTCGGTGCGTCGCCCCTCCTCATTGGCCGGTATGAGGATCATGCGGGTCGGAATCTCCCTCCCGCCCAGCTCGCGGATCTCCTCAAAGAGCATTTCATTGGCAAGCTCGCCCTGCTGATCGTAATTCTCCACACGCAACTGTATGTACTCCTGCCGGTCCACCCAGGCCAGTACCTTCCCCCATACGACGGGCACCCCCGGTTTGGGGATCAGTTCGAGGACCCAGCAGGGCCGCCCCTCCAGGGTCTCTTCGCGAAGAATACGGTGTTCAAAATCCTCCACCACCGAGCTCTCACGGACCAGATCATCATTGGTGAAGTCGGATCCCATCCAGGACTGGGACATCATGGAGGGGGGCATCTTGATGGTCCGGTCGATCGTCGGCACATAGTTCCAGATCTCGTTCTCCCTTTTCAGGAAGGCTGTTCCCCGGTCCCTGGCCGGTGCAGTGATCAGAATCAGGGAGTACTCCTCACCCAGAGCCCAGGAGCGCATCCGGATCTCCCGCTCGTAACGGGGCCGGACAATCCGCATCGTCATCTCCCCGTAACTCGATTCTCCCCTCATCCTGTCGACCATCCTCTCGAGAATCTCGGTCGCACTCTGGGCGGCCACCCTCTCCGGCAGGAGAATTCCGGAAGTGAACAATCCGGTCATGGAGAGAAGAGAGATGATGAGCCAATGCGGAAAGGGGGGCAGAAGGCGCCGGGAGACGAAACATTCGGATTCGCGAGAAGAGGAGCAGGGGCGGGTGGTCATGAAGTGGAATGTTTTGAAGAGGTTGCGCTTATACAAGGTATCAAATTGCGGGAGAAAATGAAGGGGTCTTGAAATGTCGGGCCGGTCGTGAGGGGTTGATGGTGGAAACGAAAAGCACCTATGGTACGTTAGTGGTAAGACGATGTGAATCAAAATGAATCAGCATTATGGACACCAAAAATCTTATCGGTCTGGACAGGGACAAATCGAGCCGTCTGGGGGAAAAACTGAACCGGTTGCTGGCCAACTACTCGATCTTCTATCAGAATACACGCGGTTACCACTGGAACATTCAGGGTGACAGGTTTTTTGAACTTCATGAGAAATTCGAAGAGCTCTACAACGATCTGCAGGAGAAGATTGATGAGGTGGCAGAACGGATCCTGACCCTTGGCGGGGTACCCGCCCATCGCTACAGCGTCTATCTGGAGAACGCTTCCATTGAAGAGAGTGAAAGGGTCACGAGTGGCATGGATGCGGTCCAGGAAGTCCTCGATGCGTTCCGCGTGATCCTGCCGCTACAGCGTGAAATTATCCGTCTGGCCGATGATGCGGGAGATGAGGGTACCCAGGCCCTGATCAGTGATTATCTCCATGAACAGGAGAAACTGGTCTGGATGTACTCGGCTTATATAGCGGACCGGGTAGGCGTCTCTGCCTGACAGAGCTTACTGTCAGAACCTGACCTATATGGTTCCGTGAAGAGTGTGCCAGCCGCACGCGTGCCTGGGCGCATTGGGCGCAGGGATGCGTTGCGGGGTTCTGAGGTTTGGAACGGATCGGGGAGAGGGAACGGATCGGGGAGAGGGAACGCTTCGGTTGTAACCAATGGCCGGAAGATCGATCCAATCAGAAAGCGCAAGCACATTCACCGAGGAGATCATGAAGAATCCCCTTTCCACGACCCGTTTTGAAGACCGGAAAGAGAATTCCGGAGAGAGTGAAGAGTCCGGAGCAGAGAAAGGTGGGCTTTCCTGGCAGAAAAAAGAGGGGCTGGCAAACGGGAGGCTTAACGGTCATCCGATCCATGTCATCCTTGTACATTTACCGGTAGGTCTCTTTACAGCGGCTTTCCTCTTTGATCTGGGGGCGCTTCTGATCGGGTGGCGGGAACTCGCCACTGCATCTTTCTGGTCGGTCGCTCTCGGTTCGGTCGGAGCGGTGGTGGCTGCCATCTTCGGGCTCGTGGAGTATACCCATCTGGCTGAACAGGATCGGCTGCGGAGGAAAGCGGGGATTCACGCCACACTTGAACTTTCCGCTCTCACTCTTTTCGTGGCTCTCCTGTTTCTGAAACTTCCCTACCTGCCCGATCTGCCGCCTCCCGGACTTGCGTGGATCCTCCTGGAGGGGGCAGCCTTCCTGCTGATGGCGACGGGCAACTTTTTCGGTGCCGATCTGATTTTCAGCGACGGGATGGGAAGAGAGATCTGAATAGCGAGTCTGGTAAAGAAGCGACCTTGAGAAGAAGGATCAATCCCGGGAGATCGGATCAGTGGATCTCCAGCATCCGGTCGATCGGCACTCTGGCCCGTTCTGCAAGCTCGTCCGGAACGGTCACTTCAAAACGCTCGTGAAGCAGAGTATCGTAGAGCTTCTCGAGGGTGATCATCTTCATGAATTCACAGACCGACTCCTCATTGGCCGGATAGAACCGTTTGTCGGGATTCTCCTTCTCCATCCGATAGATGATGCCGGTCTCGGTGGCCACGACAAACTCTTTCGCATCCGACTTCCTGGCATGCTCCAGCATTCCGCTTGTGGAGTGAATATGGGCATCCTTACAGTCGAAATAGAGGGAAGAGCGCATCATGCAGGAGGTCGAGCAGCCACACTCCGGGTGGATAAGAATCTCTGCCTCCGGATATTGTCTCTGAACCTCTCCCAGATTGAGGTCACCGATCTTTTCGTGAACGTGGCAGGCACCATCCCAGATGTGGATATTGTCACGGCCGGTCATCACTTCGACATACCCGCCGAGGAACTTGTCGGGAAGAAAGAGAATCTCCCGGTCCGATGGGATCGATTCCACCACAGCGACCGCATTGGAAGAGGTGCAGATCAGATCACTCTCCGCTTTCACTTCGGCCGATGTGTTCACATAGGAGACCACCACTGCATCCGGATGCTCTTTTTTCCATGCCCGGAGCTGATCGGCTGTTATGGTGTCTGCCAGGGAGCATCCCGCATCAAGATCCGGCAGGAGCACCTTTTTGTCACGACAAAGGATGGCTGCCGTTTCGGCCATAAAATGTACACCACAGAAGACAATGATATCTGCATCGGTACGGGCAGCCTGCCTGGCCAGACCGAGGGAGTCGCCGGTATAGTCGGCTACATCCTGGATCTCGGGGATCTGATAGTTGTGGGCCAGGATGACGGCATTCTTTTCGGTTCTCAGTTTCCGGATCTCCCGGATCAGATCGGCCATAACGCTCTTTTTACCTTTCGGATGATTTTAGAAACAGATCCGGAAAATACGGGAATGTTCCCCCGCATTCAACGAATCACTCTGCGGGAACCCCGTAGTTATTGGCCGCCGCAGAGGATTGGCAGGGGTTGGCAATGATTTTTGAGCTTTTCAGTTTTACAACTCCGGTGTCTTGTTTCCCCTGGTTTTCGCCGGCCCCGGACGCCTGCTCTGTCTTCCTGGGCCGGGTGCCTCTTCGCCACTCTCTTTCAGAAAAATGGAGTAAGTACAGGCATGGTCTCCTTCGGCGATGAAACTTAGCCGTTCGGCAGGCCGGTCAAACAGCCGGTGGTAGAATTCCGATTCCAGATGGCAGGGAAGCAGGGTCTCCTTCACCACTTCCCGGAAAGGACAGTTGCACTCCCGGATCAGGAGACGGCCGCTTTCCTTGTCCAGTTCAAATTCCGGCATGAACCCCTCCTCTTTCAGCCAGCTGCGCAGAGCGGCAAGGCGCTTCTCCGGATCATCCTGAGCTGCAGCATCCATCCGTATGCGGGCTTTCTTCAGGCGTTCCGACCAGAACTCCTGGAAAAAGGCCTCCAGGGTCTCTTCCTCCTCCTGAGCTTTCATCCAGGAGAGGAGCTGACGCAGCAGGAGCGATTCCTGGGATGGGAAGAAGCGATTGCCTTCGGCGGTGATCTCATACTGCAGCCGCGGGCGCCCGGGACCGGACCGGTGATAGCTGCGCCGGACCAGTCCGTCCCGTTCCAGCTGCAGTAAATGCTCACGCAAGGTTGTTTTGGCCAGTTTCATCTCCCGGACCGCCTCGTCCACGGATAGGGTTCCCCTCTTCTTTACAAGATCCAGCAGCAGTTGTTTCGATCCGTTCATTCTTGATACTATCTATTCCCTTTCACCACAGCACTGTCCGCTCTAAGAAGGCAAATCCGTCAGATCGAAGCAATGGCATTCCGGACCAGCGGGATGACTTTCTTCTCCAGCCCGAACTGCCGCATCATTCCGTCAAACAGATAGAGAAATGTCTGGTTCAGAATGCGCATGGTGGTGCAGGAGCCCTCCGGATGCCGGAAACCGGAAGCCAGTTTCCTGATTTTGCGGATGGTGTCATTCATCTTCTCCCGGTCGGTCTCCAGAATATCGCACCCATGGCTCAATTTGCGGACCAGGCCGTCCAGAAGGGAGGAGTCCCCCTGTTCCAGGCTCCGGATGCCGGGCAGAAACACCCGGAGTTCAAAATCACTGTAGAGCCTGTAATTTTCATACAGCGAGCCTACATGCCAGGATGCATCTTTCAGCCAGGTATACTGGTTGCCGTGAATGTCATGAACCCTTGGGAACTCATTGCGGATTCGGTTCATCAGCTTGCGGTTCTTCTCGATTTCCGAGACCAGCTGATCGTGCCAGTATGCCAGAGAGTCTTCTGCTGACGCAAGGATCGCACCGTTTTCCAGGCCATTTCCGCTGGAGAGCTGTCTGTTGATCCAGTCGATCAGCTCCACTTCGTTCCACTGTTTGCGCTGACAGACCGCCCGGATCGTTTCACCGGGATGGAGTTCCGGATTCATACCGATGGAAGCGATCAGGCCCGCCACTTCTGGCTGGCTTGCCACCATCTCCTCAATGGTGCTGTCGGGAGTGAGTCGGGTCTTCATGGTTCGGAGGGTTACATAGCGGCTTTTGCAAAAAATACAAAGAGCAGCTCTATAAAAACAATTAAAAAGGTAAAAACCGATTTAATTATCCGTGCATTCATTCAAATCTTTACTTTTATGTAACGAATTGGAAATCTGATTCTTAAGTTGTGTCATTGCTTTGACAGATTCCCGGTTCCGGGAGCGTCTCTCATTGCGGATGACCGGCCATGCTTCCCCCATCCAGGCAACGTACTTCAACCACACCATGACGATGGACAACAATACCTCAGACAACCGCCGGGACCCGGATAGCCGCCGGGACCCGGATAGCCGCCAGGA
>CAYTTA010000011.1:12671-51396 GCA_964440655.1 uncultured Balneolaceae bacterium
GGACCCGGATAGCCGCCAGGAACCGGAGAATTACCGGAACCCGGAAGGATCCACACCCAAGGCTCACTCTCCGACCCATCCCTCCTTTGAAACGCTCGCCATTCATGCCGACCGGACGCTTTCCCCCCGTGAACCGGGTGCCCCGGTGGTATATCCGGCTGTCAGCAGTACCGTGTTCCGGATGGCGCCGGAGGAGCAGGAAGACGAGCTGATCTATACGCGACTTGACAATCCGAACAGGAGGCAGCTGGAGGCGGTACTTGCCGCACTGGAAGGAGGGGAGGGGTGTGCTGTTTTCGGCTCGGGAATGGCCGCCAGTACTGCGATCATGCAGACACTGGAGCCGGGCGCCCGTATTCTGATCCCGCGGGATATCTATCACGGGACCCGCAAGCTGATGACAACCTACATGGTTTCCTGGGGTGTGGAGGTGACGGAGGTCGATATGACCGATCCCGGGCAGGTGGAGGAGGCAGTGGATTCCCGGACCCGCCTTCTCTGGGTGGAATCTCCCTCCAACCCGCTGCTCCAGATCGTCGACATCCGGAAGCTGAGCCGGATCTGCAAGGAGCATGGCCTGCTGCTGGTGGTGGACAACACCTGGCCCTCTCCCATCAACCAGCAGCCGCTGAAACTCGGGGCCGATCTGGTGATGCACTCCACCTCCAAATACATCGGGGGTCACAGTGATCTGCTCGGTGGTGCGGTGATTGCAGCCCGGAGGGAGGGAGTATTCGAGAAGATTGCCGACATCCAGAGATCGCTCGGAGCTGTTCCTTCACCGAACGATTGCTGGCTGATGCTGCGCAGCGTGCGAACGCTTCCCTATCGCATGCGGGCACACAATGAAAATGCAGGGATTGTTGCCCGGTTTCTGGAGCGTCATCCATCCGTGAAGGAGCTCTTCTACCCGGGACTCGAGCATCATCCGGGTCATGAAATCGCACGTGAACAGATGTACGGTTTCGGAGGAATGATCTCTTTCCGGGTGGACGGGGACCGGGAGGCGACCGCCAGAGTGGTTCAGGCATCCCGTCTGATCGCACCCGTTACGAGTCTGGGAGGTGTGGAGAGCACCTGGGAGCACCGGATCCGGACCGAAGGATCGGGTGGTAGCACCCCAGAGGACCTTATCCGTCTCAGCGTGGGCCTGGAGAATCCGGACGATCTGGTAGAGGATATCGGCCAGGCGCTGTCGGCTCTGTAATCCGATCCGTTTTCGCCGTTTCGCGCAGGCTTTTCTTTGATCATCGGCGGATTGCGATTCCAGGTCATGCGCCACAGGATTTCTCCTGATGTCCGGGCACACGTCCGCTCCGCAGAGAATGACGCTGCTGCTACTGTAATGGAGAATGATGTAACCAATCGCACTGTTGGGGGTCAAACAGTGTGCCTGCGGTCATGGAGCAGTCATGGGAGCAGTCTTGGACCTGCCACCATGAAGCAGCAGTCTTGAACGTGCCATCATGAAACAGCAGGCACTGAATATGAACCCACAGCTGGCCACCATGCTGAAACGCCTGAGTAGTCCCCCTCGTCCTGACCGGCCTCCCTATGTGTCGGAATATGTATCGGATGAACTCTACAAGGAGATGCCGGATGATGAAATCGTCCGGAGAGTTCTTGCAGGCTCCACCCCATTGTTTGAAGTACTGATGCGGAGGTACAACCAGCGTCTTTACCGTATACAGCGTTCCTACATTTCGGATGATGTCTCCGTGCAGGATACACTTCAGATCACCTGGATCAGGATATTCGAAAATCTGAGCGGGTTCCGGCACGAGGCACTCTTCTCTACCTGGATCACACGCATCGCCATCAATGAAGCCCTGAAACAGCTCCGCAAAAGAAAGCGTTTCATGGAGATCCACGTGATGCAGTCCGACGGGACGGAGGGATCATCCCGCAGAGCGCAGGTGCAAGAGGAGGCGCATCAGGAAACACAACAGGAGAGCCCTGAAAGCCGTCTGATCCGCAAGGAGACAAAAGCACTTCTGGAGGAGACCATCGAGCGGTTGCCGCAGATCTACCGCTCGGTCTACGTGATGCGCGAAGTGGAACAGATGAGCACACAAGAGACCGCCCTCTGCCTCTCCATCACAGAATCCAATGTCAAGGCGAGACTGCACAGGGCCAGGCGGATGATTCGGGAGGATCTTGAACGGCGGGTATCCGGGGCGGATCTTTTCCCGTTTCTGGGATCGGCCTGCGATACCATGGTCTGCCGGGTGATGTGGAAGCTCTCCGGACGGTGATTCCATCTTCTTGTGAAAAGGCGCCTGACGGATCTGTTCCGGGCCGCGCGGAACCACAGCCCGGAACAGAGATGACGGGTCAGGCAAACGTCCCGAAAAGCAGCAGGACAAAAGCCGTGACAGCGGCTGCGGCATGAACAATGGCAAGCCAGTTCGGGATTGGTTTCCCCGAGAAATCCCGGCTGAACATGATAAATCCGCCTATGGCTGCTATCAGGAATATAAGCAGGCTGGTGAAGAGCATTGACTCACCCAGATTGCGATAGGCAAGGATGAGCAGGATCAGGGCGAGGGCTGCCGCCGCGCCATGTCCATAGACGACTCCGCGTGGAGTCTCCTTGTTCTGCAGGACCTTGTTGATCAGAATAACGCCTAGAACAGCGGCGATGGCAAATAGAAAGACCGTGGTGAGTAACATGGGAAGAGTCCGGTTTAATGTTGGGGAAGGGCATGGCCGGAGATCGGAGATGCGGTTCGGTCACGAAACGGACCAACCATCGTCATCCGCCAGCTCTGTTGCCCGGCTTCATCTCTTTGGATCTACGACCGGGCAAAAGGTTACAAAGATAAACCGATAGCGCCTCTGGAAGATTCCTGACCAACCGGAACAAGCCTAAATCGGGGTAAGAGAGGAGGACTCGGGTCGTGTCTGACTTGAACAGACAGGTTGTTCGGAGAGCGACGAAAGAGAGAGAAGAGAGACAGGAAGGTCCCCACAAAGCCGGATACAGGCGATGGCCTGTATCCCATCGGATTATACGGGCTGTGCGGGTTTCCGTCAGACCGGCAAATCCTGCTTTATGGAGGATGTACGCCCGTAGGGACTCGAACCCCAAACCTTCTGGTCCGAAGCCAGACGCTCTATCCAGTTGAGCTACGGGCGCAACGAGGAATAGAGAATATACGACGGTTTTTGTTTCGAGTACAGTGAAAAAATTTTCTTTGGTGACCGCGGGTCATCCATAATCCGTTCCTGTGGAATGTTGTTTTGCAGGTGGTTCTAAATTGATACCTTCCGGTAGTTCTGGCAATTTTTGAACTCCTTGCAATTCGGCTACATCTGCATAACGATCCGGGTCCGATCAACATCATGTGCCGGTCCCGATCAACGCGATCAGGCCATGCGCCGGGCCGATCAACCCGGCAATCGTGCAAGGCTTCAACCCGGCCAAATCATGCAAGGCCGATCAATCCGTAGAGGGGAGGGGGTATGAACCGGCACCTGGGAGCAGCCATACTGATAGTTACAGGCGGAATTCTGCTTCTGGCCTGGAAAGATGCACAGCCGGTTGGAGGCTCCGACCGGCCGGTCGTCACTGTTATCCGTGTGACGGGAATCATCGGCCCCACCACGACCAACTATCTGGAGCGCGCGCTGCGCATTGCCGAAGTGAACGGGCATGAGCTGCTGGTCATGGAGCTTGACACTCCCGGAGGGCTTCTCGACTCCACCCAGGACATCGTCCGGCTCATGCTCGGTTCCACACTTCCCATCGCGGTCTATGTCTCCCCGGAGGGGGCGGTGGCCGGCAGCGCGGGTACCTTCATAACCCTGGCAGCCCATATTGCGGCGATGGCCCCCGCAACCAACATCGGGGCGGCCTCACCCGTCTCCATGGGAGGAGGGGAGATCGATTCGGTGGCCCAGCGGAAGATCTTTGAGTATTCCGAAAGCTATATCGAAAGCATCGCCGAGCAGAGAGGTCGAAATGCGGAGTGGGCGAAGAGGGCAGTCCGGGAAGGAGTGGCCATCACCGCCAGGGAAGCGGTTGAATCCAACGTGGTCGATCTGATCGCTCCGGGGCTGGAGGAACTCCTGGAAGAGATTGACGGAATGGAGGTAGAGGGAAGGATTCTGAATACGCGGAATGCCTCCATCAATCGGATCGATACCAACCTGGCGGAACGTCTCTTCAGTTTCATATTGCGTCCGGAGGTCATGCTTATTTTGACCATGATCGCGATTTACGGTATTGTAGGAGAACTGACCAGCCCGGGTGCGATCATTCCGGGTGTTGCCGGCGCGATCTCACTCATTCTTTTGCTTTATGGAGTGGCGGCGCTGCCGATCAACACGGCGGGGTTTCTACTGATCGGACTGGCGGTCATCCTCTTCATCGCCGAGGCATTCACACCCACTTTCGGGGTCCTGCTGGCCGGAGGGGCAGTCGCATTTTTCCTTGGCGGACTCATGCTTTTTCAGGATCTGCCCGAAATGATGCAAATCTCGCTCTATTGGCTCATCCCCGCCACTCTGCTGACGGTTCTCTTTTTTGCATGGATCATCACCTACGGGTTGAAGGCCCAGTTCAGCAAGCCTCATACGGGACTGGAGGCCCTTGTCGGAACAGAAGCGGTGGTGATAGACCGGGTCGATGAGAAGGGAGGCAGGGTGCTGCTTTCCGGTGAATACTGGAGTGCGGTCAGCGAGACGCCGATTCCCGAAGGGAGCCGGTGTGAAGTAATTTCATTCAGTGGATTGACCGTAACGGTGAAACCTATCAATCAAACAAAAGGAGCAGAAAATGAATGATCCGGGAGTTGTGACCAATCTTCTGGTATGGGTGGTCACCATACTGGTTTTTCTTTCGGTACTTCTGCCGCAGATGGTCAAGATCATGCGGGAGTATGAAAGGGCGGTGGTTTTCCGACTGGGTAAATACTATATGACCAAGGGGCCCGGGCTGATTTTCCTTATCCCCTTTATTGACAAGGTCGAGCGGGTGGACCTGCGTGTGCTTACGATCAATGTGGCCAAACAGGAGGTGATCACCAAGGACAACGTGACGGTCAATGTCGATGCGATCACTTTTTTCCGGGTAGTGGATGCGGAAAAAGCGGTGATCCAGGTGGAGCGATACATCGCAGCCACCTCTCTTCTGGCTCAAACCACCCTGCGAAGTGTACTGGGCCAGGTGGAACTGGATGAGCTGCTGGCTGAACGCGACACCATCAACAAGAAAATCCAGACGATCATCGACACGCATACCGCCCCATGGGGGATCAAGGTGGTGTCGGTGGAGGTGCGGGATGTGGTTCTGCCCGAAACAATGATGCGTGCCATGGCTCGTCAGGCGGAAACCGAACGCGACCGGAGAGCGAAGATCATCAACGCGGAAGGAGAATTTCAGGCTGCACAGAAACTGGTCGATGCGGGCCGGATGATTGAGCAGTCACCGGCGGCACTTCAGCTCCGGTATCTGCAGACCCTGAGCGAAATAAGCAGCGAGAACTCGACGTTCACCATCGTTCCCCTGCCGATCGAGCTGTTCGAGGCGTTTAAAAAGAAGGCAGAAGAGGCATAGCCTTTCTTTCCGGTCAGTCGACTCCGTAATTGAACCGGTCGCGGAGCTCCTGGACATAGATTCCTATGTCGTTCCGGAGTTCGAAGAGGCGGCTGTGCAGTTCGCGGTATGCGGAAGGATCCATATAGGGGGCCGGTCGTTGCTTCTGCAGCAGCTCCAGCGCGTTGTTGGCGCAGTAGAGCCCTCTTTTGTTGTAGGCGATGTTTCCGCCGAGGTAATCCTGTTCGAAACCGAAGGAGTATCCTCCTGCCAGCTTGGCTCCGATTTTCAGGAGTTCATCTACAAAATCATTGTAGGTCTTGTTGTGGAACTGCTCCGGAATCGATTCGGCCCATTTCAGGACATCCACAGCCAGCTTTTTGGCTGTATTGTAGACATGGAGATTCTCCAGTGAGCCGTAATCAGACTGGGTGAAGTCCTGGCTCAGGTATTTCCACTCCTCTCCTGCATCGTAGTCATCATCGTCATCCTCATCGAAGAAGGGGAGCTCTTCATTGTTGAAGAGAAGATCCTCATCTTCAAGGTCCTCATCCTCATCCTCCCACTCATCCTCATCGTCCGGGAAGTAGGCTTCATCCAGAAGGAGTTCCTCCTCGATAAACGCTTCTACCGCTTCATCCTCGTCCACACTTTCTCGAAGAAGAGTCCTCCAGCGGGGCAGGTGACTTTTGGGATCGGAAGTGATGAACCGGCGCAACTGTCTGCTCTTTCTTTCGAGTTCATCCAGATGGGCCTCCCACTGATGCTCATTCCAGGAGAGCTCATCGTCGAATCCATCAAAGCTCATGAGAAATAAGGACTAGAGATATTTGATAATTAAAGGTTCTGAAACTTCGGTCCGTAAGAGTGTCCGCTCGTTCGGACACGCCTCCCTTTTCCGTCGTCCAGAGCCTTTGAACAAGCTTGCAGCAGGAGTTTCTGATCGAAACTATACCAAACAATAAAATACGAAATAAAAGACCAATAAGTGGCAAATAAATTTCGTCTTAGTCGATTTCGTCGAGTATGTCATCGACATTGTCGGCCAGGCTGGCCGACTGCCGGTCATCCCTTTCCCCGGAACCGGTTGAGCCCTCATTTGAAAGGGTGGGGGCGGTCTCGTCACCCCGTCCGCTCACCGTGCTGCCTTCCGTCCCGGCCATCTTTATCCCGGACGGATCCGGCTCCGGCCGGCCGTCCATACTTTCTGCGGGTGCCGGCTCGGTCTGGACGGATGCTTCGGCCCCGGAGGCCGCTGGTTCCGCTTCCGCTTTCTCCGCTTCCGCCTGCAGGGCGATATCCGCCATTTCCGGTGGAAGCGCAAAAAGCCCGGCTCCATCCTGCGTGAACTGTTTGAGAGAGTCCTGTGCTATTTCCAGATAGGAGCGGATTCCCGCTATGATCTCATTTCGCCTGTCCAGGAGCCGCAGAATGGTCTGTCGTACCTGCATTCTCTGATTGTTGGCATCCTGGAGAATCCTCGCGGCATCCATTTCGGCTTTCTGGATCATGTTGCGGGTCTCTTTCTCGACCCCTTCCAGTTTCTGCTCGGCCGATTCCCGGGCCGCCTGAAGAGTTTCGTGCAGGGCCTGCTCCACCCGCTCGTAATGTTTCAGTTTGTCATTGAGCCGGTTGATCTCATCGCGAAGCTCATTGTTTTTTGCCACCAGGTGTTCCCATTCAATAGAAACCAGATTGAGGAATGCCTGCACTTCCGCCACATCATAACCCCGAATGGCCTTGTCAAATGTCTGCTGTTTGATTTCAAGCGCTGTCAATTTCATTGCCATCTCCTGTTCCGGTGTGTTGGTTATGGATGTGTCGGCTTCCCGCGGTGGTTGCCGGTCCTGGATAACAGGCCCTGGATAGTGTAAATGTATAAACCCCGGCGATGATATACGAATGCCTGAACGGACCCGGATAACCCACGCCATCCGGGGACCTGGGCTGTCCCGGCCGGGCCGGTGTCGGCAATATGGTCCCTGCGAAAACCGTTGCCGGGTGTCTGCAGAGGGGATCAGTACCGGCGCTCACCAAACAGTGCAGTACCCACGCGGACCATGGTGGAGCCCTCCTCCACAGCGATCTCAAGATCGTTAGTCATTCCCATGGAGAGATGCTCCAGCTCCACCGCCCCCCCGTTCAGATCGCTGATCTTGTCGAAGGTCTCCCTGAGAAGCCTGAACTCCTCGCGGATTTTACCCTCATCCTCTGTAAATGTTGCCATTCCCATCAGACCGCGCACCCGGATGTTCTTCATGGGGAGGGCATGTTCAACAAGCTCCCTCACCTCTTCGGGGCGGCATCCGTGCTTCTGGGGTTCATTGCTGATATTGACCTGGATGAGCACATTCACCTTTCGTCCGCTTCCCTCCAGTCTCTTCTCCAGCTCGTCCAGATACTTCCTCTTCCAGATCGAATGGATCCAGTCCACCCGTCCGGCCAGCTGTCTGATCTTGTTCGTCTGCATGGCGCCGACGAAATGCCAGACAATCTCCTCGTCCGGAATCTGCTCCATCTTTTCCTGAAGTTCCGGAATCCGGTTTTCTCCGAAATGGAGCTGGTTGCACTCCCTGGCCTGGAGTATCTCCTCAACGGGCCGGGTTTTGCTGATCGCTATCAGTTCCACGCTCTCCGGGTCTCTTCCCGTACGGGTGCAGGCTTCTGCAATCCGCTCCCGGATGGTCTCGATGTTGCTGCAAATGGTGTTGGAATTCATGAATACAACAGATTCTGGTTAAAGGGTTAAAATAAACCTTTTGTCCGAGCTAAATTAGTCGTAATTTTCAGGTCTGATGAAAAAACGCAGATCATCACTTTCTTCATTTTCTTCGATGCAGTTCATCTCCTGTAAGATAAAACAGGAAACCCCGAAACGGGGATGCGTGCCCTTCCCGGCCGATATGTGGAGCAACAAGAGGGGGCAGGGCGCATGAAAACCCGGATCCGGCATATCACCAGTTTCATGCATCAGTGGGCGCCCCCCAAGATCAAGCTGGATTACGATAATGTCGGATTGCTGGTAGGGGATCAGGAGAGAGAGGTCAGCAGGGTTCTTGTCTGTCTGGATGTGACCGAAGAGGTCGTGGATGAAGCCATCCGGAAAGAGTGTGAACTGATTGTTTCCCATCATCCGCTCATATTCAGACCTCTCTATCGCATCAACCCGGATACCGAACAGGGTCGCATTCTCTACAAGCTGATCCGGAACGACATCGCCCTTCTTTGTGCCCACACCAACCTGGATGCCGCGCTTGACGGAGTCTCTTTCATACTTGCCCGTCAGCTAGGGCTCGATCATCTCCGTTTTCTCGATAAAGGATACGCCGTAAGCCGCAGAATCACCCTGACCACACCGGCTGAAGATACCGGCGCAGTCCTCAAGCTTCTTAACTACTATTCCGCAGAAGAGGCGCACTTTTTTCAGGTGGACGCCAGGAAAGAGGGGCTGTACTGCTTTGAAGCCGTCATTGATGCGCACAATGTAGGTGCTCTGAAAAGCAAGCTGGAGCAGGAGGGGCTGCTGGAGAACGGTTCACTGCAGGTTCTCATGCTGGAGACGCCCTCCAGAAATTTCGGAATGGGGGTTGTAGGCACCTATCCGGAAGAGGGTCTTGCTCTGGAAGAGTTTCTTCATCTGGTCTGCCGCGCACTGGATGTCCCTGCCCTGCGCTACTCGGGAAGTGTGGAGAGGGTGAGGAACGTTGCGGTCTGCGGTGGTTCCGGCGTCTCTCTAAAACAGGCTGCCATCGTTTCGGGGGCGGATGCGCTGGTCACCGCCGATATCAAGTATCATGACTTCTTTCTGGAGAAGCCTTTTCTGCTGGTGGATGCAGGGCACTATGAAAGTGAGTTTCCGGTGGTGGAGGCAATCAGGAAGGAGCTTGCCGAAGGATTTGAGGCCATTTCCATCTTTGCAACCGAGGTGGTTACCAATCCTGTGAAAATCTATTCAACCCAACCTGAAATCAAACCCATAGAATAACAGACGCACCATGGAAGAGGTACTCCAAAAATTAGCCACCCTTCAATATATCGACAGCCGGATTGACGAGCTGAGACAGCTTCGGGGAGATCTGCCGGAAGAGGTGCTCGACATCGAGACCGAGATTACCCGGCTGCAAGTGCGGGTCAACCAGCTGGAACAGGAGAGAAAAGACCTGGAAGTTGAGAGCCGGAATCTGGAACTGGAGATCGCCGCTTCCCGGGAGAAGATGTCGAAGTACGAGCAGCAGCAGCTTACCGTCCGAAACAACCGGGAGTATGATGCGCTTACCAAGGAGATCGAGTCTCACAAGCAGATGATCGAAAAGGCCCACACCCGGATGGGTGAGGTTGCCACCCGTATGGAGGAGATCGGCCCGGAGCTGGAGCAGGTGAAAAAGCATCTTGATGAGGTGAAGGAGGTTCACAAGGAGAAGAAGGAGAATCTGGACAATGTGGTGGAGGCGACCCGCCACGAAGAGGAGGAACTGAACAAGAAGCGGGAGGCGGTCGAAAGCTCCCTCGACACCCGGTATGTACGCAGTTACAAGCGCCTTCGCAACGGTTTGCACAACGGAATCGCCGTCGTGGCGATGGAGAAGGGTGCCGCTCTGGGGATGGCGCTTCCTCCGCAGGTTCAGGTTGAGGTCCGGAGAAAAAACAAGATCATCATTGATGAGAACAGCGGTCGGATCGTGGTGGATCCCTCCTTCTTCCAGCAGGCCCGGGAAGAGATCCGGATCTGACACTGAAAAGAAGCCCCTCTTCGTTATATTGAACAGGTGTGGTTGCCGGGCAATCGCTCCGTATCCGGTTTCCGGGCACTTCGGTGTTCCTGAACCGGACGGTGAGGAAAGTCCGAACACCTACGGATACCGTGCTTCCTAACAGGAAGGCTTCCCGTCGGTGAGAAGAAACTCACAGCCTGGGAAGACAGAGAGTGCAACAGAAAGGATACCGCTGCCGGAATCCGGCAGTAAGGGTGAAAGGGTGAGGTAAGAGCTCACCGCTGCATCAGTGATGGTGCAGGCAGTGCAAACCTCACGGGGTGCAAGTTCAAGCAGGTTGTGCGCCATCCGTCGCTATACAACCGGGTAGAACGCAAGAGCTCCGGGGTGACCCGGAGCCCAGATAGATGATTGCCTCGCCGGCAGCGCCGGTCAGACAGAATTCGGCTTACAGGCAGCCACACACCGTTTTTATCACATTAATCGCAGGGTTGCAATCGTAAAACTCTATTAAAAAGGTTAGAGAGAGCAATTTTTTCCCCATCATTGCGGTTCAAAACCTGTTACTTCATTTCATAAAATCATCCCTTACCCCAACAACCCCGCTGCGAATGTATTCCAACAATTGGTTCCGTCTGTTGCCTTTCACCCTCCTTGCAAACATGGTCTTCGCCTTCAGCAGCCTGGCTCAGCAACCAGAGCGGGATGCAGAACCGGCGCCGGAACAGGAAGCTCCACCCGCGCAACACTCTGTGCCCCAACAACCGCAGGCTCCTTCGGTTCCATCGCCGAACGAGATCACAGATCAGGAACTGGTCACCTTCATCGCGGCTTCCGATGCGATTCAACCCATACAGGAAGCCGCCCAGTCTTCCATGATCTCGGTCATCGAGGAAGAGGGCATGGAGATCGGCCGGTTTCAGGAGATCATGCTCGCTATGCAGAATCCGCAGCTGGCGGCCACCCTTGAGATCTCTCCGGAAGAGGAGCAGGCGCTCCATCAGATGAGACCCCGGCTTATGGAGATCGAAACCAGGGCCAGCGGGGAAATGCAGGACGAGATCAATGAAAAAGGGCTCGAGGTGGAGCGATATCAGGAGATCTACAGGAGTCTGCTGCAGTACCCCGAACTGATGGAACGTCTGGAAGTGCTGCTGGAAGACGACTAGCTGCTGGAAGGCGACGAGCAAGGTCGTGTTCCGGATCGATCTGTCAGAGCTTCACTTTGTGTGTTCCCTTGATGCTCCGGTCGAGATCCCGCTGAATCTCCCTCTCTTTAAGATCTTCCCGCTTGTCGTATTTCTTCTTGCCGGTAGCCAGGCCCAGAAGGATTTTGGCATAGCCGTTACGGAAATAGAGCTTTAGCGGGATGAGGGTTTTTCCCTTTTCCGAAATGGCCCGGTCGATCTGACGGATCTCCCGGCGCTTGAGCAGCAGTTTCCGGTCCCTCCGCTCCTCGTGATTGGTCCAGGATCCATGCTCATATGGCTTGATGTACATGTTCTTCAGCCAGACCTCTCCCTGCCTCATGTAGGCAAATGCCTCATGAAGGCTGGCTTTGCCCGCCCGGATCGATTTCACCTCGGTCCCCTGGAGCACAATGCCTGCCTCGAATGTCTCCTCTATGTGATAGTCGTGCCTTGCCCGCCGGTTCTCAATGGTCGGGGTTGCGGCTTTCTTTGAAGACATGATTTCGGATCAACAGGTGATGACCGTCAGGGAGTGATACCCACTTCCCGGAGGCCGCGAAGAACATCCTCTTCAGGACTCCGGTCCGGGATGGTCCGGTAGACCTGCAGGATCTGATCAATATGGGATCGGGCCGCCTGATTTGCGGGATTGATGCGCAGGACCTCGGTGAACTGCCGCAGTGCATCGTTCATTCGTGTACGCATCTCACGGCCGTCGAAGGTGTTCATGTTGTGAATGCCGTAGTTGAGATGGGTCTTCTCAAGCAGACGAAGGACGGAGGGGTCGCTTTCATCCTCTTTCTCGAGCACTTCCAGTGCCGTCTCGTATCGTGAGTCCTCAATCAGATAGTCGATCTTCTCACTCAGGTTCCCCGGCAGCTCTTCCTTTTCGGAAGTTCCGCCGGAACAGGAGGCAAGAATGAGAGAGATCAGGATCCAAATTCCGGTTCGGTTCAACACAATGGCACGATTTGGTGAATGGGAAGCCCGTTCTTCCGGATCCCCGGTGTGTCACGGACCCGCAGGGGCGTAAGGAAGTTGCCCGGCCGGCCACATCCGCTCTGTCCGGTTAACATGCATCAGTTCAAAAAGTAGATCGGGCTTGGAGAGATGCAAAGTACGAAAATTGCCATACTCATCCATCCGAGCACCCGCCGGGTTTTTGTTAAATTTTGTTCATAGAGCGTGGGGGGATGCTCCAGCCCGGTGAAAAATGTGAGGAAAACGGCCCAGATGATCCAGGTCATCGACCCGCTCTGCTCAAGCCCCTTCCCTGAAAACCAGAGCCACCCCAGGCTCACTGCCAGCGAGAGTGTCCAGGCGGGGAGTATCCAGTAATGATCCCGATGATAGGCACGCTGCATCAGGAAATAGAGCAGAGCCGCCCAGAGAAGAATGGTGATGGAGGCCATGCGGGGGGACCATTCGGAAAGGGAGGCGTGCAGGAAGGGGACCGCCTCGATGCCGGCCAGGGTGATGATGCCCAGATAGGTGATGCGGGCAACCGTGCGGTGGCGCCGGAATCCCAGTAAAGAATAGAGGATATGCCCTCCGTCAAGCTGGCCGACCGGCATCAGGTTGAGCGCGGTGAAGAAGAGCCCGAGCCACCCGGCAAACAGGAAGGGATAGTGATACATCTCCCACATGGGAGGGACATGGTCAAAGAAACTCGCCAGGAAACTATAGAGAAGCGTGTTCCCCAGGACCATCATCATCCCCCCGGACTCTGCGGGTGGAAGCTCGGGCCAGACGCCATGTTCCTGTACATAGGAGGCGATCGCATCGTGCCCCTCGAACTGGGCGATAAATTCAGGTCCCGGAAGGGTGGCAAACCCGTAGAGCAGCGTTGCCAGGGAGACCACAAATCCGGCAATGGGACCAGCGATGCCGATATCAAAAAGTACCCGGGAGTCATCGATCTTTTCCCTGATCCGGATCACCGCTCCCAGGGTCCCGATCCCGAACGGGACGGGTATGAAGTAGGGAAGTGTTACCTTTATCCTGTGATGAAAGGCTGCGAAATAGTGGCCGAATTCATGCGAGCCGAGAAAGAGCAGGAAGACGGCTGCAAAGAGGATGCCGTCGGGCAGCATGTCCAGGTAGCCATCCGCAAGGGCGGAGCGTCCCACCCATAGTACCCCGGCAAGTGAAACCGTTGCAAATGTGAGCAGAAAAAGGATGGTGTGCCTGAGAATGGCCCGACCGTCCGGGTGCTCGAAATTCCGGTTAGCTGGGTGTTCCTCCGGAGGGGAAAGTTCTGGAAACGGCAAGGCGGTCTGATCAGGTTTAAAAGACTCCAATATACGTTTTTTGGATCTCCCTTTCTCTTTGTAGCTTATTGTTATGAGAGGTGAAAAGGTGAAATCGGAAGTTGAGTCGTTGATCTATCTGCTGGAAGATCCGGATCCTCTGGTCCAGAAAGGAGTCCGGGAGAGACTGGAGGAGTTGGGGGAAAACGCGGTTCCGTTGCTGGATCAGTATCGGACAAGCACCAGTGATCCTTCTGAAAAGAAGCGTCTTGAGGAGATCCTCCACAAGATCACATTCAGTTCTCTCTACGAGGAATTTCTTGAGATTCTGGAGGAGGGCTTCGACTCCCCTTTTCAGCTGGAGAAGGCTGTTTTCTTGCTGGCCCGTTTCGGAAACCCCACCCTGCGCACCGAGGTCTACCGCAACAAGCTGGACCGGTTCGCCGACGATATCTCCGATGAGATTCTCCTCCATGAGCCCGGCACCGGGCGGATGCATACTCTTCTTCGGTATGTTTTCCGCGAGCTCCGTTTCCACGGCGATCTGAATCACTTCCATGACCCGGAAAATTCCTACATGGATCGTGTGATCGACCGGAGAAAGGGGTTGCCTCTCTCCCTCAGCCTGGTGGTGATTTTTCTTGCCCGCAGACTCGGTCTGCCCTTCTTCGGCGTGAACATGCCGATCCATTTCATGATGCTCTACCAGTCCGACAGCCTTGATGTAAGCGAGGAGATCCTGATCGATCCCTTCGATGGGGGGAGCATCGTCTCCTACGATCAGTGCCACTTTTTCCTGAAAAAAAACGGTATTCAGCCCCGGCCGGAGCACTTCCGGCCCTGTACGGACCGGGAAATATTTGTCCGTGCCGTAAGAAACCTCATCCACAGCCACACCAGGGAGGGACGGGAAGAGAAAGTGGAGGACCTGCAGAGGCTGCTGGAAATTTCTCTCTGAACACCCGAACGTCGGGGATGCTTTTGATGGCCCCGGGAGCACTGGAAGGCACCGGAATCACTCGAAGCCCGGAAGTTCCTGCACTCTGATCTCTTTTCCTGAAGACATCAATATTTAATCTCGAAAGCGTCGATCTGACTCCTGCGGTCGGGACCCAGCTGATCGGCCAGTGCATGGAAAGAGCGTGCCTCCTCCTGATTGCCGCTCGCCTCATGGATATCGCCCGCGATCCTGAACAGCTCCGCATGACAGGGGAACTGCTCCATCAGACCCGCAAGCAGATCGACCGCCGCTCCGGTCTCCTTCTCGGCCACCGCAATCCTCAGCCGGTAAAGGTCAAACCAGGGACCCACCGCTTCGGGGCTTTCCAGATAGAGACGACAACGGGAGTAGATGAAATGCCTGTAATAGTATCGGATCAGTCCCTTCAGCAGCTCCACCGGCATGGGGGCACCCTCGACCCGCGTCTCAATCTGCCGGAGCAGATCTCGCTTGTCGGCCGCCATCAGCAGTTCGATCAGCCGGAAAAGGTCTTTGATTTCCAGATCCCTTTTGTGGATCTCCGTTCGGCGCTCATCATTCAGAAACTCCTCCATCTGGTCGAGCCAGTAGCCGGGAGGGTTCAGCGGGTTTACAGGCAGCGGAATGGCATGGATCCGTTCCGGCAGGTCCCCCTGCCCGGGGAAAGTGAGATCCGGACTCTCCCCCCAGCGGGCGTTGTAGACATCTTGATTCTCCCACCGGAGTTCCGGTTCCAGATTCAGACCCATGACACCGGTCGTAAGGCGGTGGTGGTGGGTGATGCGGGATCGGGTTGAGATCACCACATAGTAACCCCGCTCGGCGATGCTACGGCAGAAATCGGCGTCTTCATAAAATGCGGACCCGTAAGCATCATTGAAACGAACCCCGTCCGCCCCCCGGGTGATGGAGAGCCGGACAAGCATGCAGCAGCTGTCCAGATGCCGGGTCCGGACAAATCCTTCATCCCTTCCCTCCCGATGAAACTCCTGGTCCGGGAGCTGGTCGGGATTGTCGCACCGGTCCACCACAGGCCCGGCCACCCCAATAAAATTGTTCGTTTCCATGAGTGTGAGCATCTCCGCAAGAGAATTCCGGTCGATAATCACGTCGTTGTGAATGAGCAGGGCAAACTCTCCGCGAGCCACTTCCAGTCCCTGGTTCACGGAGGCGGCAAAACCGATGTTCTGTGGATTTGTAATAACACGGATCCGGAGAAAACGGTCCTTTTTCAGCTGCTCCAGATAGTCAAAGGTATCGTCAATGCTCGCATTGTCGATGACGATCAGTTCCGTGGCGGAGGGATCGCACGCCCGGTCAAGATGGACCAGGCACTCCTCGAGTATCGGTTTGCCGGCGCCCGTTGTGGGAATGATCACACTCAATCGGACCGGTGGTTCTGCTTCTGCCGGCTGCTCTCTCTCCGGTTCCGTCACATCCGTTCCCTGAAAATCTTGAACTTCAGCATCCGGAAACGGCTCTTGCCGCGTCTCCCCGTCCGGTGCTGCAAAAAGAGTGGGTTGCAGAGGTCCCTGTTTCCGGCTCCGGACCGGGCGGAGATTCGACCGGTTCTGAAGCTCATGTTTCAGTTCGGCCGCCTCCACATGGCGCCTCAGTTTCTCAAGGATCTTCACCTTGAGGCGTGTTCCTTTTTCATGGTGCGTATGCTGGCGCAGAAAGTTGTCGATCAGCCCGAGTGCCAGCCGCGCATCCTCTTCAGCCAGAATCCGGATCTTCTCCAGTTCGGAGAGCGGGTCGGAGGTCTTCAGAGAGAAATCGATTGTCGACAGATGTTCCAGCAGCCGGGTTCTGATCCGCTCGTCCCTTGCTTCCCGGAGGAGTGTAAGCAGAAGTTCCTGGACTGTCTCAGGATCAGGAAGGGGTGCCGGGGTCCGGTCCACCACAAAAAAGGCATCGGTTGTATGCCACGGGTGGCGATCGGAGAGTCTGAGAGCCAGATCAAAAGCGTGGAACCGTTTCAGGTGTTCATTGAAGTGAAACCGGGCAGGCGGAATGACCGAACGGTCGAAAATCAGACGGCTGTCTTCCGGCAGAGAGGCGTGCTCAATCTCCGACAGGATCTCTTCAAGCCCCGAAGGCATGGAGCGGTCCAGGATCCAGAAAGCGGCCGGTTCGAGTTTCATCTTCCGGAGCGCTTCGCGGAGCAGCCCGCGATTGAGCCGGTCCGCCCGGAGTGGTGACCAGACAAACTGCCCGCTCGCATAACCGAGTGCTTCATTCAGGCTGCGTCCCCGCCCGTGAGATTGCGGATGCTCCAGATAGAAGTGACGATCGTCGGGGTGATGATCAAGCAGCTGCCGGATCTCCCGGTCCAGGGCATCCTCTACCCCGTCGTGGATGATCACCAGTTCCACCTCCGGCAGTCGGAACTCCAGCAAGAGCTGCAGCATCGACAGAAAAGGGTCCGGCTGCTCTCCGGTCGGCAACAGTACGGATAGAAGTGGTTGTTCCGGCATCTCCCTGGTTGTTTTGGCGGAATATACGAGACGCAGGGAGCCGTTACAAAATGAAGAAGAGATCCCTTCACGGGATCTCTCCGATTCCTGATTGTCTGGTGAGTGGTACTACGATTTGCCGGTCTGACAAAGTGCCGGCACTCTTCGTGCCAGCTGCCGGCAAGCGGAGGAGCGGAGGTGACATTCACTCCTCGGTCAGGGACGGAGTGACCGGAACACCCATGAAGTAGGGGTAGGCACTGTTCCCGTGCTCGGCCAGATCGAGACCGGCGTCTTCCACCTTGTCGGTGACCCGGACCCCAAAGGTTGCCCGGATGGCACCGAAGAGAAGAAAACTGAAGAGGAAGGTGAAACCGACTACACTTGCAGTGCCTGCCAGCTGGATCCAGAGGCTTGTCCCTGATGCGAAAAGACCCACTGCAATGGTTCCCCAGATGCCGCAGACACCGTGAACGGAGATGGCACCGACCGGATCGTCTATTCTCAGTCTGTCAAGAAGGTGAATGGAGTAGACAACGAGCATGCCGGAGACAGCCCCGATGGTCACGGCCGCCATCGGGGAGACCAGATCGGCGCCGGCCGTTATCCCGACCAGACCGGCAAGTATACCGTTCAGTGCCATGGGAGCATCCAGATTTCGGAAGCTTAGGTAGGTGGTAAGCATGGCCGAAAGAGCGCCCGAACAGGAGGAGAGGGCGGTGGTCACAAAAACATAGGAGACCATCCAGGGATCGGCACTCAGGACCGATCCGCCGTTGAATCCGAACCAGCCGACCCAGAGCAGAAACACTCCGATGGTGGCAAGAGGGATGTTGTGACCGGGAATGGCGTGGATGGTTCCGTTCCGGTACTTGCCTTTCCGTGGTCCCAGCAACAGAACACAGGCGAGAGCTGCCGCGCCTCCCACACCGTGTACCATCGTGGACCCTGCAAAATCGTGGAATCCCAGCCCGGAAAGCCATCCGTCGCCCCAAAGCCAGCTTCCGGTGATCGGATAGGAGAAGGAAACCAGCAGGGTGCCAAAGAGCATGAAGGAGGGCAGTTTGATTCGACCGGTCACGCTGCCCGAGACAATGGAAGCTGCAGTGGCCGCAAAAACTGCCTGGAAGATGAAATCGGTCCAGGGTGTGGTATGTTCTTCGGATGCCCCGCTCTGGGCAGAGAGAGCGGCCCGGTTCAACCCGGCACCGAAACCGTCAAACCCAAGGAAGCCGTTGAACTCCTGTGGATACATGATTCCATATCCCACCAGTGCATAGGTGATCACTCCTGCCGAGAGGATGAAGAGGTTCTTGTAGATCACATTCACCGAGTTTTTCGCTTCGGTAAAGCCGCTCTCCACCGTCGCAAAACCGAGATGCATCAGAAAGACCAGGGCGGTTGCAACAAGAATCCAGAGATTGTCGATCACAAAGGCGAGAGAAGGGTCGGAGATACCTGCGCGATCCGGGGCATCCCCGACTCTAAAGGAGATCGATGCAATGGGCGCATCCGGAGGATGGTCCGGGGCAAGCCACGGCAGGTGGTCCCCGGAAGAGACCGCTGTTGCGGAAGAAGACGCTCTCTCCGATCCGGGAGTCCAATCAGCTACCGACAAGAAAGCCGGGTGAAGACCGGTGAGAGTGATTGTGAGGAGCAGAAACACAGCGAGGAGAGGCAGCAGCCTGAGCACTTTTCTTTTCATGGTAGAGTGGACTGATTGCGATTACACCTAAAAAGTTAAGGGCTGAGAAGAAAATCACAATAGATTATTTATCAAAAACAGAATTAATAAAAATTTATTTATACAAAAAGGAAAAGCGCTTACACTTTGTGAGGCCGGGTCTGCCTCTGGACGAAGGTTTGACCGGATGCCCACTTTTCTGTGCGCGGATCTCCTTCAGGACGGCGTAGCCGGCAGGCAGGTTCAGGCAGACGGTAAAACGCAGGCAGGTTCAGGCAATCGGCAGAAATGGCGGCAGAGAAAGGCGATAGCCGACACGGTTCAGCCGGGATGTTTGTTCAGGCAGAGACAGGAGAGATGAAGTAAATACAGGAAAGGGAAAATGGCATTCAGAAGAAGAGTCCTGTCCGGAGCGGCGGGGATGATATTCCTGACGGGAGTCGTAATCTCGCTGGTATTGACCGGGGTGGAGAGGGAATCGGTGACCGTCACAGCCGAATCGGCTTCGTTGCTGCCGGGCCGTGCCATTCCCGGCGGAGCTCTTGATGAAAGCGGTCTTTATCGGGAGTCGGCGGTCTCAGAAGCGGAAATGATTGAGACTTTTGAACGGATCGGAACGGTGAACAGCCTGGTGATCGGCCGGCATGGATCGGTCATCATGGAGCACTACCTGGATGGCATGAGCCGGGAGAAGGCGGTCAATACCAAATCGGCATCCAAGAGCATCCTCTCCCTGCTTGTGGGAATCGCCATTGACCGGGGTTATCTGAACGGAACCGGCCAGACGTTGCAGGAGATGCTTCCCGACCGGTTTGATGAGAGTTCCGATCCCATCAAGGCTTCCATCACTCTTCAGGATCTTCTGACCATGCGGAGCGGCCTGGAAACGACCAGTTACTACAATTACGGTGCCTGGGTCACCAGCCGGGACTGGGTACGGTTTATTCTGGAACGTCCCCTGCGTGCCCGTCCCGGGGAAGTGATGATCTACAGTACCGGTACCTCTCACCTGCTTTCGGTGATCCTTTCGGAGGCAACCGGGATGAACACGTACGATTTTGCCGGTCAATTCCTCTTCACCCCGCTCGGGATCGAGCCCGGTTTCTGGGAGCGTGATCCGCAGGGATACCCGATGGGAGGGAACAATCTGTTCCTGAGTCCCATGGCGCTCTGGAGGATCGGCAGAATGGTTCTGGATGGAGGGCTCTGGAGAGGAAAAAGGATCGTTTCGGAGGAGTGGATCAGGGAGTCGCTTTCGGTGCATACCCGCAGCAACTGGAACCTCTATGACTACGGCTACATGTGGTGGATCCGTCCGGCTGGGGAGGTGGAGGTCCGCTATGCCTGGGGGTATGGCGGACAGTTCATTCTGTTGCTTCCAACACTGGATGCGGTCATAGCGGTGACTTCCGATGCGGATCGGAACGACGGGACCCGTGAATATGAGAAGGAGCTCTTTGTCTGGCTGGAGCAGCAGCTGATTCCGTGGCTCCGGGGTCGCACTACCCCGGAGGACAGAAAACTCGCTACTCCCCGCGGATCAGGGCCACGGTGAGTGAGAGCGGTCCATGCGCGCCCATCACCAGTCTCTGTTCAATGTCGGCGGTCTTGGAGGGTCCGGCAATGAAGGCGCCGAAACCGTAGGACTCTCCCTGAAGACGTTCATAGGCGTCATGCATCGATTCAACCAGCCTTCCGGTGGAGAGAAGCAGAAAAAGATGGCGGGTCACATAGGGGAGGGGGCGATGGGCAGGATGAGTGAAAGGGACCCAGATCGCTGCATTCTCGCCCACGCCGAGGAGGCCCTCCATCAGAACGAGATCGAGTTTGTCAGGTTCTTCCGGGAGTGTGCCGACGGGTGGTGCTCCCGGTATCTCGACCCCGTCGAGGTTGCTCCAGACCCTCTCGAAGTTCCCCTCCTGCAGAAGGGATGCTACTGCGGAACGGTTCTCCAGCAGATGGACGGTGCTTCCTGAATTGCGGGCCTGCAGGGTGAAGGAATCAATGAGTGAAGGGCCGGATCCTCCCCCGTAGTTCACTCTCTCCGGATCGGGCAGTGGTTCAGGCTGGTTGGCCCGGAGGACCTGAAGGATTCGTTCACGGTCGCTCATCTCCCTCCTCCTTTTCCAACTTTGTCTCTGTTCCGGTTCCGGTACCACTCCTGAAAACTCTGTTCGGGGGGATCGGGCAGATCCCGTTCTTTCCCCCAGGAACTCCATTTCAGAAAGGTGCGGAAGCCGGGAAAATAACGGATCCATCCCCGCAGGATCCTCCCGGAAGCTCTGTACAAACCCGGTTTCTCCATCACTTTCTGAACCACGGTGGCCCCGGTGTTCTCGATGGCACCCGGCCCCGCCCCCTCCCGGATGATGATCTGCCTCCAGGCATAGAGCTGCTCATGGATATTGATTTTTACCGGACAGACATCGCTGCACGATCCGCACAGAGTCGAGGCGAACGGAAGGGAGGCATGTTTTTTCAGGTCCATGTTGGGTGCCAGGATCGCTCCGATCGGTCCGGGTATGATCGAGTTGTAACTGTGCCCTCCGCTCCGACGATAAACCGGGCAGGTGTTGGCACATGCGCCGCAGCGGATGCAGGCCAGAGAACTCCGGAATTCCGCTCTGCCCAGCTGGCGGGAGCGGCCGTTGTCAACCAGGATCACATGCATCTCCTTTCCCTCTGCAGGGCTGCGGAAGTGGGAGGTGTAGGATGTGATCGCCTGGCCGATGGCGCTGCGTGCCAGCATGCGCAGGAAAAGCCCCAGATCCCGGTAGCGGGGGATGATCTTCTCGATCCCCATGACCGCGATGTGGAGAGGTGCGTGGTGCACCCCCATGTCGGCATTGCCTTCGTTGGTTACTACGACCATGTCGCCTGTCTCCGCAACGGCAAAATTCACCCCCGTGATGGCGGCATCGGCTTCGAGAAATCGTTTTCGAAGGACCTTTCTTGCCTCCCCGGCCAGATATTCGGCATCTCCGTTTGCCGGAGCGGTCCCCAGCTGTTCCTGAAAGAGACGGTCCACATCTTCTGCCTTCTTGTGGACCGACGGCATCACGATATGGGAGGGTCGCTCACCGGAGAGCTGGACGATCCACTCTCCCAGATCGGTATCGGTCACGGTGATTCCGCGGGCTTCCAGAAAGGGGTTCATGCCGCACTCTTCCGTGAGCATCGACTTGCTCTTGACCACACTCCGGACCCGGTGTTTTTTCAGGATCTCGTAGACCGTCCGGTTAAAGCTCCCGGCGTCGGCCGCCCAATGGACATTCACCCCATTGGCAGTGGCACTGCGCTCAAACTGTAGGAGGTATTCATCCAGCCTGGAGAGTGTGTGGGCCTTGATCTGTGAGGCCTGCTCGCGGAGCTCCTCCCACTCCGGGACGGACGGAAGAGAGGCATCGCGTTTGGTCCGGGTCAGCCAGATCATCGCATCATGCCACGCCACCCGTTCAGGGTCCCTCAGAAACCGTTCAGCCCCTGCCGGATGATCCATTTCCTCTCCTTGAGTTGAGTATTTCAGCAATGTGCATCACCCGCATTTTACGGCCCTGCCGGCGGATCAACCCTTCCAGATGCATCAGGCAGGAGAGATCGGTTCCGGTGATCACTTCGGCTCCGTTGCGCTGATGGTCGTTCAGACGATCGTTCCCCATGGCGACCGAGACCGCCTCCTCGCTCACAGCGAAGGTGCCTCCGAAGCCGCAGCACTCATCGGTCCGGTCCAGAGGCACCAGCTCCAGACCTTCCACCTGCCGGAGCAGCTCTTCGGCGACCGAGTAGCGGGGGCCTCCCAGTTCGGATGCGGAAGCGAGCCGCAGACCACGCAGCCAGTGGCAGCTCAGGTGGAGTCCCGTTTTCCATGGGAACCATGCGTTTATCGGTTTCGAACCGGGAACTGTATGAAGGAATTCACACAGTTCAAGCACCGGCACGCTGGTCATTTCGGAGAATCGGGTCTGATGTCGCAGGTGGTAGACACAGCTTCCCGAAGGCGCGACGATGTAATCGCATCCGGAGAAGAGCGCGGCAAACCGATCGGTGATCTGTGCGGTCTTCGCCGCATGCCCCATGTTGGCGAGCGGCTGCCCGCAGCAGGTCTGCCCTTCGGGCACAACCACCTCGAACTCCAGATATTCCAGCAGTTCCAGCGTTGCTCGCGCTGCATGCGGATAGAGCTGGTCGATGTAACAGGGAACGAAGAGTCCGATCTTCATAGGGGGATAACGCAGGATCAGAGTGGAGCTTTTACTTCCTGACTGGAACTTCCCAGACCTTCGATCCCCAGCTCCACCACATCGCCCGGTTTCAGATAGACCTGCGGGTTTCTTCCCATTCCCACTCCCTCCGGCGTGCCGGTCGAGATGATATCCCCCGGCAGAAGCGTCATGTAGCGACTGATGTAGGAGACGAGCTGGGGAATGGTGAAGATCATGTCGGAGGTTGAGCTGTCCTGAACCGTCTCCCCGTTCAGCTTGAGCCAGAGGCGCAGGTTGTGGGGATCGGCAATCTCATCCCGGGTCACCAGCCAGGGACCCAAAGGCGCGAAGGTGTCGGCACTTTTTCCTTTCACCCACTGTCCGCCATGATGCAGCTGGAAATCGCGCTCGCTGTAGTCGTTGTGGAGCAGATACCCCGCCACATGATCCATCGCGTCATCTTCTTCCACATAGCTGGCCCGTTTGCCGATCACAAAGGCGAGTTCCACTTCCCAGTCGGTGGCCTTGCTCCCTCTGGGAAGGATCAGGTCGTCATTGGGTCCGACAATGGCAGAGGTTGCTTTCATGAAGAGCACCGGCTGCTCGGGGGGAGTGGCGCCGGTCTCCGCGGCATGGCGGGCATAGTTCAGCCCCACGCAGATCAATTTGGAGGGACGGGCAACCGGAGAGGCAAGAGGTGCGGAGGAGTCGATCGCCGGACAGCTGTCCCGGTTCGTGTCCAGCCACTGCTTCAGCCTCCCGGGACCGTCGGTTCCGAAAAACTGTTCATTGTAATCCTCCCCGAAGGCGCTGCAGTCGATGGCCTGGCCATTTTCAAGAAGAACGCCCGGTTTTTCCTGTCCGTTGGATCGGTAGCGGATAAGTTTCATGAGTCTGTCTGATGTCTGGTTACAGTGTCGGTTTACGGTTCGGGGGGAGTTCCGCCCGGTGCCGGCATTACGGCTTGAGTGTAAGAAAGCCTCCATCTATGGGAAAGGAGGTGCCTGTGATGAAGGAGGCTTCATCGGAGCAGAGATAGAGGGCCAGTCCGGCGATCTCCTCCGGCTGTCCCATGCGGCCGATGGGTTGGGTCGCCGAAAGCCGGTCGAACATCTCTTTCTCCCGGCCCGGATAGTGGTTCTTCAGGTAATTTTCGACAAAGGGCGTATAGACCCGTGCCGGGGCGATGCAGTTGCACCGGATGTTGTAGGAGAGGTAGTCACAGGCAATGGAATAGGTCATGGTCAGAACCGCTCCCTTGCTCATGGAGTAGGCGAACCGGTCCGGGATACCAACATGGGAGACGATGGAGGCCAGATTTAGGATCACCCCGCCACGACGCTCCATCATTCCTCCGATCACCGCCCTGCTGCAGTTGTAGACCCCTTTCACATTGATCCGGTAGACGCGGTCAAACTCCTCTTCCGTGGTATCGGCCAGTGTTCCGATGTGGGAAACCCCCGCGTTGTTTACCAGGATGTCGACCGGTTTCCCGAGCCCGGAAACAACCCGCTCCACCTCTCTGCCGTCGGAGACGTCACACCGATGGAACTCCGCACCCTGAGAGCCCTGTTCCTTTTCCAGCCGCTGCACCGCCGATTCCATCTGCTCCTCATTCAGATCCAGAATCACGACGCGGGCCCCCTCCCGGGCAAACCGTTCGCAGATGGCGAGACCGATACCACTGGCTCCGCCCGTTACAATGGCTGTCTTGTCTTGCAGTTTCATGGGTGATGCGGTTGGTTCGGGGCGAGAGATCCTATCCTGACCTCTTCTGTCGGAATCACTTCGCAAAGAGGTTCTCTGTTCTCGAATCCGGATCTCTGTCCGAATATAGAGGACGGAGCCATGAATAGAAATCCCGGGTTGATCCGATACCCTTACATCCATGAAGTCCAGCCTTCAGGGGCTCACCCTCCGGTTCTCCATACTGCCGCATTTTCGGGCACCACATCGAAGTGTTTTCCGGGAGGAGCTCCTCGCGTCATCGGCCTTCTGCAGGTGCGATTTCAGCGTGAGATAGAGTCAGATCCTTCGTATTTTGTACGATTGGCCTGAAAAACAACACTTTATGCCTGATACTGAAACTCATACCACCCGGATCCTGGCAGAGGCGGAAAAGCGCCGGACTTTCGCCATTATCTCCCATCCCGACGCGGGCAAGACCACGCTGACGGAAAAACTTCTGCTTTATGGAGGCGCCATCCATGAAGCAGGGTCTGTCCGGCAACGGAAAGCTTCCCGATATGCCGCTTCCGACTGGATGGCCATCGAGAAGGAGAGAGGCATTTCGGTTACCTCTTCGGTGCTGCGTTTTGAAAAAGACGGGATCCGCTACAACCTTCTTGATACTCCGGGGCACAAGGATTTCTCCGAAGATACTCTGCGGACTCTGGTGGCGGCCGACTCCGGGCTGATGGTGATCGACGTGGCGAAAGGGGTGGAGGAGCAGACGGAGAGGCTCTTTGAAGTGTGCCGGATGAGGCAGGTCCCGGTCATCACGTTTGTCAACAAGTGTGATCGTCCCGGGATGGAGCCGCTGGAAGTTCTGAGCAACATTGAAGAGAAGCTCGGGATCGAAGCGGTGCCCGCCAGCTGGCCGGTGGGGTACGGGCAGAGATTTCAGGGGATCTACGACCTTATCGGCAAGGAGATGCACCTCTATCTGCGAGTGGATCATGGAGCCCGGAAGGCGGAGGCCGAGGTTTTCTCCTTCGAAGAGGGGCTCTCCCGGGTGGACCTTGCCCCGGCGGAGATCGAGGAGCTGAGAGAGGAGATCCTGCTCATTGAAGAGATGTTTGAAGAGATGGATCAGGAAGCGTTCTCCCGGGGTGAAGCCTCCCCGGTCTTTTTCGGATCTGCCCTCCACAACTTCGGACTGGATGTCTTTCTGCAGTACTTTGAAAAACTGGCCCCCTCCCCCCAGCTCTATCAGGATGCGGAAGGGGAGGATCGGAATCTGGATCAGCCTTTCAGCGGATTTGTATTCAAGCTTCAGGCCAACATGAATCCCGATCACCGCGACTGCGCGGCTTTTCTTCGCGTCGTGTCGGGCCGGTTCGAGCGGGGTCTGGAAGTGACCCACGCGGGAACCGGGAAAAAGGTGAAAATGTCCACCCCCCACACGCTTCTCGGGGATGAGCGTCATATCCTGGAGGAGGCGTGGCCGGGCGACATCGTCTCGCTCTTCAATCCCGGATTTTTCCGCATCGGAAGTACCCTTTACAGCGAGGAGCCGGTAGAGTTCAATGTCATCCCCCTCTTTACGCCCGAGCATTTCATGAAAGTAACCACCCGGGACCCGTTCCGGAGGAAACAGCTGAGGGAAGGTTTGAAACAGCTTTCCGAGGAGGGAGTCGTGCATGTGTTCGAAGTGCCCGGAGGCGTAGGCAACGAGCTGTTGCTGGGGACGGTGGGAGTTCTTCAGTTCGAGGTGGTGGAGCACCGGATGAAAGCGGAGTACGGGGTCGAGCTGGTGAAGCAGCAGGTGAGCTACCACGCCGCACGGTGGCTTCCCGGGGACGATCCCGACCTGGTCGGCAAACTGGAGAGCAGCTATTCCACCCGGGTTACAAGGGATCTGGAGGGGAATCCGCTTGTTCTGTTTGACAGTCAGTATGCGCTCCACCAGGCTGAGGAGAAGGTCGGGGTGGAGAATCTTTTCCTTTACAAAAGGTGACGCCCCGGTTGATGACGGGAGACAGGATGAACGAACCGCCGGAGAGGGTTGCCCGCAACGGGAAGGGGTGCCGCGGTTTAAAATTCTGGCTGAAGTTCCTTAAATTCCTCCCCTGTGCCGGATCGTTATGAGGAAGATTGCCGGTTTCACGAATGTGATCACTAACTGATAATGAAGGGGACCTATTATGGCGAAAGAGTTTGACGTATGTGTAATCGGAAGCGGACCCGGCGGGTATGTGGCAGCGATCCGCGCCTCCCAGCTGGGATTCAAGACCGCTATCGTCGAGAAACGGCATCTTGGGGGGGTCTGTCTGAACGTGGGTTGTATCCCGACAAAAGCCCTTCTGCGGTCGGCCGAAGTGTATGAATCGATCCAGAATGCCGGCGACTACGGAATTCAGGTGAAAGAGTACTCGGTCGATTTTCCGGCAGTGATCAAACGAAGCCGCAATGTCGCGGGCAAAATGAGCAAGGGCGTCCAGTTCCTGATGAGGGCGAACAAGATCGAGGTCTTCATGGGGACGGGATCCTTCAAGTCCGGAACCGAACTCTCCATCCAGGATGAGAAAGGGAAGGAGCAGGAGGTGATCCGGGCGAAGCATTTCATCATCGCCACCGGGGCCCGTGCCCGTGAGCTGCCCAACATTCCGGTGGATGGAAAGAAAGTGATCAACTATGAGACCGCCATCCAGCTGGAGAAACAGCCGAAGAAGATGGTGGTGGTCGGAGCCGGCGCGATCGGTGTGGAGTTTGCCTATTTCTACCATACGATGGGAACCGAGGTGACCATTGTGGAGCTTCAGGACCAGCTGCTGCCGGTTGAGGACAAGGAGGTGGGCAAGGAGCTCGAGAAGATTTTCCGGAAGAAAGGGCTGAAGATCTTTACCGGAAGCTCCGTCGAAAAAGTGGATACGAAAGGCAAAGGGGTCAAGGTGACCCTCAAGACCCCCAAAGGGGAGGAGACGATCAGCGCCGATGTGGTGCTCTCCGCCGTCGGTGTGGTCGGAAACGTGGAGAATATCGGCCTGGAAAAAGCGGGTGTCGAGCATGAGAGAGGCACCATCAAGGTGGACCGGGATACCTACCGTACCACCGCCGCTAACATCTATGCCATCGGTGACGTGGCCGGCGGCCCCTGGCTGGCACACAAGGCCTCCCACGAAGCGGTCATCTGCGTGGAGAAACTGGCCGGAAAGGATCCGCTTCCGCTCAACTACAACAATATTCCCGGCTGTACCTACTGCGAACCGCAGGTGGCATCGGTCGGTCTCACCGAGCAGCAGGCCAAGGATGAGGGATATGAGATCCTGGTCGGCAAGTTTCCCTTCTCGGCAAGCGGAAAAGCGACCGGACTGGGACAGGAAGAGGGCTTCGTGAAGGTGATCTTCGACGCGAAGTACGGGGAGTGGCTTGGCTGCCACATGATCGGTGCCCATGTGACCGAACTGATCGCGGAAGCGGTGATTGCAAGGGACCTGGAGACCACGGGTCGCGAGATCATCAGCGGTGTCCATCCGCACCCGACCATGAGCGAGGCCATCATGGAAGCCGCCGCAGAAGCGTATGGCGAAGGGGTGCACCTGGGCAGCAAGCCGAAGGGGTAATACTTCGGAGTGTGAGAGAGGCCGCTTGCGGCCTGATTGAGAACCGGGGCAGCAATGCCCCAAATCTAACGGGCGCAGATCCCGGGATCTGTGCATGGCCATGAACAGGGTGGAAGTTTACGATCTGGGGCTGACCGGCTACCAGGAGGCGTGGGACCTTCAGCGGAAGGTTCAGCAGCGTCTTATCGGGGAGAAACTGAGGGAGCGGGAGCTTCTTCCAGGCCTCCCCCTTCCTCCCCGTTCAAACGATGTGCTCTTTTTTGTCGAGCATCCTCACGTCTACACGCTCGGGAAAAGCGGAAATCCCGCCCATCTTCTCCGAAGTGCGGCAGAGCTTCGCCGCATTGATGCCGAGTTTGTGGAAAACGACCGTGGCGGGGATATCACCTATCACGGCCCCGGTCAGATTGTGGGGTACCCGATACTCGATCTGGAGCGTTACTTCACCGACATCCACAAATACCTTCGATATCTGGAGGAGACGATCATCCGGGTCTGTGGCGATTACGGAATCAGCGCCGGAAGGACGGAGGGGCTGACGGGAGTCTGGGTTGAGGGAAAAAAGATCTGTGCGTTCGGGGTCCGATGCTCCCGGTGGGTTACCATGCACGGTTTTGCTTTCAATGTGAATACCGATCTGAGCTACTTCGGCCATATCGTACCCTGCGGCATTTCCGACCGGGGTGTGACCAGTCTGGAAGAACTTGTCGGCCGGAGGCAGGATCCGGAAGAGGCGAAAGGTCGGATCATGAAACATTTTGCCGACCTGTTCGGGGTCGAATTCGTGGGAGGGGCAACTCTTCCGGAAAGCGGGCACCATATTTCGTATCTTGGACCCTTGGCAGATGCCCCGTAACTCTCGGGGAATCAGTTGCCAGCCGGCGTTGCCCGAAGGTTTGTGCCATCCGTTACCCAAGAGGAGCACGCGCATCCCTGAACCGGAACCGAACGGGCAATTATTCATAAACCGGCGCAGGCCGGCACATCATCCGAAACAAACAAGGTCCGGCTCATCACGGGCGAGGAGACAGCATGATCAGGGAACTGGAGATCATTGAACGCGGCACCCCTGGGGGAAAGCGGCCCGACTGGCTGAGGGTGAAACTCCCATCCGGAGAGAAATTCAAGGAGGTCTCCGAGACCATACGCAAGTACAATCTCCATACGGTCTGCTCGGAGGCCCGCTGTCCGAACATGGGTGAGTGCTGGGGAGCCGGCACAGCGACCTTCATGATTCTCGGCGATGTCTGCACCCGCTCCTGCTCATTTTGTGCGGTCAAAACCGGTCGCCCGCCGAAGGATCTGGACTGGGACGAGCCCCGAAGGGTAGCCGATGCAGCCAGGCGGATGAAACTCCGCCACGTTGTGATCACCTCGGTAAACCGTGATGAGCGGGAGGATGGCGGAGCGCCCATTTTTGCCGAATGCCACCGTCTGCTCCGGGAGGAGATACCCGGGGTGACGATCGAGTCGCTGATCCCCGATTTCCGTGGCGTCTGGGATGCCCTGCAGATTGTCATCAACACTCCGCCCGATGTGCTGAGCCACAACCTGGAGACCGTTCCGAGACTCTACCGGTCGGTCCGCCCCCAGGCGCGGTACGAGCGGTCGCTGGAACTTCTTCTGCGTGTAAAGGAGCAGGGACTGCGATCCAAGACCGGAATCATGGTCGGGCTGGGGGAGACACGGGAGGAGGTGATCCAGCTGATGGAGGATTGCGTAAAGCACAAAGTGGATGTGCTTACCATCGGCCAGTATATGCAACCGACCAAAATGCATCATCCGGTTATCGAGTGGATCCATCCGGATCAGTTTGCCGAATACAAGGAGATCGGGGAGAGTCTGGGAATTGAGCATGTGGAAAGCGGACCACTGGTACGTTCCTCCTACCACGCCGAGAGGCACGTATAGCCTACGTCCCATCTGGCACTGATCATGGATTTCGGACGGTGACCGTTCGCATCGGCCCGGTATATTTACTACATTCACCGAATGCCATCCGGGTATAAACGGACCGCTTTTCATGATCCCTTTAGCCGCTGTACTGTTAGCATCCTACCTGATCGGGTCGATTCCCAGCTCCCTCTGGGTGGGAAGGCTCTATAAAAAAATTGACATACGGAAGTTCGGAAGCGGAAATGCCGGAGCGACCAATACGTTCCGGGTACTGGGCTGGAAGGCCGGTCTGCTGGTACTGGTGATCGATTTTGCCAAAGGTTTTCTCTGCACCGCTGTGATCAGCCAGCTGGCCTGGAAAATCGGTACACCCCTCACCCCGATCGTATGGGATCCGGCTTCGTTTCTGAAAATCTCCTGTGGAGCGGTCGCGGTCTTCGGTCACATGTTCCCGCTCTACGCCTCGTTCGACGGTGGGAAGGGAGCCGCCACGGCAGCGGGAATGCTCTACGGGATCGAACCTCTCTCCATCACGATCACTCTGGTCATCTTTATCGCCGTGATCTGGATTAGCCGCTATGTCTCTTTGGGGACCATAATCGGCTCCATCTCCTATCCCCTCTCCCAGTTTATCCTGATCCGGGTCTTCAACTGGTCCATCGATCCCAGTATCTATATTTTCACTTCGGTCCTGGCCTGCATCATCATTGCCAAGCATCACGGCAACATCAAGCGTCTCTGGACCGGAACGGAGAATAAAATCAACTTTCTGGGCAAAGGCAGGATCAACGAAAAACAGGGTTCTGTGTGAAGCAGGTTAGTGTGATCGGTGCCGGCAGCTTCGGTACGGCCCTCTCCGTGGTGCTGGCCGAAAACAACCAGAGAGTGACGCTCTGGGCCCGTGAAGCGGAGATCGCCCGCGGAGTGAACCGCCACCGGTACAATCCACGCTATCTGAGTGACGTCCGCCTGCCGGAATGCATTCGCTGTTTCACGGACTTCGGTGAAGTTCTTGAGGGAACCGAAATGGTGGTGATCGCCACTCCGTCCCATACTGTCCGGCAGGTCGCCTCACAGCTGAAGCCGTTGCTGACCGGCGATGAGATTGTCGTCACCGTATCCAAGGGGATCGAGCAGGAGACTTTTATGACCATGTCCCAGGTCCTGGTGGAGGTTCTGGAAGGGAAGATCATAGAGGATCATATCGGCGTTCTCTACGGACCGAGCCATGCCGAGGAGGTGGGGAAATTCAAACCGACCACCGTTGTCTCCGCTGCCTATTCAAAAAGTACCGCCCGCCGGATTCAGGAAGCGTTCATGACCCCGATGTTCCGGGTCTATCTCAATCATGACATGACGGGTGTGGAGATCGGTGGATCGGTGAAGAATGTGATGGCCATTGCTGCCGGGATCGTGGATGGCGCACAGCTCGGTGACAATGCGAAAGCCGCCCTCATCACCCGCGGCCTTCATGAAATGAAGAGGATGGGGATGCTTCTGGGGGCCTCTCAGGATACGTTTTCCGGACTTACAGGAATGGGAGACCTGATCGTGACCTGCACGAGCGAACACAGCCGGAACCGTAATGTGGGTTACAGAATCGGGCGGGGAGAGCCTCTGGACGAGATCATGGGTGGGATGAAAATGGTGGCCGAAGGGGTGCGGACCACCAAATCGGTTCATGAGTGGGCGCTGAGAAACGGGGTGGACATGCCGATTACCGCTGCCGTCTACAAGGTGCTTTTTGAAGATGTCGAACCGGGCGATATACTATTTGAGCTGATGACACGTAGACCCAAGGAAGAGATTCTAATCTGAAGGGACAGTTTTTCTTTTTATCTGTAGTTCCCATTTATCTATAGTTCCAGCATTTCATTCCGGAACGATGAAGACCCCTCGTGAAGGCATGATCAACATCTCATCGATGCGACCCTGGGATCTGAAGAATCTGATCCGGACGGGAGAAGGGGAGTTTCTGGAGTTCAAGAAGACGGCTCCCGACGCAATCAAGATGGCCCGCGAAATATCGGCTTTCGCCAACGGTGGCGGAGGCACGATACTCATCGGCGTGAGTGACGACCGGACGGTCACCGGGATCCAGGGCTATTTTGAAGAGGAGTATACGGTTCAGAAAGCCGCTTCCGAGATCTGCACTCCGGCTGTCCCGGTGCAGATCGAGCTGGTGCACTATTCCGGCCTGGATGTCATGGTGATCTCCGTGCCGGAAGCGGACCAGAAACCGGTCTACGTGAAGGGGAAGAAGGTCCGGCATGTCTATGTGCGACGCGGTGCAAAAAGCGTCACGGCAAGTGATGAGATGATTGACCTGCTGAAAAACGGGACCAGCCAGGAGGGAGTCACGTTTGAGTATGGTGAAAGGGAGCGGGCTCTTTTCCGCTTTCTGAACGAGTATGGCGAGATTACCGTCGAGGGTTTCGCCAGGCTGGTAAACGTGACTACTTTCCGCTCCTCCCGCATTCTGGTCTCGCTGGCGAGTGCGGGAATACTGAGTTTGTCATATAGGGACAATGTTGAGTATTTTACCTTTTCCCAGCGATTGGAATAAGACTGATTATAAAGAAGAAGAACCATGGCCAGACCTGAAGAAAATCTGGACGATGTCATCGCATCCCTGATTGACCAGGATTTCGAAGATGAGCAGCCGGCGCCTCCCGTTTCCGGCGATAAGATGCCGGGGGATCCGGTCCGGTTGACCGCCCGGGCAGCCCGGGAAATTCTTCGGATTCGTGAGAGAGAAAAGCTGGATGAGAATCTCTACCTGAGGGTGGCGGTGGAAGGGGGCGGCTGCGCCGGTCTCAACTACCGGCTCGGATTCGATTTCAAGAATGAAGAGGATACCCAGCTGGAGAGTGAGGGGATCCCGATTGTTGTAGATCCCCGTCACCTTCTCTATCTGGACGGGATTCGAATCGACTATCCGGACGGGCTGGATGCCCGCGGATTCACGTTCGAGAATCCCAATGCCGTGGAAAACTGCGGGTGCGGTTCCTCGTTTGCCATTTAGTGAACCCGGCAAGAGAGTGAACCCGGCAAGAGGCTGAACCGGTCAGTTCAGCCTCGCCTGGGCGCCAATCAGCAGTCCTTCGATCTCTTCGGTAGAGATCTCCATCCGGTCGCCGCAGAAGTGGCAGACCACCTCCTGGCTTTTCCCCTCCATCTCCCTCAGATCCTGAACGCTCAGCATGGAGAGAACGGCAAGAAAACGCTCCTTGCTGCATCGGCAGAAGAAGTGAACCGGTTGACGGTCCAGCTCCTTCACTTCATAGGGGGCGACCGCTTCGATCATGATCTCGTCAAGGTAGTGCCCCTTCTCGAGCAGATGGGGAACCGAATCGAATGTCATCAGCTTCTCCTGCAGCTCATCCATGACATGATCGGGCGCGCCGGGCAGCCGCTGAATGAGCAGTCCTCCCGCCTGGGAGACCTCTCCCTTCTCATCGATGGTTACATCGACCATCACCGCAGAGGGTATCTGCTCGGACTGGGCCAGGTAGTGCGCCACGTCGCTTGTTACATCTCCCCGTACCAGCTCGATGGTGCTGCTTCGTGGTTCCGCTTCGTTGTAGAGTACTTTTGATACGGTAAGCAGTCCCAGGCCAAGACCATCGCCCAGAGAGGTGTCTGCATTTGTGTAATCCAGTTCGGCGGAAGAGTGAGCCGAGTAGCCCCGTATCTCACCGATCCGGTTGGCTTCGGCCACCAGCATTTTAACCGGTCCGCTTCCTTCCAGCCTGAGTGTGATCCGCTCTTCACCTTTGAGCTCCGAGGCGAGGAGCATGGACGCGGTCAGGGTCCGGCCCAGCAGTACGGTGTTGAGAAGTGAGAGATTGTGCCTCTCTTTTGCTGAACGGACCACATCGGTCGTCTTGACGAGTGCAATTCGGAAATACCCTTCCGGGGAGATTCCTTTGATCAGGCGGTCCCGGAACTGGATGGAGTGTTTCAGTGACATGTAGCTTTGTATGGATTTACGGGTGTGAACAGAAGCTCTCTATGAACGATCGATTCTCCGAAAGCTTCAGTGCTTCAGTGCAGCTCCTCTGAAGAAACTCATCAGAAAGAGTTTTCTGCCTCTCTAGGGGAAATCGGATAGAATAAAGAGCTTCGTCTTTAACGCTCCGGAGGAGTGAAAATTTTGAGGGTCATCATGCAGAAGATACGCTCTGTGCATCAGATAAAGGGTATGCCCGGGTAAGATACAATGGTCTGCTAATCCGGTAAAAATGGCGGTTGAGGAATCAAAAAGGATTACATGGTGAAAAATTGCATGAGACTTTTATCTTTGGGGCACCTGTAAAGAATCACAAGGAGCGAAGGAATGTCCTTTCGATGGGTCTACTCGGAACCGAAGCGTCAGAATGCCATCCAGGATTTGAGGCAGAAGCTGGGAGTCCCTCCAGAAATTGCCCGACTCCTCGCGATCCGCGATATCCACACCTTCGATCAGGCGAGATCGTTCTTCCGGCCGGAGATCGAGTATCTTCATGACCCCTTCCGGATGAAGGATATGGAAGAGGCTTCGCTCCGGCTCTCCCGCGCCATCCGGGATCATGAAAAAGTTCTGGTCTATGGGGATTACGACGTGGACGGAACCACGGCCACGGCTGCCCTTATCCTCTTCCTTCGCCGGTTCGGACTGGAGGTGGACTACTATATTCCACACCGGTTCAAGGAGGGGTACGGTATCAACCCCGAGGGGATTCATTATGCACACCATGCCGGCGCCTCGCTGATCATTTCGGTTGATTGCGGCATTACTGCTGTTGAGGAAGCGAAGTTGATACGGCAGCTGGGAATGGATCTGATTATCTGCGATCACCACACAGTCGGAAGCCTTCTTCCGGATGCAGTGGCGGTTCTCGATCCCAAGCGTCCGGACTGCGCCTATCCTTTCGACGGACTTTCGGGGGCGGGAGTGGCGTTCAAGCTCATCGAGGCAACACTGCACCGGCTGGGACTCCCGGCAGGCAATGCCTACTGTTATCTGGATTTGATTGCCATATCCATCGCTTCGGACATTGTACCGATCATTGATGAGAACCGGATCATGATGCGGGCCGGACTGGAGATGATCAACCGCAAGCCGAGGCCCGGCATACGTGCGCTTCTGGAGAAAGGGAGAGTGAAGCCGGGTACGGTGACCACAACCAGTATCGTTTTTTCGCTGGGTCCCAGAATCAATGCGGCAGGGCGGATGGGAGATGCCAATACCGCCGTCGAGCTGATGCTTTCGGAAAGTCCGCTGGAGGCCGACCGGAATGCGGAAGAGCTGGAAGCGATCAACAAAAAACGCAGGGATACCGATTCGAGGACTCTTAAAGAGGCGATGGAGATGCTCGAGAAGCACCCTGTTCGGGAAGAGGACTCGGCGGTGGTCCTGCACCACGATGAGTGGCACCTGGGCGTGATCGGAATCGTGGCGTCCCGCCTTGTGGACCGCTACTTCCGCCCGGTGATCATGCTGAGCACCGTGGATGGAAAGCTGAAGGGATCGGCTCGGTCAATACGGGGATTCAACATCTACCGGGCGCTCGAGAAATGTTCGGATCTGCTCGAGCAGTTCGGCGGGCACGAGTACGCGGCCGGCCTGACGATGGAGCGGGAGAATCTGGATGAGTTTCGACACCGCGTAAATGAAATCGCCTGCGACTCTCTGACGGAGAGCAAGTTTCAGCCGGAGCTGCTTATTGACGCCCAGCTTGACCTGGGAGAGGTGGATATGCGGTTCTGGAAGTTGCTGAGCCAGTTCGAGCCCTATGGACCGGGCAACAAGCAGCCGGTTTTTGTAAGCAAGGGAGTGGAGATTGCCGGGGATCCGACCATTGTCGGGAAAGGCCATCTCCGGGTCCGTCTGCGTCAGAATGGGTCGGTGTTTGATGCGATCGGCTTCAATATGCATGAGTACCAGCCCATGATTCGCGAATCCAGGGGAGGGATCGATGTGGCTTTCATGATTGAGGAGAACAACTGGAACAACCGCCGCCATCTGCAGCTGCATCTGAAGGATATCCGGGCGAGGAACTGACGGGCGGGAAAGGTCCCGGGCATTCTGAACTGAAATCGCCAAAGGATGAATAAAAATCGTGCGGGATCTGTTTCAGACTTTGTTTAGAGATTGGAAAGGGTGTATATTTCCGCCCTGTTCCTGGAAGGGACTGTAGCTCAGTTGGTAGAGCAACGGACTGAAAATCCGTGTGTCGGCGGTTCGATTCCGCCCGGTCCCACGACCTCGAGAAGCCTTGCATGGCAAACCTTTGCCGGCAAGGCTTTTTTATTTTTAGAGCAAAAATCTGCTCATTTCTCGAATGGGTTACCGAACGCCATGCAAGACTTACCATTATAGTCATGTAGGGCGTTATTGCTTTGGGGTGTATTGAAGGGCAGAAGTCGGCTGATTACAAGAAGGTTGCAAGGCAGGAGTGTTTACCGCCTAATCAAATTGCTCTCTGAATGGCTGCGAGTAAATGCGATTCAGTACCTTTAATCTCTCAAAAGCGATACAGTCTGATCAGTTGAATAATTGACATCGCTCGTTTCATATTCTTTCAATGTTAATCCGCTTTCCAGCTTCCATTTTGTCTGACCGTTAGCGTTTCTTCCTAAAACTATTGCGGCAGCAGTGGACGGGCTACTGAATATGTAATCATCAGCGAACTCATAGAAGCCCTCACGTTTAATCAATGCACTCTCATCAATCAATTTTTGACGGAGCTTTAGATAGTTTGAGTTTATTGACTTCACCGTTGAACCGGCTGCTTTTGATCCTTTAAAGACGACAAAGCCGTCAGAGGTGGGCTCGCCAGTGGCATCTGCTCCTCTTGTCGCCTTGAGATAAAACGTGCCTTTATCCTGCTTTGGGCTGAAATCCCTTTTCTCCTCAAATACTTTATGCCCAAGTGTACCGGTGAGCATTTTTATATTCTCGATGAATTCTTCCATTTCGGCCTGGTCAGGTTCGGAAATCGAAGATTGCGTTGGAATTACATTATTATCAACCTTGTAACGGTTTGCTTTCCCGGCGATATTATAGAGTCTGTTTTCAATGTACTTGATATGAGCTTTATTCAGGTTGTCGTCCTTACTAATAAAGACTATTGCCTCATTCCAGAACTCTTTTTGATTGAGATGCTGATTCAATCGTTTGAAAATCGTTTCTGCCTCACCAATATAGACCAGGTCTTTCCCGGATTCATCCTTACCAAACAGTAAATACACCCCGGTTCCATTCAAGTCAACCCGATCAGAACATTCCTTAATTTTGATTCTCGGAAGTTTGTAAGCCTTGCCAGTCCAATTTGACAACTCGCAACTCATACGGCCATTTGGATCACCGTCTATTAAAAAAATCTTAATTGTCTTTCCAAACTTCATTTGATGGTTACACTATTTCAGCATTAAATAGATGTCTTAAAATCAATTTTTTCACTGCAATTAGCCTTTTGGTTCAAATGGTGAGTGAAATTCAGAGTTTTAACCTACTGTAAGTGATTTTCTAACAATTGATTACAACTCTGGCTCACCTCATGAGAACATACGAATGTGCATGATTAATGTAAAAGAATACCGGAGTGGTTGTGCAGGTTATATGTAATTGATCGTATTCTTCTAATAAGAATGAGATGCTAACCAAATTTGTGAATTACAGTTTCTGTTTCTCCTGAAATAATGCGTAGCAATTGCTGACTCCACCTGTTCATGGCAGTCCGTTTTTCTTGCTCATAATCGTACTTGGTATAGATGGTCGCTTGGTGAAACAACTCAGCATTCCTGAATAGTTTGAACCGATTTATTGTTCAGTGATATCCAGCCCGAACAATCACAAAACGAACAATGCAATCCAACGTCTGCTTCATTACCCTGTTCATCTGTCTCCAGCTGGCGACAGCGGGGAGTGCTTTGAGCCAGCATGTTTACCAGGTGGAACAGGCAACCGAGGCGGACGTTCTTCTTCATTACGTGGATTATCGTTCAAGTGCCGATCTGATGATCTACTATACTTCTTATCAGAGTCAGGCACGGCAGAAGATCTGTGATGGGATCTGGTACTCCACACCCTATAGAAGCCAGGCGGATTTTACCTTGCCGTGACCGACTACAGGAGCCAGGCCGATCTGCTTGTCTATCCCGTAAAAGAGCGGAATCAGGCGGAAGTGAATCAGAAAGGGTGTGCCATTCTTCACGCCCTGCTCAGAGGGCGATAAATTCCACCATCTCTGAAGCTTCATGATCCGGGTGATCAGAGAGAAGCATTCGGCTGTTCCATATCATCTGTCTCCAGGATATGATTGATGAGATGACTACAGGTAGGGATCTCTTTCATGAGACCTTAAACAAGATGATCTGTGTCAATATATCAGGACCTCAAAGGGAAGGGGTTCAAACAGTTGACCGAAACGGAAAGAAAAATCAAGGAGGGCCGGTGACCCGGGCTTCGCAGAAGCCGACATGGTGATCTGTTTTTACCTCTTCCGACTGAGCCACATCTGAATCTATGTGCATGAGTCCGGTATTC
>CAYTTA010000012.1:0-46488 GCA_964440655.1 uncultured Balneolaceae bacterium
CGATCGACAGAGGTTCCTCCCCGTTGCAGGAACCGACGGACCAGAAACGGAGCGGCGCCGGAGTGCGGCGGCGGACCAGTCCGGGCAGGATCCGGTCCCGGAGCATCTCCCACACCGGGCGGTTGCGGAAGAACCGGCTGATGGTCACGTCACAGAGCCGTTCCAGAACCACCCACTCTTCAGGGTGCAGCTTCAGGTAATCACGATACTCTGGGAATGTGCAGATCTCCAACGAGTGCATCCGGTGGCGGATCTTTCTCAGGACCTGCCTCATCGGTTTCTTGAAAGCATCCGACCGGTAGCCCATTGCGGGCAGCGCCCAGCGCATGAAGGAGATCGATTCGGTATGCTTGCGGGAGGACATCGGTCAGGAGCGGCGGCTGAGCCGGTAGATATACCCGTCAAAACTGCAAATGAAGAGTTCGTTGGCGGTATCGGTGCCGAAAGAAGAGATCGCCCAGGAGACGCGGAGCAGTTCCCTGTTTTCCGGCCGGTCCGGGTTTGACAGATCGAGCGCCCAGATGCGGCCCGATCCGAAGTCCCCGTAAATATAGAGGCCTTCAAGTTCAGGCAGCTCTTCCCCCCTGTAGACAAATCCTCCGGTAACCGAGATCCCCTGGTCCCTTCCGTACTCCCAGACCGGAAAGATCAGGCCGTCCGGGTCACAATTGCGGGATGAGGGATGGCACAGGCTCCCCTCCATGATGTTCCAGCCGTAATTCCCTCCGCTCTCAATCAAATTGATCTCTTCGCGCGAATTTTGTCCCACATCGGCAGCCCAGAGAAGGCCGGTCCCGGTATCAAAACTGAACCGCCACGGATTCCGGAGACCCCAAGCATAGATCTCCTCCCGGTGCCCTTCCCCGTTTCCGGCAAAGGGATTGTCGGGAGGTATGGCGTAAGTCCTTCCCTCCTCCGGGCGGTTCACATCAATCCGGAGGATGGTGCCGAGCAGAGTGCTCCGGTTCTGGCCGTGCCCATGCGGATCTCCCGCCGAACCCCCGTCTCCCAGTGCGATATAGAGATATCCATCGGGTCCGAAGGCGAGCTGCCCCCCGTTGTGATTCGCATAGGGCTGGTCGATGGAAAGGATCACCTCCTCGCTCTGCGGATCCCCCCGGGAGGGATCCTCCGGTGCGACCGAAAATCGGGAGATCCGGGTCCCGTTGCCCGAGGTGTAATTCACAAAGAACCAGCCGTTCGATTCAAAGTCAGGATGAAACGCGAGGCCGAGCAGCCCCTCTTCCGTTCCGCTGTCGTCCACACGGTCACGGAGATCGAGAAAAAGGTGGGCCGTATCGGCATCCTCCCGGTTGGGAAAGGAGTGGATCGTTCCTTCCTGTCCGACCACAAAGAGCCGCCCGGAACCATCACTAGGATGCTGAAGATCGACGGGCCGGTTGAAGGAGAGAGATGGGAATGCCCGAACCGCTTCCCACCCTGCCGGTACGTCCGGTTCCTGGGGAGTGTCGTCCTCGGGGCTGCTGATGTCATCCTGCAGACATCCTGCAAAGAGAGAGAGAAGAATCAGGAAAAGTGCGGGTCGCATTACGAGGGATGTTGAATGATAAACCTGGAACAGAGTCCCGTCTCCGAGAATTCCGTTCCAGGTTTGCAACATCCGGATCAGGTGGCGAGAGGAGGGCCTCCCGGCACGTTGACAGGTCTGCGGACCTCCGGATAGGTGTGTTTCTCTGCCGAGAATTGGGCATTGAGATACTCACCCATGAAGAGCCGCCCGGAAAGGCTGTCTCCGTTCAGGGTTCCGATAAAGATGTAGTTGACGGAAACGCCCGGTATTCTGTAGTTGCTTACCAGCTTTACCTCGTTCCCCTCAATGGTCCCCATCATGTCACGGAGTGCGAAGTCTCCCTGGTGGGAGCCGTACACCCAGTTGCCATCCTGCTTCTCAATGATGAAGGTGTGGTTGCTCTCGTTGTTGAAGAACTGGACATTGACATTCCAGCGGCCGGTGATGTCGGCAGCCGGTCGTGCCATTCGTCCCGGTTTTTCATGCTTCATGGTGAGAACTTCGTGAACCCGGTTGGCCACGATCTCCGCTTCACCCGGCTGCATCTGTCCGGCGGTGATGCTGATGGAGGCCGTATTGTCGCGGTCGCTTCCGCCGACTGCAATTCTCGGCTTGGTTCGGCCCAGGATCTCTGCTGCCTGCCAGCCGGTCAGGTTAAAGCGCTCGGAATCCCAGCTGATGGTCAGGCGGGGAGATTTGTTGCCAAGGCCGGCCGGCTCATGGATTTCAGTGCTCACTCCACGGATGCCGGAGACACGCTGCTGAATGGTGTTCAGGTAGGAGAGCCATCGGCGCCATACTGCATCGTGGTCGCGGCGTGCCCAGGCCTCGACGGCGGCAAGTGCTCCGATCATCTCCTCCCGTCCCACCTTGTTGTCCCGTCCGGGCCCGTGGTGCGGTGAACTGGCCTGCCATGCAGCCATCAGGATGTCCTTGCGTCCCAGAACGATACCGGAACACTGAGGCCCACAAAGCGCTTTTCCGCCACTGTAGGCAACCACATCGGCACCCATCTGAAGATGGACATTGGGGATGGTGAGATCTTCGGCTGCAGCATCGACCAGAACCGGAATTCCTCTCGGCTTGGCGTGACGGACAATGTTTTCGAGACCCAGCTCGCCGGTACGCCCGGAAAGCAGACAGATCATCGCCGTCCGGTTGCTCATGGCATCCAGGAACTCCTGTTCGTTATGGACGGTGATTACTTTTACACCGACGTTCCGGATCGCGTGGTCATAGACGTTCCGTGAGTGGCGCGGTATGATCACCTCATTTTTTTCCACATCACTCAGATCGGGGATGCGGACCAGGATTTCCGGGTTTCCACCCGTTACACAGGCTGCCGTTACATGCTTGAGGGCTGCCGCACATCCCGAGGAGACCATTCCCCACTCTGCCCCGGTGATTTCGGCCAGACGACGCCCGATCCCTTCGGCAAGCTCGTCATACTGGATGAAGTTGTTGGAAGCGGCATGCATCGCCTCCTTGACGAACTGATGTTCGATCGATCCCCCGATGATGGTGAAGGTTCCCCGGCAGTTGATGATCGGCTCCACCCCGATGGATCGGAAGATGTCCGGTCCCGGAGTGAGCGGTCCTGCCTTGAGTTCTCCCGCCCCTGCAGTACTGGCAAGCGGCCCGGCTACGGCGGTGTTGAAGAGTCCACTCGCCATGAGACCTCCTGCCGGGACGGTGGCAAGAATTTTCAGTACTTCTTTTCGTGTTAGCATTTTGGTTCGATTAGGTTGAATTACAGGTAAGGCAGACCGTACCGTGGCCTGTGTCATCCGGCATCTCCGTCAAACCTTCAGCCGGCCGATCCTGACATTCCGGATGACCCTGTACAAGTCGCGTCCGCTGCCTGTTGCCATGACGCTTTATATACGGATTATAGAACACTATCGCCATCAGGAAAAAGGGGCCTGGCGGCTGCCTGGAGGCGACACTCCAGCCCGATGCGGCTTCAGGGATCTGCTCTCCTTCCTCCACACTCCCTGCAACTTCTTACACAATCCTACGTCGGTGTTGTACCATTACAGGATGAAGAAACATTGACCGGCGGGCAGGGTACCTGTGTAGACCGGTTCTGCGTGAAGAGCAGAACCGGGGGGCTGAAACAACCGCTCTGCAAATGCTGCACACGGAAGTGCCGCACACGGACCGAACACCAGAGTCTGACAGATGAGACCCGAACAAAACAGGCCGGAGCTTTCTTCATCCTCCATCCTGTTGCTGGGGATCGACGATCCGATTGCACTCCCTGTTGTCAGGTCTCTCGGGTGGACCTTTCCCGATACGGTTCTGCACGGCCTCTCCCGGCGTCCCGGAAAAGAGGGCAGCGTCCGATACTCCCGATACCTCCGGTCTCACGGTTTTCTGGAATCGCAGGATGAAAGCGGGATGGTTGCGGAAATTGTGCAACGGATCCGGGAGACCAATGCCTCTCTGCTTCTTCCTGCGGATGAGTTTTTTGTCCGCTTCCTCTCCCTCCATCGTGAGCAGTTGGCCGATCGGGTAAGACTGCCGCCTCTGCCTGAGGTGGAGACGTTCGACAAGCTTGTGAACAAGTATCGGCTGAACTTGTTGCTTGAAGAGCAGCAGTTCCCGCACGCCCGTTCGGTCCTTCTGGATCACTCGGATCGTGATGAGGCCGGGGATCAAATCGGATTCCCCTGTCTGATCAAGCCGGTCCGGGGCTCGGCCGGCAAAGGGATCCGCGGTATTGCGACCCGCGAGGAGCTGCGGCAGCTTACGGAAGCGTTCTCCCCGGCGGAGCGGCGGGAGCATCTCCTGCAGGAGTTCATTCCCGGTCAGAACATCGACTGCAGTTTTCTGGCACTTGACGGGGCCATCCGGGCATACACTGTACAGAAGGGGCTCTCCAGCCACGGATTTCTCTTTTCAACAGCGATCCGGCTTGAGGATCATCCGGGAATTATCGGATTGACCCGGAAACTTGTGGAGCTCACCGGCTATAGCGGCCTGGCACATCTCGATTTCCGTCTGGATGAGAGGGACGGGCAGCCAAAACTGATCGATTTCAATGCACGCTTCTGGTACTCGCTTCTCGGGTCCAAGGCGTCGGGTGTCGATTTTGCCGGTCTCTACTGTCAGGCGGCCGAGGGGACTCCTTTCCCCTCCCCACGTTTCACCAAAACGACCTACCTGATGGGGCGAAGTTCAATCCGGTATCTGCGGGATCAGAAGTGGAAAATGATCTTTCCTCCCGCATGGAAAGAGGTTCTGACCGACCTTGGGGAAAGGGTTGCGGATCCGCTGCCGGAAGTCGCCCGTTTCTTTCCTCCTTCATGGAAAAAGAGTTGATGGTTGTTTGACGGGTTTTGAATGATGTGATGCTTTTTTGAATTAACATTCAGAGTCGGCAACCCGAAACAGAACAGACTGTGAAATGGAGAAAGAGACAACCAGGCTCAGCGAGCGGAAATGTGAAGCGTGCAATGAACAGACTCCCCCCCTTCGGGGAGAGATGCTCCGGGAATATCATGACAGACTCGGCAGCGGATGGGAACTGGTCGGAGAGCATCATCTTCAGAAGAGTTTTCGTTTCCGGAATTTCCGGCAGGCTCTCGATTTCACAAACCTTGTGGGGGAGATGTCCGAAGAGGAGGGGCATCATCCGGAGATCGTACTTTCATGGGGCAGGTGCGATCTGAAAGTGTATACCCATGCGATAGATGCTCTCAGCATGAATGATTTTATCTGGGCTGCGAAGGCGCAGGAGATATTTGATTCGTTGCAGATGCAGAAGCAGTAGGTTGCATTCCATATGGTCGCATCATCCGGAGAGATAAAAGAAACATCTTGAGATGGGTACTTCTGAAGAGGCCATCGCATCAACCCATACGTCGGGACCGACATGCTGAACAAGGTTCTCTGCATTGAAGACAGCCGGATCATGCAGAATATCTACCAGAGGCTGATCCGCGGGGCGGGGGTTGCGGAGCGGATCGACTCTGTCTACAGTGGCAGAGAAGCGATCCGGTACTATCAGGAGCTGCTGAGTCTGCCCGATGAGGGGAAGCCGGATTATCCCGAACTGATCCTGCTCGATCTGAACATGCCTGTGATGGGAGGATGGGACTTTCTGGAGGAGTTCGGTGAACTCTACGACGCCCTGCCGGTCAAGCCTGTAATCGTCATTGTCACCACTTCGGTCGATCCTGAAGATCGGCGCAGGGCGGAAAGACACCCCCGCATTCTGGATCTTGTCTCCAAACCCCTGACACTGGACAGCCTGAAATCACTGGCAGAGAGGCTCGACGGGGGGCGGAAGAACGGAATGTAAAAGCAGGGACATTGGTTCTTTCTCATGCCCTGCAACTGTTTGCCGAAGGATGCCGATTGGGGATGGCAGGGGGATTTCGTAAACTGCTTTCCTGGATGAACCCGCCAGGATGGGAGCCATACTTTAACCCAAGATGGAGAAAGACGATATGATACGTAAAGCCAGTGCAGTCTGGAATGGTAACGCAACCGATGGATCCGGAACGATGAGTGTTCAGAGCGGAGCCTTCACCGATCTCCCCTTTTCGGTCAAGCTCCGGTTCGAGAACGAGGATGGGAAACTGGGTACCAACCCGGAAGAGCTGATCGCCGCCGCACATGCCGGCTGTTTTTCGATGGCACTGAGCGTCGCCCTGGAAAGAGCCGGCCACTCCCCCCGCTCCATTTCAACCAACGCCGATCTCTCCCTGAACCGGAGCGAGAACGGCTGGTCGATCGACAAGATCGCCCTGACGCTTACTGCGGAAGTGCCCGGAATTTCGGAAGAAGAGTTCGGGGATCTCGCGGAAGGTGCGAAAGCCGGATGTCCTGTCTCCCGTCTGCTCAACAGCGAAATCACCCTGGACTGGACGCTGAAGGGGTGACTGCCGAACCGGAGTATTACTCCGGTCCGGACGAAAGCGCGCGAAGAGCCCGCACCCGGTCGGTTACCGGGGGATGTGATGCGTGCAGACAGACATAGAGCGGGTGGGGAACCAGATTGGAGAGATTGTCCCTGGAGAGTTTCTTCAGGGCATCCTCCATCGATTGCGGATCCTTTGTGGTACGGGCTGCGAACGCATCGGCTTCGAACTCATACTTGCGAGAGAGAGCCTGCAGGAAAATCGAGAGTAACAGCTCCACCGGAGCATAGAGAAGCCCGAAAAAGACCAGTCCGGAATGGACACCGGTCTCCTCCATGTAGAAGGCCTCGAAAAGTCCCGGAACATTGAGAAAAAGAGAGAGAAGAAGCAGGAGCACACCCGTGTGAAGAATCCCCAGAAGGAGGTTCTTGGGGATGTGCCTCAGTTTGAAGTGGCCGATCTCATGGGCCAGAATGGCGACAAGCTCATCGGTTGTGTGATTCTCCACAAGAGTGTCGAACAGAGCGATCCGTTTGTTTTTTCCGAAGCCCGTAAAGAAGGCATTCGATTTGGAGGAGCGGCGCGACCCGTCCATGATATGGATGTCCCGAAGCGGAAACTGCACACTGGCGGCATACTCCCTGATGCGTTGTCGCAGCTCACCGTCCGGAAGAGGCTCGAACTTGTTGAAAAGCGGCATGATCCATGCCGGCGCGATGAACTGGATGAGCAGGGTGAAGAGTGTGACCGCCAGCCAGGCCCACGCCCATGCCCAAGGGCCCCCATACTCAAAAAAAGCCAGGATGCCTGCGAGCAGTGGAATTCCGATCAGCACCGAGAGCAGAAAGCTCTTCAACAGATCCGCGGTGAACGTTTTCAGGTCGGTGCGATTGAACCCGAAGCGCTCCTCGATCACAAAGGTGGACCAGATCCGAAAGGGAAGGGAGAGAAGCGACCGCAGGATCAGAAGGGTGGTAATAAAAAGAATTCCTGTGGCGATGGGTCCCTTCTGAAGGGAGCGGACCAGCTGGTCCAGTGCATTGAATCCACCCGCAAACCAGAAAAGAAGAAGGGCGGCAAGATGAACGGTACCCGCAAGCAGCCCGAACCGGGTCCGTGCGGTTGTGTAACTGCGAGTTTTTTCCCACGTTTCACCATCCACCCAGTTGCTCACCTCCGGCGGGAGGGGGTTTCTGAGTGAACGGAGATTGAGCAGGTCGGCTGCCAGGTTCAGGAAATAGTCAAGCAGCAGGGCTGCCAGAATAAGGATGGCATAACCATTCATATTGGAAAGGGGCAGATTGAAGTGAATCGGTTCCCAAGGTCTGTGCAGCGAAGGGATATCCGGTTAAGGTATATGGGTGAAGCACGAGGGGCAAATTCAGGTTGAAGGGGGTTTCAGAATATGAAGTTTGAGTTGAAACACCGAATATGATCCATTCAAATAGACATAACAAGGAGACCAATTTATGAAACAGGACGATTCCGGAGAGCGGTTTGAGGGTCCTCACCAGGGGGGCGATCTGCTGGAGGCGGGTTCTTCACCCGAAAAGGCCCGTGCGGCCGCGATACTGATTCATGGCCGGGGTGCATCGGCCGAAAGCATTCTCGCACTCGGAGAGGGGCTGGATCGTCCGGAACTCTATCTGGTTGCTCCACAGGCCTATCGCTCCACATGGTACCCCTATTCTTTTCTCTATCCTGTGGAAGAGAACCAGCCGGAACTGGACTCCGCTCTTCAGGTGATCAGGGATCTTTTCGACCTGCTTGCCGACCGGGGGTTCAAACAGGAGTGTATTCTGCTGGGGGGCTTTTCTCAGGGAGCCTGTCTGGCGGCAGAATTCGCCGCCCGCTATCCGGCCCGGTATGGGGGGATCTTCTGCCTGAGCGGAGGGCTGATCGGCCAGACCGTCGATCACGACCGCTACCGGGGTGATCTGAAGGGTACGCCCGTATTCATTGGCTGCAGTGACGTCGACTCCCACATTCCGCTGGATCGGGTTCATGAGACCACCTCCGTCTTCCGCAGACTCGGTGCCTCGGTGACGGAGAGGATCTATCCCGGCATGGCCCATACGATAAATAGCGATGAGATGGAACAGGTTCGAAAAATGGTCTCGTCACTGCCGGGGGAGTGCGGGCAGGCGGAGTGACTTCCTGCGGGTCATTTTGGGATCTGGGGGCAAATCCTTACTTTGGGGCGATTTTTTGAGCACGTTTCGGCCTGGCAAATCCGAGCGGCCTGTGCAATTGGCAGGCATCAGAAAACCCCTTTCAATCAACTCTAGTTCAACGCTGCACATGGATCTTTTTGACAAGCTTGAAGGCCGTCCGGGGCCTCTTGGAGAGTTTACTTCGGATGGATATGGATACTACACCTACCCCAAACTGGAGGGACCGATCGGTCCGGACATGAAGTTCAACGGCAAGGATGTGATTGTCTGGAGCGTGAACGACTACCTCGGGGTGGCCAACAACCCGAAAGTACGGGAAGTGGACGCCAAAGCGGGGGCCGAATATGGTTTCAGCACCCCGATGGGTGCCCGGCTTATGACCGGAAACTCCGATCACCACGAGGCTCTTGAACGGGAGCTGGCCGATTTTGTCCACAAGCCGGAGGCACTGCTGCTCAATTATGGGTACCAGGGGATCATGAGTGTGATCCATGCCCTGGTGGATCGCAACGACTTTCTCATCTATGATGAACTGAGTCATGCCTGTATTGTGGATGGCAAGCAGCTGGCCATGGCGGAAAAATCTGTCTTCAAGCACAACGACATGGAGAGTCTGGAGAAGCAGCTCCAGCGTGCCGTGAGAAGAATGAAGCCGAACTCCTCCATTCTTGTTGTCACGGAAGGTGTGTTCGGGATGACCGGGGATCTGGGTAAGCTCAAGGAGATTGTCCAGCTGAAGGAAAAATATCCGTTCCGCCTTCTGGTGGATGATGCCCATGGCTTTGGAACTCTCGGCAAGGATGGGTCCGGTACGGGAACCTGGCTTGGTTGTCAGGAGGGAGTAGACATCTATTTCGGAACCTTTGCCAAAGCTGTGGCACTGATCGGGGCATTCGTGGCGACAGAGCCTCGTGTGGTCGAGTTTTTGCGGGGCAATGTCCGCAGCCAGATTTTTGCCAAGTCCCTGCCTCTGCCGCTCGTCATTTCCGCCCGGGAGAGAATCCGTCTGATCCGTGAGAATCCGCAGTGGAGGGAGCGCCTCTGGGAGAATACTCACAAACTGCGAGACGGCCTGCGTGAACTGGGTTATAACGTTCTTCCCTCGGAGAGTCCGGTAACGCCGGTCCTGACGAAAGGGAGCACAGACCTCTGCATGAAGATCATGAGGGCTCTTCGGGAAGATCATGGAGTATTTGTGAGCGGTGTCTCCTATCCTGTAGTGCCCAAAGGGATTGTGCTGATTCGTCTTATTCCTACAGCTGCCCATGAGGAGCATCATATCCAGCGCACTCTGGAGGCATTTGAAGCGATCCGTGAGATGGCCTTGTCGGGCGAGGAGGCGGCCACACCCTGAGCCGGTTTAGCTGCCAGCCCTGGATCATGGTTGTGAGCAGACCCTCTCTCAGGGCTGGCAAAAACGGTTCTTGTCAGTTGAAGAGTCCTGTCAGGAGAAGAGCCGCTTGATAAACCCGAAAATTCCTCCTTTTTCACTCTTTCCGGTTCTGCCACCACTCAGCTTGTCGTAGCTCGGACGTGGCAGGCCGACCGGGGGACCTTCTGTAACGGCCGGACGGGATGAGGGATGATGAGGTCGTCCCGGCCTTTTTCCTCTTCCACCCTGCCCCCGGCCTGATGTTGAGCGACCGGTTCCCGGTTGTTGCCTCTGTTGTCTTTCTCTGCTCCGGGATTCACGGGACTGTGCGGGGGCTTCCTCCCTTTTTCCTGAAAATTCCGATCGGCGGGAAGCAGCCGCCCGTCTCCGTGCAGTTCCATCCGCCTCTTCTTCCGCGCGGTCGCTGCGGACGCTTTCCGGAAGCGGGATCTCTTCCGGCGCATAGCCAAGGTCATTGATGATGTCGTGGATGTCGTCCAGGTCCTGTCGGGAAACAAGAGAGACCATCCGATTGGCTTTTCCGTTTCCGACCAGCTCTGCACGCATTCTGTATTCCTGCACCTCTTCCGGCACGTCGTAGTTGATCACCTGGTCAACCTGACGTATGTCGAGCTGGGAAGCAGGGATCTCTCCGGCAACAAGATGTTGTACATTGCCACTTTCAAATCGCTCGAACCGCTCTTTGAAAGTTGCTTCATCCAGATTGTGATGAATACTGACTGCCCGTCTTCCGCTTTTTCTCAGGACACGATAGAGCCGGTCCGCGGTTCGTCTGGAGGCGGTGAAGATCAGGATCGATTCGCCCGGATGATTCTCAAGATGGGAGATCAGGGTGGTGATCTTCATCCGTGGAGGTACCTTGATATAGTATTGCACCAGATCTTTCGGAAATCCGATCTCTCCGCCGCTCTCCGCCGTTTCCGGTTTTGCTCCGGCGCTGGTTTTCCCTGAGCTGTCTGTCGCGGGTTCACCCCTGTCATGATCCGGTTGGCCTTTTTCTGCCTGGGTGTTTCCTTCGCCACGCTGCAGTGCAGAGAGCTCCTCTGCAGATTCTTTTTCGGCAGAATCCGCTTTCGATTCAACTCTCTCCGGATCATGAAGAAATCCTGAAAGAGGGTTGTCCCTCTCTTCATCCGGAAGAACATGGTCCACCACGGCGATACGCTGACACTTTCCGATGATCCTCCGGCTGATGGTATCTACAAAGTCCCACTCCGCCATGCGGTCCGCCGGATCAAGAATCAGATACTGCACCTCCCGGAAGATCATACGATTCTCTTCCATCAGCCTTGCAAGCCGCGAGGGCGTGGCAATGATCACCCCGGGGCCGGATGCCAGAACCGATCTTTGCCGGGAGGGATCACCGTTCTCCTCAATCACTGCACTCTGTATGCCGGCATGACGGCCCACTTGCTCAATCCATCTCTCCAGCTCTGCTGTACGGTCGTTTGTGGTCAGAATCACGGCCTTGGTACCCTGACGACGGTCCTGTTTGGAGATCTGATCCAGGACCTGTACAAGATAGCCCGTTTCAGGATTTTCATCGGCGGAGGCCGTAATCAGGAGGTCTCCCCCCTGCTTGATCGCGTTAACAATTTTTTTCTGGAGAGGTGAGGGATTTTCCAGTTTGAGATCTTTCAGTCCCTTCAGAATTTCGGAACTGATACGAAGTTGGCTGAATGACAATGCTTTTCACCTCTTAATTTGGTTCACTATTTCAATTAACAAAAGGGCGGCTTCTTCAGATGGTCACCAATTGTGGGACCAAGCCGCCCGTACAGCCCCGGGAACAGAAACCCTGCTCCTTCCGGGGGGAAGCATTTTCCGGGGATGCAGCCAATTCGGGTCGCGGCATGGTTGATGAAATGCCCTCAGCCGGTGGCCAACCCCGTGTTGTGCCCTCTTAACCCTGTGCTCTGGAGAATCGTGTACTCCTTCTCAGAGCAGCGACTTTGCGTTGCGTCCATGAGATGAGCCCTGTGCCGGACAAAAATCAAAAGAACTCGGGATGGAACGAAAAACTCCGCATTGAACAGCGCTTCACTACAGTTCCTGGTACAAATACGGTACGATTACGGAAAAAGATGAGCGCCAGTGTGCAAAGGGCCTGTAAAACATACAGCAAAGATAGCAAAACTTCAGTGCGTCCGGTAACCGGTTAACGAAAACCTTACACGGATCGTACAGTTTTTTCCCTTTGTGTATATTGCCGTGAATGGAACATCCGCAGGCCCTGGGAGGGTCCGGAATTGAAACTTCAACCCCAAGCCCGAGGTGCATGAGCAACCGGATCGCACTTTTCAACCGTAAATCGGAGATAGAGGATTTTTTTCAGGTCCGGATCCCGGAGGACTCTCTGGTTGCCCCCCGCTACAATATTGCCCCCGGCCAGCAGATCCTCACTCTCCGGATGGAAGAGAAAGAGATTGTACCACAGATGAAACGGTGGGGACTGTCTGTTGATGAGAAGAAACCGGAGCAGGCCATCGGAAAGGATGAGGCGCTCGAAGGGCTCCGGAAGGGAGAGTTTGGCCGGTGTGTAATCCCTGTGAGCGGCTATTACAAGTGGAAAGATTCCGGAAAGCGTGCCGACTTCCCCTTCTACGTACGGATGCTGCATGAACCGCTCATGGCTCTTGCCGGTATCTATGATCGCAGGGAGAGAGATGGCGGGTGCGCCATCATCCGGGTGGATGCCAATCCGCTCATTCAGCCGCTCGATCCGGTCATGCCGCTGCAGTTCAACAGTGAGCTGGCCCGGGAGTGGCTTGCGGGGGAACGGGAGGCTGCTGAATTGATCGAGGATGCCGGGTCGGTCTACCTGATGACAGAGATGACGGTGCTCAGAGTGAGCAATCGCGTGAATGATCTCTCTCAGGATTCTCCGGATCTGATCCAGCCCCTTCCGAAATAGGTGTATGGCTTCCGTAGGCCTTCTGCTTTTTCCCCTCCCGCTTTTATCCGAGTTGGAAAATCAATATTTTTAATGTTTCCCGTCAGTTTGCAGATATATGGCTGTCTACTCCCCGTGAGTGGCAATGGCCGGCAGGCTACGGAAACCCCATGCCGGGTTCCCGGCATGGCGAACTTCATCTGGCAAGCACATTTCCCCCAGGCATTATGCTGTACGGTATCATACTCGCGATTATTGTCATTATCAGTTTTCTGCTCATTGTGGTGGTTCTCCTCCAGCCGGGACAGAGAGAAGGTCTCTCCGGTGGGCTTGCTGCCGGAATGATGGGAAGTTCCGGCATGGGTGCACGCCGGACAGCCGACCTGCTCTCCAAAACCACTTCCATTCTGGCCGGTGCTTTTCTGGTGCTCAGCCTGTTGGCCAATTTTGCGATTGATGCCGGAGGTCGGCCAGGCAGTGCCGTACAGCAGCGGGGCATGGATACCCCGGTTCCGGGCAATTTCGGTGCTCCTGCCGAAACGACTGCGCCGATCCCTCAGGCCGCACCGGATGCCCAGCCTCAGGAGTCGGGAAACGAGTAAGAAAGAATGAGTAGGCAGGAACGGACAGGAAAGAAACTCATTCAGAATTGGAACCCGGTTGCTGGCTGGTGAGCAGCAGAGGATAGGTCCGGTCGTCTGCATCGGGTTTTCTGTCCAGCAGCCTCAATTCATAGAGCTCCCCTTCCCGCCAGGTCTCCGTATAACGGTTGTAGTTTTCCGAACCGGGATTTCCGGAAGGGCCTCCGGGGTAGACACCATAGGCTTTCAGCTCCGGTCCCAGCTCGACCACCATTCTCCAGGAGGGACCGTGATGCGTTCGGATGGCGTTGAGTGATTCCGCACTGCCATCGGTAAAAAGTTCGGGACCCCCGAGTCCCGGGATCTCTGCGATGTGATCGAGCCGGGTCTTGTTCACCTCCCCCCACTTCCATCCGGACCACTCTTCCCCCATCTCAGATTCCAGTCCCTTCACCGCCTCATGAAATGTCTGTGTAACCAGCTCCGAAAGAGTTTCAACACGCGGTGTATCAGCGTCATCATACCAGACCGATTCCGGCTCCTCGACAATCATCTGAAGGGTTCTCTCTGCCGAGGGGATCCGGACCGGATGGGCAGCGCCTCGAAGCTCCTTCCAGATGGTTTCATAGAGCCGGTCCCACCAGTGATGAAAAATGGAGGGAGCCACATCCCTTCCCAGATTCTGATAGTCCCATCGGGCGAGTGAATGCGCCATCTCCTTCTCTCGGGCAGAAAGTTCATCCAGACGGAGATTCTCCAGCATGACCGGCAGGGCCAGAGCGGCGAGATAGCTGAAATTATCCAGCTGCAGGAGGCGCATGTCATCCACGGTGACCCGTTCCATCCCGCCCAGTCTCTCGTTGATCCTTTTTCCTCTCTCAAATGAGCGGTAGAGATCCCCCAGATAGTAGGGGTAGGTGGAGTCGGCCGGTATCTGGTTGGCGGAGCTCACATATCCCCTCTCAGGATTGATGACGGAGGGGTTGTCTCGGTAGGGTATCCACCCCTGCCAGTCGTGCCGCGGATCCCTCCCGTTCCCGATCATCTGCCCCTGATGCTTCCAGCGAAGCGGGAACCGTCCGGCCACCTGGAGTGCGATCGAGCCGTGCCTGTCGGCAAGGGCGAAGTTCTGGGCGGGTGCCGTATAGTATTCCAGGGCCCGGATCGCCTCCTCAACACTGCCGGCGCGGTTCAGCAGGTAGAAGGCCCTCAGTTCCTCGGTCGGATCGTGACCGATCCATCGGATGGCATGTCCGATTGTTTCAGGAAGCGGATTGGGCTGTGTTACAGCCCGGACGGGACCATGGTGGGTCCATAGAACGGTATCGGTCACGGCGCGTCTCCCCCTCACCCGGACTCTCTCCGTCCGCTTTGTCACTCTCTTCCATTTCCCATCATGGAGATATTCGTTCCTGTCTGCATCGCGGAATTCGATTTCATACCAGTCAAGCAGATCCGCACCGGTATTGGTGCTGCTCCAGGCGATATTTTCATTGAATCCGAGGATGACCGAGGGAGTTCCGGGTATGGAGACCCCGTAGGTGTTGATCCCGGGAGTATGGAGCTGAATCTCATACCAGATCGAGGGAACGGAGATGGCCAGGTGGGGGTCACCGGCCAGAATGGGATAGCCGCTTGCGCTCCTGCTTCCGTCCACTGCCCAGTTGTTGCTGCCGTTTGCCGGATCGGATTGCCAGGGTGAGAAGAGCGGTACAGGGTGCGGCGTGAAGGGACGGTCCGGCGGATCCGCCCGCATCGGTTCCGGATTCCACTTTACCCCGGAGGGAATGATGGGATCGGTCCATCGGACGGTCCGGTTGATGTACTCCTCGACAAACTCTTTCCCATAAAGAGCGGCTGTATTGCTGGTCTGGACATCCTGGCTCCGGCCTGCGAGCATCTGGGTCATGTACTTGAGCAACAGAACGGTCTTGAGCGGGGTCCAGGGCTCCGGGCGTACCCTCAGCAGTTTGTATTCCAGCGGAAAACGGCTTCTCTGCAGGCCACTGATCCAGGCATTCACCCCGGCTGTATAGGCATCCACCATCTTTCCGATTTCATCGTCATGAAACCTTTCCAGTGTTCTTGAGGCACCTTCGGCGACCCCCATTCTTCTCTGATTCAGGTCATGATCGAGGAAAGATTCTCCCATCCATTCGGCGAGACGTCCGGCGGCGGCCCTGGCCTGAAGGTCCATCTGGAAAAGCCGGTCTTTGGCGGTTACATACCCCTGTGCGAAATAGAGATCGTATTCGTTCAGGGCGAAGATATGGGGTACTCCCCTCTTGTCGTAATAGATCTCAACAAGGTCGCGAAGTTGATCGGACGGGATGGATATCCTTCCGGTGTCGGGCCGGAATTCAGCATTGGACCAGAATCCTCTTACCGGGTGGAAGAAAGGACCGGGTGCCGGAAGCGGGCCTGCCTTCAGGGAAAAAAGTGTGACAAGCAGGGACGTGGTCAGCAGACTTGCCAGGAATAGCTGTTTGACTCTCAACGGATTGGTTTCTCTTGCATTGCCGTGATCTCTTGCCGTGATCTCTTGATTTATTGATGGCTTTACCATGTGGTACCTGCCCAACAAAAACCTCTGGCAAAACATTTTCAGAGCCGGAAAGAAAGCGTTTTATTGCGTGGTACCTGGATGTTCCTCCGGATGACTGATTCCACCCTTTCCATCCAAAACTGCTGCAAGCCTGACCCCATGCTGCTCGATCCTGATCTTCTCACACTGATGGCTCCGCTCGAGCTCAAGGCCCGCATGATCATAGAAGGATTCATTTCGGGGTTGCACCGAAGTCCGTGGCACGGATTCAGTGTCGAGTTTGCCGAGCATCGTCCCTACAATCCCGGTGATGATTTCAAGCATATAGACTGGAAAGTCTACGGCAAGACCGACCGGTTCTATGTGCGGCGCTACGAAGAGGAGACCAATCTCAGGGCGTGGGTGGCTCTGGATACCAGCAGCTCCATGTACTTCCGATATCATGCCGGGTGGAGCAAACTTCGGTATTCAATCCACCTGGCGGCAGCCCTGATCTACATGATGAACCGTCAGCGGGATGCGACCGGGCTGGTCACCTTCGATCGGGAGATACGGGAGCTTCATCCGCCCGCATCATCCGGCGGTCATCTCAAGCACCTGTTCGGCCGTCTGGAATCCCTGCTGGAGGAGGAGAAAGCGGCGAGGCCGGAGGGCAGAAGATCCGGAACAGCCCGCATCCTCCATGATCTTGCCGAGAGGGCGGGGCAGAGGAGTCTGGTCATTGTTCTGAGTGATCTTTTTGAAAACCCGGATGATCAGGAGACCCTTATCTCTGCACTGCGTCATCTGCGCCACCGGAAGCATGAAGTGCTGCTTTTCAATGTGCTGGAGTTCCGCAGTGAGAGGGAGCTCGATTTTCCCGCCGGACAGTTCCGGTTTCAGGATCTGGAGACGGGGGAGGAGATGGAGCTGAATCCGGCCTGGATCCGCAATTCCTACAGGGAGAAGATGGAGCAGTACCGCCACCGGCTGAAAGTGGCCTGCAGCGACATGAAGATCGATTTTCATGAGATCGATACCGCCGCCCCGCTGGGCCGGGCCCTGCTCGCCTGGTTGAAGAAGCGCAAACGGCTGGGCTGATCGCAAAAAAAGGAGCTGATCACAAAGAACGGGTGGAAGAAGCGAAAGCAGCGGGGCTGAAAAATCAGAAAGCGGGGGAAGTAGCGGAAACGGTCAGTCTGAAGCGGCCGTCAGGTAACACGCACCCTCCTCAACACCCGTTCCAGCAATCCCGGAAACCATCGTTTCAGGTAGACGGCCGCCACCTCTTTTCCACCGATGTAGACCTCTCTTTTCCTTTTTTTCAGTGCCGGGAGCAGTTTTTGCACAAACTTTTCCGGCAGCATCCCCTCCTCCTGCCCCCTGCCCATCTTTCCGAGCCGGCTCCCGTCCGCCCGGAGCGCATTGATCGTGACATTGGTACGTACATAGCCGGGACAGATCAACGAGACGTCGATGGAGAATTCAGCGGCTTCCTGACGCAGGCAGTCAAACCACCCCTGGATGGCATGTTTGGAGGCGGTGTATGCTGCCCGGTCCCGGGTGCCGAATTTCCCCATCACACTGCTGATGACCACGATATGTCCCGATTTTCTCTCCATCATGTGCGGCAGCAGCTCACGGGTAAGGTTGACGGTGCCAAAAAAATTGATCTCCATTACCTGCCGCAGAACCGCCAGTTCTGTTTCGTGAGCCGCTCCCCGCTGACTGATCCCTCCGTTGTTTACAAGCGTGTCAATTCTGCCGAAGAGAGTGACCGCTTTTCCGACCAGGGCAGAGTGAGAATCGGTGTCGGCCAGGTCCAGTGGCAATATTTTAACCCGGGATGCGTCACCCTTGCAGTTGGCACGGACACGTTCCAGTTCCCCGGTGCGCCGGGAAGAGAGAATAAGTCGGGCTCCCTGCCGGTGAAGGGCGTAGGCAAGCGCCTCTCCGATTCCGGAAGAGGCACCGGTTATCCAGAAGACCTGTTGTTGAAACGGCATCTTGTCATTTTTTAGGTGAAGCAGCCCAAATTAATACTTTTTGACTCTTATTTTGACTGTTGTTCCGCTGATGCGGATTATCAGGGGGACCCTTTCACTTTGATCTGAACCTTTAGCGCTCCCGTGATTCCGAACCGTACCATATTGCTGGTCGAGGATGAGATTGAGCCGGCCGAGATGATGGCCAACTATCTGCGCATGAACCACTATGATGTACTGCTGGCTCATGACGGGAACCGGGCGCTCGAACTGCTTGAGAAACATGCCGGCTCGATCCATCTGGCACTGCTCGATATTATGGTTCCCGGAGTGGATGGCCTGGAGATCTGTCGCCGGATCCGGAAACATCCCGTGCTGAAAGAGATACCGGTCATCTTTCTCACGGCAAAGGATCAGGAGAAAGATGAGATCGAAGGGCTGGAGATCGGAGCGGACGATTTCATCTCAAAACCGGCCGGTCTTAGACTGGTCAAGACCCGGATCGAATCTCTTCTCCGCAGGCAGAATCCTCAGACCAGCAACTGGATCCAGTATGGCGGCCTCTATCTGGATACGGAGGGGAAGGAGCTCTACTACCAGGATGAACGGATCAACCTCACATCAACGGAGTACGCCATTCTGGAACTATTTTTTAAGAATCCGAAACGGGTTTTCAGCAGGATGGAGATTCTGGACTACATCTCGGGCGATGAGCGCTACGTCTTTGACCGGACGGTGGATGTGCATATCAAGAATCTGAGACTCAAGCTGGGGGATGCGGCCGGAATCGTTCGGACCTATCGCGGGCATGGCTACGGTCTGAACCGGGATGAGGTATTTCCATGAGCATTCGGGCAAAACTGGCCTGGACCTTCATACTGCTGCTGGTCTTCGGGATTACAGGCATAAGCGGCTACTCCATTCTCTTTATCCGCAATTATCTGCTGCAGGAGGGGGAGCACCGGATTGAGGGGGATGCCTGGTGGCTCGCCCTGACCATCAACAATCTGCCGGATGACGACCGGTTTCTGACCCATCTCAACGAGACGGCCGTCACCTCGGGATACCGGATCGCGGTCTACGATGCCGAGGGCATGCTCTATGCCGAAGTACCCTACGGAGAACCGGGGGACGCTGCCCGTCGTCTGGAGGAGGACCTGAAATCGGAACTGGAAAGCGGGAGCGGAGTCCGGGTGGTGAATGAGGAGGAGTCGGAATGGCTCAGGGCCTATGTCCCTCTTTCGTCCGGTGAGACGGGGGGATATATGGAGGTGAGCCGGGAGAAGGACGAACTGTTTGCCCCCATACGGACCATCCGCTGGATCATCTATACGGGGATGTTCGTCTCCATCGGTCTTGTGCTGGTGGTCAGCGTCCTCTTCGCCCGCTACATCTCCCGCCCGATCCTTCAGCTGGAGGAGACGGCACGTGCCATTGCGGGTGGCGATGTGGGAAGGACCCTTCATCTGAACCGGAAAGATGAGTTCGGAACCCTGGCCGAGTCGCTGAACCGGATGGCTTCCCGGCTGCGGAGAGATCATGAGGAGCTGCGGCAGATCTATGAGAAACAGAGGCAGTTCTACGCCGACATCACCCATGAACTTCGCAACCCGCTGCACACCGTTGCAGCGGCGATCGAAATGCTTCAGATGGAGAATCTGAGCGAGGAGCAGAGGAGGTACTATCTTGCGACCGCGGGGAAACAGACCGAACGGATCCACTATCTCTTCAAGGATCTTATGATCCTGCAGCGGTACGACTCAGATCCCCGGTTTCTGGAGAAACGGGAGTTCAATCTGGCCGGAGTGATGCTGCAGGTTTTCGAGCTCTTCTATCCGTCGGCCCGGGAAAAGGGGCTGGAGATGGAGGTGCGGACCGACTCGTGGCGGGTTCACGGGGATCCGAACAAGATCGAGCAGGTTCTGGAAAATCTGGTCTCCAATGCCCTGAAATACACGTCAAAAGGGAGAATCGATCTTCGGGCGATGAAGCTCAACGGGGAAGTGAGGGTGGAGGTGGAGGATACCGGGATCGGGATTCCGGAAGGGCATCTCCCCCGTCTCTTCGAACGGTTTTACCGGACCGACAAGGCGCGGTCCCGTGATCAGGGTGGAACGGGGCTCGGGCTGGCTGTGGTCCGGAGTATTCTCGATGCTCATGGAAGCCGGTTCGGAGTGGAGAGCCGGGTGGGACGGGGAACTCTTTTTCACTTCACGCTTCCTTTGGCATCGGATGCGGAGTGACCGGCACGTATGTCTGTTGCCTGTTTATTGCCGGCATCTCTGTTGCCTTTTGGTTAAAGAACCGGCTGCCCGTCTAAAGTGTCCGGCTGCTTTCGTCTTGTGTTTTTCGGTCTGAGTCGTGTATCCGTTTGCACGCGGTTTGTGAATGGAAGAAGCGGAAAATCAGGGCGGCGGTCAGCGCTCCGACACAGGGAGCAAAGATCCAGACCGGCAGGTGCCGCCAGGAGTTGCCGTAATCGAAAGCGTCGACCAGAGCGATTCCTGTGGCGATGGCAGGATTGAAGACGCCTCCGGAGAGCGGATATCCGACCATCAGGATTCCCGCATAGGCGATGCCGATGATCAATCCGGCCGCTCTCCACTCTCTGTAGCCGGGATGAAGAAAGAGCATGAGATAGACCAGGCAGAGCAGGAAACCGAAGAGCAGCTCGATCACAGCATACTGGACCGGTTCGGCTGCGGCAGCCGGGAGCAGGCGGAAGGAGGCCCCTCCCAGAAAGCGGACCAGCAAGGCTCCCGCGATGCCGCCCACAATCTGCCAGAAGAGATAGCCGCCGAGATCCCGCAACGTGCAGGAGCCGGCCGACCAGAAAGCGAGTGTGACGGCAGGATTGAAATGGGCGCCGGAAACAGGCACTCCCGTCATGATGACGGCCGAGGCGACCAGGCCGACAGAGAGCGGGTCGCCGCTCAGTCCCACGGAGAGGGTCAGGAAGAAACTGCCGGTCAATTCGGCGATCGATCGCTGCATGGTTTTCAGGCGGGTCGGGTAGTCTGGAAAATCTCAGGAATCTAATCGAAGTTGCCACCTCTAGCAACCGCAGAGGCAGGATCCGCCCGTTTCTTCACGATCCCTTCATATAGATTTCTTTCCTTTCATCAGGTGTTGCAACCCTTTATTTACCAGTCAGGAGTTCTATGCGCGTTGGAATTGTTCTGATGAACATGGGCGGACCCACCCATGAAGAGAATGTCGAAACCTTCCTGTACAACCTGTTCCGGGATGAGGATATCATCAAGATGGGAGGAGGGTTCTTCCAGGAGCGGTTCGCAAAGATCATTGCCCGTCGCCGGGCACCGCATGTAGGAGAGGACTACAAGGCGATTAACGGGTGTCCCCGGGGGTGCACCGGGAACCGCCATTGCCGCAACCGGCGCAACAAGGAGGTCTCCACCTGCTGCTCCCCGATCAATGGCCTTACCGAAAAGCAGAGGCGTGCCCTGGAGAAATATTTTCGCAGTGAGTATCCCGGCCTCGATGTGCGGGTCTATACATGCATGCGCTACTGGGAGCCGTTTGCATCCCGCACGATGGATGACATGGTCGAGGATGGAATCACCCATGCGGTCATGCTGCCTCTCTACCCCCAGTTCTCCTGGACAACGACCGGAAGCAGTTTCCGGGACTGGGAGACGACCCGGAAGGAGAAGTTCGGTGACCGCACCCCCTGGAAGGAGGCCTACGTGAAGAACTACCATCTGAACGAGGATTATCTCGCGGCGGTGAACGACCGTATTGACGAGGCACTGGCCGGTCTGGATGATGAGGCCCGCAGAAAGACCCATTTTATCTTCAGTGCCCACGGGACCCCCATGCTTGAGGTGAGAAGCGGAGACCCCTATACAAGGGAGATCGAACAGACGGTGGAAGCGGTCATGCAGAGACGCAGGGAGAAGAACTCCTACTGGATCGGGTATCAGTCCAAAGTGGGCCCTCAGAAATGGACAGAGCCCAACACGCAGAAGCTGGTCGAGCGGCATCTTGACTACGGTATTCGTAATTTCCTGATGATTCCGATCGCTTTTGTGACCGACCATATCGAGACGCTTTATGAGCTGGGGATCGAACTGGTCGAGGATATGGAAGAGCAAGGATACACGTTTGACAGCTATCGGGTGATGAAGGGGCTGGAGGATCACCCCACTTTCATAAAGGCCCTGGCCGACATGGCACTGGCAAGCCTGCCGCCCCTGGACGGTGTGACGGCCGGAAAGAAGGAAAAAGAAGCCGCGGCAGAGTAAGGATTCAATCTGTGCAGGAGGCTGCGGAGTGATCACCCTGCCGTTGCAATGCAGGGTGCCGCAGGGCAAGCAAATTAAAGAGTAAAGACGAAGGGACAGAAGAAGGCGAAGAGAAATCGATTGCCTGAATGAGCATGACTTTTCCGGAATTGAATGCCTATACAGTTGTCGGTGTAAACCACTGGAAAGCCCCCGTGGATGTGCGGGAGAAGTTCAACATGAGCAACGAGGAGTCAGAAGCTCTGCTGGACGGTGCCGAACGGGAAGGGATCCAGGGTCTGGTGGTGATCTCCACCTGCAACCGGACCGAGATATTTGCACAGGACGCTTCCCCGCACGATCTGGTCCGCCTGCTGACGACCTACTCCCGTGGAACACTTAAGGAGTTCCGATCGTACGGTTTTGAGTTTCAGGGACAGAAGGCGGTCAAGCACCTTTTCAAAGTGGCCACCGGGCTTGATTCCCAGATACTGGGGGATTTGCAGATCGTCAAGCAGGTGAAGGAGGGCTACCGGCTCTCCACTCAGAAGCAGATGGTCGACGGTACCCTTCACCGTCTGATGCAGCACCTGTTTCGCGCACACAAACGCTCCCGCACCGAGACATCGCTGGGAGACGGTGCGGCGACGATCGCCTATGCCGCCGTCAAATTTGCCACCCGGACCTTCGACAACCTGGCCGATCGCAGCGTATTGCTTGTAGGGACCGGCAAGATCGGGAAGGTGACCTGCAAGAACCTTCTGAATCTCGGGGTCCGGAAGATCACGCTGGTGAATCGGACAAGGGAGCGTGCCGAAATGATTGCGGATCGTCTTGATGTTGAGGTGGCCGGAATGGAGGCCCTTCCCGAGCAGCTTGCCCAGGCCGATCTGGTGATCGTGGCCACAGGAGCTTCCGAGCCGGTGGTGACCCTCGGGCAGATGGAGATCGCCGGAAAGGATCCCCGCTACAGGATGATGCTCGACCTCTCTGTGCCAAGGAACATCGACCCGAAAGTGGGCGAGCTCCCCTTTGTCGATCTGGCCAACATCGACATGCTCAGCGATGTGACCAACAAGGCGCATCAGCGCCGTCAGAAAGAGGTACCGCTTGTAAAGCAGATCATCGAAGAGGAGCTCGGGCAGTTCGGGCTCTGGCTGCGTGAGCAGCGTGTGGTGCCGACGATCAAGGCACTGGTCCGGAAATTTGACCGGATCCGCGAAGAGGAAGTGGAGTTTTTCCGGAACAGGCTTTCCGAGACCGACGTGGAGAAGGTGGAGAACCTGACCCGGCGGATCGTCAATAAAATAGCCGCATACAGCATTGAACACCTTCGGGATCACCACCACTCGGACGAGGTGGCCCGGCTTGTGGAGGAGATGTTCAAGCTGGGTCCGGAGTACGGCCAGGAGAACGGCCGGGAGAACGGACGCGGAGAGGCGAAGGAGAATGGGTGAGCCGATGATGGCCGTGCCAACGCGGATCAGAACAACAGGAGTGATGGCAGAGGGCCGGGAGCGTTTTCGATGAGCAGAATTTTGAGAATAGGGACCCGTTCCAGCAATCTGGCAACCTGGCAGGCGAAACATGTCTCCGGACTGCTGGAAGAACGAGGAGTGAAGACGGAGCTGGTCTTCATCAAATCTCTGGGGGATATCGATCAGTCTACCCCCCTGGGAGTCATGGGGGGAAAGGGGATTTTCACAAAGGCTCTGGACGATGCGCTTCTGAATGGAGAGATCGATCTGGCTGTCCACTCCATGAAGGATCTTCCGGTCGAAAATCCGCTTCCCATCCGGATTGCGGCGGTGCTGAAACGGGAGGACCCCCGCGACTGCCTGGTCGCTTCCGGGGAGACCACATTCCTGGACCATCCGCTCTCTGAGGCGAAGATTGCGACAGGCAGCAACCGCCGGCGGGCACTCTGGCTGAACCGCTACCGGAATCATGAAGTGCTGCCGCTGCGTGGAAACGTGGAGACCCGATTGCGGAAAATCGGGGAAGAGGGGTGGGAAGGTGCGGTTTTTGCTGCTGCCGGGCTGAAACGGCTGAATCTGGACCATCATATCTCCGTCTGGCTGGACTGGATGATCCCCGCTCCCGCCCAGGGTGCCGTTGCCGTGGCTGTCCGTGAGGATGATCCTGAAACCGGGAATCTTGTGGCACCGCTCGGAGACCCCGTGACCACACTCTGCACAAAAGTTGAACGGGATCTGCTCCATCATATGGAGGGAGGGTGCAGTGCCCCGGTCGGTGCCCTGGCCCGTATGAAGAACGGGGAGGTTCATCTGGAGGCGGTCGCTCTGACGCTCGACGGAACGGTTCGCTACGATGTGAGCATGTCGGCTCCTTCGGATGATGCAGAGGAACTGGGACTCCGTGCGGGCCAGCAGCTTCTGGACAAGGGGGCGTCCCGTATTATTGAAGATTTGAGGAAAGAGTATTGATCGGACAATCGGATGATCGTTTGAACGGACGGATTCAGATCCTCATAACGAGGCCGATCACAGAAGATCAGGCCGCTTACGCACGGGCATTGGGACTCGAGCCTGCCGTGCTGCCCGCCCTTACAATCCGGATACCCGATTCAGCTGCCCGGATCAGCCGCATTCTGGATGAGAATCCAGGTGCCCCCTGGGTCTTCACCAGTGCCAACGCGGTGGAGGCGCTGCAGAACCATACCCGAAAAAATTCACTGCCCGATCCTCCCCCCGCAATCTATGCCGTGGGGGATGTGACAGCCGCCCGTCTCGCAGAACTGGGTCTCACCGCAGCCAGTCCGGAGAGGCAGGATGCGATCGGACTGGCGGGTCTTATCACCGAAGATCTCCTGAAAGGCGGCAGCACCCGTTCGGAAGAGGCAATCCCCGGATCGGAAGAGACAGCCCCCGGAGTAGAGAGAAAGGTGATCCACTGGTGCGGCAACCGCAGCCGCAAGGAGCTGGGCGAGGAGCTGGGGAAAGCCGGAATCGGACGAATAGCACTTGAAGTCTATCAGTCGGAACTCAACCGGATGGAACTTCCGGAGAACCTCGGTTCCGGTATTCTCTTTTTGAGCCCGAGTGCGGTGGAGGCGTGCCGTCGGAGCGGCCTCTTCAAGCGTCCATTGCCCGAACTTCTTGCCGTCGGACAGACCACTGCCGAAGCACTCAGCCTGGAGAGCAGTTCCCACGTCCATGTTCCGACCCTGCCTTCGGTGGAAGCGATGCTTGAACTGGCAGCCGAAGTTCTCGGATCCCGCAGGAATTCGGACAGGAGCAGGAAAGATTCTTGAAAGTTCGAATGGATGCCTGCCTTGTTGCTTGATGCTCAACTGATTTGACGGTTTTGTTCATACATTTCTCAACTTCTTTTAACTGACTCTGATCCAAATCCGATGCCAATGAGTGATGCAGCTGTGAATGACCGGTACCCGCCCCTGAAAAACGATCTGCTTCTCCGCGCACTGCGGGGTGAGGAGGTGGAGCGCCCGCCGGTCTGGATGATGCGTCAGGCAGGACGGTTTCTCCCTCAATACCGGGTCCTTCGGGACAAGTACTCTTTTTTCGAGCGTGTGGAGACTCCCGAGCTTGCCTGTGAGATTACCATCCAGCCGATCGATGAAGTGGAACCGGACGCTGCAATTATTTTTTCCGACATCCTGACGGTGCCGCAGGCTCTCGGTATCGATGTTCAGATGATCCCGGGAAGAGGTCCGGTAATGGGGAATCCGATCCGGAGTGCCGACGAGGCGTTTGCCATTCTGGCGGAGGATGTCCCCGGCCGGCTCTCCTACGTCATGGAGGCGATCACACTTACCCGGAAAGAGCTTGGCGGCAGAGTCCCGCTAATCGGTTTTGCCGGGGCTCCCTGGACCCTCTTCTGCTATATGATCCATGGGGAAGGATCGAAAGATTTCCACAAGGCGAAGGCATTTCTGGTAAAGGAGCCGGAGGCTTCCCGGCATCTGATGCGGGAGCTCACGCGCGCGACGATCGACTATCTGCAGGCACAGATCGCGGCCGGTGCCCAGGCGGTTCAGGTTTTTGACTCCTGGGCAGGTCTCCTCAGCCCGGAGGATTTCAACGAGTGGGCTCTCCCCTTCCTGCTGGAGATTTGCCAGGCGATCCGGGATGTGCCTGTCATTCTCTTTGCAAAAGGGGCGTGGTATGCGCTCGAACGGCTGGCATTCAAGAGCGGGGCTGCGGCGCTGGGACTCGACTGGGCGGTCTCTCCGGAGTACGCCCGCGAGAAGACCGGCGGGGAGATCACATTGCAGGGGAATTTTGACCCAAGCCATCTTTATGCCCCTGTCTCCGAGATCGAGAAGAGAACAAAACGGATGATCGAACGGTTCGGGGTGCGGCGCTACATTGCCAACCTTGGCCACGGAATCCTGCCGGATATACCGGTGGATCATGCAAAAGCGTTCATCAACACCGTGAAAGAGTATGGAGGTGCCAGAGAGTGAGATTCCCGTCTCTCCCCCATTCCCTGATGATCTTTACGTTCAGGCGGGAATCCTCTATGGTGCATCAGTCAGAATAATATATCACTGAGAAAATGGATACGATTCGCAAGGAGTTTACCGACTATGTCCACTCCCTTCAGGACGAGATCTGCAGAGGACTGGAAGAGGTGGACGGCGAAGGCCGCTTTCGGGAGGATCTCTGGGAGCGGGAAGGGGGCGGTGGCGGCAGGACCCGGGTTCTTTCGGAGGGGGGCCATATTGAGAAAGGCGGTGTGAATGTCTCGGCGGTGCATGGCGAGCTTCCCGAGGCGGTACGGGGTGTCTTCGGAGTGGAGGAGCGCTGGTTCTATGCAACGGGTATTTCCCTGGTGATCCACCCGGCCAGCCCGATGGTGCCTACGGTGCACGCCAACTTCAGGCTTTTTGAACTCTACCGGGATGAGGCGATGGAGGATGTTGCCGACCGGTGGTTCGGGGGTGGCGCCGACCTGACTCCATGGTATTTAAACGATGAGGATGCAATCCATTTTCACCGGACCTGGAAAGAGGTGTGTGACCGGCACGGAGAGGAGCTCCACCCGAAGTACAAAAAGGAGTGCGACGACTATTTCTGGAATCACCACAGGCAGGAAGCTCGAGGAATCGGGGGGATTTTCTTTGACTATCTGCGCGGAAATGACTCACGGAGCGATCGGATGTGGTACGAATTTGTAACCGATGCGGGGAAGCAGTTTCTCGACTCCTATCTTCCGATCTTCCGCCGCAGGATGGATGAACCCTTCACGCCGGAGCAGCGCTACTGGCAGGAGATCCGCAGGGGGCGCTACGTGGAGTTCAACCTGATTCATGACCGGGGGACCCTGTTCGGGCTTCGGACCGGTGGACGGATCGAATCAATTCTTATGAGCCTGCCTCCACGCGTGAGATGGGATTACGATTTTCAACCCGAACCGGGATCGCGGGAGGAGTATCTGGTCCGGCGCCTGAGAGAACCGGCAAAATGGGTTTGATTGATGCATGCGCCACCCGAAAGAGATCTTTTCGCCGGCGGGATCCTTCCTCCGGCGGGCCGGACAGAATGAAACGTAGAGATCAGAGATCAACAGATCAGAAGAAATCCGAAGAGACATGAGACAGGAAGGTAACTTTCCATTCAGCCGGGGACGCCGTCTCCGGAACAGTGAAAACATCCGGCGGATGGTGGCCGAACACCATCTCCGGAAGGAAGACTTTATCACACCGGTTTTTGTGACGGAGAACGATCAGCCCAAAAGTGAAATCCCCTCCATGCCGGGATATTTCCGCTATCCGGAAAAGGAGATTCTCCGTGAGGTGGAGGAGATTGCCGGCCTGGGACTCCCCTCCATCCTGCTTTTTGCCATGATTCCGGAGGAAAAAAAGGACAATGCCGGGACGGAGGCGGTCAACCCCGATGGTCTGATGCAGCGAACGGTCCGCAGGATCAAAGAGGAGTTCCCCGATCTGGTCGTGATGACCGATGTGGCGCTGGATCCCTACTCCAGCTATGGCCATGACGGGATTGTCCGGGAGGGAAAAATTCTGAATGATGAGACCGTCGAGGTGCTGGCGGCGATGGCCCGGACCCATGCCGAGGCGGGAGCCGATTTCGTGGCGCCTTCCGACATGATGGATGGCCGGATCGGACGGATTCGGGCTGTTCTGGAAGAGGCGGGCTACCACCATACCGGGATTCTCTCCTACAGTGCGAAATATGCTTCCGCTCTCTATGGACCTTTCCGGGATGCCCTCGATTCAGCACCCGGGTTCGGGGACAAGAAGACATACCAGATGGATCCGGCCAACGTTAAAGAAGCGATCCGGGAAGCGCAGGCCGATGTGCAGGAAGGGGCTGATATCGTGATGGTAAAGCCAGGTCTGCCCTATCTGGACGTGGTGCGGGCTGTCAGGGAGGCGGTCTCCGTGCCGGTCGCCGTCTACCATGTATCGGGTGAATATGCCATGATCAAGGCGGCAGCGGCGAACGGGTGGCTCGATGAGGAGCAGACGGCCATTGAAATCCTGACCGGTTTCAAACGGGCCGGAGCGGATCTGATTGCGACCTATTTCTCCAAGAAGCTGGCGCGGATTCTCTGATTGAGGCCTGCATCGAACCTTTATTCCGGTTATCATTCAACGTAGCTAACCAAACCGTGATTATCAGATAACGAGTATGAAAAGAGTACTTCTGTTTCTGGTGACCAACTTCGCCATCATTATTCTTGCCAGCATCACCCTGAATCTGCTGGGCGTCGGTTCCTTCCTGGATGAGAGCGGAACCGGTCTGAATCTTCAAGCCCTGCTCATCTTCTGCCTCGTCTTCGGGATGATGGGCTCGTTTGTTTCGCTGCTTCTTTCGAAAAGCATGGTGAAATGGACGATGAAACCGCGCATCATCGACCCCAACCGGCCTGCAAATGAGACAGAGGCGTGGCTTCTTCAGATGGTCCGGCGCCAGGCCGAAGAGGCAGGAATCGGAATGCCGGAAGTGGGGATCTTTCCGGCCGTCCAGGCCAATGCGTTCGCAACCGGATGGAACCGGAACAACGCACTGGTTGCCGTGAGCGAGGGGATGCTTCAGCGATTTGAGCGCGAAGAGATCGAAGCGGTGATGGGGCATGAGATCGGTCACGTGGCCAACGGAGACATGGTGACTCTGGCCCTGATCCAGGGCGTTGTGAACACGTTTGTCATGTTTATTGCCCGTATCGTCGGCTTTGCGGTCGACCGGGTGGTTTTCAAGAATGAGGAGGGGGTGGGGATCGGCTACTTCATCGCCACCATCGTGACCGAACTGGTTCTGGCGCTTTTCGCCTCGATGATCGTCTTCTGGTTCTCCCGTCGAAGGGAGTTCAGGGCTGATGAAGCCGGAGCCCGGCTGGGGAGCCGCCAGGGGATGATCCGTGCACTGGAACGACTCAAGGTGGAGACGCAGCGCCCCTCCCCGTTGCCGGAATCGCTGCAGGCCTTCGGAATCACCGGAGGGAGAAAAGAGGGCTTCCGCAGGCTCTTCATGACCCACCCCCCTCTGGACGAGCGGATTGCCGCCCTTGAAAATCTGACAGACTGACTATGTTCAAGAAAAGCCGTGAACTCTTTGAGCGGGCACAGGAGATCATTCCGGGCGGGGTGAATTCACCCGCGCGGGCATTCCGTTCCGTGGGCGGCACCCCCCCCTTCATCGAAAAGGCGAAGGGATCGCTGATCACCGATGTGGACGGGAACGACTACATCGATTTTGTCGGGTCATGGGGGCCCATGATTCTGGGACATGCCCATCCGGCAGTGATCAAGGCGGTCCAGGATGCATCGTTCAACTCCACCTCTTTTGGTGCTCCCACCGAGATCGAGATCCGAATGGCGGAACGGGTCCGACAGATGGTCCCCAATGTTGAAAAGGTCCGGATGGTGAATTCAGGTACCGAAGCCTGCATGACAGCCGTACGGGTGGCCCGCGGGTATACCGGCCGGGACAAGGTGATCAAGTTTGCAGGAAATTATCACGGCCACTCCGACTCCTTTCTGATCAGTGCCGGAAGCGGATCTCTGACGCTGGGGATCCCCGACAGCCCCGGGGTGACCCGCGGAACGGCGGCCGATACGCTTGTTGCCCGATACAACGATCCCGGAAGCGTGAAAGAGTTGCTGGAGGAGAACCGTGGAGAGGTGGCGGCCGTCATTCTGGAGCCGGTGGTGGGGAACATGGGGTGCATCCCGCCGATCGAAGGATTTCTGGAGAAGGTACGGGGGCTCTGCGATGAGCATGAGGTGGTACTTATCTTTGATGAGGTGATGACCGGGTTCCGCCTCTCCCGGGGAGGCGCGCAGGAGCGGTACGATGTCTGGGCGGATCTGATCACCTTCGGCAAGATCATCGGTGGCGGTCTGCCTGTGGGGGCTTTCGGCGGGCGGGAGGAGATCATGTCGGTAGTCGCTCCGCAGGGGCCGGTCTACCAGGCCGGTACTCTCTCCGGAAATCCTTTGGCGATGCATGCAGGCCATGCTCTTCTGAGCATTCTGGACCGTCATCCGGAGTACTATGTGGAGCTGGAGGAGAAGTGCGACTACCTGGCGGAGGGTCTGAACCGGGTCCTCCGCACACACGGTCTGGAGTACAGGATCAACCGTGTCGGATCCATGATCAGTCTCTTCTTCACGAACGAACGGGTCATCGATTACGATACCGCGCTCACCACCGATCAGGAGCTTTTCCGGAACTTCTTCCACGCCATGCTGGAGCGGGGAGTCTATCTGCCCCCCTCCCCCTTTGAAAGCTGGTTTCTGGCCACCACCCACGACACGGAGATGCTGGACCGCACGATTGCCGCTGCCGATGAATCGATCCGTGCGGCTCTGGATCGATCCGTCGGCTCCTGACCGTTCCGGAAAATCAGTTGTCGGTAGAATCGTTGAAAAAATCTGCGCTCGGGACGGTATTTCTTGTAGTGGTCATTGACCTGATGGGGTTTGGACTCGTCCTGCCACTGCTCTCTTTCTACGCCAGGGAGTTTCAGGCATCGGCCATGACGGTTGGTCTTCTCTACAGCGTCTACTCTCTGATGCAGCTCGTCTTCTCCCCGATCTGGGGAAGTCTCTCCGACCGTGTCGGAAGAAGGCCGATCATGCTCCTCAGCACCTTCGGCGCGGTTCTCGCCTACCTGCTGTTCGGATTTGCGGAGAGTCTGGGCCTGCTCTTCTTTTCACGGATCGTGGCCGGGGTCATGGGGGGCAATATCTCGACCGCCCAGGCCTACATCGCCGATGTTACGTCACCGGAGGAGCGTGCAAGGGGAATGGGTCTGATCGGGGCCGCCTTTGGGATCGGATTTGTGGTCGGTCCTGTTACCGCCACGCTTCTTATCAGCGACTCTTTTCATGCCGCGGTGGAGTCGGCCGGTCTGGCGGCAGCAGCTGAGTGGATGCGCGCTCACCGGTACGCCCTTCCCGGTTTTTTTGCCGCTTTCCTCTCTTTCTGCAGTTTTCTGATGGTCTGGTTCCGGCTTGAAGAGTCGGTCGATCTCTCCCGTGAGCACCCGGCCACCGGACGTCGTGCCTCGGTCTTTTCGCCCGATTTCTGGAAGCAGATGAGTTTACAGAAGGAGGGGAGAAAGGGAGGTTTTTTTATTCCTCTGGTGATCGGGTTTTTCCTCCTCACCTTCGGGGAGTCGAGTCTCTACAGCTCGTTCCCCCTCTTCGCCGAAGGGGAACTTTCTCTCTCTGCCGGTGATGTGGGGCTGCAGTTCTTCTATATCGGGATCATTGCGGTTGTGGTGCAGGGATTCCTGATCCGCCCCCTTACCCGGATCTTTCGGGAGGAGCATATCTTCCTGGCCGGCAATGTGCTCATGATGGCCGGTCTGGGGCTGATCCCCCTCGCCTCTTCGATGGGTCAGCTGGGCTTCTTTTTCAGTCTCATGGCGCTGGGCAAAAGCCTGAACACCCCGACCATCACCAGCCTGATCTCCCAGCAGGCAGACACCGAACAGACAGGCGCCGTGATGGGGACGGCGCAGGGCCTTTCCGGTCTTGGCCGGATGATAGGACCGGCCTGGGGTGGGGTCCTTTTCAGTTTTCATGCCGCTCTCCCCTTTGCGGCCACAGCACTGCTGATGACCGGCACTCTCTGGATCGGTTGGCGACTTTCACGGTAGAGACAGGAACGGATGACGTTCTACAACTCTTCAGGGGGGGATCCTGAACCGATTCTGGAGTGCAGCAGGATTTCGATCAGCCGGTTGTAATTGGTGAACTCCTCCGGGTCGAGCTCGGAGATGTCCAGCTCCACTTGCAGGTCCTGTTCCAGATTGAGCAGGAACTGAAAGAGATCGAAGGAGTCCAGGATGCCGGAGGTGTAAAGATTCAGTTCCTGGTTCAGATCCTCTCTCCGAAGAGGGAGGTTCTTGCTTTTGCCGGCTTCCAGGATTCTTCTGTCCACACATTCGCGTATTTCCTGAAGGATCGCCTCCCTGTCACCTGAAAGTCGAGGGTTTATCGGATTGTTATCGGGAAGGTTCTTCATCGGTCTGTTCGGAGACATTTTCAAAGAGGTTTGCCAGTTGCCGGTTGTCAATTTTTCCATTGTCATTGAGAGGGAAAGAGGGTATCCGGTGGATCCGCCTGGGGATCATATATTCCGGCAGCCACTTTTTGCTGTATTGCAGAATCTCCTCATCACTCGGTTTCACAGATTCCAGCAAAAAGAGCCGGATCTCCCGGGTATAATCACCCCGGTAAGGCCAGGGAAGAAGAACGGAGGTCTGCGGGCCTGTGAGGCTTTCGATCGTGTGACGGATCTCCCCGAGTTCCACGCGGTTCCCCCGGATCTTGATCTGACTGTCTTTACGGCCCAGATAGAAAAATCCTCCCTTCCCGTCTTCACAGACCAGATCTCCGGTCCGGTACCACTGCGTCCCGGGCTCCTCCTGAAAGGTGAGAAATCCGTTCCGGGTGGCTTCCTCGTTCCGGTAGTAGGAATCGACAACCTGGGGTCCGGTGATGATCAGCTCTCCCCTCTCTGGCTGCCGGATCTTCGTTTTTCCGTTGTCTGTCGCTTCCGCAGCTGAGGTCGCGGGTGGAGAGTGTTCGGAGTGACCGTTCGTCCCCCCGACAGGGAGGATCCGGTGGCGGTGACCGGGGAAGAGAGAACCGATGGAGACAATACCGTTATGAGCCCGCACATCGGGGTCCCTTACGGGGTCCCAGCGGTACATGGTAATGTTGATGGTGTTTTCGGTCGGTCCGTATAGATTGTCAATGACGCTGTTGGGGGCTGCCTTGTGCCAGAGTTCCGTTACTGCCTCATGCAGAGCCTCTCCCGAGAAAAGTGAGTAACGGAGGTCAGGAAACTGATTCTCCTTCAGAGTCTGGTAGAGATGCATCAAGCGGGGGATGGAGGGTACCGAATACCAGACCGTGAGCCGGTGCCTGCGAATGAATCCCGCTGGGAGAAAGCGCTCGCGTTCGGGCACCACGTAGAGAGAGGCGCCGCTTGACCAAGTGGCAAACAGATCGTGCACACTCGGATCGAAGGTAAGATCAAAGGAGTGGGAGATCCGGTCGGTCTCTCTGAAGTCATACAAGCTATGGATGACGTCGATGTAGTGGCGGACATTGCTGTGGCTCACAGGGACCCCTTTCGGATTGCCGGTACTGCCCGATGTAAAGAGCAGGTAGGCATATCTTCCCGGTTTCCCGATATTCTGTGGATTTCCGATCTCACCTGGTTCTACGCTCTGTTCGCGCTCTCCGCTGTTTTGCACATTCTCCGGTTTTCCTTCCCGGGTTGCCGGTTCCGGAACGTACGGGACTGAAGGACCTGATACGGAGAAGCCGGCAAAGAGAAGCTGGTGGCGATCCTGCGCCTCGATCCGATCTGCGAAAGCCGGATCCGTTTCCGGAAAGAGGATGGTGAGCGGACGGGGAAAGTCGTTCAGAAGCCGGTTGAGCCCGTCCGGATTGTGATCGTCTGCAATGATCAGCGAGAGGCCGGCGGTTTCCACGATGGTGCGGTTCCGGTCAAGGGGAAATTTCGGATTGAGCGGAACATACCCTCTGCCCGCCTTCAGGATGGCCAGGAGTCCTGCGAAAGAGACAATACTTCTCTGGGTAAAAAGCCCGATAAACTCCTCGGGGCAATGCCGCAAGTATGGCACGATCCTCTCCGTGATCTGTTCCAGCTGCCGGTAGCTGTATTCACGGTCGCGCACATGGAGGGCAGGCCGGTCCGGCCAGCGCTTTACAGAGGAGTGGAAATAGGAATAGATGTTCTCTCTTTGTTCAGGTTCAGGGGGCTTCATCTTGGATTATCTCTGTGGTGGTATTCTTGAAATCGTCTTGCGAGTCCGGAACAGACGTAAGGTCGTCATTGCCGGTCCTGTGAAGTGATTTTGATGGATCGTCTCAAACCCGTTAACCTTCACCGGACGGAAATTCCGGCCTGTCTCCGTTTATGCTCTGCTGCGAGATCCTTCACATTCAGATTCCCGGTTCTCAGTTTCCCGGCATAGATGGCACCAGTATGCCGACCGAGTATCCGCAGGTGGAGAGCCCGGTACTGACCGATTGGTTTTTCTCCCTTCTTCAGCTTGGTCTTCAGCGATGCACCATTATCGATCTCCACATTGGAGTAGATCCACGCTTCGGGAAAAATGGAGCGTATCTCCCGGTAGGATCGTTCAATCAGATAGAGAAATGCCCCTTTTCCCCTGTAGGCAGGATGAACCTCTCCGGCAAAACTGAGAAAAGCGATCGGTCCCTGTATCGGATAGTTGCGGGGAATGGCGGTGAACCGGCCGGGTTCAGGGCGGTAGTTCTCTCCTTTCTTCCGGAAGGGGATACGGATGGTCCAGAGATAGCCGACCCACCCCTCCGCTGTGTAGAGAAGATGGCCTTCCGCTCCGCTTTTCAGGTAGTGACGGAAACGGCGCTGACGTCTCCGGTCATCTTTGAACACTTTCCGTATCAGCTCGGGATCTGCCTGTGAATAGCGGCAGTTGCGGATCATCAGCCTTACGGGCCTCTCCGGTTCAGACTGAATCTCTTCCACCGAATTTACCCATCCGGATCGATTGGACAATCCGGGGGGATGTCTGGAAAAACCATTACTGTTTTCTGGTCCCAGATATTTTTCGAAAAAAAAGAGGGATGAAATCTGAACCTGAAACAGGTAGTTGCGTCCTTTTTCTGCGGTATGAATCCATTTTTTAAGAACCGGTGCGACTCTCATACGTTGATTCCGGTGCCTCCTCTCTTTTCACTTTTTTCCGGTTTCGTTCTGGTAACGGATCCGGGTGCGTCTCCATTCATTTCCCGCAGTTTCAGCCCCGGATGGGTCCCGTTCACCTTCAGACTCTGTACCACCTTCGAAATAAACTCTTCCACGGGTACGGATCTGGCGCCATATCTCTGAAAATTTCCTGTCATCTGATGACAGTCGATCAGCTCCAGGGTACCGTTCAGAAGCATTCGGATCAGCGCGCCCTGGACGATGCTTCCTGCCCTGTTCTCCCTGTGGAACATGCTCATGATGGAGAATGTCCCGCCGATCCGGATGCCCCACAGACCACCTGCCAGTCGCTCTCCGCTCCAAGCTTCCAGGGAGTGGACCCAGCCTTTGCGCTGCATCTCACTGTAGAGCCCGATGACCGAATCGTTGATCCAGGTTCTCTCCTCTCTCCGGCAGCTTCGGATTACCTCGTCGAATCGGGTATCGGTCCGGATCTCGAACAGATTCTGATTCATGTAGCTTTGAAGCCGCTTCGGTATTCGGGCTGTCTCCCGGGTGATGACCGCCCTTTCGTCGGTGCTCCGCCAGCTGAATTCGTTGGTATGATAGGCACCAACCAGGTAAGCCCCCTGCAGGTAGTTCGCAATGACCCGTTCCGGTGTAGGCGCTGTCTGATTGAGAGCGCACCGGATGGCGATATCCGGCCGTACAAACAGTTTCACCACCACTTTTTCGAGCAGTAATCTGTACCCACCCGAAAGGGAGGAGGAGAAGGTATCCAGCATGTTGATTCATCTCTTGAAAGCACCCGTACAAAGGTGGAGGCTCCGGCTGATCGGCGCCATCTGTTTCGTTGAAGGAGTGTCCCTGCCGTGTGATGACAAATAATGTGCCAGAAAAAGAGTCTGGTGAATGGCGTTCTGAGCGGAGATGCCGCAGCCACTCCTTTGGCGGGATGTGTAATTCTTACATGAATCCCGCAGAGGGGGTAATAGTTACATGGATTCCTTCCGGCTGTTTCCGGAGGCTTTTCTTATTCTTCCGAAGTAACAGCCGGTCAGGGTGCCGAAACCTCCGATCAGAGCTCCGATCAGAAAAGTGATGAGCAGAATAACGGCGGAAGAACCTGTCTGTAGCATGCCGGCAATCCGTATGGTCAGGATGCCTCCGCTCGCCAGATGGATGTAGAGTGCGTGAGCAAGCCAGGCCAGGCCTGCCGCAGCGGAGCCGAAGAGGAATGCCCTGGTGGCATCATGCAGAAGCCAGCTGCCGAAGAAAAATCCCGACAGGGCGGCGGACCACCAGGGCAGGAAGAGTAAAAAGAGCCAGCTGAAGAGAAAAATGAGAAGGAAAGCGAGCATCGGCCCTTATATGCGGTTGAAAAAGAGAATCCATGGGATTTGGAGTTCGAAACTGAATCGTCTGTTCCTCTGATCCACTCCTGATTGCACGGATTGATGCAGCGGACTCCGGTAATAAATGGGCGGAAATGGGTAATTACATACCGGCGGATCCGTTCCGTCCGATTTTCGGTTGTACATGAAAAACCGATTCTGCCGATAAAAGATTCAGGCGGCTGTGACCGGAGTGAAGTTCCGGCACGAGAACAGATTTCAGTTATTAAGGATATTATTTTCTATCTTTTCAACCGGATGGTAACGCTTTCAATTAACTGGCAAAATAATGGCAAAAGTTGAAGTCTTGATGCCCCGGATGGGGGAATCGGTCATGGAAGGATCCGTCATTGAATGGGCGAAAAAAGTGGGTGATAAAGTGGAAGTCGACGAGGTCCTTCTTGAAGTGGCCACCGATAAGGTGGACACGGAAATCCCCTCCCCGGAAAGCGGAATTCTGGTGGAAATTCTTGCCAGTGAAGGCGATACCGTCGAAGTGGGAAAACCGATTGCCGTTATAGAAACCGATCCGGCAGCCGCCTCTGCTGCAGGAGCCGCCGGAGCCGGGGCCGTGGAAGAGGAGGCATCGGTCGCCGCAACCGGTGAAGAAGCGCGCACGGAACCTGAACCCGCACCCGCCGAATCCCGGTCTGAACCGGCAGCCGCGGCCCCCTCCGGGACAGCTCAGCAGAGTGGTCAGCGTGTCGAGGTCCTTATGCCCCAGATGGGGGAATCGGTCATGGAGGGTACCGTGATCGAGTGGGCGAAGAAGGTGGGGGATCATGTGGAAACCGACGAAACTCTGCTGGAGATTGCCACCGACAAGGTGGATACTGAAATCCCTTCTCCCGAATCGGGAATCCTGCTTGAAATTCTGGCCGAGGCCGGTGAAACCATTGAGGTGGGACAGGTGATCGCCATCATCGGAACGGGCAGCGGTGCAGCCGCAGCTGTCGCGCCGGCCGAAGAGACGAGAAAGCCGCAGAGTGAAGAGCCGGTTGCAACGCCGGTAAGCAACGGAAAGTCACAGCAGGAGGCCTCTCCGGAATCCGGTGAGGAGCCGAAGCGCCTGGGAGACGACGGACGATACTACTCCCCGCTTGTCCGCTCCATTGCGAAAGAGGAGGGCATTTCACAGAAAGAACTTGAGACCATTGAAGGTAGCGGCAAGGAGGGCAGGGTCTCCAAGGAGGATATTCTCGATTATGTGCGCCGGAAGAAGGCGGGCGAGTTCGACGCTCCCGCCGCTCCCTCTGCCGCGCCTGCTGAAATTCGTGAGACCCGGCAGCCCGCCGCTGGAGCAGCCGGCCGCTCCCACATCTCCGCCGGAGAACTTGATGTCCAGCGTCCTTCCGGAAATGTGGAGATCATCAAGATGGATCGCATGCGGAAGATGATTGCCGAGCATATGGTACGCTCCAAGCAGACCTCCGCTCATGTGACCACCTTCATGGAAGTGGATGTAACCGATATTGTGCGCTGGAGAGAAGCCAACAAGCGGAGCTTCCAGGAGATGACCGGTGTGAAACTCACCTACACGCCGATCTTCATCGAGGCAATCATCCAGGCGATCCAGGAGTTTCCCCTCATGAACAGTTCGGTGGAGGGCGAGGATATTATTGTCAAGCGTGATATCAACTTCGGTATTGCTGTAGCCCTCGGTGAAGGGGGCAAGGGAGGACTGATCGTGCCCGTCATCAAGAGAGCGCAGGAGAAAAATCTGGTCGGGATTGCCAAAGCGGTTTCCGAGATGGCGGACAAGGCCCGGAACAAGGACCTCAAGCCGGATGACCTGGTGGGCGGGACCATAACCCTCACCAACTACGGAAGCGTCGGGAATCTGATGGGTACACCCATCATCAATCAGCCGCAGGTGGCCATCATTGGAACGGGAATCATCTCCAAAAGGCCGGTGGTTCTCGAGACCTCCCAAGGGGATGTGATTGCGATCCGTCATATCATGTATCTCTCCATGAGCTATGATCACCGCATTATCGACGGGGCGCACGGTGGGGCATTCCTGAGCCGGGTCAAGGAACTTCTGGAAAGCTTCGATCTGAACCGATCCATCTGACCGGGGGATCCGGAGCCATTCATTCTTCCAGAAAACCCTTTCGACTCCAACCTATATGCTGGTAACCGGATCCATTACGGAAATCAGGAACACGGTCCGTCTCTGGAAGCGTGAAAAGCTCAGGGTGGCCTTTGTTCCGACAATGGGAGCGCTCCATGACGGGCATATCGAGCTGATCCGGATGGCCCGGGAACAGGCCCAGAGGGTGGTGGTCTCCGTCTTTGTCAATCCGGAACAGTTCGGGCCGAATGAGGATTTCGACCGCTATCCGAGAGATCCTGAAGCGGACATCCGTGTCTGCCGGAAAAATAGGGTGGCGGCGGTCTTCATGCCTGAGGAGACGGATATCTATCCTGGTCCCCGCTACTTCTCTTTTCAGATCGGGGAGCTGAACCGGCATCTGTGCGGCGCAAGCCGTCCGGGATTTTTCGAGGGGGTCGCGCTGGTGGTCAACAAACTCTTCAACATCATCGAACCGGATGTCGCCATCTTCGGCCAGAAGGATTACCAGCAGTTCCGGATTCTGGAGCAGATGGTCCGGGAGTTCGACCATGACATCGAAATGGTGATGTGCCCGGTCGTACGCGCCAACGATGGGCTCGCGCTCAGCAGCAGAAACCGTTATATGACGAATGAGGAGAGACTTCTGGCGCCTTCCCTCTACCGCTCGCTTGTATGGATTGAGAAACAACTGAAGAGCGGGGTGGATGAGCCTTCGCTGCTCATTGAACACCAGAAGAGGGAACTTGAAGAAAAAGGGATGAGAATTGATTATCTTGGTGTCTATTCTCATGACACGCTGCAACCGGTAAGCAGAGTCGAACCGGGAAGCCGTTATCTGCTTGCCGGTGCTGTTTTTATCGGAAGCACGCGTCTCATAGACAATATTTTAATCGAGAGGTAGTTGGCCCGATCCCGGCCGGGAGATGGCCGGCCCTCCTGTCTGCAGTAAAAACACCCGTCCGCAATGTATCTTACCCTGTTCAAATCGAAGCTGCATCAGATGAGGGTGACGGAAGCGAACCTCATGTACGAAGGAAGCATCACGATCGATGAGGAGCTTCTCGAACTGGCCGGCATCCTTCCCTGGGAGAAGGTACAGGTGGTGAACATCACCAATGGATCCCGGCTGGAAACCTACACCATCCCGGGAGAACGGGGAAGCCGCGTCTGTTGCATGAACGGTGCAGCTGCACGTCTCACACAGGTTGACGACCGGATCATCGTCATCAGCTATGCCCAGCTCACCCCGGAAGAGGCGGCCGGACACAAACCGCGTGTCGTGGTGGTGGACAGGGAGAACAATCCCGTACGACTCCTCAGGGATGGGGTTCCAGAACGAAGCTTTGATCTGGAGTCCGGTGATGAGAAGCGGGCCGGGTAAATCACCCGCTTGCTCCGAATCCGGGAAGAGACTGCACGATCAGATCCCCAATGCTTTACATCCTCAACGTTTTCCAACCCGAAGAGGCCGCAGCCCCTGTCATTTTCCGTGCATCTCCGCAAGAGTACCCATAAAGAGAGCGGATGTGTGAATTCCCCGTTGAAAATCCCTGAGGGAGAAACTCTCGTTGGGTGAGTGGAGGGCATCTTTTGCCAGGCCGAAGCCCATGAGGATCGACTCCACTCCCAGGATTTTCTTGAAATCCGCCACCACCGGAATGGAGCCTCCTTCCCGGGAAAAGAGAACCTCTTTGCCGTATACCTTTTCAAAAGCGGCTGCTGCCGCTTTCATCCCCGGGAAATTCCTGTCGATCACTACCGGGTGACCGCCGTGGTGCTCTTTTACCGTCACTCTCACGGTGGGTGGTGCAACGCGCTCTACATGGCGCCGGAAGAGTTCTGCAACCCGGCCTGGATCCTGGTCCGGAACAAGACGCATGCTCACTTTTGCTCCTGCCCGTGCCGGAAGGACCGTTTTGGCCCCTTCACCCTGATAGCCGCCCCATATTCCGTTCACGTCCAGGGTGGGGCGGGAGGTGATCCTCTCCAGGGTGGTGAACCCCTCCTCTCCGTGGGTCATGGGAATACCCAGTTCTTTCCTCCACTCTTCATCATTGTGCGGAAGTTTCCGGAACTGATCTCTCTCCTCATCGGTGAGAGGAAGAACATCATCGTAGAAACCCTCGATCAGAATTCTCCCCTTTTCATCTTTCATGCCGGCCAGAATCTCCGCCAGCACATTGGCAGGGTTGGCCACTCCTCCCCCGTAGACTCCGGAATGGAGATCCCGTTCCGGTCCCTCCACCTCCAGCTCCATATAGGCCAGGCCACGCAGCCCGTAGGTGATGGAAGGCTGATCTTCGGCGATCATGGCCGTGTCGGAGATGAGGACCATGTCGCACTCAAGAAGTTCCTTGTGAGAGCGGATGAAAGGAACAAGATTGGGAGAACCGATCTCCTCTTCCCCTTCCAGCAGGAATTTCAGATTGACGGGCAGACCATTCCCCGCCCGGATCCATGCCTCTGCCGCCTTGATGTGGGTGTAGAGCTGTCCCTTGTCATCACTCGCACCCCGTGCGTAGACACGTTCACCCCGAATGGCCGGTTCGAAGGGAGGGGTGACCCACTCCTCCAGTGGATCGGGCGGCTGTACATCGTAATGTCCGTAGATGAGCACTGTCGGCAGATCGGCATCGACCTTCTTTTCCGCAAAGAGGATCGGGTGATTTTCCGTTTCGAACAGCTCCACCCGGTCCATTTCCAGTCCCTCCAGCTGTTCCAGGAGAAACCGGGCGGCCTTCCGAAGATCTTCTTTCCGTTCCCGGTCTGTGCTGATGCTGGGGATCTTCAGCAGATCAAACAGTTCTTCACGGAACCGCTGCCGGTTCTCATCGATGTATTTTTGTACGGGATCAAAAGCGGACATGGGGGATCTGTATGAAGTTCAGGTTTGTCGGTTTACTTTTTTCCGGCTGTTTACCCCCTTAGAAGATGCGGATGGCAGAGGTGCCGATCCACCCTTCAAGGCCGTTTTCCAGCCGGACATGGGTCCATCCCTCTTCTTCTTCACTGATGCGGCGGTCCACACGGAGCTGATACCCTTCATAGGCAGAGCTTACTGCTGCCGAGGTGGAATCGGGTTCTTCATGAACGGTTTCGGAACGCACAACGACCACGGCGGCAGCGTATCGACTCTCCTTCACCCGGATGCAGAGTGAAATGAAGATCAGCAGGAGGGCGAATCCGGCGGTCACCAGACCGGCCCTGCTCAGGAATTTCGAGGTTCGCTGATAAAACCAGGAGGCGATGATCCCGCCGGTGCCGATCTGGAGCAGCAGGACTCCGGCAAGGAGCAGCATCACCACCCCCACCTCATCGGTCAGCCAGTCGTAGAACCGTTCCCACGGAAGCTTTGGCAGGACGGCGGAACGCCGGTCAAACTGCTCATTGATCGCGCGGAGCGCCTCTTCCGCCTCCTCCCGGGTCTCATCAAACCGGGCCGATTGCAACATATAGAATTTTGCCAGACCGAGGGAGTCGAGCTGTACGGCCGCAACCGCCATGTTGAAATAGAGCTTGCCGGAGCGGTATCCCTCCTTTTCGATCTCCCGGTATGCAGTGAATGCTTCTTCAAAGCGCAGCTCTTCCATCCATTCATTTGCCAGATCGAAACGGGACTGCTGCGGGAATGCAGGTGTAAAAAATCCGGAAACCAGGAGCCATAGCGGCACCTGGATACAAAAGAGCTTCAACGCTTCCTTCATAGCGATTTCCTCAATTGGTTGAGAAGATCGGATGCTCTCCGGACATCCTTTTCGACATCCTGCCGGCTTCCGGGAGGTGCGTAGCTGATGCTGGTGCACTTGTCCAGGAGCTGTTGCAGTTCCGAAGCCAGTTCGTTGCTGCCCCCTTCTTCTCTTACCTTGTCGGTCAGCTCCCGGCTGGAAAGTCCCGCCTCGGGCAGCCCCATCCTGTCGGTTATATAGCCTGTGATTGCCTTCCATATGGAGTGATAGGCCTGACGGGGATTCTCTCCGGATGCTTCGTTTCCGGCCTGCATCAGATGCTCTTCAGCCCGATCCCATGCGTAATGCGCACGTGCAAAGGCGGAATCCTCCTCCAGCCGCCGAAGTACACTTCTCCTGTTCCACGCCACGGCCAGTGCGGCAGCGGGCAGAATCAGACCGATCCAGAAAATCCAGATCCAGGCAGATCCGCCATCCCCTCTCTCCCAGAGTGTGAGGCCGGTCTGAATTCTCAACGGAAGGACACCTGTCCTCTCGTCGGCCGGGGTGAGGGGGTCCCGGATGATCTCAAGGGTGATCTCCGGGAGAAACTGCTCTTCATATCGTCTGCTGTCGGGGTTGAACCAGGTGACTCGTTCCGCAGGGAGCGTGAAATGCCCGGCGATGCGGGGCACCAGCCGGTCGGTGAACGTTCTGCTTCCCCGTATTTCGGTGCCGACTTTCTGGAGGTCCGTCACCTCCTGTGGAGAATAGAGTTCAAATCCCTGCGGATAGGACCAGGACGGTTTCTGAATGAGAGGAATGTTTCCATTGCCCCGGATGGTGGTGATCAGCTCGATCGACTCTCCAATATAGGCCTTTGTAACCGAGGCTCTTCTCTCCACCTCAAACTCTCCCACAGCGCCCAGGGTAACCCTTCCCGAGGGAGGTGGATCAAGCGGGCGCACCCGCACCGGCAATGCTTCGGACTCAAGGGTCACGCGGCGGTGATTGGTTCCCAGACCTCCGAAAACACTTCCGAACGGGTCGAACCGGGTGGGCTGAGTGCGGATCCCGAGTGTGATTTCAAAGGGGTCAAGGAGAAGCTCTCCGGCCCGGGTGGGAAAGAGCGCATAGCGCAGCAGTGTGGCGCGCCGGTAACGGATATTTCCCAGAAGAACGCTTTCAGAACGGGGCTGTTCATTCTCTTCGAGCTCCTCTTTCCAGAACCCGTCGGTTCTCCAGCCTGGTGTGGGGCGGTAGGAGGCGACCTCGATCCCGTCCTTGAAGTAGATTACGAGGCTGGCGACAACCTGCTGCCCGACGACGGGTTCCTTGTCGTCCAGTTCCACCTGTACAAAGATATCGGGTCGCCGCTCATCGGGTTCGGGCTGAACCCCCTGCTGCCGGAGAATCTCGACCCGCATCTCCCGGGTCCGGTGCTCTTCGCCGTCGATTACCACAGTAATGGGCGGTATAGTCTTTGTTCCTGTCTCTCTGGCAATGAGTGTGAAGTGATAACTGGTAACGGTTTTGGTCACTCCGTTGATGACCGAAATGCTCTGGCTTCGTGAAGGAACAGCATTGAGTACGCGAATTCCCTCCAGCTGCGGAAGCCGGGGCGGCTCCACGTTGCGCAGGTCGGGACTCCGGACTTCAATCTGAAGGGTGAACTGTTCACCGATCCAGACTCTGTTCTCGGAAAGAGAGGCTTCCAGAGTGAAATCCTGGGCGGATGCCGTGCCGGCGCTCAGCAGCAGGACCAGTACCAACACGGTGAGCATCAGCCCGGTATGTTTTGTTCTACCAGTCCTTCTCTTCATCCGGATTCTCGGTTTCCGCTCTCTTCTGCATCGATTCCAGCAGATCCCGCTCCCTCTGCTGGAGAGCATCCAGGATGTTCTCTGCCTCCTCCCTACTCATCTCCTGCTGTTGCCGGCTGCCGGAGTCGGCAGGTGGTTCGTCGGGGGGAGTCTCACCTTGTCGGGAATCGGGTTCAGACTCCTGTTGCCGGTTCTCTTCCTCCTCATCATTCTCCGGTGTCTCCCCGCTCATCTGCTGCTGGATCTGTTCATGCTCTTTTCTGGCCAGTTCGTAGTTGTGGCGTGCATCGGCATCCATGGGGTTCTTACGGAGTGCCTCCCGATATAGCTCTGCCGCTGCGGCTGGATCGGAGTTCCAGGCGAGAAGATTCCCCATATTGTACTCCGAGAGTGCCTGTTCAGAGAGATCTTCGGTGAGTGCCCGCGCTTCTTCATACGCCTGCATCGCCTCTTCCATCCTGCCCAGCATGGCCAGGGAGCTGGCCAGATTGAAATGGAGCCGTGAATTTTCCGGTTCCGACTGCAGCGCTTCAAGATAGAGCTCGGCGGCCAGCTCGTAATCACCCTCCTCATAGGCCTTGTTCGCCCGGATGGGATCCCGCCCGGAGGCGGCAGTGAGAAGAAGGAGCAGCGCAGGCAGGAGCAAGAGCCCGATTCTTCTGCCGAGAGGGCCCTCTCCGCCCTTCCCGTCAGAGAGATTCGGCCAGCGCCAGCGTCTCCTCATCCATTTCCAGATTGGTGTAGACATTGGAAACGTCATCGTTCTCCTCAAACTGCTCCATCAATTTAAGATTCGCGAGTGCTGTTTCCGGATCTGCCTTCACTTCCGTCGAAGGAATGCGGATGAGAGAAGCCGATTCAATCTTCACTCCGGCCTCTTCCAGTTTGCTTCGCGTCTGGTAGAGGTCGCTGCGGGCGGTTGTAATGACATAGAGCTCCTCTTCCCGGACAACATCTTCCGCTCCTGCATCGATGGCCATCAGCATCAGCTCCTCTTCATCGTGTCCCTCCGCCGGGACCTGGATCATTCCTTTCTGCTCGAAGAGATAGGCCACCGATCCGGAGGTGCCGAGATTTCCTCCTGCTTTGGAGAAGAGATGGCGGATCTCGCCCACTGTCCGGTTGTAATTGTTTGTTGTCACTTCGATCAGGTAGGCTACACCTCCCGGCCCGTACCCTTCATAGATCGCTTCCTCAAAGTTGGCCGATCCATCGTTCAGCTCCCCGGTTCCCTTCTTGATCGCCCGTTCGATATTCTCCTTGGGAAGGTTTACCGATTTGGCGTTTTCGATCGCCAGTGCAAGGCGGGGATTCCCTGCCGGATCACCTCCACCCTCCCGGGCGGCCACGGTGATCTCCCGGATATGCCTGGTAAAGATCTTTCCCCGTTTGGCGTCCTCTTTCGCTTTTTTGTGGCGAATGTTGGCCCATTTGGAATGTCCTGCCATAGAGTAAAAATTAGCTTTCCGTTGACGGTCAAATATAATGGAAATGGCAATTCCAGCCTAACCGCGGGGTGCGGCTGCCCATCGCTTAACGTCTATAAATTGATTATGTTGGAAAGATCTGTTTCACATGGATTCAATCCGCATGAACATCGGTATTGTCTGCTACCCCACCTTCGGTGGCAGCGGAGTTGTTGCCACGGAGCTTGCGAAGGGTCTGGCCGCCAGAGGCCATTCTGTTCACATCCTGAGTTACGCCCGCCCTGCCCGTCTTGATTCGTTTCAGACCAACATCACCTTTCACGAGGTGGATCTGAGCACCTATCCGCTGTTTGAGTTCCCTCCCTATGATCTGGCGCTTGCCAACGTGATGGTGAATCTGATCCAGTATGAGAAGCTGGATGTGCTTCATGTGCACTATGCCATACCGCACGCCACGAGCGCCTATCTGGCCAAACAGATTCTGGGTGATGAGGCGAGACATGTTCCCATCATCACCACACTGCACGGCACGGACATCACACTGGTGGGAAGCGACCCGAGCTACAAGAAGGTGGTCGACTTCTCCATCAATCAAAGCGATGGCGTGACCGCTGTCTCGGAGTATCTCAAACAGGAAACTCTGAGCCGTTTCGACATACAAAAAGAGATCCGGGTCATTCCCAACTTTATCGATCTCAAGAGGTTCCGAAGAACAC
>CAYTTA010000013.1:0-30232 GCA_964440655.1 uncultured Balneolaceae bacterium
TTCCCCATGCGTTTGTGGGTACCCGGGAACCGGTCCGTCTCCCCTGGGTAGGGCATCTGCATTTTCGCTGGATCTTCGGCTATCCAGAGGAGTCGGGTTATTTCGATCACCGTTTTGCCGGCCGGAAACGGTTCATCAACTCGGTCAACATCGCCTGGACACCCTCTATAGTCCCCGATCTGACCCTTGGGCTGACCCGCACCTATCATCAGTTTGAGCGGGACGGGTTCGACTGGGACAATGTGACGGCAATGTTCAATCCTTTCAAGAAAGCCGAGGAGGGGAGCCACTCCAATGAGCGCAATCAGCTCCTTTCCACCTATGCCCAGCTTCTGCTGCCGGAAGCCAATGCGGAGATCTACGGGGAGTTTTTTCGTGAGGACCACAGCTACGACTGGAGGGATTTCCTGAACGAACCGCATCACAACGGCGGATGGGCGTTCGGGTTTCAGAAACTTTTTCATGCACGGTTCGCCGATTTCTACCGGATCAATGTGGAGTTCACCAATCTGAGCATCTCCCAGATCCAGCAGGTACGTCCCCAGGATTACTACTACACCCATGCCCAGGTCCGCCAGGGCCACACCAACCGGGGACACATCCTCGGAGCGGCGATCGGGCCGGGCTCCAACAGCCAGTTCCTCTCCCTGGACGGCTACCGGGGGGATTACAAGGCGGGAGTCTTCATTCAGCGGATCGCCGAGAACGAGAACTTCCATCTGCTCAACAACGCCGCCGATGATACCCCGGGCGTTGCGGAGTTCGGAGACTATTTCCGCCACCGGGTCAATCTGAATCTGGGACTCAATCTCCTTTACGGACCGGGCCCCTTCTATCTGCACGGCGAGTTTGTCTGGACGAAGGCTTACAACTACGGCCGGTTCGACTATGGAGAGCTCGAGAGGATCTATGTGACGAACTACGAGCACAAGGACCGCATCAACCTGCAATTCAGACTGGGGATCCGCTATGTCTTCTAGGTTCAGGTCGTGCAGATCTTCCGGGTCTATTTGGATGATGATGATGCTGGCGCTCGTTCTCGGGAGCGGTCTGGCAGGGTGCGATCTGCTGGGTCAGAGCGAGGTCCATATGCTGGTGACGAGGGTGGATGATCCCAAACGGGGCTCGGTGACCCCGATGTCAAGGCAGTTCACCCACGGGGCGAAGGTGGAGATCAGCGCCCGGCCGGCCACCTCCACCCCCTGGATCTTCTCCCACTGGAGCGGGGATCTTGAATCGACGGACAACCCGGCCACCTTCACGATCAAACGGGACATGGAGGTGATGGCCCACTTCAGGCTCCCGGATCATACACTCTCCATTGTGGTGGAGGGGGGAGGCAGGGTCGAGCACCGTCCGGCGGGTTCCTCCCGGGAGCGCAGCGGTGAGGCGGAAGTAATGGCCATTTATGGAAGCGAGATCCAGGTCCGGGCGATCCCCGCCCCGGGTTGGAGGTTCGTCCGGTGGAGAGGGAAGAACTTCACCTTCAACCGTACAAATAATCCGGCGGTGGTGGCGGTCTGGGAGGACCAGACGCTCATCGCCATCTTTGAACCGATTGAGTGATGCGGGCGGAATGAGCGGACCGGTAGCGAATGATGCTGGCCGGGGTCGAATAATGCGGACCAGAGGTCGCAATGAAGTTGGCACCTGCTCGAGGCGAATTCAGAATGAGCAAGGCCGTAACGAGGTGAATTGAACAGAATCGAACAGACATATCGCGCTGCGGATGGTACGGACGGGCATGGCCGCTGGGTTTGGATCCCTGCCCTGCTGCTTGGTCTGATCCTGCTGGGCGGAGTGTTTCTCTCTCCCGCGCCTGCCACCGCCCAGACCATCCCGGTCGGAGAGCTGCGGGAGGAGCAGCTCCGGATCCAGCAGCTCCTTCAGGGGGCGGGGTTCTCCTCCTTCACCCACCGGCCGGTCCATCAGAGCATCTACGACGCCTACATGTCGCAGAGCGGAGAGAAGGGATACTGGTGGAACGAGAAGCTCGAGCGCAACGAGACCACCCTGCAGCTGCCGGAGGGGTTCGGCACCGCACGCATCGGGCTGCACGAACCGCACCTGCTCATGACCACCAACTCCCGGGTTCCCTATGGGGAGAACAACGGAGCCGCCTGGTATGGCAAGGGGATCAACAGCGAACTGATGGGCGGCTTCTATCTGGCGTCGGACTATTTCACCCTGCAGGTACGGCCCCAGATTGTCTGGCAGCAGAACAACGATTTTGTGGTCCCCCGCTTCATCCCCCGCACGGAGAGCGGGGAGATCCGCTATGTCGCCGAAGGAATCGGCGACCAGATCGACCGTCCGTTCCGGTTCGGCCCCGATCCGTTCTGGACCATCGATTACGGTCACACATCGTTCCGTCTGCACTACGGGGCGGTCGAGGCGGGCTACGGTTCCGAGCCTCTCTGGTGGGGTGGCAACGTCCGCTATGCCCTCCTGCTGAGCAACAACGCCCCGGGGGTCCGGCACCTCTTTCTCGGAACGCGCCGCCCGGTCCGCATTCCCGGGGTGCTCTCGTTCGAAGTGCGCTGGATCGGCGGATGGCCCCGGGATTCCGAATGGTTCGATCAGCCCGAAGAGTATCAGCAGAAGCGTTTCATGAGCGCCTTCAACTTCTCCTTCTCATTCGATTTTCTGCCCGATCTCCATTTCGGGTTTTCACGCGCCACCCACTCCTACGTGGATCACGAGGGGCTCTTCTTTTCGGACATCTTCTCCGTGTTCGATCCCGTGCCCTTGGAGAACGTACTTGAAAAGCGGGGACCGCTCGAGGAACGGAAACCCCGCAATGAGCTCAACTCCGTCTACGCACGCTGGGTCTGGCCGGAGAGCCGCATGGAGATCTACGGAGAGTATTTCCGGGACGACCACTTCTGGGACTGGCGGGACTTTCTGATGGAACCCAATCACAACAGCGGATACGCCTTCGGTTTCCAGAAGTTGTTTGATGCACCGCTTGCCCGCCACTACCGGGTGAATCTGGAGTTCACCAACATGACTCCCTCCTTTTTGGCCAACGTGCGTCCGCAGTTCTACTACTACGCCCATGAGGAGATCCGGCAGGGGCATACCAACGGGGGGCATATCCTGGGAGCCGCCATCGGGCCCGGTTCGAACAGCCAGTTTCTCTCGGTCGATGCGCTTGCCCGGAACGGGCGGGTCGGGCTGCACCTTCGCCGGCTGGCCGACAACAACCATTTTCACTACGCCTACGACCGCTCCCTCCAGCGGGGCCGCGAATACGGGGACTACTGGCGCCACCGCACCGACCTGACGGTCGGCCTCTCCTTCCTGCGCCGGGTCGGTCCTGTCTGGGTGAACGGATCGGCTGCCTGGACCAAACTCTACAACTACGGGCGGTTCGAGTATGGCGACTACCACCCCAACATCGCCACCTTCACTCCCTACGACAAGGTGAATATCCAGCTTCAGCTCGGGCTGCGGTATCAGTTCTGAAGAACAGGATGATCTCATCAATCATAACCGCTTTATCACCCTGGGGGATGAATTTCAGGCTGTCTACTACCGGATGGACTCCCTCTGGCGGCACTCCTGGCGGATCCAGGCCCGCCTGCACCCGGTTCGGGTCCGTTTTTCCATCGGGATTGGTTCCCTCTCCACTCCTCTGAACACCGATCTGGCGATCGGGATGGACGGACCGGCGTTTCATGCGGCACGCCAGGGAATTGAACTGCTCAAAGAGTCGGGCTTTTATTATACTGTCCACCGGGGTGGCGTTTCCCGGGAACCGGAGCTGCGGCTTGCCAACGCCGCTCTGGATCTCATGTCCGGGCAGATGCGCTCCTGGCAGAAGAACCGCTATACCATCCTTCACCGGATCGATGAAGGATGGACGGTCCGGGAGATTGCCGAACGGCTGAAGATCTCTGAAACGGCGGTCTACAAGAACCGAAAAGAGGGGAACCTGGAGGTGATCCTCGCCATCACCCGAAGCATCACCGATCTGATCCACCAGTCACTTTAGACTCCGGCGCGCGAGTATGTCCTGATCGGAACGCTGCTCTCCACGCTTCTGGCGATGCTGACCGCCCTCTTTGTGAAGTGGGTCTGGAGCCTGCAGCTAGCTTAAAATTCCCGACTCATCCCTCCTCAGATTCTCCAGGTCTTCCTTGCGAAGCATGCCCTTCAGGTCGAGCATCTTCTCCTGCGATTTCCGGATCAGCAGTTCCAGCCCTTCTTCGATCACCTCTCTCCTGGTTTTGAACCCGGTAACGCTCAGAGCCTCCCGCATCAGATCATCATCAATATCAATATTCAGTCTCATTTCTTTCGATTCCTTCGTTCTGACCTTTTTTTACTCTCCGGGAATGGATCCCACAAACTTCTCATAAATTATCCAGTCCCGTCTGATCCCTAACCGTCTCCCGGAGAGTTTCATTCATTGCCTTCTCTGACAGTTTTCGGTTAATCTTTCTTACTTTGTCGGCTCTCCGGAAGCTGAACGTAAATTCAAATCCGATCTCTCTTGAAGCACCGGTTTTTTTATTACTGCCTGATGACGGTAACGCTCACTTTGTTTCTTGCGGGTCTTCTTCTCTCAGGCGGCCCACTCCATGCACAAAGTACGGGAGTTCCGAGCTCCGGGGGAATGTACGGCGGAGGCGAGAACATGGACGCCGGGCATTCCTCCGCCCCCATCGTCCATGAAACCCTGCTGGGATGGGAGGAGCAGACCCGGATGATGATCATCAACCGGTTTCACAATTATGGGGGAATATTCTACGACCGCGGGCTCTTCCGCTTCAATACTCCCTCCTTCACGAAGGAGCACGATCTGGACCTCATCACCTACGGCTACACCCCGGCCGAGCACCACTCCTGGTACTACAACCGGGAGGGGAACAGCTTCCGGACCTTCATGGGGAGTTTCAATCTGGGGAAATTCCTGCATGGGGCCGAGATCCGGAACACCATTTCCCTGCCGGGCCGGCTGAGTGTTCCGCTCCACTACATCCGCCGGTACGACATGCGGGCCGACCGCCAGCTGCTCATGCTCGCACTGAACTACGAGATCAGCCCGCTTCAGCAGGTGGGACTGCGCCACACGCTGAACGAACAGAAACCCGATCTGGATGCCACCCTTTACTACCGCTACGGAACCCTTTGGACCGGGTACATCGAGGTGGATGTCACCGCTCTGGACTGGGCCAACAACTCCGCCTACGATCTGGGCCAGAAACGGGGAACCGACATTGCCGAACTGCGCAAGTATGAACTTCAGCCCTGGCTCTTCACCTTCCGGGCGAACTCCCCGACACTGCATGGGTTTCGCCTGGAGGCGACCGGCGGGATCATGACTCCTTCCGTTGCCGTGGCCGAATCGATGCCCGGGACGAGCGAATCGTTCCGCGAGCGGGAGGTGGCCCGGTACGGAGGAGTGATGATCGAATATGCCCGACCCTATGTAACGGCGGGGCTTTCGTTCCGCCACACCTGGACCCGCTTCAGCCGCGCCAACGCTCTGGAGGTATTTGAGAAACCGGTCGATTACGGCAACCGGCAGATCCGCAATAGCCTCGGCGCCTTTCTGGGACTCTCCTGGAACCGGTTCTACCTGCACAACCGCATCTGGAGAGACTACAACCTGGACGCGCAGTACGATCACCACGAACAGCGGATGGAGCACGGGGTTGTCACTTATCCGTTCGACTTCCGAGAGTTCCGTCTGCAGACACAGATCCGTCTGGGGTACAACCCCGACCGGCGCGGATTCACCACGGCGATCGAGTGGAGCTCCGACTCCAGGATGCCGACAGAGAATTTCATTATCGACGATGAGCTCCATTCACGGGGGCTCCCCTTCCGAATATTCTACCCCACCACGTTCGGGCGACTCAACAAGCGGATCACCATGCAGTTCGGCTACCGCTTCAACGAGAAGACCTGGTTCACCGTGGGGGCATCGTTCGATGCGGATGGCGACCGCCAGGGCGGCTACTGGGATCGGATCGAGAGGGAAGCCTATTCCGGCTTCGACGGCGGCTTTGCGCGACTGGTGGTGTTCTACTAATGGAAGGGTCTCCCGGGCGAATGGCAGGAAGGCGGATCCAATCCATACCAGTCGCAGTGTAAGGATTTCGTGCATCGGCTCTCAACAGATCCGGATTCTGAATATAGAACTGGGCATTCCCGCAGAGATCCTGCTCCAGGAATCGGAAGCTGCCGCATAACCGGGCCCACCTGAAATCAAGAGAGGATGACTCGAATGGGGGGGTGGGGCCTAGTGACCGTTGTTCTTCAGATTCACCATCTGGGTGGCGGTCATGGCGATCGTCTTGAGGTCGAAGACCAGTGAGTTCTTCTGAACGTAGATAAGATCGTAGTCGGTCCGCTTGCGGATCAGATCGATGTCGAGTGTTCCTCCCCGATACCCCTTTACCTGGGCAAAACCGGTGATCCCGGGTTTTACAGCGTAACGGTAGTAGAAGTTGTCGATCTTCGTATTCCAGTAGGCGCACTCATCGACCGGATAGGGACGCGGTCCCACCAGGCTCATGTCCCCCTTGATGACGTTGATGATCTGGGGGAGTTCATCCAGATTCAGAAATCGCAGAAAGCTCCCGAAAGGAAAAACACGCTTGTCCCCGCGTACCGTGATGTCGGGCACGGCTGCCTTTTTTTCGCCCGATCCATACTCCATTGTCCGGAACTTGTAGCAGGTGAAAGTGATTCCGTTTTTACCGGTACGCTTCTGTTTGAAAAAGACCGGACCGCGGGAGGAGAGTTTTATTCCTAAAGCAATGAAGGGGGTAAGGATCAGAAACCCGATAAGAAGCAGGGAACCGAGAAACAGGTCGACGAGGCGTTTTCCACGGTATTCCCGAACGTTAAGCTTCTGGTAGACCAGACGCAGAGGATCCCCGGTACCGTTGCGATGGTGTCCGTTTTTCTTCTCTCCATTGCTCCCGTTGCCGTTCCTGTAGATGCCGTTCCCGTTTTTAAGGGGCAGGCCATCGCCATTCGAGACAGATTTTTTTGCTTCCAACGCTAATCGTTCCCTGACAGTCAAACGGGATTCGGTGGGTATATTCATGCTGAAATAAAACTGACCAGAAACAGATCAATTCGATATTAACGTTGCCGCATATGATTGCATTCGCACTGTCCCATAGAATGGGCCAAATTTAGCTTCTTTCCTTCTTATTTACAATTCATGCAAACTATATGAAGTTTTCACTATGTTTTGTGGCCCAATGTTCCCGATTTTAACAAAATGAACATTTTGTTGTTCATTTTCGATCTGCACCTCTTGCCTGCTTTTATCGACGGATGAGTGATGAGTATAAACCGGTTGTGAATGTTCTTGGAATCCCCCTCTATGCCGGTTCCATCCCCCTTGCCGTACAGCGGTTGATCACCGGGTGTTCCGGTCCGAAGATGAACCGGTGTGTGAGTGCAACCGGTGCCCATGGACTGGTTCATGCCCGAAGCAACCCCGATTTCCGCGAACTGCTCCGCTCCTTCCATCTCAATCTGCCGGATGGAATGCCCGCCGTCTGGGTCGGCCGCATGAAAGGCGCCTCTGGGATGGAACGATGCTACGGCCCGGATTTTTTTCTCCATATGATGCAGGAGTCGGCCGGAACCGGCATCCGGCACTTTCTCTGCGGCGGGGCGCCGGGAGTTGCGGAGCGACTCCGTCATGTATGTGAGACAGAGCTGGGAAACCGGGACATCTGCGGCACCTACTCCCCTCCCTGGGCGGATGTGGATGAGTTCGACTACCCCGCCATTGCCGAACGGATCAATAGCAGCGGGGCCGATGTGATCTGGGTCGGGATCAGCACGCCCAAGCAGGAGCAGTTCGCCGCCCGGCTTGCCCGTCACACCGATGCTTATTACCTCATCACGGTTGGGGCGGCCTTCGACTTTCACATCGGAAATGTGAAACAGGCCCCGGGCTGGATGCAGAAGGCCGGGCTGGAGTGGTTCTTCCGCCTCTGCATGGAGCCCCGGCGGCTCTGGCGCCGCTACAGTGTGATCGTGCCGATGTTCCTCTGGCTTGCCGCCGGGGACCTGCTGCGATCCCGCCTCGGGAACCAGGCGCCCTGAGGAGCGTGACAAGAGGGGGCGTGACAAGAGAGGAGCGTGAGCAGGATGAAGCCGGACAGGGACTACCGGATTGTCTGGCCTGATTTGCGCCTGGTCGCAATGCATTTTCCCGATGCACAAACGCTTATCGCAGAAGGTAAACTTTAAAGCAGGATTTGCTACTTTAGGCCGGAGTTCGGACGGCTGAAGAAACAGTTTAATCAAAGTTCTGTATGCGGAAACGGAAAGCACTCGTTTGCGGGGCAGGCGGTTTTATCGGCGGGCATCTGGTGAACCGCCTCAGGGAAGAGGGCTACCACGTAATCGGGGTGGATCTCAAGGAGAATGAATTTGACAATGGCGAGGCCGATGAGTTCTTGATCGGCGATCTGCGCGACCTGAGCGTGGTCCGCGAGGTGGTGACCCCCGACCTGGACGAGATCTATCAGCTGGCGGCCGACATGGGCGGTGCCGGGTTTGTCTTCACCGGCGAGAACGACGCCGACATCATGCACAACAGCGCCCTCTGCAATCTTCATGTGCTGGACGAGGCACGCCGCCAGGGTGTGAGGAAGGTCTTCTACTCCTCTTCCGCCTGCATGTACCCCGAATACAACCAGAAGGATCCGGACAATCCCCTCTGTTCGGAGGAGAGCGCCTACCCCGCCCAACCCGACAGCGAGTACGGATGGGAGAAACTCTTCAGCGAGCGGCTCTACCTGGCCTACATGCGCAACTACGGGGTGAATGTGCGAATTGGCCGGTTCCACAACATCTTCGGCCCCTATGGAACCTGGGAAGGTGGCAGAGAGAAGGCTCCCGCGGCGATCTGCCGGAAAGTTGCCATGGCGGAAGATGGCGGTGAGGTGGAGGTGTGGGGCGACGGTCTTCAGACCCGCTCTTTTCTCTATGTGGATGAGTGCATCGAGGCGGTGCGCCGGCTGATGGAGTCCGATTTCACAGGGCCGGTGAATATCGGCTCCCAGGAGATGATCTCGATCCAGGATTTCACGAAGATGGTGATCGCGATCTCCGGCAAGAAACTCTCCATCCGCAACGTCGAGGGACCGGTCGGGGTACGAGGCCGGAACTCGGACAACCGCCTTATTCAGGAGAAACTCGGATGGGCTCCCAGCCGCCCGCTGCGCGAAGGGGTGGAAGTGACCTACCGCTGGATTGTCGAACAGATCCGGGCCAAGGAGCGGAAGACGGGAACCGGCTAAATCGGGTTGGCACCTCTCTTCAGGTTGCTCCCGGTATTCTCTCATGGTTCCTGCCTCCCTGGTTCTGCCTTCAGGTAGCATCCCCGGAGTGACGGAACTTCTCCAGTTCAATCGCCTCCCGGTAGATCTCCATTAGCCGGCTGTAGTTCCGCTCCGGGGTGTACCGCTCCAGATACTGCCGCCGGGCCCCTTCGGAGAGTCTCTGGACAAGCGCCGGATCCGACAGGCGCTGCACCGCCCCGGCAAGGGCGAGGGTGTCACCCACCGGTACGCGCAGCCCGCTTCTTTCCTCTTCGACGATCTCTCCCTGACTTCCGATGTCGGTCGCGATGGCAGGGCATCCCACCGAGAAGGCCTCTACGAGCGTCATCGGAAAACCTTCATACCATCTGGAGGGGAAGAGCAACGCAGTGGCCCCCTCCATCTGCCGGAGCAGGTTCTCCCGGTCGATCCTCCCCAGCCACCGAATCCCGGGGTGACCCTTCGACATTGTCTGAAGCTCCCTGCTCTCCGGGCCGTCTCCGGCGATGCGGAGCGTGGCGTCGGGTCTATGGCGCAACCAGGTCTCCACCAGATCTCTCACCCCTTTTTCCCGGCTGACCCGGCCTGCAAAGAGAAAGTAGTTCTCTGCGGTATCGCCGACTTCAGGGATTCTCCCCGGTCCGCCCGTACCGCCCGTTCCGGTCGGTGGTTTCTGCGTGGTAACGGACGGGTCGCTACCCACAGCTTCCGTGGCCTGCCGGGTTCCCGGCATGGAGGAGGCCCGGAGCCGTTGCATCCTCCGCAAAAAGATCTCATCGCCCGGATCGGCCGAAAAATTGGGTTTCACCCGGATTCTCTCTTCCGGCAGCCCTCCTTCGGCCAGTTTTCTTCTTGCAAAATCGGTAAGGGCGATAAAGAGAGTGGGCACCCTGTGCCAGGTTCCCCGTCGGCGATGGTATTCGATCATGCGGGCGACCACGGCGGTTTGCAGAAGGGAATCGCGGTATACCCCGTCCCGGACACAGGACCAGGCGGACCCCTTCACGCTCCGCTCATCGATCTCCCCGTCATGAAACAGCTGCCCGTTCGGATGGATCAGCCGGTAATTGTGCAGCGTCAGAACGGAGGGAACCCCGCAGTCGCGGGCTGCCTCAAAGATGGACGGGGTGAAGAGTGGAAAAAAATTGTGGACATGCATCAGATCGTATCCCCCCTGCCGGAGCCGCTTCTCCATCCTCTTCCGAGAGGCCCGTGAGTAGTGGGTGGTCAGGGGGAGCAGAAGCCGGCGGTAAAGGGGGCGCAGTTCGGTGGTGTTGTCCCGCATCCACTGCTCGACCGTGTGATGCTCTCCCAGCAGGGAGGCTTCCTGTTCGGCAACCACATCCTCCCCGCCCGGCAGCCTGTAGAGATTGTGCACCTGCAGGATCTTCATCTCTCTCCACCGGCACCCTTTCCGGATTCCTCCCGGCTCGGGGGTACAGAGATGGCACCCCTCTGCTTCTCACCGGCACTTTTCACAGGGAGCTGTGCCTTTTCAGGCGCGTGCCGATCGCGACCGTCCGATAAGCGCTCAGCGGTCACATCCCCCCGGACAATCCGGACCCTCTTGTGGTCCGGATCCCGGCCATAGCTCAGGGTGAGGCCAACCGCCAGCCAAAAGGCGAAGGCGTGGTGCGGCGATTCGAGTACGACGTTGAAGAAGGCGAAGACATACATCACCAGCAGAAACCCGGCCAGCAGCAGGTATCGGGAGAAATTTTCCCCTGCGGCTCGCCTCTGCCGTGCAATACGGATCATCCTGGCGAGCGGAAGCCAGAGGGCATACAGAAAGAGAGGAAAGAGGACCAGACCGAACCGGGCCAGGATGTTCAGGTAGGAGTTGTGTGGCTGGGCGTTGCCTCCCAGATCCCGGATGTCGAAGTAGTCCAGGTCGATGGTGTCGTAAAACTCGTTGTCCTTTACGAACATGATGGGCCGTCCCACCCCGTAGCCCAGAATGAGGTGGTCCCGGTAATTGTCGAGTACTTTCTGCCAGGAGATGAACCGGAAGTTGATGTTCCCTTCATCGAGCGAGCTCTTCCGTTCGATGATCCGGAACAGGTCTACATCGATCTTCGAACTGTAGTAGGAGATGAAACCGGCCAGCATGAGCAGGCCCGTAAAACCGTAGACCAGGATCATCCGCCGTTCGCTCCTCCGCCCGTAGAAAAAGAGGAAACCGAGGGCCAGAAGAATTCCCAGAAAAATGGAGCGCTGGAACAGGGTGAAGACCGCCGGGATCATGACCAGTGAGAGCAGTTTGTAGCGCCAGCCGAGATGTTTCAGGGGCAGGAAAAGACTGATCACGATCATGGCGGGCAGGGCATACCCCACGTTGAAGCGGAACCCTTCCATGATGACGGAGCGGTTTCCGGTAAAGATCATCCCCGCCTCGTAGATGTAGGAGACCGCCTTGAGAACAATGAAGAGCTTCATCAGATCAAACAGAAGCTCCCTCCGTTTCCCGCTCCGGAACAGGTGATAGACCAGAGGAACCCAGATCGCATACCCAAGCATGAGGGAATCGCGAACGGCGTTGAGCCGGTAGTCGTAGAAGTAGACCACTGCCCAGAGCACCCCGATCAGGACCAGAAGGTAGTAGATCGCCAGATTGCGGTGCACCTGCATGATTTCACGGCGCCAGGCGAAGAGAAGGATGCCCAGGAAGATTTCGGTGACGAAGAGGGGCTCGATTCCCACATAGGCAAACGCCCGTTCGCCGAAGAGCATGTGAAAGAGATAGAGGAAAAAGAGGTATTCCCTCCAGTGCAGGGTGGCGAGACGATCCGTGATCCTCTCCTGAAAGAGAAGCAGCAGGCCCAGAATGAAAAGGGCTACCGAGAGAAGGAACTCCTCGTAGAGAAAGAAGGGCACCAGATAAACCAGTGCCAGAGCGGCCTTCTTTCTGTTCAGAAAACGGATCATCTCATTGTTCCGGATCGGTTGTTCATCGTCACTGCTTTCTTGTCGCCCCGTCTTCCGGTCGGTCCTTGTCTTCCCCTGATCACTCTGCAGCGGAACTATGTTCGGCGCAGACGATGTAGTGGGGAGCCATGAACATCGCCCGTTTGTCCAATAAACGGATCATCGGGTTGAGAAAAAACTTCATCAGCCGTTTGGAGGCGCTGCCGAACTGATTGGTTCCGGGCAGGATCCGTACCCGGTAGCCGGCCTTCGAGAGTGTCTTCTCCAGCCAGTCATGATCGATCAGGTGTTCGCACCAGTTGCCGGTCCAGGGGTCGCAGGTGTTGGTGGGGTGATCCGGGTGATAATGGATGGTCCCGGTCCAGAGGTATTCCTGGACAACCTGTTCGATGTCGGGTTTCATCAGCCCCCGTGTGGCCCGCGCCAGCTCCTCCACCTGGTCGGCGTTGAGTTCCGGTGCAAAGGAGGAGATGATTTCCCGCCGAATCTCCAGATAGGAGCGGAGGGTGTCGCGCTCTTTATGCCCCTCCCTCTTCTCCCGGTTCTGATATTCGGCTTCCTGCTGCTTGGGAGTCACCCATTTCAGATACCAGGGGTTGTAGAGGTTGGCGCCGGATGCGTAGACCACACGAAAGGACCCGGGAAGGGCGGTCAGAGTTCGGAAATGCTTCTCTACGTCATAGATGTGCTCGAGCACGTCGAAGGAGACCAGGGCATCTACCGGGATCTCCTTCTGCCGGAGATCGTGGACCAGATCGTCGGCATCCCCGCAATGGATGTGATCCGGTTGCAGATCAAGCGCCTCCGAGAGGATCTCCATGTCGCGGCAGGAGACGTCGTAGATGTCGTTGTAGATCACGGTGCCGATTCCCGCTTCCCGGGCAAGAAGGGAGAGAAGACCGTTCCCTCCCCCGTAATCCACCAGCACGAACTCATCCGAAGGGATCTTTTCATCCCCGAGAGGTGCCATCGCCCGCCGGATAAGATCGCTGTAGATCTTCAGAAAGGCGACGCCATGGGTGATCTTGTCGCCCAGGTAGCGCCGGTTGTAGTCGGATATCCCAAGCTGACGCAGATCGATGGCCGTCAGCTTCCGATAGAGCTCTTTGCGGGCTTTCGACAAACGCCGGTTGAGGCTCCCTTCCGTGTTCCCCGTGTTCTCTGCGTTCCCGGCATTTCCGGCGTTCCCGGATTCCGGACCTGTGGCCCCTCCCTCTGTTTTCCGAACTGTATTTTCCATATCCGTTGCTGGATTCATCGGTTATCACCCTTCCGGATCAATCTGATCAGCTGGTGGGTCTCCATGGCTACATCCGCCCAGGTTCTGCCCGGCAGGGTGTTCAGAGTGCCGGGTTGATACTCCCTGATCATACCGACCGCCTGCTCCGGACTTTCCACCCGGCGGAACCCCGGCGAGGAGCGTTGAACCGGTGTCCCTTCCAGATTGGTCAGGGTGAGCAGTCCGTTGTTCAGGTATTCATAGAGTTTTAGGGAGCTGTTGTAGATCCCCCAGCGAAGCCCCGGATAGGAGCGGTAGAACGCCATGCCTATGTCGCTCCGGGTGATCAGCCATGCGGTATCCTCACGTGAGGGGGAGAAGAACGTAAACAGATTTTCCCTCTTCGGAAAGCTCCAGGAGATTTCATCCTGATCGTTGATCGCCAGGATAAAGGCCGTATCACTGTCGCTGTTCTCCATGATCCGGGAGAGCCAGTCGAGACCCTGCATGGCATTCAGCGATCCGGCCCAGATCACCAGCTTCTTTGCCTTTTGTCGGATCTGCCCGATCCGAGCAACCAGATCCGGATCCGGACGGAGCTCTTCCTCCCGGAAGACCTCTCCTCCGTTCTCAATCAGGTGGACGTTCTCCAGCCGGAGCGCCTCCTGGCAGTACCGGCGCACCCCTTCGCTCACCACGATCACGGCCGATGCCCGGCGGAGGAGCCGGCGGTAGATCCGGTCTGCGCGGCGGATGGTTCGCTCGCTTCGGCCGAAGAGCCGCAATTCATCGGAAGGGGCATTGAGCTCCACAACGGTTTTCTTTCCCATAAGCAGGGAGATCGCTCCTAGCAGATTGCGAACCTTGCGGAAGTAGTCCATCCGGACATAGATCACGTCGCTCTCCCGGAAAAGTCGGAACACTCCGGTCGGAGTGGCGGGCAGCTTCTCGGTCCAGGGGTCGGGATCCCCGTTGAGTTTGAGCAGCCGGTATCCCAGCCGGCGGAGCTCTTTGGCCAGGTGGTAGCCATGCACCGAGGCACCTCCGGTTACGGGATAAAAACGGTAGTAGAGATAGCCGATGGTGCCGATTTCCGCAGAGGTGGCGTTTCCCTCAGGGGTGGCGTTTCCCTCGGGGGTGACGTTTCTCACCTCCCGGTACCGTCGGGGTTGAAGGAAAAGTTGCGGCAGTGCGGATGCGCGGCCTGCTCCCATGGCGATTCGCATGAGCCAGACGCCCAGCCAGACCCGGAACAGCTCCCCGCCCTCTCCCCTTCCAGGCGCGCCAGGAGCGGACCTGCCCCGGCCATGGCCATTACACATCGTGCCGGATTCGACCGCGGTCGGCGCATCGGCCTGACCCCTCAGTTTTTCAAGTTTCTGACGCACCTCTTTTGGAGAGCTCCAGAAAAAGGTCCGGAAGGTCTCCAGAAGGATCCGGCTTCGGGGGAGACCATCCTTGATCATGTTGTAGGGGTGCACTTTCCCCACTCGCCAGGATTTGCGGAGGGTCTCTTTCAGAGTGCGGGGTTTGCAACGAACCACTGCTTTTTCTGCAAAAGCGAGCCGAAAACCTCTCCGCACCGCATCCCGCGTCCAGCGGATATCCATTCCCGATCGGAATTCTTCACGGAAAGGCCCGGTACCTTCCCACACCCTCCGATGGAAGAAGAGATTCCCGGCTGCCGAACAGCCGAGCCGGAGCACCATGGTCCGGTTGTCGTTGAAGGAGACCGCATCGACCAGTTCCCCCGTTCCCGGCTTCTCCGGCAGATCGAAGAGAATCTCCCCGCCCGCCAGATCCGCCTCTCCGGATTGAAGAGTCCGCACCCCTTCCTCCAGCCATGACGGATCGGGAATCTTGTTTGCATCGAGCAGTGCGAGGATCTCCCCTTGGGCCACTTCCATCCCCCGGTTTCTCGCGGCGTAGGGAGTGGTACGGGTGGTTTCGGTTAGAAGAACGATCCCCTCCTCCTTCCGGAGCCGCTCAAGAGTCCCATCCGTGGAGCCGTTGTCGATCAGAATCAGTTCCATCCGATCGGACGGCCAGCTCTGCCCCTTCAGAGCCTCCAGCAGCTCATCCAGGTATTCCCGGGCATTGCGGACCGGAACGATAACCGAGACAAAGGGAGAGTCCATCAACGCCGGGTGATTGTTTCGCGGGGCTTTATCTTGCGCAACCGGGCCATTCCCGCCAGCCGGCCCGCCCCGTTTGTAATTCTGCAGAGCCAACCCACCATCATCAGTGAAAAAATGGAGTTGGGCACATCCTTCTGCTCGCGGTATTCGATCATGGAATGGATGAAACCCGGCAGAACGGGACGCAGATCATAGAGGATCCTCCAGAGCATCTTCCCTGTTCCCAGCCCCTCCTCCCGCACCCAGATCGCCGGCTGCCCCTTCCCGACGCGGTAGAATTTCTTCAGGAGCGGGATGAGCCTCCTCGCTTCATACCCGACCACCGCATCCGCCCCGTAGACGATCCTGCATCCCATTCGGCTGGCGCGTCCGGTCCACTCCACATCCCCCCCGGAGCGGACCGTCTCGTCAAAACGTCCCACGCGGTCAAAGATCTCGCGCCGGACAAAGAGATTGCCGGTCTTGGCCACCCCCCTCCGGGCCACATTGTGTTTCACCTCCACATTGAGAAGGGAGTCGTATCGTTCGGCGGCGTTCTTCGGATCGGAATAGATAAACCGTACATGTCCGCCGAGCAGGTCCGCATTCTGTCTCTGCAGCTCCCGCACTCCGTTCTCAATCCACTTCGGTTCCGGAATGCAGGTGGAATCGGTGAAGGCGATGATCTGGCCGGTTGCCTTTTCCAATCCCCGGTTGCGGGCCACGTAGGGCGTGAAGGCCTTGTCGGCCCGAAGAAGGCAGAGCCTCATGCCGCTCTGCCGGTACGTCTCCTGCCGCGCCTGGAGCGACTCCCAGGTGCCGTCCGACGATCCGTTGTCGACGACAATCACTTCCATCCGGTCGGCGGGCCAGCTTTGATTCTGAAGCGCACCGATGCAGCGTTCAATGCCGGAAAGGTTGTTCAGGACCGGGATGATGACAGAGACAAGCGGGTGTGGATCGCCATTTTTCGGCCCGTCATGTTCATCTGCCGCCACCTTCCTTCCAAACTCTCCGGCCGGCTCTTTTTTTTCCATCCTTCCCTTCTCCTCTGCCGCATCCATCATGCCAGCCCCTTCTTTCGCATCCACCCTTCCCACCCCCTCTGCCGCATCCATCATGCCTGCTCCCCCATTTTCTTTCCAGCCGGCTCAAGCCGGGGAAGCTCCAGATCCTGCAGCCGCACCGCCTCATAAAGACGTGCCGACTGGGTCGCGGGATCTTCGCTCTCGCGATCCATCAGCCCTGTCCGGAAGTTGTAACACCTCCGGAGCTGCTCCTCCACCCACCACCGCCGCTTATCGGCCGTGCCGATTCCGAACTCCTCCATGGTCAGGGCGATCTCGAAGCCGGGAGGGTTGTAGGGAAAACCGTAGGGATTCTCCATCAGCTGATCCCGGAAGGATTCCGAACGGCAGTAGTTCAATGCCCGACGGAACTCCTCGCTCTGCCAGAAAGGATCGTCCGGAAAAACCCGGTGAAGCATCGCAAAAGCGTACATGTTGAAAAGGTGATACCCGACCGCCTTCTTCTGCAGGGCCAGGCGCCAGGAGGGCTTCAGGCTCCGCTTCCACTCCACCGCCTTCTTTTTCCAGCCGGGAAGCAGCAGAGGATGGACGATGAGCCCCGACCTGTAGAGACGAAGGTTCCGGGGAAGACGCTGCATGAAACGGGTGATCTGCCAGTGAATCTCTTCCGATCGGTGGATAAGTGGAGCGGCGGCGGCAGCAAACCAGAGTTGATGATTGAAGGTTTCATCAACCGGCAGATGCATCCCGTCCGGGGCCACCCGCTGCCAGACTCCCGGCTCCTCCTGAAAGGGGTGCTGGAGAAAAACCTCCGTGGCGAGGCTCAGGCATTCTTCCCGCTTCAGAGACTCGCCTGCAGCGATCAATGCCTCGATGGACCAGGCCTGTCCGATCAGGCCGTTGCATGTGTCCTTGAGGGGATTCTTCCGATGGTAGAAGGTGAATCCCATCGGCCGGGCTTCGGTACTGCAGAGATACTCGGCCCCTCTCCCGGCCGCCTGCAGAAAGAGCGGATCACCGGAAATTTCATGCGCCTTCAAAAAGAGCATGACCCAGTGACCCGTATTGCGCACCGGCGTTTCCGGATCGTGATATGGACCGTTGTGTCCGGCCGGCATGGAACCCGATTCCGGGTTCTGGAGCGTTACTCCTTTTCTGGAACTCTCCACAATGATTTGATAGAGAGTCATCTACTTATTTTCATCATTTTTTGTTACATACCTCTAAGTCGATCCAACACAGCTACTTTGCAGAATCTGGTTTCAGAGTTCAATACGATCTGCAGGGAGAGAATTCAATGGACATACACAAAACCATCTGTTGCTCTTTAAAAAGAGTACAGAAAGCTGTTTTATTTCTGTCGATTCTGATGTTGCTGCTGCCGGCGATCGGATCGTGTATCTTGCTGGAAGATAAACTACCCCGGCTCTCCGACGCAAACACCGGTCCCTACCTCACCACGCTGGACAATCTGGATGATGTAAAGAGTCTGATTGAAGAGAAGGATCCGGTCTATGTGACCGCCTTCCAAAGGCTTGTGGCACGAGCCGACCTGCATCTGGAGAAACCTCTCTATTCGGTCACCTACAAAGCGGATCGACTGCAGGAGAGCCATCACGGGTTCAATATAGGGGGGCGGAATGATTATGTAAGCCTGAGCACCTATGCCTGGCCCGACCCCGAGAAAGGCGAGGGGCACCCCTGGATCATCCGGGACGGGCAGACCAACCCGGAATACCGTCTCTTTGACCGGGAATCCCTGGGGCAGCTCTCCCGAGCGGTCGAGGAGCTCTCTCTGGCGTGGTATTTCACCGGGGATTCAACCTACTCCGGAAAAGCGGCCGAGCTGGTCCGGACCTGGTTTCTGGACGAAGAGACCCGGATGAACCCTCATATGAAACACGCCCAGTTCTGGCCCGGAGTGAACAAGGGGGGATTGCAGGGGATCATCGAAGCAAGGGATTTCATCCCCATCATCGAGGGGGTCTCCCTTCTCTACGACAGCCCCTCCTGGAGTCCGGAAGAGCACCGGCAGCTGAAGTACTGGTTTTATGAATTCATGCAGTGGATCCGGAAAACCTACGCCCCCAATGCCTTTGCGGAATCCAATGTCGGCACCTGGCTCGATGTGCAGAAGACCATTTATGCTCTTTTTACCGAACAGAACCGGTTGCTGGAGTCGCGGGACTACCTGCTGCCGATGGATGAAAGGATCTCGCTTCAGATTTCGAGGGAAGGAAAACAGAGCAGTGAACTCTCCCGCATGTCCGGATTGTACTACTCCTGGTTCAATCTGAAGGCCTACGTCTATCTGAACGAGATGCATACGCGTTTTCAGATCAAAAGAGCAGGCACCCGGAGCGAGTCGGGCAAGGAGGCTTCCCTTCTGGCTTTTTCAACCCACTCTTCGGCGGATGCCCCCTCCCCGTCGCATGCCTTCGACTGGCTTTTTCCCTACGCATCCGGACAGCGCAACTGGAAAGAGGATGGCTATTATCAGGTTTCGGAGTTCAGCCCCTGCCGTTTTATCGAGATCTACCGCCCGGCGGCCCTCTCTCTGGGGCGCTATGATTACGAATCGCTCGTACAGGAACTGCTCGCGGATCCTGCCTGTCTCAATATCAACACCCTTCTGACGCACCCACCTCTGGAATGAGCCATCAACGCTTTCCGATCGGATGGATTGTTCTGTTTTCACTGGCCTTGTTCATCCTTCCATCCGGTGCAGCCAGTAACCCTTCCATTTCTGCAGCCGGTGATCGCTCTCCTTCCTTCTCCAGAGCTCTTCCCGCTCCGGGCGCCTGCGATCCTTCTGATTCCTCTTTCAATGACCGGATCGATTCATCTTTCATTGGCCGAATCGATTTATCTGCCCGGGGTCGATCCGACGAGCTCATCTCCCTCTATTACCGGATGAAACACCACGCCGCGGAGAAAGTGCTCGAGACACTGGAGGAGACCGGCTATGACACGAAACGCCACCCCATGCAGACCGATCCGAAGACCGGTTACTGGGAAACCTCCACCTCACGGGAATGGACCAGCGGGTTCTTCGCCGGTATCCTCTGGATGCTTTATGAGTGGACAGGAGATGAGAGCTGGAAACGGCATGCCGAGGGGTATACGCTCGATCTGGAGAAGGAGAAAAATTACGCCGGGGATCACGACATGGGGTTCCGGATCTTCAACTCCTTCGGCCACGGCTGGCGCCTGACGGGGAACCGGGAGTACAGGCAGGTGATCCTGCAGGGAGCGGTGACACTGGCGGGTCGGTACGATCCGGGTCGCAAGGCGATCCGCTCCTGGGACTGGATGGGAAACTTTCCCGTCATCATAGACAACATGATGAACCTGGAGCTTCTCTTCCGGGCCGCAGAGGAGAGTGGCAATTCCCATTTCCGGCGGATAGCCCTGGAGCATGCCGCCACGACGATGAAACACCATCTGAGAGAGGATGGAAGCCATTACCACATCGTGGATTTCGACAACCGGGGCGAGCCGGTCTGGAAAGGAACCATCCAGGGGTACGGGCCGGAATCCGCCTGGTCCAGGGGGCAGGCCTGGGGGATCTACGGCTTTACGGTCACCTATCGCTACAGCGGAGATCCGGATCATCTGACGGCGGCCCGCAAGATGGCGGACTATTTTCTGGACCATCTGCCGGCCGACGTGATCCCCTACTATGATTTTCTGGAACCCGCCATCCCCAATGCCACCCGGGATGTCTCGGCGGCTGCCATCGCCGCATCCGCCTTGACGGAACTCTGGAGCATGACAGGTGAGCCCCGCTATCTGGTGGGTGCGGAGCGGCTGCTTCTGTCCCTGGGCTCCCCGCCCTATCTGCAGCCGACCCGTGAGGAGTCACAAGCGGAAAACGGACCGGTGGCCAGCTCCATCCTGGACAAGGGGACCCGCTGGCGCGGGGATCCGGAGCGGGGACTGATCTATGCCGACTACTACTTTCTGGAAGCTCTTGGCCGGTACGCCGCGCTGAAGGGGGTGGAGTTTCCTCCCATCCGGCACGACTACTCCTTCACGCTCGAGCAGAACTTCCCCAATCCGTTCCATGATTCCACCACCATATTCTACTCCCTGACGCGGGATTCCCGCGTCCGGTTACGGCTCTTCGATGCGGCGGGACGGCAGGTGAGAGTGGTGCTGGAGGCAGACCGGCCGGCGGGCAGCCACCGTCTGGAGTTCGATGCAACGGGACTGGCAAGCGGGCTCTACTATCTGCGGCTTGAGACGGAAGAGGGGGCGTTGTTCCGTCCGATGATCCGGGTCCGGTAACATGCTTCCTTTCACGCACAGCTTAACACGGAACGACACAGCTCAGCACTGCCCGGCACTGCTCAGCACGTACAGTCCGGCACAGCCAGCACCGTACAACCCGACACAGCTCAGCACTGCCCGGCCACCACCCGGTAGGCATCCACCGTCATCTGCGCGATCCGGTCCCACCCCAGATTCGCCTCGGCATAGTGGCGGTTCTTTTCCCCATGCCCCAGATCGGCAAGGGCGAACCCCTGCCGGATCGCCTCGGAGACGGACGAGAGATCGTAGGGATCATAGACCGGATTTCCCGTTGCGGCAAGGCTCTCGCCGATCACCCCGTAGTCGGGGCCGACCACCACCCGGCCGAAGGTGAATCCGAGAGGCACGTTGCCGGAGTTCAGGGCGCGGAACCGGGGGATGAAGAGCAGATCGGCCGCCAGCAGATAGTGCTGCACCTCGTTGGGCGGGATGATCCGCTCGTCGGTGCGCAGGCGGTCCTTCCAGCGGGTGAACCGGCTCAGGTAGAGCTTGCGCCGCGTCGGGAAGTGCTGTTTCTGCGCCTTGAAGGGGTAGGGAATCTTGCCCGCCATCAAATAGACCGAATCGGGAACATCGGCCCGCTTGAACGCCTCGATCGCCAGATCGAGCTCCTGCGGGGTCCGGATCGCTCCGAAGGTGAGCATCAGTTTCTCTCTTTTGCGGATGCCGAGAATCCGGCGGCTGATTGTCCGGTCGGGTGCCGGGAACCCGTCCCCGTACCAGTCCTCCCGGAAGAAGCGGTAATCTCCGTGCGGGATGATGAAGGAGGGCTTGCCCTCCACCTTGCTGCGGAAACTTTTCCGGAGCAACTTCTGTGAACTCTTTCCCATGTGGATGAACCCGTCCACCAGTTCGTAGACCTTGTGGTAGAGGATTCCGCACATCCCCGACGGATCGAGATGGGGCTGCTCGTTGTGCACCGTCAGCACGATCCGGGCTCCCCTCTGTTTCCATCCGTGAAGGGTGCGGATCAGCCGGTCGATGTATTCGCGCCGGATCACCGATTCGCCCCAGGGGCCGGGAACCTGGGCCGCCACCAGGATCTCCGGCCAGTGGAGATGGATCACATCGTACTTCCCCTCCTCGTGCAGCCATCCGTAGCCGTGCCGCAGGCTGGTGATCCCGGGATGGCGCTGCAGCTCCCTGAGCAGAAGGTGCAGGTAGGGATTTCTCATCCCGGTCAGGTCGATATCGTAGGGAATCAGAACGTTCATGTCACTCTTGCCGGTTTCAACGACTCACCTCTGGTCAATCCATCCACTGTTTCCATCAGCTCGGCCCGGTTGGCCTCGTACATCCTGCCGAGTGCCTCCCCGATTCTGATCCCGGCATCCATCCTTCGGGCGGGATCTGCAAGAAGGCCTGCCAGTATGCCGATCCACTCTTCCGGATCGTCCGAGCGGATCATCCCCTCCCCCTCCAGCTTCTCCAGCCCGGAGGCTCCCTCAGAGGTGGTCACCACCACTTTCCCATAGGAGAGCGCCTCCAGCGTCTTGATCTTCAGACCGGTGCCGAAACGCATCGTATTGATGCAGATGTCCGCCTGGCTGTAGATCTCCTCATCACTCCCGTAGCGTCCGTAAAGCTCCACGCTCCCGGGGCAGGCGGAGGAGTCCACCCGTTGGCGGACCTCCGGGTCGCCGCAGATCGACCCGGCGACCAGCAGCCGTGCGCCGGGAGCCCGGCGGACCACCCCGGGCCAGACCCGCTCCAGAAACCAGGCCAACCCGTCCAGGTTGATCCGGTTGGCCGAGCCGATCATCAGCACGCTGTTGCGGGCTTTTTCCTCATCCCGCACCGGAATCGGGCGGTAGGGAGTGACATGCGTCAATGTGGAGACGGTTCTCTCCGGCACCAGACTCTGAAAATACTCCCTTTCGCTTTCCGTGATCGCCCAGATCCGGTCGGCCCGGCGCAGTGCTTTCTGTTCATCCCGGCGGCGAAGACTGTGCCAGCGCATCGGCTCCACTCCCCGGTCCAGATAGAGCCGGTAGCGGTCGGTGAGCCGGTCGTGGGTGTCGAGGATTTTCACTGTTTCGGGTGGGAAAAGGGAAAAAAAAGCGGTCTGGACCGCATAGTTCACAATCACTGCATGGTAGGGATCCGCAGGAAGCTGCCGCCGGAGCAGATGACGCTTCCTCAGTCCCGCATACTCTTTCAGGCTCCGGTTCCAGCGAGCCGACTGCGCCCCGTCCGACAGACGCCGGTGCATCCGGTCCAGCGCCACCCCCCAGCCGGAGAGAATCTCATCGATCCGGATCCGGAACTCCCGTAGAGCACCCAGGGACCGGTTGGGGCTCTCTCTCCACTCCAATACCCGGCCGTTGAAGAACCGGTCGTGGCCCCCGTCGATCTCCTTCTCATACCCCGAGTAGAAGAAATCGAGGCGGAACCCCTCCTCCATCAACTCCTTGCAGATGCCTGCCATTCGGCGCCGGTTCCCGGCATGGGCCGGAAAAAGAGGGACCGGCGAAATGATCAGAATCGCTTCAGCCATTGCACAATCGGGTTGGTCTGCCTTCTCATCTCGAGCCAGTGTCTCCAGACCCGGGAGTCCAGTCGCGCCATCTGCCTCACCAGCTGCAGTTCCTGCCTTGTCCGAAGCCCCTTCCGCTGCCCTTTCAGCTGACGGATGAACCAGCGAGAGGTGAGGTCGTCCGGATCCAGGCCATCGGTCACTCCATCCATCCGGTGAAGCTCCTCCAGAAAGCTCAGACTGGCAAGCATCTTGTCGGCAGAAAGCCCGTCCCCCCTGCGTGCCGACAGATTCGCCCCGCTGTAGCGCCAGCTCACCACCGGTCCCGGAATGGTCCGGATCCCGGCATCCCCGGCCAGCCGCACCCAGAAAAGATCATCGGCCGCCCAGGCGTGGGGGAGCTCCGGAAACCAGCCGGCCTCTGCAGCCGCCCGGCGTGAAAAAATCCACTCCACCACGTAGCTCTCCTGATGGAAACCCAGTTTGAGCCGGAGAAATTCATTGACGCTCATGGAGTCCGGAAAACGGTTGTCCCGAAGCCGTTTTCCCTCCGCATCAATCTTGCGGGTGTTGAACCGGTAGAGCCTGTGCCCGGGGTGCCTCTCCAGAGTCCGGTAGAAACTCTCGACGCAGCCGGGATCGGCCAGATCATCATCTGAAAAGAGCCAGATCCACTTCTCATTACGGGTCAGGCCGATGCAGCGCATCCACTGGGCCACCAGATTGCGTCCGCCCAGGTTCTCGGGGAAGCGGTGATAGATGATCCGGTTGAATCCCCTCGAACTCTCCAGCGCCTCATCGAGCGTCTCCCGGATCGGTTCCGGGCTGGCGTCATCGCCGATATAGATGGTGAACTCCCGGTTGGTCTGCCGGAGCAGGCTCTCGACCGCACCGGACAGCCAGGCGCTCTTGTAGGCGGGTATCACAATGGCGAGTTCCGGTTCCATGAATTCAGAGTGCCTGAAGTTCCACCATTTTCCGGAACATGGAGTCCCCGTCCCGGTTCAGCTCCTCGTAGGTTCCCTCCTCCACGATCCGCCCTTTCTCCAGCACGTAGATCCGGTCCGCCTCCCGGATGGTGGAGAGACGGTGGGCAATGATGAGCACCGTCACCGATCCTTTCAGGGCGTGGATGCTCTTCTGTATGTAGCGTTCCGACTCGCTGTCGAGGGCGCTGGTCGCCTCGTCGAGTATGAGCAGATCGGGGTTCTTGTAGAGCTCGCGGGCGATGAAGAGTCTCTGTCGCTGTCCCCCGGAGAGACGGATCCCCCGGTCCCCCACCATGGTGTTGTAGCCCTCCGGAAGCTCCTCGATGAACCCGTCGGCGTAGGCGGCCCGGGCCGCCTGGTGAACCCGCTCCCGCACCTCTTCCTCCTTCTCGTAGTCCCCTTTCCAGAGGCAGATGTTGTTGGCGATCGTATCGTCAAAGACCACCGTCTCCTGGGAGACATAGCCGATCTTCTCCCTCCAGGAGTGCACATCGATCTCTTTTCCGGGGATGTCGTCGATCCGCACCTCCCCCTCGTTGGGCCTCAGGAGCAGCGTGACCATGTCGATCAGGGTCGATTTGCCGGCACCCGACTCTCCGACGAAGGCGACGGTGTGGTTCACCGGGATCTTCAGGTTGATCCCCTTCAGCGTGTCCTCCTTCTCATAACGGAAGGTGACATTCCGGAACTCGACCCCTTCGCGGAGCCGGTCGATCTTTCGCTCGCCGCCCGGCTCTCGGTTCTTCTCGAGCTTCTCGAACTCCTCGACAACAATCTCGAGCGATCCGATCCGGTCCATCGTCTTCTGCCAGTCGTCCTGGACGCTGATCAGGAACTGCATCGCCCGGTGGAAGAGAAGGAGCGAGACGAAGATGGGGGCGATGGTGGACTCGAATACCAGCACCTGGATGATGATCACAATGAGCAGAAAGATCACCGAGACCGGCTCCCGCAGCGCCAGGGTGAATGCGCTGGCAGTCCCCTGCCGGAACATGTACCCAGCCAGTTTGCGGATGCTCCCCATCACCCCGCCCCGCAGATGCTGCATCTGATTGGTGGAGGCGAGGTATTTGAAGGACTGGATCGTCTGGACCAGAAACTTGCTCAGGTTCCCCTCCTCGACGGCTGCCTTGCGGGAGAGCCGCTGTACATACTGGTTCAGGTAGCGGAACAGGTAGAGAAGCAGCACCCCGGTCACAACCGCCATCAGGGCGAAATTCCATGCCAGAAGGAAGGCGATCGCCAGATAGGTGATCGTGACGATGAACGTGGAGAGGAAACGGGTGAAGGTCTCGAACGAGCGGATGAAGTTGTTGATCTGCCCGTTGATGATGTTGATGAAATGCCCGGTGTTGTGCTCCACGTAGTAGCGGTAGTCCATGTCCCGGTAGGCATTGAACATCTTCCCCTTGATCTCCCGCATCAAAGCGGCCCGCAGGTAGCTGGCGTAGGCGCCCTCGGCAAACTTGAGCAGCCCCTTTCCGATAAAGACGATTCCGATAAAGAGCAGGATTCCCACCACGGAGCGGCTTACGCCGAAGAGATCGAGAACCGAGTAGATCGCCTGAACCGCCCTGCCCGCTTCCCCCATCCCTGTGTCGGCGGCTTCGGCAGCCTCGAGCAGGGGAAGAACCAGTGTGATTCCGAAACCCTCGGCCAGGGCTGCCACCGCCGTGAGCAGGAAAACCAGGTAGAGGCGTCGGCCGATAAAGCGGCGGTAGACCCTCAGGTAATAGGTTATGCTGTCAAACAACTTCACGTTCACCCCTCGTTGAATGCCCGGGGCCGTTGCCTGAACTCGTTGAAGAATTGCCTCCACCCCCGTCGAAGGTAGATCTGCAGGATGCCGAAGAAAACTCCGAGAAAGATCGATCCGGCAACAATCCGGTTGGCCCGGGGGCTGGCGGGGCGGGTCGGTACCGTGACCGGTTCGTGGACGGTAAACACGGGAGTCTCCATCTGCACCTTGATCCGCGCCTCCTCCAGTCGGGTGGCCATGGTGCGGTAGAGGTCGTAGGTGAGATCGTACTGGGACAGGAGCCGCTGCTCCTGGACCCGGATGCTGGCGCTGGTAAGGTTCTGGTTGCGATCCTGGAAGGCTGCGAGGGAGTCCTGCGCCTGCCGGAACCGTTTCAGGGCATCCTCATACTGTTCCTGGATGAAGAGCATGTCGAGGGTCGCCTTCTCGGTTCTGTAGCGGGTTACATACTCCTGCAGAAGGGTCTTGACCACCTCCACCGCCTGTGCCGAAGCGTGCGCATCGGGCAGGCTCACCCCGATCAGGATAAATCCGGTCTGCGGCTCGATCCGGACGGCGATCGCCTGTTCCATCTCCCGGGCTGCCCGGCGAACACCCGGATCGACCACCAGCGGGACCTCCGGATTGCGGTACCGTGAAAAATCGATGTTGGTGCTGTATTCTTCTCCGCCCGTAGAACTGAAAAGGGAGCGGAGGGTGGAAGGGAGACCGAAGGTGATGCTCCAGAGGAAGTTCCCCGCCTTCTGAAAAAAGGTCTCTTCCCGGACCTGGGTGAGGTATTCGTAAAGGGTGATCTCGCGGTCCAGGCTTTCAAAACGGACGGGGTGCTGCAGCAGTTCGGCCTGGAACGGCAGGCTCTCGATGATCCGGGGATAGAGGTTCACACTGATCCCTTCCGGATCGCCGGAGTCGAGCTGGATCCCCAGAATACCCTGATACTGCTGAAGCAGGCGGCTCACATTGGACCCCCGAAGGTTTTCCGGCATCAGCGAAGTCTCGGCGTAGTAGATCCGCTCGGAGAAGATGTAGACAAAAGCCCCGAGAATCAGAAAAAGCAGCAGGCTACGGACGATCTGACCGCGGTGGTCCCACAGGTCCCTGGCCACTCCCACCAGATCGATGATCTTCTCATCCTCGTCGAACGGCTCGGCCTCCCGGACCGGTACAAGACGGTACTCCTCCACCGGATCGGCCGGTGCTGATCGTGAACGCTTTCCCGGCACTTTTGGCTCGGACACCTGATTGTATTCGTCGATATCGCCCACGTATTTCAATGGATTCCCAGGAACGTCAAGTCGGCAATATAGGGAAGCTTTTTTCCAGTTAAAACAATCGCGGAACAGGGGTAGAGACAGGTGCAGCAGCAAGTATTCGCACTTCCATCGCAGTTCCATTGCCCCAAAATTTCAAAGCTGTCGTGAGACTGACGTGAGACTGACGTGAGACTCTTCCAGAACGACAGCAAACTTACCGTAGAAGGACCATTCTACGGACGATCTGCTGGCTGCCGGTCGAGAGGCGGTAGAAATAGAGACCTGCCGCCAGTTCACCCGGCTGAAAAGTAACCGTATAGCTGCCCGGTTGCTGCTCCTCCTCCACAAGAGTCGCCACCAGCCGGCCCACGAGATCGAAGATCTGTAGCTGCACGGGCTCCTGCCCGGGGATCCGGTACCGTATCCGGGTCTCTTCTCCGAAGGGATTGGGGTAGTTCTGCTCCAGCTCGATCCGTTGCGGCTTCAGGTCTGCCGGACCCGAAAGCTGCAGTGCCGCCTCCCTCCACGGCTCCACCCGGCCTTCCGGACCGGAGAGCTCAAGATGCTGCAGGCTGAGAAGCACCCCTTCCGGCCAGGGTTCCCGCGCCCTGATCCTCAGGCTGGCCAGATGGGAAGATCCGGCAAGACTCCTTCTGCCCCGCAGGATGAGCGCCTCATCATACCAGCCATCCTGCTGCTTGCGGAACTCCAATAGACGGTTCTCCTCCTGCCACTCTGCCGCCCACTCCGGAAGTGGCCCGGGCACCACCTCCCAGTACGATTCAGGGATCCCTTCCACCGCCATCCGGTAGGCCACCCCGCGATGGTCCGGCTGGAGCCGTGTTGTAAGATCCACCAGAACCTCTTCACCCGGCGGGAGGGCCGGGAGGGATGCAAACGCGATCAGGCTCTTGGCAGCCGGGCTGCTTTCGTGGGCGGGGTTGTTCTCCTGGGCGAGGCTGCTTTTTTCTAAATCCGCGCTGCTTCTACCGTAGTGAAGGCCTACCGGCAGCAGATCGTTCTGGTCAACCCGCCCGTCCCCGTTGGCATCGGCATGCGTCGCGTCGGCGGGGATCCACTCCTCCACCTGCCTCGGTTCGAACCGGATAAAATCATAGACCGGTTTCGGACCGGTTGTTCCCCAGTGGTATCCGATCGGGAAGAGATCCGACAGCCCCACCTCCCCGTCCCGGTTCGTGTCTCCCGGCAGGACCTGGGTCATCACCGGATCCCGGTTTATTCCCTCAATCCGGATGTCGGCGACCCGGTGCACTCCGGTCGTACTGATCGCCCCGTTCCCGTCCAGCCTCTCCCCGCTGCTCCGGAGCCACCGGAGGTGGATCTCTTCCCGGTCCGTAAAGTGTGGCGGCAGGTTCAGTCCAGCCAGATGAAACGGATTCTCCGCCGACAGGTCGATGCCGCCTCCCGGCAGATCCTCCCACTCCTCCCCGTCCAGACTCGCCTGCACCTGAAAATGTCGGGGCCCGGAATTGGTGCCCGTGTGGGATGAGCTTAGTGTCACCTCCCCGAAATGGCGGGTCGAAAGAGTCACCGCCAGATAGGCTTCTTCTCCCTCCTTCGGCTGCCACCCTTGAATATTGAGCCAGGTGAGGCCACTGCCGCTGCCTGGTTTCTGCAGATTAAGCGGATCGGTGAGCGGGGTCACCCCCGCTACCCGGAGCACCGCATGATCGTTGGCCGGCACCGAAATGGATGGTGTAAGAAGTTCATCGGCAAAGTCCCAGGCGGCCAGAATGTAGCGGAAAGCAGGGGGCGAATGGATCACCAGCTGCGGAGAGCCATGGGCCGCCCCGTCCCAGAAACCACCTGTTCCTGCGTAGTGATACGGCTCCTCATCCAGCCGGGCCCGCATCGCCAGATACCAGCTCCCCGGCGGGAGACCGGTCGCCATCTCCGCTTCAAGCAGAAAGTATCCATCCGCTGTCGGGATGGTCCCGACCGGCCGCCACGACTCTTCGCTCCAGGTGTCGGGCGGGGTGTTATCCGGGCTGATGCCGGCTTCGATGCGGAGCCGGTGGTACCCGCCCTCCTCATCCGGCTCAGTGGTGATCCCGCTGGCATGGATCCTCCCCTTCAGAAGAAAGGGCTCCCCCTGGATGATTTCATTGGATGCGGGAAGATCGATTTGAAACACCCCGATCCCCTCTCTCACAACCACAGCAAGTTCTTCGGGTCCGGTAAGATCCAGCGGTTTGCCCGTCGAATCGTGCATCCGGACGGTATTGAACGTGAGAGCCACCCTTCCAGTGTCGGCCGTGGCGGTGACCCGCCAGGTGAGCTCCAGAAAGGCTCCCTGATCCACCTGACTCTCTCCATCCGTACGGGAGACGGCCACCCCGAGACTCCCCGGCCGGTTCTCGCCGGTGATTTCAATCCCGCCCTCTGTGAGTCCGGTCGGTGTAGCCTTGACAAACTCGATCCTCTCCGGATCAAAACGAAGCTCTGCACCGAAGAAGTAGAGATCCTCCGCCTGATCGAGCGAGAGCAGGACCCGGAACTCCTGATTGGGGCCTGCCTGGAGCGGGATGACACTGCCTGATAGGGGTTCAGGTTGTGCAGCGGGTGCGGGTTGTGCGGCGGGTGCGGGTTGTGCGGCGGGTGCGGGTTGTGCGGCGGGTGCGGGTTGTGCAGGTTGCGCGGCGGCGGGCTCCGGAAACCGGATCAGAAGCAGCAGTAGCAGCTGCATCAGCAGCAAAAGACGCAGTGAAGATGGGTGTGGGTGCGAGTGCAGGATCATCCGGATTCTCTCTGATTCTTTTGTTCTTCTTGTTCCAATCCAGGGGGCTTCCAGGCTACAGGCCAGGCGGACTTCAGGCCAGGCGG
>CAYTTA010000013.1:30332-36583 GCA_964440655.1 uncultured Balneolaceae bacterium
GTTCCAATCCAGGGGGCTTCCAGGCTACAGGCCAGGCGGACTTCAGGCCAGGCGGTCCTGCTGGACTTCTAATTACCCGGGATATTCCACATCCACATATAGTGTTTTACGCTATCGGTGATTATTCAAATAAGAGCGTCTTCGTTTGAATAATCACAGAGGGTCGTGGAGGGTATTGTATGGCCGAAATCTGAACCTCCGGGCGAGGTCTGAACCACCGAGCGCTGTCGAAGTCTGAACCTCCGGGCGAGGCCGAAATCTGAACCACCAGGCGCAGCCGAAAGTCTCAACCATCGGGTGGCGCGGCCGAAAGCCTCCGAAGCTTTAGATCCCGGTTCCCCCCGATACTTTCACTCCGCGTCTGAAGATGTGAAAACTCTAATGGTCTATCGCCACAGACCCGCCAGCGTCTTTTAGATGCCGGGACCGCCGCTTACTTTACCCGCACCGGTCGGCCCGCACGATATGCCGGGTCGGGCCGCACGATATGCCGGGTCGGGCCGCATTCGGACCACCACTCCCCCGCATCACCTTAATCTCTCATACTCCGTGGAGTGGCCCGGGTCGGTCTCTCGAAGAAGATTGTAGGCACGCAGCCGTACACTGGCTGGTGCAGATTCAAAGAAAGCAGTGATCTCCCGGTACTTGGTGTCAAAGAAGAGATCGTAAAGATAGCTGCGTCCTGTACGGTCCCGGTTCTCCCTGATTGTCTCGATGGCTGCCATCACCTCCCTCCAGGCGGTTCCGGCATCAGAAGAAAACTGATCCAGACCCAGTCGATGATAACGGTAGAGTCCTTCCCGAAACTCCTCATAGAGCGGATTGATCAGATCATGGACAAGACGGTATCGATTCCGCTGATTCCCGAAACCGGGTCCCCACCCCTCGGCCCCCACCGTCTGGGCGATCTCCAGGATCTGCATCGCCTGTTCAAAATAGCGGGATCCGCCAAGTGGTGAGAAGGTGTCGGAGTCAAAGCCAAGAATCAGATAGACATAAAAATCGATGAAAGAGGTCAGCTCATCAAACCGGAGATCATCACGGATCAGGCTCTGGTTGCGCTCATACCGGAAGCTCCAGTCGTTATCGATCAGAATAACGGGAGAGGTCTCTCGCGTGGTTTCAAAGACGGGACGGGAGGGCTGGATAATCACCTCCGCCTGATAGGTGCCCATTGCATCAACCCCGGTCAGGATGACCTGGATCCGGCATCCGATCCTCTCATGGGGCGTAAAACTCAGTTGCGTCCAGCGGTTTTCGTTGATGTAGCGCGCCATGCTGCTCCCCAGATCGGCAATCTCCAGCGACTGCGTTCCCAGGCGCCGGTCATCCACAGAAACAGAGCACTGCAGCTCCTGACCATGAAGGGTGTAAGGAATCCCGGCCAGAAGGATCATACAGACTAATACGGCGATCGGTGATCGTGTTCGGTGGTTCCCGCCTCTTTTGGAGTAATTAAAAAGCACGTTCCAGGTCATCGGATGATCTATTGTCGACCGCTCCATATTCGGAATTTCCTCTCTGGAATCAAACGGGCCCTTCCCTGCTTCCCGCACAGCTGTACTGCGATGTTATTGCTCTTGCTGGTCTGCGGACCGGACAACGTTCAGGGACAGGGAGTGTTCGGCGCCCGTGCCCTGGCGATGGGATCGGTCACTGCACTTCCCGACGACAACTGGGCTCTGTTTCACAACCCCGCACTACTGCCGTCGGGTCCGGCAAATGCATCCTTCTACGTCATGAGATTTGCAGGGATGGAGGAACTGACCGATCTGGCCGCCGTGGTTTCCGGGGAGCTGGCGGGCGGCACCGTAAGCGCGGGGGTGCACCGCTACGGATTTGAACTCTTTCATGAAACGCGCTTGCGGAGCGGTTACCGGCGCCGCACCGGCCCCCTTTTCTATGGAGCCCTGCTGAGCTACAGCCACATCAGCCAGGGCGGGGGATACGGATCGGCAGGAGCACTCTCGGTCGATCTGGGGGCCGGGGCCTTGCTCGGGGAACGGCTCCTCTTTGCCACGCGGGCCGCCAACATCAACCGTGCATCCTATGGACGCAGCGACGAGGTCCTGCCTCAGGAACTCTCACTGGGCCTGGCCTGGCAGATGTCGGAGGTGGCGATGATGGTGGCCGATCTGGTCAAGGATGTCCGGTTTCCCGTCTCCTTCCGGGGCGGTTTCGAGATCCAGATTCTCTCGCGGATCCATGTCCGCACCGGTCTTACGACCGAGCCGCGGACCTGGTCGTTCGGGTTCGGGTACCGGGGTCTTCGTATCGAAGCCAATGTTGCCATCCAGCGGCATGATGTGCTGGGAATGAGCCCGGGGGTGGATATCGGGCTGTTGCTTTAAATCGGCGTTTATAGCCGGACTTCCATGCAAAATGCCATGCCAGATGCCAAGCCCGGTTGCCATGTGGATTGCTATGCCAGATGCCGTACCGGATACCGTACCGGAATGCCATGCAAAATGCCATGCCGGTTACAGTGAGCAGGATCTCAACCCTACGATGAGTTTCAAAAAAACATATCGCCGGTTTGCCATCGCCTCGCTTCTTTCACTTCCTGCCTGGCTGCTCATCCTGTCACTCTCACTTCCCGACCGTGTCATGGCCCGGCAGGTTGAACAGGATCTGGAACGCATCCTGGATGAATTCGAGCCGGTGGAGGCAGATGCGGTGCCCGAAGAGCAGATCCAGCGCATCTTCGACCTGGCAGCCAATCCTCTGAACATCAACCGGGCCGGCGTGGAGGAACTGATGCAGGTTCCCGGCATGACACGGACCATCGCATCGGCCATTGTAGCCTACCGAAACGAGGTAAAGCCCTTTGAGTCGACCGATGAACTGACCCGGGTTCGGGGAATCGGAACGGTACGCCGGAACCGGTTTCAGCCCTACCTGACGGTCGGCACCCCGCAGGAGATGCGCAGGGATGTCTGGCTTCAGCCCCGGACCTGGGTCTACAATGGCAGGGCGGAACTCACGGGCCGTTACCGGCGGGATCTGGACCTTGCCGATGGCTACCGCCGCCCGGAATCGGAGGGAGGGTATGCGGGAAGTCCGGTCAACCTCTGGCAGCGATATCACTACCGGAGCCGCCATCTGTCGATCCACTACGCCCAGGTGAAACATCCGGGTGAACCCGGGTCGCCCCCCTTCCGGAACGGAAGCACTTTTCACGCCTCCATCGAACAGCTCGGACGGCTTCGGACGGTGGTGGCGGGGGATTACGGGGTGAGGTTCGGCCAGGGGCTCATTCTGGGCAGCTCCGGGGTCTTCGGCAAGGGGACCGAAGTGATCCGTGCGGCCGGCCCGGGAGGATCCCCTCTGCGAGGTCTCTCATCGGCCAGTTCCCCGTTCGATTTCCGGGGTGCCGCCTTTTCCTACGGGGAGCGGCTTAACGTGACCGGTTTTGCCTCCTCCCGGAAAGTTACCGCTACTGAAGTGTCGGCCGATACGATCCGTTACCCCATCGCTTCTCCCCGGTTCCGAACCGCGACCGAGCGGGATCGGGCGGGCAATACAACCGAATCGGCAGCCGGAGGGCGCCTCACTTATCAATTCGGGGCGGGGAAGGTCAGGTCGGGGAAGATCGAATCCGGGCCGATCGGATCCGGGCAGATCGGCCTGAACGGCTATGTCGCCCGGTTCGACCAGCCGATCCAGGCCGGGAGTCAGCCCTGGCAGAGGCACGATTTTGAAGGGACCGCACATTCGGCACTTTCACTGGACTACAGTGTAGAGCTTGGACCCACCCATCTCTTCGGCGAGGCGGGACGAACCGGAAACGGTGGATTGGGAATGATCACCGGAATGGAGGCAGCCGCCGGAGACGGCACGGAATTCGCACTGCTCTACCGCAACTATCAGCCGGAGTTCCAGTCGATTTTCGGAAACAGCTTCGCGGAGCAATCCGCCCCGCAGAACGAGGAGGGGTGGTATATGGGCGTGCGCCAGAAACTGGGAGATCCTTTCCGGCTCAGCTTCTATGTGGATCAGTTCCGGTTTCCCGCGCCCAGATACCGGATCCGGCGTCCTTCCACCGGCCGGGACGCCCTGGTGATGCTGGAGGTTCAGCCAGACCGGGAGAGCGAGATCCACCTGCTGCTGCGACAGAAAATCCAGGAACAGGAGTATGAATCAGTGGATGATCTCGGCCGGACGGTCCGCCCGACCGGGGAGCACCGACGCCACTCGGCCCGGCTCCACTTCTCCCGTCAGGTTCTTCCGCATGTACGCCTTCGGAGCCGGATCGAATGGGTACATGTCCGGCTTCCGGCTGGAGATCTTCAGAAAGGTCTGCTTCTCTGGCAGGATGTCCGGATCCAGCCCTCCCGCAATGTAACGCTGGATGCACGCATCGCCTTTTTTGAGACGGACGGTTTCGAGGCGCGCTTCTATCACTATGAGAACGACCTGCTCTATGTGATCTCAAGCCGGATGCTCTTTGACCAGGGGCAGCGTCTCTATCTTCTCATGACCTGGAATCTCTCTCCGCGGGTACGGCTCTGGATGAAAATCGGCGGAACCTGGTATGAGAACCGGCACGAGATCGGTTCGGGGCTCAGCCGGATCCCCCGGAGCTGGCGCCGTGAATTCGGAACGCAGCTTCAGGTGCGGTTGTGAAAACCGGCAGAAATCACCCAGATAAACTCCGGCACAAATCACCCATATAAACGATTGATATTTTATATCTTGCGAGATGAACAGTCTGCCGGAGAATCCTTTCTCTTCCGGGGCGACACGGTACGCCCGTTACCGCCCTTCCTATCCTGATGAGCTCTTTGATTTCATTCTGGGGCATGTTCCCGGCCGTAGTGCCGCCTGGGACAGCGGCACCGCCCGTTTTCCCGTCTTCCTCAGGCTCGGCAGAATCGCCTGAAAAAAATCAGGTGTCCGTCAGGGCGGCGACCCCGGGAAGCTCTTTGCCTTCCAGATACTCGAGACTCGCCCCGCCGCCCGTCGAGACATGGGAGACACGCTCTTCCAGTCCCGCTTTTTTGATGGCTGCCGCGGAGTCCCCGCCCCCGATGATGGTGACGGCTCCCTGATCGGTGGCATCGGCCAGGGCTTCGGCAACCTGGAACGTGCCTTTGGCAAAGTTGTCCATCTCGAAGACCCCCATCGGACCATTCCAGAGAACGGTTTTGGAAGCCCGGATCCTGTCGGAATAGAGGCGGACCGTTTCCGGACCGATATCCAGTGCCATCCACCCCTCCTCGATCCCGTCCTCTCCGACCACCTTGTGCTCGGCATCGTTGCTGAATTCCCGGGCCACCACCGAATCGACCGGCAGCAGCAGCTCCACTCCCGCCTCTTCGGCTTTCTTCAGCAGGGTACCGGCCAGTTCGATCTTGTCCTCCTCCAGCAGAGAATTCCCGATCGGGAGGTTCCGGGCTTTGTAGAAGGTGTAGGTCATGCCTCCGCCGATGAGGATCGTGTCGACCTTGCCAAGCAGATTCTCGATCACACCGATCTTGTCGGAGACTTTTGCTCCCCCCAGGATCGCCGTGAATGGCCGCTCCGGATTGTTCACACTTTCCTCCAGGTAACGGATCTCCTTCTCCAGCAGAAACCCGGATACCGCCGGCTGCAGGAACCGGGTTACACCCACCACGGATGCATGGGCCCGGTGGCTGCTTCCGAATGCATCGTTTACAAAAATATCGGCATGTTCGGCCAGCTGACGGCTGAACCCGGGATCGTTCTTCTTCTCTCCCGGATGGAAACGGACATTCTCCAGAAGCACCACCTCGCCCGGTCCGGCCATTTCAATCGTCTCGCGGGCTTCATCCCCAATGCAATCGCCGGCAAAATGGACGGGATAATCGATCAGGGTCCGCAGATGGTCGGCCACAGGCCGGAGGCTGTACTGCGGATCGGGCGACCCGTCCGGTCGCCCCAGATGACTGGTAAGGATCAGCCTGGCGTCGCGTTCGAGCAGATAGCGGATGGAGTCGAGCGCCTGACGGACCCGGTTGTCGTCGGTGATCTTCCCGTCCTCGATCGGCACGTTGAAATCCACGCGCATCAGCACCGTTTTTCCGGAGGGATCAATATCCTTGAGTGTCAGCTTCGCCATGTCTGTCCTGAAAGTTTTTGGTTGATGATGGGGCCGTTGCCCGGAGTGCAGGGGTTGCCAGGGCTGCCGGACTTCCCGGATTACGGGATTGCCCGGTCTGCCGGTCTGCCCGGGGTCGAATCCGATACAACCTAAAATAGCAATGTCTCGCAAACGTTTCACCGGAAGG
>CAYTTA010000013.1:36683-38079 GCA_964440655.1 uncultured Balneolaceae bacterium
GTCGAATCCGATACAACCTAAAATAGCAATGTCTCGCAAACGTTTCACCGGAAGGCGATCGTTTCTGAACTTGGCCGGCAACAAGGCCGTTTTTGAATCTTTATCCTTCTTATTTTCCACGTTATGGATCCTGTCTATCTTGATCATGCAGCCACCACACCTCTCGATGAGCGTGTCCTCGAAGCGATGCTCCCATGGCTCAGGGAAGAGTATGGAAACGCCAGTTCGATCCATACCCCCGGCCAGCGGGCACGGGTGGCCCTCGAGGATGCACGTGAGACAGTGGCACGCCTGCTGGGAGCCGGACCCGCGGAGATCATCTTCACCAGCGGCGGGACCGAAAGCAACAATGCGGCCATCCGCGGTGTGTTCGATGCCGCGGTGGAGCGTCATGGCGACCGGCCTGGCCACTCCGGGCATCCGGCCCGCTTCAGGGTGATCACTTCGGCCATCGAGCACCACTCGGTTCTCCACTCTGTAGAACATCTGCAACGTTTCGGGGTGGAGACGGTCTTTCTGCAACCCGACCGGGAAGGGATCATCTCTCCCCGACAGGTAGAGGATGCACTGGATGAGCGGACCATTCTTGTGAGCCTGATGCATGTGAACAATGAGCTGGGCTCCATCAACCCGATCAAGAAAATTGCCCGGATCTGCCGCCGGAAGGGTGTGCCTTTTCATGTGGATTTTGTTCAGAGTGCCGGGAAGTTCCGTCTCAATCTGGATCGGACGGGGGTCGATCTGGCGAGTTTCAGTGCACACAAGTTCTACGGCCCCAAGGGCGTCGGGGTACTTTATGTCCGCGACGGCACCCCGTGGGCTCCCTTCATGCACGGAGGATCCCAGGAGCGGCGACGCCGCGGCGGAACCTCCAATGTGGCCGGGATTGTGGGTCTGGCCCGGGCTCTGGAGCTGTCGATGGAGGAGATTGATGATCATCGGCAGCGGTATGCAGAGCTCCGCAGCCATCTGCTTGCAAATCTGGACCGGCAGTTCGGGGAAGACTACCGGATCAACGGGCCGCTGGAGGGCGGGGCACCCTTCATCGTCAACGTCGGATTCCCGGGACTTGTGGGAGAGGCGGAGAACGGATCGGAGTCTTCAATGGATGCTTCCGATCCGGAAGGGATTGATGGAGAAATGCTTCTGCTCAATCTCGACATTGAGGGCATCTGTGTCTCGAGCGGCTCGGCCTGCACTTCCGGGGCGGTTGAGCCCTCCCACGTGCTCACCGGAATCGGACTGAGCCGCAAAGTGGCCGACTCCAGCCTGCGGATCAGCTTCGGCAAAGGGAACACCGCCGAGGATGTGGATCTGTTTACCGAACGGCTCGGGGCGGTCCTGCGTCGCATGATCCCGGTTGGGTGAGGAATCGGGTTTAAACGGTGCCGGGTTT
>CAYTTA010000013.1:38179-39575 GCA_964440655.1 uncultured Balneolaceae bacterium
CGGGTTTAAACGGTGCCGGGTTTAAACGGATCGGGTTTAAACGGTTCATATTTACACATTTCCCCCCTCTCTGTGCAATAAATTCGCATTTGATTCGCATTTGATCATTCGAATGCGAAAGATGTGACGATCCGGCTCCACTCATGGTTTGACACCAGATTTCAACGCTATTCCTCTCTCTTTTCGTCCTCTTCTCCCTTGGCACATTTGTTGTTATCCCACCTCTGATTCTTCCGGCTGAAAAACCGTACTGCTTTCGGCCGAAACTTTTGACCATGTTCGACCGAAATCCTGAATATCCAATGCCGGCGAAGCCCGACCCTGTTCTGTTCAAGTCAGCCATCCATATTGCCGAACCCCTACACCCCCGAACCAATCAGGCAGATAGAGCCTCCGTCATGATCAGTCAGCCAAGCAAACACCCGGCTGTTGTTTTCAGCAGCCTGGGATTGATATACTGTCTCGGTACAGCCGGAATCCCCGTCCATACGGTTACGGAATCAGAACGAAGCAATTCGGTCATTTCCCGTTACACGGTCCGGCATGACAGGGTTCCGAGTTACGACTCCCCCGAGCTGATCGACCGGCTCTGTGAAATCGGCAGAACCCTGGACCGCAAGGGTGTGCTGATGGCACACGATGACCGTGTGTTGCACAACATCTCCGAGAACCGCGATCGGCTCTCCGAATACTATCTGTTTCTCATGCCGGAGCGGAGCATGGTGGACCGGCTTCTGAACAAGCTGAAATTCGTCTCACTCTGCGAGGAGTACAACCTGCCGGCACCCGCATCAATGGAGGTCTACTCGGAAGGGGATCTGGAGCGTGTGCGGCAGAAGATCGAACCCCCTTTTCTGATAAAACCTGCCTACCGCCACTTCTGGTATGAGCGGGACTTCATCCGGGCGGTCGGCTATTACCAGAAAGCTTATGTCTGCCGTGACTTCGAGGAACTCCGCTCCATCTACCGGAAGATCGCCACGGTCCATCCCGATGTGGTGGTGCAGGAGTTCATCGTCGGGGAGGATCAGCAGATGTATGACATCAACCTGCATGTCACCCGGGAAGGAGAGATCGACGGTTGTGTGATTTGCAGGAAACTCAGGGTCTACCCTCCGGTGGCCGGCTGGACCTGTTATGCAAAAACGATTCATAGTCCGGATATCGAGGAGTATTGCGCGGATCTGGTGCAGCGGCTCGACCTGAAGGGGCTCATCAACATCCAGGTGAAACGGGATGTACGGACCGGAATTCTGAAACTGATCGAAATCCACACCCGGACAAGCATCCTGGATTATCAGGGGACAGCGGCCGGACTCAATCTGCCGGCCCGCTACTACCGCTATCTCACCGGGGCTGCGGAAGAGCCCGGAATGAGCAGAGAGACTGCGGCAAC
>CAYTTA010000013.1:39675-43531 GCA_964440655.1 uncultured Balneolaceae bacterium
GGTGCAAACGGATCAAACGGAGTGCCTCATAATGGTGTGACCGACTACCGGGACGGGGTCGGATACATCAACCTGGCCCGGGATCTTCGCCTCTTTATCCGTTACCGGCAAAACTACAATGTGCCCTATCTCAGCTGGCTGAAATCCTACGTGGAAAACAATGTGTTCGACGGGATGCTCTCCCGGGATCCGAAGGTTTTGCTCCGGGAGTTTTATTCCGTATTTAACCGTCGAAATCATTAAATTGTCCTGAGGGGTCGGTTTTGCAGTAAAATCAATAAGTTGCCCTCAGAACCGTTACTGCTGCATGAGGCTATATGCTGCAGAAAGCAGGATCCCCCTCAAGATTTCTAACCGACAGACTATGGCACATCCGGCTAAAGAAGAGACGCTTGTACTGGTAAGGGAAATTTTCAGGAACTATCTGAAGGAGAGCAGTCAGCGGCAGACTCCCGAACGCTTCATGGTGCTTGAGGAGATCTACACATCCGACGGGCATTTTGATGCCGATGACATCTATTTCAACATGAAGAATGCGGGTACCCGTGTCTCCCGCGCAACGGTCTACAACACGCTCGACCTTCTGGTGGAGTGCGGATTGGTGATGCGTCAGCAATTCGGGCAGAACCAATTCTACTACGAACGGGCCTATGCCTATCAGCAGCACGATCACCTGATCTGCAAGGAGTGCGGGGTGGTCATTGAGTTCTGCGACCCCCGGCTTCTGGAGATCCAGCAGACGATGGGCAAGATCTACAATTTCGATATCGAGGGGCACTCACTTCATCTCTACGGAACCTGCCGCGACAAGGAGGCGTGCAACGCCCGAAAGGAGAAGAACGGGAAGATCAAAACCCTGAATCCGTCTCTCGGATAAATTTTCGGGCGGCCCAGCGGCTCCCCCACCACCCCATCATCATCGCCACAAGAATCATTCCGCCGATCAGATAGTACCAGCGGCCGAATGGCCACTGAAGCACCCCGAACTGGGGCACGTAGCGGGGAATCACCCACATGAAGATCACGTAGACGGCCCCTCCGGAAAGGATGCCGGCGATCAGCCCCTGAAGCACCCCCTCAAGCAGGAAGGGACGGCGGATGAACCCGTTGGTGGCTCCCACCAGCTTCATCGCCCGGATCAGGTCCCGTTTGGAGTAGATGGTAAGGCGGATGGTGTTGAAAACCAGCGCCACAGAGGCAAAGAGAATGAGAAGCATGAGCGCACCGCCGATCAGTACCGTCATCTCGATGCGGGATTCGAGCATCTGGAGCAGGGCCATGTTGAAGGTAACCTCATCCACCCCGCTCCATGTTCCGATCTCCTGAACCAGGCTGTCGATCGCATCGATCTGCGCATCCGGGTGGATGCTGAGCCGGAACGAGGCCGGCAGGAAACGCAACTCGGCCAGGGACTCCCCTCCGTAGCCGAACTCCTCCACAAAGATGGCCGCCGCACTGTCGCGGGAGATGTAGCTCATCGAGGCGACCCACTCGATCTTTTCAAACCGGGAGCGGAGTTCATTGGTGGATTGCCGGTCCAGATCCTGCAGAAAGACCTCCACCTCCACCTGCTGGCGGAGGGACTGCGCCACTTCGTAGGCGTTGAAACCCACCCGGACCAGAACTCCGATAAGAAAGACGGCTATGAAGAGAGAGAAGATGGAGGTGAAAGCAGCCAGACGGGCACGTTTCAATCCTGTGATCCCTTCCCGGATGACATAGCGAATACTCATTTGATGCTCATCAATTGGTGAAAACGATCCTGAAACCGATCAGAAACCGCCTGTGTGGCATCGGATAGCCGTCGGCTTCAAAGTAGCCCAGTTGCTGAACTCCATCAAGTATATTTTCATAGCGTATAAGCAGCATGAACCAGCGTATTCGGGCCGACAGATCGAAATCGAGGCGGTGGAAAGAGGGCAGATGCCGGGACGCTCCCCCATGCTGCCACCGGCCGAGGGGAACCAGATAATCTGCCGGGGTGTACTCACCGGGAGAGAAGATTCCGGAGACCCCCGTCTTGATGTAGGCGGCCCGGTTGAAGATGTAGTTTTTCCAGTAGAGCTCTCCCTTGAACCAGATCCGCTCACCCCCTTCCCGCAGGCGGGTGTTGACCGGATGGCCCGAGGCAGTGTCGAACTGCTGCATGGTGGCGGAGACCTCCCCTTCAAAGCGGGGACTGTCGAGCTGAAGCCAGGAGGCCGCCGATTTGTTCCAGTAGGGATCGGCGTTGACAAACACCCCGTCCGGAGCGACGAAGATGCCCTGCTTCACCTCGCGGCCATCGATCCTCGCCCCGAGGGTCAGCCAGCGGCCGATCGGCATGGATGCGAGGGCGCCTCCGAAGCGGCCCGACTCATTCTCCAGGTCCGGATTCCCCCGGTAGTCCCGTGAATTCCAGTAGAGGGGCTGAAGATCGGGAATGACCGAACCGGTCCCGCCGAAGAGTTCCAGAGTGAGAGGCCCCGGCGGCGTGAGAAGCAACCCGGCCGAGGCCTGGTACCCGCTCCGGCTGTCGCTCCGCCCTTCGATCCGTCCATCCACCCACCCCTCCAGCCAGGGAACGAGGGGGAGCCGGCTGAGCAGAGAGAGCGCTCCGTCTGTCCAGGTGTCCCGCGTCAGGGAGCGTCCGTTCTGGTCGTGCAGCAGGCGCAGATCCCCCCGGAGGCGGAAGTCGGACCGTCCCACCGCCAGATCCTGCCATGCGAAGGCGCCGAGATCCCGGATCGACGTGGAGGTGGTGTCACTCGACCAGGTCAGCTCCCTCTTTTCGGTTCGGTAGTGGAGGCCTAATGCCTGACGGGGCGTTCTCTCCTCTCCCTCGGCAACTGTCTGGTAGGTCCTTCGTCCGCTTCCGATCAGGCGCGTTGCCGATGCACCCTCCGATCCGGGGTCCGGCTCTTTTGCCGGCCTCCGGAAGAGCTGCAGCCAGAGATCGTTGGTGGTGTGGTTCGAACGGGCCGAAGGCTCCATCGCCACCGCCCGGTAGGGATTGAAATGGTAGAGATGAAGGTCCGGAACGGCATAGCCGAACGGCTGCTCCTGGTCGAGCCCGTTGTTGATATAGCCCGCTTTCAGAAGCAGGCGGTCGGAGAGGTGGAATCTGAATTTCGATACGATCTGCCTTCCCTCCAGCGTGTTCCTCGGATAGAGATCCCCGTCACGGCGGTCCCAGAAGGAGAGCTCCAGGTTGGCGCGGGGAGTGAGGTTGTGGGTAAAGCTGAATTCCAGATTCCGGTAGTTGCCCGAACCCTCGTCAAAATTGAGGAACGTTCGGGGCTGCACGGTGTAGTGCTCATGCAGGCGCACTTCCGACCGGTGAATCCAGGAGCGGCTGGCCTCCTCGATAAATTCCACTTTGTGGATCGGCAGGCGGTTCCAGTTGATCTGCCCGGTTACCGGATCGGTCACCTCCATCTCGTTGAGCATCAGACGCTGATGCCTCTTCTCATGGCTGTAGATATCCATCCCGGTAGGCTGACCCAGCCGGCCTGTCCTGTAGGTGATCACCCCGGGTTTCCGGTAGAGGCGGTCGGCAAGATTGAGAGCCAGGAACCAGCGCAGGGTGCTGTCGGTTTCGGCAATGGTCCGGGCGGGAGAGCGGGCAGCGGACCAGATCTCCACGATTTCAGGGGTCTCTTCCTGTTGCGGCCGGAGCATCAGATCGCCGGGATCGAATCCCGGGGTGACGGTTGTGTCAGGGCTGGTGGTGTCCGGCACCTCCGGTCCCTGGGGAGATGCGATGGTGTCGGGAGATGCGGTTGTGTCAGGAGATGTGGTTGTGTCCGGCGCCTCCGGCGTCATGATCGGTTCGGGCAACGCCGGAGGAGCCGGAACTCCGGAAGTGTCGGGCAGT
>CAYTTA010000013.1:43631-46311 GCA_964440655.1 uncultured Balneolaceae bacterium
GTGTCGGGCAGTGCCGGACGGGTCAGAGAGGTATCGGCCGCCATATCAACCGGTGCAACAATATAAAAGGATGCCACAGGAGGCACCGGCTCCGGCAATGCGGAGAGCCCCGGCATCAACAGAAAAAGCAATCCTATTTTTATTCCGGCCCCGATCAAGGAGTCCAGGGTTTGAGGTCATAGGGAAAGCGGTCCATCCCCAGCAGATGGCGGCGCAGCGACTCGGCGACGATCATTACACTCCGTTTCTTGTTGATGAGCCGCTCCTCGGCCAGGCGGGCTTCGAGGATAAACGCCCGCTCCCGGGTCCAGATTCCGATAAAGACCAGACCCACCGGTTTTTCGGGGGTTCCGCCTCCCGGTCCCGCCACACCGGTGGTGGAAAGGCCGATATCGGCATTCAGTTCCCGGGCTACCCCTTCGGCCATCTCCAGCGCCACCTGCCGGCTCACGGCTCCATGCTCGCGGAGCGTCTCCCTGCTCACCCCCAGCTGGGCTGTTTTCACCTCGTTATCGTAGGCGACGACCCCTCCCCGGAAGTATCGGCTGCTGCCCGGATTGTTGGTGATCTCGTTGGCGAGAAGTCCTCCGGTGCAGCTCTCCGCGGTGGCCAGCGTCAGATTCCTCTCCGTAAGGATCCGGCCGATCACCTCGAGCAGGTGCTGATCGCGACCTTCCCCGTAGATCAGTGCACCCGCCTTCTCGTAGATCCGGGCGGCCAGCGGAGCCAGACGCGCCTCGGCATCTTCGAGGGTCCGGCCGGTAGCCGTGATGCGTATCGCCACTCCCAGCAGTCCCGGAAGCCAGGCCACCTCGCACCCTTCCCCGGTCCAGGGATCGAGATCCCCGATCACCTCATCACTCAGGATGCTCTCGGGCACGCCGGCTGTCCGAAGGTAGCGGACAACCCGGACCTCGCTCCCTTCCAGACACTCCTCTATTTTTCGGGCAACCCCTGTCTCCATCAGATGGCGCATCTCGTGGGGCACCCCGGGGAGCATCGCAAGCCAGGAACCGTTGCGCGAGAGCCAGAGGCCCGGTGCCGTGCCGAGCCGGTTCATCAGAACTTCGCTCCCCTGCGGGATGAGCGCCTGATCCCGGATCGCATCGATAAATGGAAGTCCCCGGTTCTTGAACTGTTCCCGGTTGTGCTCCAGCACCTGCTCATCCATCACCAGAGAGGTTCCGAAGAGCGAAGCCACCGCGCTTTTGGTGATGTCGTCGCGGGTCGGCCCCAGTCCGCCGGTTGTGATGACCAGCGCGGCCTGCTCCAGCGCCTCGCCAATGGCCCGGCGGATCTCCTCATAGCCGTCCCGGATAACACGGACCTCCCCGACCCGGATCCCCTTCTCGGTGAGAAATCGGCTGATCCAGGAGGCGTTGGTGTTGACCGTGTCACCGATCAGCAGTTCGTTTCCAATCGAAATGATGTGAGCTGACAGCATCGTCGTTACATGGATTGGGCCCAAAATAGCAACTTAACGGGCGATCACGAAAAGGAAATGGGGCTCTGCCTACAGACCGGAATTCTCCATGGGTGAATGCAGGTGCGAATTCGTATCTTCTCGTCCGTGCGCAACGTCCCCAACATATTAAGTACGATCCGGATCGTCCTGGCTCCGGTCTTTTTCTACATGTATCTACAGGACGAGCTGGTCTGGCGTTCACTGAGCATCGCTGTCTTTGCCATTGCCGCCGTTACCGACTTTTTCGACGGATACATCGCCCGCACCTACAAAGTTGAATCCGAATCCGGCGTCTTTCTCGATCCGCTGGCCGACAAGATTCTCACCTTTGCCGGGTTCATCTGCCTCCCCTTTATCGACCCGGTGCAGTTCCCCTGGTGGGCGATTTGGGTGATCATCATCCGCGATGTCCTGGTGACCCTGCTCCGGGTCTGGGCCGATCACCGGGGGGTGGAGATGGAGACCCGATGGTCCGCCAAGTTCAAGACCCTGCTGCAGATGATCTTTCTCTATGCCGCCCTGCTTGCCGGGGTCTTCATCCAGTCCGAGATCACCTTCTCCTGGACGGTCCGCCAGCTGATGGAGAGCGGGGTGATGGGCGTCTGGATGCTTCTGGTCACCCTGATCACCGCCTGGACGGGGGTGGAGTACATCTGGGTGAACCGTCATCTCTTCAGCAGGCGCAAAACCGCCTGACCCGATGGGCCGTCTGAAGATTTTTATCGCCACCCTTGCCGGAACGGGCTTTCTGCCCGTCGCTCCGGGAAGCTGGGGGAGCCTGCTCACGCTTCTTCTCCTCTATCCGGTTGCACTGAAGGCGGGGAACACCGGAATCGCGGTGGCCATTCTGACCGGTTCGCTCCTCACGCTCTGGACCGCAGAAGAGTGTGAAAACCGCTGGGGGAGAGATCCGGGCCGCGTCCTGATCGACGAGTTCAGCGGGCAGGCGGTGGTGCTGCTCTTCCTCCCGCTATCGGGCTCCCCGGGTGCCGACCCGATTCTGCTTGCTGCGGCCTTTCTGTTTTTCCGGCTGTTTGATATTTTGAAGCCTTTCGGCATAAAGCAATTTCAGGATTTTCCATCCGGTTTTGGTATATTGCTCGATGATCTGGTCGCCGGCTTATATGCGTTGCTGAGTCTGCATTCCGTCATCTGGTTGATATCCTCTCTTTAGTCTGTTCGGCAGACGGAGACATTTTTTACTCCATTATCCTG
>CAYTTA010000014.1:0-43408 GCA_964440655.1 uncultured Balneolaceae bacterium
GGTATACCAGTAAAGGACCGCCCTGTCTCCTGCGCCATCTCTCCGTTCGGGCCCGCTCCTTCCAACCGGATTGCCATGCACCCCGCATCCCCCGGAAAACGGGAAGACAACTCTCCTCCCGTTTGCTATATTCCACCTCTTGCAAGGCAATTTCCAAGACTAAACCTTCAGGCAGTATGAAAGAGACCGTTGGCTGGATCGGAACCGGAGTGATGGGACGAAGCATGTGCAAGCATCTGATGGATGCGGGTTATGAGGTCCATCTCTACAATCGCACCCGTGCAAAAGCGGAACCTTTGCTGGAAGAGGGAGCCAACTGGTGTGATTCCCCTGCAGAAGTGGCCGGAAAGAGCAGGTTCATTTTCACCATTGTAGGTTACCCTCAGGATGTAGAGCAGGTGATGCTGGGAGATGCGGGGATCCTTGAAAATGCAAAGGAGGGTTCCTATGTGATTGACATGACCACCTCCACCCCCGCCCTTGCCGAGCGGATCCACCGCGTCGCCTCTGAAAGAGGAATCCACTCTCTCGACGCTCCCGTTTCCGGAGGGGATGTCGGGGCTCGCAACGGCACTCTTGCCATCATGGTGGGGGCTGAAGAGGAGGCGTTCCGTGCGGTCGAGCCCTTCTTCCGGCTCATGGGGGAGAACATCTCCTTGATGGGGGGACCCGGTAAGGGCCAGCATACTAAGATGTGCAATCAGATCCTGATCGCGAGCACCATGATCGGGGTGGTGGAGTCTCTTCTCTACGGCTGGAAAACCGGAATGGACCCCGAGCAGATAATCGCAGTAATCGGCAAGGGAGCCGCCGCCTCCTGGTCGATCAACAACCTTGGCACACGGATCGCAAAAGGAGACTTCCAGCCCGGTTTCTACATCAAACATTTTGTGAAGGACATGCGTATTGCACTGGACGAGGCGCGCCGGATGAACCTATCCCTTCCGGGACTGGCACTGGCCGAGCAGTTCTACACCGCCGCCATCTCTCTTGGCTGGGAGGATCTGGGGACACAGGGTCTATACAAGGTGTTTGAAAAGATGAACGGCGTCGGGCAGGTGGAATAACACATGTCATGTGAAGAAGCATCCGCTCCCTGTTCGATCGTTTTCAGGCCCGGACCCTGGACATCCCTCCATCGCTTCCAGGTCCGGGGGACGCTGGCCAGCCACTTCGATCGCTTCCTGGTACGGGGGCTCTGACCTTTTTTCCAATTGTTGATAAGAAAGATAGACGTTACCTTTAGCAGGATTTCTGCCCGAAAACCGGCATTTGCCACTGTTGCGGGCGCCTGGGAATGTGTTGCCGGAAGAGATGCTCCGAAGGCAGACCTTCAGACAATCCATTTCTCAACTACACACTCCAGAGTTCATATACTCACAGACGTCAACTGCCCGAACAAAATCGGAATAATCAAAACAGTCAGGTAATGAATAAACGAACGAGTCAGGTCGGTTCCTTCCGGGAACCGGGCGGGATCTTCCGCCGGCTATTTTCCGGATTGCCAGCTCTATTTCTCCTCACCCTCTTCGTCGCCGCATGCGGGGGACCACAGCGTCCGGCCCACCTGCCGCCCGCAGACCCCGACAACGGCGGTCTCTGGCTGCCGGACGGATTTGAAGCGGTCGTGGTGGCCGACAGCATCGGCCCGGCACGGCACATCTGGGTTGCCGACAACGGTGACATCTATGTAAAACTGAGACAATCCTTCGATGACGGAACGATGGTCGCCCTGCGTGACACCGACGGGGACGGAAAAGCCGACATCATCGAAAAATTTGGCATTGTTCCCTCCCGCGGGAACTACCACACCGGAGTGAAAATTCACAACGGTTATCTCTACTTCAGCACCAACCTTCACGTCTACCGATACAAGATCAATCCCGGTGAGCTGGTTCCGGATACCACCACTCTGGAGACACTTGTCATCGACGATCACGAACGGCAGTACCACGCTCACCAGACCAAGCCGTTCGCTTTTGACGGCCGCGGGAACATGTATGTTGCATTTGGTGCTCCTTCCGATGCCTGCCAGAATCCCGACCGTACTCCCGGAGTGCCCGGCCAGGATCCCTGCCCCGAGCTGGAGGATCACGGTGGAATCTGGGTTTTCGACGAAAACAAGCTGAACCAGACCCAGGCGGACGGCCGCCTCTATGCAAGTGGACTCCGGAGCGTGGTGGCTATGGAGTGGCATCCGGTTGAAGATGAGCTCTTTGCAATGCAGCACGGAAGGGACTACCTCTTCCGCCAGTGGCCCGAATATTTCAGCCGATGGGACAGCGCCGTTCTTCCTTCCGAGGAGTTTGTACGGGCTACCGATGGCTCCCATTTCGGATGGCCCTACTGCTACTACGACCAGCTGAAAGAGAGGAAACTGCTCAACCCCGAGTATGGCGGAGACAGTGAGATCGTAGGCCGCTGTGCCGAGTTTGACGATCCGGAGATCGGATTCCCGGGCCACTTCGCCCCGAACGGACTCCTCTTCTATACCGGAGACCAATTCCCCGAGTATTTCCGGAACGGTGCCTTTTTCGCCTTCCACGGATCCACCATCCGCAACCCCTACCCGCAGGCCGGCTACTTTGTAGCTTTCTCACCCTACGTGAACGGCGGGTTTGACAAAGAGTGGCTCGCTTTTGCCAACGGTTTTGCCCAGGTCGACCCGATTGTCAACACGTCCGATGCCCAGGGACGCCCGATGGGTCTGGCCATGGGACCGGACGGCTCTCTCTACATTGCCGAAACGGTGAAAGGGAAGATCTGGCGGGTGATGTACGTAGGCGACAAGAGCAAGTTCGGCCAGCGTGAGATCGCCCAGATGAAGGAAGAGAAAGAGACTGCAAGCAATATCAAGTACCCCGATCCGGAGGCAGACAACCTCGAGAAAGAGATTGTTCTTGGTGGTGAGCAGGTCTACCGTACCTACTGCGCAGCCTGCCACGGACGGACCGGACAGGGATCGCCTCCCCGCTTCCCGCCCATCGCAGAGACCGACTGGGTATCGGGTGACAAGGAGCGGCTGATCCGTATCGTTTTGGAAGGTCTCCAGGGTCCGATCGAAGTGAACGGCGTGCTCTACAACTCAGCGATGCCTGCCCACAGCTTCATGGAGGACAGCGATATCGCCGAGCTCCTCACCTTTATCCGGAGCAACTTCGGGAACACGGGTGATGCGGTAACCGAGGAGGAGGTTTCTGCCATCCGCGCCCGCATCGGGAACTAGCTTGGCCCGGGGATGATCCCCATGTCGGGAAACTGGCCTTCTCGGAAGTTTTACCTGGAAGGGAACCGGTCTTACGGATTTCATCCCCGGCAATGTTCTTGCCGGGGATGAACTTTCCCGAAAAGTTTTCAGAAAAAGCTTGACATCCCGAAGGATAGTTCCTATTATTTTTTTATTCATCGATTTAACGCAATCACGTTTATCTCTCTGATCGGAATCTGAACATTTTGTCTTTCAAACAAGTCCATATCAACCTGGTTAACGCTTACGCACCCTGCTGTCGGTGTCTCTGTATGCAAAATGCCTCCCCAGGTAGTGGACTTCGTTTACCCTGATTATCAGAGATAAACCGCTTTTGGAGAAAAAGCCCACTGCCTGAAAAGACAGTGGGCTTTTTTTTTGTCTGCCGTTTGTTTCACAATTCAACAAGCTGTTCAACCAAAAAACCAACACCCGATACCATGTCCAAAGAAAAATACCTGGTCTCCACCGAGTGGGCGGCCGAACATCTGAATGATGAAGGGCTCCGCTTTGTGGAGGTCGATGTCGATACCAAAGCTTACGATGAGGGGCACCTCCCCGGAGCCGTCGGCTGGAACTGGAAAACCCAGCTTCAGGATCAATACCGCCGTACCATCTCCACGCAGGAAGATTTCCAGGAGCTGCTCAGGAACTCCGGAATTGACAACGACACCACCATCATCCTCTACGGAGACAACAACAACTGGTTTGCCGCCTGGGCCTACTGGCTGCTGAAGTACTACGGCCACGAAAACCTGAAAATCATCGACGGCGGACGCAAGAAGTGGGTTGCCGAGAACCGGCCCCTGACCACCGAAGTGCCTCAGTATCCAAAGAGCAACTACACGATCGAGAACGTGAACAAGCACTTCCGGGCACTCCGGGATGATGTCATGCAGCGACTCGGAGATGAGAACGTGGGCCTGGTCGACGTCCGCTCCCCGGATGAATTCACCGGAAAGATCCTGGCACCTCCCGGTCTGAAAGAGCTCTCCCTGCGCGGCGGCCACATTCCGGGAGCCAAGAACATCCCCTGGTCCAGTGTGGTGAACGAGGACGGGACGTTCAAAAGCACCGAAGAGCTTCGAAAGATCTATGAAGAGCAGGGGATCACTCCCGATAAGGAGATTATCTCCTACTGCCGGATCGGGGAGCGCTCCGCCCATTCCTGGTTCGTTCTGAACGAACTGCTCGGTTACACCAAGGTCCTGAATTACGACGGATCGTGGACCGAGTGGGGGAACCTGGTCGATGCGCCCATTGAACGGTAAACGCTGACCATTCAACCGAACCGCAACCCCATTTGCAACTCCATGTCAAAACTGAGCAAGGTTGAGATCATCAAGGCGGAAAGCCGGAACCTCCGGGGGCCCGTGAATGAAGAGGTGGAGAACGATCTGCCCTACTTCACCAAGGAGAGCTACCAGATCCTGAAATTTCATGGCACCTATCAGCAGGATCACCGCGATCTGCGCAAGGGCCGTGACAAGCACTGGATGTTCATGGTCCGGGGCAAGCTTCCCGGAGGCCGGCTGACCGCCGATCAATATCTGGCTGTAGATGAGATCGCCGACTGGTACGGTGACGGCACCATCCGCTTCACTACCCGGCAGGCGTTTCAACTCTACGGCGTCATCAAGAAAGACCTGAAAAGAACCTTTCAGGAGATCAACAAGGCGATGATCACAACGCTCGGCGCATGCGGCGATGTGGTTCGAAACGTCATGGCGACTCCTGCACCCGATATCGACGGGCGTCAGAGCCAGGTGCAGGAGTTTGCCGGACGTCTTTCGGACGAACTTCTCCCGGCTTCCCGTGCCTACCACGAGATCTGGCTCGACGAGGAGAAGGTCTGGTCTGGAAAAGAGGAGGCTGAACCGGAGCCACTCTACGGAAAATATTACCTGCCGCGAAAGTTCAAGATCGCCCTCACAATTCCCGAGGACAACAGCATCGACATCTATACGCAGGATGTCGGCCTGATCGCCCTCTTCGACGACGAGAACCGTATTGAAGGGTTCAATATCGTGGCCGGCGGCGGTCTGGGCATGCAGCACAAGAAACCCGATACCTATCCCCGACTGGGGGATCATCTGGGTTATGTGCCCGCCGATCGGGTTTCCGATGCGGTCAAGGCGATCGTGGCCGTGCAGCGCGATCTGGGCAACCGGGAAAACCGCAAACTGGCCCGGATGAAATATCTCATCGACCGGATCGGTCTCGACACGTTCCGGAAAGAAGTGGAGAAACAGGCCGGATTCCAGCTCGAAGAGTTCCGCGAAATTCCTGAATTCAAACCGGACCTCTATCTGGGATGGAACCGTCAGTCGAATGGCAAGTGGTTTCTGGGGATCTCCGTCGAGAACGGAAGGGTCAAGGACGATGAGACGATCCGGATAAAATCGGCCCTGCGGAAGATCGCCGAAACGTACAAACCCGAGTTCCGCCTTACGCCCAATCAGAACGTGCTCATCACCGATATCCTGGAGGAGGACAAGAAGGCGGTCGAGGAGCTTCTGGAGTCGCACGGCGTTCTGCCCGACCACAAGCTTCCCGAAATTCTGAAACACTCCATGGCCTGCCCCGCCCTGCCCACCTGCGGACTTGCCATTGCCGAATCGGAACGGATTTTTCCCGCTCTTATCCGCAGGATCCATTCCGTGCTGGAAGAGCTCGGTCTGGAGAAGGAGGTGATCTCTGTCCGGATGACGGGATGCCCCAATGGCTGCGCCCGGCCTTACGTGGCGGATATCGCATTCGTCGGCCGCTCGCTGGACAAATACACCATTTTTATCGGAGGAAATCCCGCCGGTACCCGACTGGTCCGGGAGTACAAGGACCTGGTCCATCTGGATGATCTGGTGGAGGAGATCCGACCGCTGCTCTCCTACTACAAGGAGAACCGGCGAGACGGAGAAGGATTCGGGGACTTCTGGGCTGCAGCTTCTCCGGAGACTCTGCAACAGTTTGCAGAAGGGGTCCTCTCATGAGTGCCTCACCGTATTACGGCCACGGAGGTAAAGTCTGGCTGATCGGTGCGGGCCCTGGCGATCCCGAACTGATCACTGTAAAAGGTGCAAGGATACTGGGCGAAGCCGATGTGATCGTATACGACCGGCTGGCCAATCCGGCACTGCTCTCTCTCACTTCGGAACGCTCCGAGCATATTTATGTGGGCAAACGTGCAGGACATCCCTCTGTCTCCCAGAATCAGATCAACGCCATCCTTCTCTCCAAGGCAAAAGCGGGCTGCAAGGTGGCACGGCTGAAGGGGGGCGACCCCTTTGTCTTCGGACGCGGCGGTGAGGAGTGCGAAGCGCTGGCCGCCGAAGGGATCCCTTTTGAGATCGTGCCTGGAATCAGCAGCGCCCTGGCAGCTCCGGCCTTTGCAGGAATCCCTGTCACTCACCGGAGCGTCGCCCGTTCGTTCGCCGTCGTTACCGGCCATACAGTCGACAACGAGGAGCTCTTCCACAACTGGGAGCACCTTGCCGGAGTCGATACTCTGGTCATTCTGATGGGACTGGGAAACCTTGATCGGATCGTCTCCACCCTGCTCCTTCATGGCAAATCGCCCTTCACACCGGTCGCCATCATCGAGCAGGCAACACACGAGCAGCAGAGGGTGATATTGGCTACATTGGCCACCGTTCGGGAACGAGCCATCGGTGTACGCTCCCCGGCGACCATCGTTGTCGGGGAGACCGTCAAAGCGGCGGAAACGCTTGCCTGGCACTCTTCCGGTATGGAAAGCGATTCACATCGCCAGACGACTTCAGAGGCAGAGGCATATGCATCGCACAAGCCAAATGAGGCCCTCTCCATCCATGCAGACAGGCAGATGGCGGCTTTCCCGTCGTCCGGCACACCACTCCGGAAACCGTTTGAACCGGTAACCGGTCAGATGGCATCCAAATTTGCGGGATAATCCTTACCATTCACCGGCAATGAACCAAGAAGACTCCATAACCAACTTTGAAGCCGGAATCGGGCTCTCCGACCACCAGATCGATCGTCTGAACCGGAGATTCGAGCACGCCCATCCGGACGAGGTATTGCGGTGGGCGTACGACACCTTTGGCTCCGATGCCGTTCTAGGCACCGGGTTCGGACCCTCCGGAATCGTTCTGATGCACCGGATCGCTGAACTGGAACTCGATATACCGGTCTTTTTCCTCGACACCTCTCTCCACTTTGACCAGACCTACAGGCTGCGTGATGAACTGGAAGAGCGGCTCGGGATCACCATTCATGCCGTCCGGCCTGCCCTCTCCCTGGAAGAGCAGGCCAGCCGGTATGGAGATGAACTCTGGAAAAAGGATCCCGACCACTGCTGCTATCTCCGGAAAGTGCTCCCCCTGCGCAACTACCTAACCGATAAACAGGCCTGGATCACAGGGATCCGGCGGGATCAGGCGAGGACCCGCAAGAACATCCGGATCCTTGAGCGTGACGACCAGAACGGGGTGGTAAAACTCAACCCGGTGGCGGGCTGGTCGGGCGAACAGACCTGGGAGTTTGTCCGAAAGTACAACCTGCCCTACAACCCGCTGCATGACGAAGGGTACCCCAGCATCGGCTGCGTCCCCTGCACCAGTCCGGTTCAGGAGGGTGAGGATGAACGCAACGGACGCTGGAGAGGCGGGAACAAGATCGAGTGCGGAATCCATTTCTCGACTGTAACCGGAAGGTTCGAGCGTGTAAACCGGCCGGAGCGATGAAAACGATGAAGGTCTACCCCATTTTCCTCAATCGCCTGGACGACCGCCGGACCGTACTGATCGGCGGCAACCATGAGGCGGAGCGAAAGGCGCTCGAACTTCTGGGATGTGGAGCCCGGATCACCCTCATTCACCCGGTGCTGACCCGGAGACTGAAAGAGCTGGCCGAAACGGGCAGGATCACCTGGATCCCGCGGGAGTATCTTCCGGGGGATCTTGAAGGGGCGTTTCTGGTCATTGTGGCGCAGTTCTCCGGCGACCAGAACCGTCAGATCTTCGAAGAGGCCGAGGAGAGAGGGATTCTGGTCAATGTGATGGATGACATCCCGCACTGCACCTTCACCTTCGGCTCGATCGTCAAGCGCGGTGCCCTTACACTGGCCATCTCGACGAGCGGCGCCGCTCCCGCCCTTGCGGTCCGTCTGCGGCAGCGCTTTGAAAAGGAGTTCGGCGATGAGTTTGAACCCTTTCTGGAGCTGATGCAGAGTTTGCGTGCCCCGATGGCAGCCACCTGGCCCGATTTTGAGACCCGCCGGAAGGTTTGGTACCGTCTTATCGACTCCGACATTCTGAAGCTCTTCAGGGAGAACCGGCTCGAGGAAGCCCTGGCTCTGACTGAAGAGATTGTCGGCCCCGAAGTGCTTCGGCAGGCGATCTGACACCCCCTCTTACACCAGGCGGTTCTCACCGGCCGGCTTGTCTCACTTCGGCTGGTCGTCCCAAGATTTGTCTCACTCCGGCAGGCGGGCCCACCAGGGCTCCTGGCCATTCCATGCCCCGACATCATGCCATGACCGCGCGGAGCTGTTTGCCGCGGTTCGGCGGATCGATTACATTCCGGTAGTTTTCTTTTCGAAAACTGCGTTCGACACCTGTATGAATCTGCCAAACCGTAACCAGACCGGTACCATGCGACATTCAAAGCTCTCCTCCTGCGGGACCTTCCCGCTTCCAATCCTGCTTCTCCTTCTTCTGCTTCTCACCGGTGCCTGTGCTCCGGATCGCCCGGAAGAGCAGCAAAGCGTCCGGGTCGGAGCGGAACGTCTCTTCACCGACTACTACCATCTGGTGGAGGGAAAGCGCGTGGGGCTCATCACCAACCACAGCGCTGTAGTGAACGGGGAGCATGTTGCCGACCTTCTCCATGCCGATCCGGGAATCGAACTCGTTGCACTGTTTGGTCCGGAGCACGGTATCCGCGGCACCGCCGATGCCGGAGAGGCGGTCGCTCACGGTGTGGACGAGGTGACCGGAGTCCCGGCCTGGAGTCTTTACGGAGAGGTTCGCCGCCCCACCCCGGAGATGCTCGAGGACGTGGATGTTCTGATCTTCGACATCCAGGATGTGGGAGCAAGATTCTATACCTATCCAATCACCATGGGCCGATCGATGATCTCGGCCGCCGAGGCGGATATCCCCTTTCTGGTGCTGGACCGGCCCAATCCACTGGGAGGGATGAAGATCGAGGGGGCGATCCGTGAAGACCGGTTCCAGTCCGGGATCGGCATGTATCCGACTCCCATCACCCACGGGATGACAGTGGGTGAGCTCGCTCTCATGATCCGTGATCAGGGATGGCATGAAAACCTCGAGAATCTGGAACTGCACATTATCGAGATGGAGGGCTGGAGCAGGGAGATGCTCTGGTCCGATACCGGTCTTGAGTGGATTCCACCCAGCCCCAACATCCCCGATGTGGAGACTGCCTATGTCTATCCGGGGACCTGTTTTCTCGAAGGCACCCGTGCCAGTGAAGGCCGTGGAACCTTGCAGCCCTTCCTCCAGGTAGGCAGCCCTCATGTCGATGCAGAGGCTGTCGCTGAAGCGCTGAACCGGAAAGAGTTGCCTGGAGTCCGGTTCCATCCGGTCCGGTTTGTCCCTGAAAGCATCCCCGGGATGTCCAAGGACCCCAAACTGGAAGGTCTCACTGTTCAGGGGGTACGGCTGGAGGTCACCGACGCCGCGCGACTGGAACCGGTTGCTGCCGGTATCCACATTCTCCAGGAGCTGTACAACGCCCTGCCGGAGGAGGAAAAAGGGAACTTTTTTATTGAAAGGGGAATGCAGATTCGTGCCGGAAACGAGGAGACCCAGCAGCTGCTGGAACAGAATGAAGCGGACCGGATCATCAGCGACTGGGAAGAGGATGTCCGGCGGTTTTCCGAGCTGCGCAAAAACTATCTGATATACGATTGATCGCCCGGCCTGCGGCGAACTTGTGACAGGATCACACTCGCCCGGCACTCAGCCACGATACTGGTCTGTCGCTCCGGATCAAAACAACACTTCTCTGATCACCTAAAGCCGGCAGGCCTGTGATTGTTGAAAATCTTTAACCGAAATCTGTACAAAGATTTTCTCTCTCTCTCGGCATGTTTCCCCTTGAAAAAGGAACGCCGGGTCCGGTGTCCAGCGCTGTCGCGATCATCGTTTTTCCGGGAGAACCGAAACCGGTTCGCGGCAGAGGAATCACAGTGGTTGCCATTACAGAATAAATCTGCAGGCGCATCTGTGGGAGCCGGATCCGTGAAAAAAATCAGGAGAGAATCATGGACAGAGACTATTTCCCGCCACAGGATGACCCACGGGGTGAATGGAACGAGTTGGGCAGGCAGGCTCCGCTCCACAGTGGCCGCCCCCTGACAGGGCTGTTTCCGGATCGCACCAGCGCCGGTGAGGCGTATCAGATCACCATAGATAAAGGATACACCCCTGAGGAGATCAACCTGTTCATGTCCGGTGAAACCAGGGACCAGCTCGTATCGGACGACAGGTTTAAAGGGAGCGACATGGGCTCCCGGGCGATGGAGGGGACCGGAGCCGGTGCTGCACTCGGAGGAGGAATGGGGGCCATTGCCGGAATCGTGGCAGCCATCGGAACAAGCATTGTCATTCCCGGTCTTGGAGTGGTCATTGCCGGCCCTGTGGCTGCCGGGCTTGCCGGGGCGGGTGCCGGAGGAATTACCGGAGGCGTTATCGGTGCGCTTGTGGGAGCCGGAGTCCCGAAAGAGTCTGCTGAAAAAGTGGAATCCGGACTCAGGGAGGGACGCATTGTGATGTCGGTGACACCGAAGAGCGACGCCGATGCCATGCTGCTGGAGAACGAGTGGCGCGCCCACAAAGGAGAACAGATCCATCACTAAGGGTGAAATTATTCATCACTGATGCTCACCCATCACTCACCCATCCCCAGGTATCCACTATTTAAGTTTCACACCTTACTTACGTTTCACGTTTTAAACCTCAGCTTCGCCTTAAACCTCCGCTTCGGTGAAATCCTCCCGTATCACCTTCTCCTGAATGGGAGGAGGTACGGGAGCGTAATAGTCGAAGGTGCGGGTGTAGACCGCGCTGCCTCGTGTCATTGAGCGCAGATGCGTGGCGTAGGGGTCCAGTTCGGAGAGCGGGACCAGCGCCCGGATCTTCTGTATGGAGCCTTCGGAATCCATCCCGAGGATCTGCCCCCTTCGTGCGCTCAGATCGCTCATCACATCTCCCATGTAAGGGGCCGGAACCGACACCTCGATCCGGTAGATCGGCTCCAGAAGCTGGGGTGCCGCGTTCAGGAAACCGTCCCGGAACGCCATGAGAGAGGCTGTCCTGAAAGCCGCCTCGTTGGAATCGACCGGATGCATCGACCCGTCAAAGACCGATACCATCACATCCCGTGCCCTGCACCCGCACAGTGGACCATCCTCCATCTTCTCCATCACTCCCTTCAGGACAGCCGGCATGAAACGTGCGTCGATCACTCCACCCACAATGCAGTTCCGGAAGACCAGCTTCCCTCCCCAGGGAAGATCAATCTCCTGCACATCACGGACGGTGAACAGATCGTCCCGTTTCGGATCGGTCGCTTCGGTCCAGGGATCGAGCTGCATATGGACCTCGGCATACTGTCCGGCACCGCCTGTCTGTTTCTTGTGTTTGTAGCTGCTTCGTACCGACCGGGTGATGGTCTCCCGATAGGGAATGCGGGGAGTGGTGTATTCAACATCCAGTCCGAATCTCCCTTTCAGCTGCTCCAGAACCACGGAGAGGTGCTCCTCGCCCTGTCCGTGCAGCAGGATCTGTTTCAGTTCGTGGCTGTGTTCCACCCAGAGGGATGGATCCTCCTGGGCCAGCTGGTGGAGAGCCACGCCCAGTTTGTCATCGTCCCCTTCGCCGGCCGGTTTCAGCGCCCGGCGGACCACCGGTTCCGGCCACTCCGCCGGAACCACCTCAATGGAGGACCCCTTCAGCGTGAGAGTGTCGTTGGCCTGTACATCTTTCCATTTCAGGATGAGTGCCAGATCCCCCCGGGCCGCCTCCGGCACCTCCACACGGTCGCCCCCCTGGCTGATAAAGAGCGATCCGATCCTCTGCATGGAACGGTCCCGCCGGTTCTCCAGCTCCATTCCCGGCACGGCCTTTCCATGAATCACCTTCACAAAATTCAGGCTGCCGACATGCGGTTCGGATACCGAACGGAAACAGAACAGGACCGGCTCATCCACGTCGGAAGAGCCCTGCCTGCCCGTCAGTTCCACAGGCAGTGCCTCCTCCGGGGAGGGGAGAACGTTGCCGATAAAACCCATGATGCGTCCGGTCCCCATATTCTTCAGACCCGATGTACAAAACAGGGGGAAGAGCTCCCGCTTCAGTATGGAGCGCTGAAGCCCCTCCCTCATCTGATACTCATCCAGGGTGCCCTGTTCAAAATAGAGATCCAGAAGGGTCTCGTCGTTCTCTGCGATCGATTCAATCAGCTCGTTCTGCAGCAGCTCGGCCTGTGCCCGGTGTGATTCCGGAATCGGCAACTTGTCCGGCCTCCCCCCTCCTTCCGGGAACTCATACATTGTCATCTTCAGCACATCAATGATCGCGTGGAACTCCTCCCCTTCACTGTAGGGATACTGCACCACGACCACCTCGCGGCCGAAACTCTCCCGGCTCATATCGACCGCTCTCTGGAAATCGGCCTGTTCGGCGTCAAGCTTGTTGACCACCAGGATAGATGGGAGGCCGCTTTCGGCGGCACGCTTCCAGAGGGCCTCGGTGCCGGTCTCCACCCCACTCTCGGCATCAATCACAAAAAGTGCCGAGTCGGCAACCTTCAGACTGGCAATGAACCCGCCGATGAAGTCGGGTGTTCCGGGTGTATCCAGAAGATTGACCCGCGTCCCACGCCAGTCAAAATGGAGCAGGGAGGTGTAGACCGACTTCCCCTTCTCTTTCTCGATGGGGTGAAAATCGGAAACCGTATTTTTATTCTGTATACTTCCGCGTCTGCCGGTCGTCCCGGATTCAAACAGCATGGTTTCGGCCAGTGTCGTCTTTCCTGAACCGGAGTGACCGGCCAGGACGATATTCCGGATGGAAGTGGGTTGATAGATTTTCATAGCGAGATCATGACGTTTCGTGATGTTCGTGACGGACGTTTTGTGACAACGTGTTGACTCCCGATGACTCTATACAACCCAAAGAGTTGCCGTTAACGTTTCATCTCATCCCGTTCCGCAGTCACCATGTTTTTCGTCTTTGATCTGGAAACCATACCGGATACCGTTTTTCTCCGGACCGTTCTGGAAGAGAACGAGTGCGAAGAGGAAGAACTGCTGCAGATCGCGGCCGAAAAGCTGGGGGCCAGATCGTCGGGTTTCCTCCCCCCCATGTTTCATCGGGTCGTCGCCTGGGTCGGTCTCTGGATCCAGAACGACGGGCGGCCCCGGCAGAAGACCTCCTGGAGCGGACACGATGAGAAAGAGGGGCTGCTCCGGCTCTTCGATGCCCTGCACACCTACAAGGATTTCGGTCTGATCCATCACAACGGGCGTACCTTCGACCTTCCCGTACTGACCTACCGGACGATGAAATACGGACTTCAGATGCCGTTTCGTCTGGCCCACCATGAAATCCGATACCGGTACAGCCAGCACAATATCGACCTGATGGATCAGTTCAGTAACTACGGAGCCAGTTCGTTTCCGAGACTCAGTCATCTGGGCCATCTGATCGGAATTCCCTTCAAGCAGACCGGTGAGGGGCAGGATGTTGCCGACATGTTCCGGAACGGAGAGCTGGAAAGGATTGAACACTACTGCTACGAGGATGTGATGGCAACCTACATTGTCTGGCTCCATCTGAAATACACGGTCGGGGAGATCGCAGAGAAGGCCTTCAGGAACCTTCGGGAGAGGGCGCTGGGCAAACTGAAGGAGATCCAGAGCCGGGAGTTGCCGTCCGGCTGACGGTGTGTCAGGGTACGGTTCGCATGGCCGGGAGAATCCACTGTTCAGCCCGGACATTCACCGTCATCTTTTGTAATTTTGGCCCTTCTTCGAAAAGTGCGGGCGCATTCGGATCCCTTTCCGGTCCCTGAATCCTCCTGCATATGCATCGGTCCCGGATCGTCCGAACCCTATGAATCTTTCAGCTGAATGAGCTCTGAATCGAATATGGCTATCCCCTCCGGCAACGCTCCCGCTTTTCTCCGTGAACTCAATGAACGTCAGCGGGAAGCGGTGACCACAACCGAAGGCCCCCTGCTGATTGTGGCCGGTGCCGGCAGCGGAAAAACCAGGGTGCTCACCTACCGGATCGCCTACATCCTTCATCAGCAGCTCGCCCTCCCCCAGAACATTCTCGCCCTTACCTTTACCAACAAGGCGGCGCGGGAGATGCAGGAACGGATCTCACAGCTGATCGATGAGCGCGCGTCCCGCCTCTGGATGGGAACATTCCACTCCATCTTCGCGCGGATTCTGCGTTATGAAGCCGACAAGATCGGTTTCACCAGCAACTTCAGCATCTACGACACCGGCGACTCCGAGCAGGCGATCAAGCTCATCCTTGAAGAGCTCCACTACGATCCGAGAGAGGTCAAGCCAAAGCTGATCCACCGGAAGATCAGCGATGCAAAGAACGAATTGATCTCCCCGGACACCTACCTGGAAAAATTTGTCCACTCTCCGCTCGACGACATCACTTCAAAAGTCTACACCATCTATCAGCAGCGGCTCAAGCAGGCCAATTCGATGGATTTTGATGACCTTCTGGTGCGGCCGGTCGAGCTGTTCCAGAATCATCCCGATGTGCTCCAGAAGTACCAGGCAGGCTTCCGATATATCATGATCGATGAGTATCAGGACACGAACCACGCCCAGTACAAGGTGACCAAACTGCTGGCCGGGCTGCACAGGAACATCTGTGTGGTGGGTGACGATGCCCAGAGCATCTACTCCTTCCGGGGGGCCGATATCAGCAATATTCTCAATTTCCAGAGCGATTACGAGAATGCCCGGCAGATTCCGCTCGAGCAGAACTACCGCTCCACCAAGTACATCCTCCAGTGCGCCGACTCGGTCATCAAGCGAAACGAGAAGCAGCTCAAGAAAACCCTCTGGACAGAGAATGTGGAGGGAGATCCCATCATCCTGCTGGAGAATTACGATGAGCGGGACGAAGCGAACCGCATCGTCAACTACATCCATGAACTGAAACTCCGCCACGGCTACAACAACAACGATTTTGCCATTCTCTACAGGACCAACTACCAGAGCCGGGTCTTCGAGGAGGCGCTGCGCCGGCGAAGCATTGCATATCAGTTGGTCGGTGGACTCTCTTTCTACCAGCGGAAGGAGATCAAGGATGTGCTTGCCTATCTCACTCTGCTGGTCAACCCCGAGGATGAACAGAATCTGCTCCGGATCATCAACGAGCCATCGCGCGGCATCGGTCGAAAGACTCTCAACGAACTGCTCTCACAATCGCGGAGCAGCGGCCGGTCGATCTGGAGCATCCTCGAGCAAGGGGACACCGACTCTCTCTACAAGCCTGCCCGTGTGCAGATCGATCAGTTTGTCCGGATGATCCGGACGCTCCGGCAGGAACTTGAGCAGGGGGCCTCCATTCTCGACGTGACCCGGAAGATGCTCGAGCAGAGCGGATACCTGAAGGCCCTGATCGAGGAGAACAGCCCGCAGTCCCTGAGCCGGCGCGACAACGTGCTGGAACTGCAGAATGCCATCTCCTGGTATGAGAAGAGCAACCGGAACCCCTCTCTCGGCTCCTTCCTTCAGGAGATCAGCCTGATCACCGACAGTGACAATTTCGACGAAGAGCGTCCCGCCGTCACTCTCATGACCGTTCACGGCTCCAAGGGTCTGGAGTTCCCGGTTGTCTTTATCGTGGGACTTGAGGAGAACCTCTTCCCCATGGGGGGACGGGATGGTGAAGAGGCCGATATCGAGGAGGAGCGCCGGCTCTTTTATGTGGCGATCACACGGGCCGAACAGCGTCTCTTCTTCAGTTACTGCAACAGCCGGTTCAAGTTCGGGGAAGAGGTGCGGCAGATGCGCTCCCGCTTCCTGAACGAGGTGGATTCGGGTGTGGTGAGGACCGAGACAGGAGCGACGATCCCGCAGGGAGACACCTCCGGCACTTCCGCTGGATTGGGTTCCGGTGGCGGCGGCAGGTTCGGCTCCGCCGGCCTTGCAGGCGGACGATCAGGGCGAAAAGCGGTTTCCGGGGAGAGCTCCATGCGGGTCGAATACGACTGGAAGAAGCCCAAGAGCGGTACAAGTTCCAAAGAAAGTGGATACACCATCGAATATGAGTACGATCCGGAGAACGATCCGTTTCATGCCGGTGTGGAGGTAATGCACTCCAGGTTCGGGACCGGAAAGATCCTGAGCCGGTCCGGCGAGGGACAGGACAGCCGTGTAGTGGTCTTTTTCCCCGGACGGGGTCAGAAAACCCTCATGCTCCGGGCTGCCCGGCTTGAAGTCGTCCGTCGCTCCTGATCACTGCTCCTGATCACTGCTCCTGGTGACAACTCCTGAGCCCCGCTACTGCCCGCATATTCTGATGAACAGCCCGATTCAAGCTACAGCCCGATGAGAAGCCGGACAGCATTTGCGTCACTCTTCTTCCTGCTCTGTCTGACGGCCGCTCCGGCAGCCGCCCAGCTGCTCCACTCTCCGGTCAACACCGGTTCGGGCGGGGGTGGAACCGCCTGGACCACCGGGTATGAATCGCTCTTCATCAATCCGGCCAATCTCTATATCCGCGAGAAGGAGTACAGGCTGCAGGTGGCTCTGGGAACGGTCTCGGGATACCACTCCCCACCCCTGCACCACTCCGGAATCCGCAACTCCCTGGAGAATTTTTTCGACAAATCCCGACCATTGAACACACCTTCCGCGCCGGCGGCGGGTCCCGCAGAGTGGCAGGAGCTTATTGAGCGGAATTTCGACCCGGAAGACCGGCGGTCCGAACACCTCTCGGGCGGGGAAATCCACTGGTTCGGACTCCACTGGCAAGGTGAGGAACGGAGCTACGGGGTGGCGATGCGTTCCCGGTATGCCAACCGTTTTGTCACGGGTCGGGGATGGTACCATCTGCCCTCCGATATCATGCCGGCAGATCCGGCCGGACAGCCACCGATAGACCGCTCCCTGATCCACCGCTTTCAGTCACTTCACGAGTTCACGTTCGGATATGCCGAATCCTTCACCTTTCTGAACGGACTGCGGCCCCGGCTCAGCCGCTTCATCATCGGAATCGCCCCCAAGATTGTCGCAAGCGGTTCCTACCTCAACCTGGTCCGGGAAGAGAACTACCGGTCCGGACCGGACGGTGGACTTCTAAGAGAGGGGCAGCTGGAACTCTGGTCAAGCGGCATGCTGGCTCATCGTCACCGCCTTCTGCGACAGGGGAGCGACCCTTTCGCCACCTCCAGGGACCGGTTCGATCTGTTCCGGCCCACCGGTTACGGGGTCGGGCTGGATCTTGGAATCACCTGGCTGGTCACGCTGGGCCGGGACCTCTCCGTAGTGCGGATGGGAGATCCCGAAACCCGTAATTCCCTCCGCCTGGCATTCTCCGTCACCGACATCGGTTTTATCCGTTACAGGGAGAGTCCGTTTCATACGGCATCGGAGAGCGCACCGGAACCGGCCGCCTGGCCCCCGCCCTCCGAAAGAATCTACCGGGGGATGCCGGGAGAAGAACTTCTCTTCCTCGGCAGCGGCGACGACCACCCCCTGTTGCAGGGTGATGAGTCGGACCGCTCCTTCTCTGTCCTGCTTCCCACAGCTCTGCAGGGAGGAATGCTGCTTCAGCTCAACCGGATCAAGCTTATGGGAGACATGAGCCTGGGACTGGTTGACAACGCTTTTAACACCACCCGACTAAGCACCTACATCGGAGCCGAAGTGAGACCCCTTCTCTTTCTTCCTCTTCGCGCCGGGATCCGTTTTGCCCGCAATCTGCCGGACTACTACAGTCTGGGCACAGGCCTGGTCACCAACCGGTTTGAAATCGGAGCCGCACTCCAGTTCCGCCGCGCATCAACCGGAGGTACGGAAATAGCCGGAGCATCCGTTGGAGTTGTGAAGATCTATATTCCCTGATGGCAAATTTTCCGGTGTTTTCCGGTGGCATCTCCTGCACAACTCTTCTGCCCAACTGACACGTTCGGAAACGGCGGCAATGCTAATTTGCCAGAACCGGAAGAATCTTTATGACGTTATGTTATATCCGTTCCGGATGGCTTCACTTTTGCATCAGTTTCAGAAAAAAAGTAAATCTGATCACATGTTCGAACCGAGATTGAAATTCAAGACGATTTTCGAAGGCCAAAACGATCCTTTTGACGATTTCGAACAGGCTATTCCGCTTTTGTCTGAAGAGGAAGAGAGAAAGCTCTCGGAATCGGAGATTCCCGAAATTCTTCCCATTCTTCCCCTGAAGAACACGGTACTCTATCCGGGTGTGGTCATCCCGATCACGATCGGAAGAGACCGCTCTCTTGCACTGGTGAAAGAGGCGTATGAGTCGGACAAGATCATCGGGGTGGTGACACAGAAGGATGGTTCCATGGAGGATCCGGATCCGGATGACCTCTACAGTGTGGGGACCGTCGCGCAGATCATGAAACTGATCAAGATGCCCGACGGAAGCAAAAGCATTGTCATCCAGGGAAAGAACACCTTCTCCATCAACGAGTTTGTGCAGCATGAACCGTTCTACCGGGCCTATGTGGAGAGCTACCCGCTGGATATGGATCTGAGCGGTCTGGAGCTGGATGCTTCCATCCGCTCCATCAAGGAGACGGCCACCCGTATTGTGCAGCTCTCTCCCAATATTCCCTCGGAGGCGGCGATCGCCCTTAACAACATCACCAGCCCGACGTTCCTGCTCAATTTCATCTCCTCCAATCTGCAGATCGGGGTGGATGAAAAACAGGAGCTGCTGGAGACCCGGTCCTTTGCCAAGCGGCTGGAGAGGATCATGGAGTTTCTGAACAAGGAGCTTCAGGTATTGAACCTCAGCGAGGAGATCCGCTCCAAGGTGAAGACAGACATCGACGAGCAGCAGCGGGATTTCTACCTGCGACAGCAGATGAAAGCGATCCAGGAGGCCCTCGGCGAGGACAGCGAGCAGCAGGTGGTGGAGAAGCTCCGCGAACGGCTCGAGGAGAAAGTGGGACTGACCGAGGAGGCCAGGGAGACCGTCGAGAAAGAGCTGCAGCGTCTGGAGATGACACCCAGCTCCTCCCCCAACTATGGAATCATCCACAGCTACGTGGAGTGGATCCTGGATCTCCCCTGGGCGGATTATTCGGAGGATTCGCTTGATCTGAAACGGGCCCGGGAGATTCTCGACGAGGATCACTACGGATTGGAGAAGGTCAAGAAGCGGATCATCGAATACCTTGCCGTCCTGAAGCTCAAAAAGGACAAAAAGGATATGAGAGCGCCCATTCTCTGCTTCTACGGACCTCCGGGCGTGGGTAAAACTTCCCTGGGCAAATCGATTGCCCGCGCCCTGAACAGGGAGTTCGAGCGGTTCAGCCTTGGGGGCATCCATGACGAAGCCGAGATCCGGGGACACCGGAGAACCTATATCGGAGCTCTTCCCGGTCGAATCCTGCGGGCCATGAAGAAGGCGGGCAAGGGGAATCCTGTGCTGATGCTCGACGAAATCGACAAGGTGGGAGCCGATTTCCGGGGCGACCCGACATCCGCCCTTCTGGAGGTGCTCGATCCGGAGCAGAACGACAGCTTCTCCGACAACTATTTGGAGCTGGAGTACGATCTGTCCAATGTCCTTTTCATTGCGACGGCCAACTCTCTGGAGACGATCCCCGCCCCCTTGAGAGACCGGATGGAGATCATCCCCATTTCGGGATACACACTGCAGGAGAAAACCCAGATCGCCCGGAAATACCTTGTTCCGAAGCAGATCGAGGAGAACGGCCTTTCACCCGAACAGATCGGAATTTCCGATGAAGCCATCGAGAAAGTGATCGAGGAGTACACCCGTGAATCGGGCGTACGGAACCTGGAGCGGGAGATCGGTTCGCTCTGCCGGCATGTAGCGGCCCGTGTGGCATCCGGTGAAATCGACTCCTACGAGATCGGTCCGGAACAGGTCGCCGAGATTCTTGGAAAGCGTAAATATTACTCGGAAGTGGCCGAACGCACCAACGTCCCCGGCGTTGCGACCGGACTGGCCTGGACCCCCTACGGAGGGGATATCCTCTTCATCGAGGCGAGTGTCGCCAGAGGAACGGGCAAGCTCACCATCACCGGACAGCTCGGGGATGTCATGAGGGAGTCGGCCACACTGGCCCTCTCCTGGTTGCGCGCCAACGCCACTTCCCTGAATATTCCGGAAGAGGCATTCCGCTACTGGGATCTCCACATCCACGTTCCGCAGGGTGCGGTTCCCAAGGATGGACCGTCGGCCGGTGTATCGCTCCTCTCCGCCATCGCTTCCATCTTTACCCAGAGGAGGGTGAAAGGGACGCTGGCCATGACGGGTGAGATCACGCTGCGCGGGATGATCCTGCCGGTCGGAGGAATCAAGGAGAAGGTCCTGGCCGCCAAGCGGGCCGGCATCGAAACCGTACTGCTTCCGGAAAAGAACCAGAAGGATGTCGAGGAGATTGAAAAAGAGGTGATCGGCGATCTGAAGATCCACTACCTGGACCGTATCGGGTCGCTTCTCGATATCGTCCTCGATGAAGAGGTCGTACAGGATCCCGGGGAGTTCTTCCATGTACCGGAGTCGCAGAAAGGCGGGGCCAACAATGTACAGGAAGAGAAGGCCCGCCAGGAGAAGGCAACGCTGATCCCATGATCCCGACCTGCACACTCCCGTTCCCCCTGCTCCGGGTTCTCAATGCCCGGAGCAGGATTGGCATTTTCCGGGCATGAAAAAAGGCCTTGTCACCATGTCGAGGGGCCTCTGGTACACCGTGGAGGCGGAAGATGGCAGCCGGGTAGAGTGCCGCCTGCCCGGCCGGTTCCGGCTGAACAAAGAGGAGGTGACCAATCCTGTCGCCGTGGGAGACCGGGTTGATCTCCGGCTTCTGGAGGATGGTACCGGGGTGATCGAAACGATCCATGAGCGGAAAAACGTTCTGATGCGCCAGGCGGCGGGAGGTCGGCGTGGTGATCAGATTCTGGCCGCCAATCTCGACTGCGCCTGGGTGGTTCAGGCACTCCGCCGCCCCCGTCTGAAAACCGGATTCATCGACCGCTTTCTTGTAACTTGTGAAGCCTACCACATTCCTGCCGGCATCATCATCAACAAGATCGATCTGGGAAGGGAGCGGGATCTCCGGATGCTCGACGATCTGGAGGAGCTTTATACCGGCCTGGGGTACCGGTTCCTGCGCACCTCGATCCACCAGCCGGATACCATCGAGTCCCTGCGTGAAGAGGTGACCAGCGGAATTTCAGTCTTCAGCGGCCATTCGGGAACAGGCAAAACAAGTCTTCTCAATGCTCTGGTGCCCGGCCTGACTCTCCGGACCGCCGAAGTTTCGGATGCTTCGGAAAAAGGCCGCCATACCACCACCTTTGCCACTCTGATCTCTCTTCCGGGGGGAGGGTATGTGGTGGACACTCCCGGAATCCGTGAACTCGGGCTGGCGGGGATCGAGCCGGAAGAACTCTCGCTCTATTTCCCCGAGATGGCGGAAGCCCGGACAGGCTGTCGTTACTACAACTGCACCCATAGCCACGAGCCGGACTGTGCGGTCCTTCAGGCGTGTGAAGAGGGTGATATTCACCCGGACCGGTACCTCTCCTACCTTCAGATCCTGGAATCCCTCGAAAAGGAGAAGTGACGCACGCCCTACCTTCCCTGTTCTTTGCTCCCTTGCCTTTCCACATCCTTCTTGCATTCCACATCGACTCTTCTGCCTGCTCTCCACCAGTTCACTGAAAACAGACCCGGAACCGGACTCCTCTGCCTCCACCCCGAGTGCAGCCACCCTCTCTTCTCCCCCCGCCATACCAAAACTCCCCCTTTATCCTTATGATCCCCCCGCTTCCTACCGATAACCGTGTACTATTTCATGCTACAGAGAGGATTAAATTTTTCGCTACTTGGTGAATCACTATTTTTGTACAAAATTTTTTCATAAAATCGATTTTTCAACCCTTTAACACATTCCTAAGGAGTGTTTATGAAAACCATAAAGTCTACGTTGATCAAGGCAGCTCTATCGCTGCTTGTCTGCCTCTCCCTGCAGCTCGTCACCACCCGGGAGGCAAAGGCGCAGCTTGAGGATGCCGGAGAGATTCTGCGATCCGGTGCTCACGACGCGAACCTTCTCATGGAGGGTTATCTGAAGCCTTTCGGGGCAGGATTCGGAGCGGGTCTCAACTCCGGCTGGTTCAATACGGCAGGGGCATACAAGCCGTTCGGATTTGATCTCCGGCTGAACGCCGCCGTCTCTATGGTTCCATCCTCAGACCGGCTCTTCAACATCACACAGCTCGGTCTGCAGAATATTGAGGTGATAAGCGGCTCGGCCGAAACTCCCACCATCAGCGGCGAGGACATCAGCGGGCCGAAGATGGGCAGCCGGGCATTTATCCCGGGAACCAACGACAGGCTGTTTGAATTCGACATGCCCCAGGGAATCGGCATTCCCTACGTTCCCGCTCCCATGGCACAACTGACTCTCGGTATCGGGATGGGGTCCGATCTCTCCATCCGCTATCTGCCCACAATTGAAGTACCGGATGTGGCCAATGTGGGCCTGTTCGGGTTCGGGGTGAAGCACGGACTTAACCAGTGGCTCCCGGGCGGTTCGGTACTGCCTTTCGATCTCTCCGTACAGTTCGGATACACCAAACTCTCGATCGATGCCGATTTCGAGGTTCTTCCCGAGATCGATGAGATGACCGAGGTGCCTGTTGGAATGGAAGCCGGTTCCTCCCACTGGAATGGCCAGGGCATCGAGTTTGATGCGAAAGGGTTTACCGGAAACATCCTGATCGGGAAGCAGCTCCCCGTCCTCTCCGTCTATGCCGGACTTGGATTTCAGAACTCCAGCATGAGCATCCGCAGCCCGGGGAACTACCCCATCATCGAGACCAACCTGAACGATGACGGGTCGATCAATGAGCAGAAGCCGAAGAGAGTGGACAGCATTTCAGAACCGCTCGATCTGAAACTGGATGGAGCCAACGGTCTCCATGCACTGGCCGGAGTCCGGATCCGTCTGGCGATCCTGACCATCAGCGGCTCCTATACGCTGGCGAAATACCCGGTGGCCAACGTCGGCATCGGTATCAGTATCCGATAGACGGCACGCAAGCCTCTCTACCAACCTGACGGAATCCTCTCCCCGGCCGCAGGCACGTGAATCATACAGCGTGCGGCAGCAAGCGGCTACAGGGAGGGATCGCGGGGGAGCGTCACCGTTCTGCTCCCCCGGCCGGTCAGGGCAAAAGAGCGAAGTTTCACGCTGCTTCCCGGCTCCACCTCCACAGCTCCCTGCCAGAGAGGCGATTCTGCGGTCGGTTCGCTTCCGTCGAGAGTGTACCGGATCTCAAGACCGGGATACTCCACATTGGCCTCCAGCCGGTTGTTCACAATTCGGGCACCCGGTGGGGGAAGCCGGTATCCCACCCCGCCATGAAGCCTGTCCAGACGTGGCAGCTCGCGCAGGGCGAGGCGGTTGGCAAACTCATTCCACCCCACTTCAATCCGCGCTTCACGGACCTCCCTCTCCTCAATCTCCGCCCATTCGGGCTGTCGGGTCCAGGCCCTTTCAGCCAGAACAATCATCCGGGGGAATGCCATATACTCCACCCTGCCCGGATCCCGGAAGGTCTCCGCCCAGAGCTGCCCCTGAATTCCCAGAATCCGGGTGCGTCCCTCCGCGGTGAGCTGCTCCGCATCGCGATAGGCATCCTCTGCAATCGGGTGCCCCATCGAGGTCTGAATCGCATTCTTGTAGAGATGGAACGGCATGAAACGGAAAGGACGTGAAGTGGCGACAAAATCGGCCCAGTGATACCCCGCCTCCTGGGGATGCTTGTCGTATGCCATGTCAAGATAGAGGTCCGAGGCGTGAGAAAGGACTACTTCATAGCCGGCGTTGGCAAGCCGGTAGGTATACTCCTCCGTTCCGCTTCCCCAGATATTGGACCAGACATAGGGACGTGCCGATCCGGCAAATTCCGGGTTGAGTATCTTGCCCATCCCGTAGTAGCCGACCAGGGCGATCTCCTCCCATCCCGACATGATGAGATTTCGCTCCCGGAGCAGCTCATGGACTTTCCGGAAAAACCAGACCTGAAGCTGATCGGTCGACTCAAGCTCATCGCTGGAGGCGATCAATTCATTACACTCCGGGGACTGCGTCCAGACACCTGCCGGCACCTCGTCCGCGCCGATATGGATCGACCGGAGCGGGAGACCCGCCTCTTCATGCAGATCGATCAGTTCGTCGAAGATCACCTCCAGGAAGCGATAGGTCGACTCCTGACAGACATTAATCACATTGTCCTTCCAGCGCTGGATGGAGCGGTAGACAGACTCATCGGCCGGATCGTGAATCCGGTACCGGTCCGCCTCCTCCTGCCGCCCCTCCTCCATCAATCGCCGGTATCGCTCCTTCATGGCGACTAGCGCCGCCCGGGCGTGGCCGGGCACATCGATCTCCGGAATCACCTCGATATGGCGTTCACGCGCATATCGCAGAAGCTCCAGATACTGCTCCCGGCTGTACCACCCGCTCCCCATGGTCGCTCCTTCCGGGTCGGGTCCCGATCCGTAGGAGGGATAGAGCATCCGGGTCTGTTCGGGATCGTGACCTCTCCGGCCTCCGATCTCCGTCAGTTCCGGAAAAGCGGCGCTTTCGAGCCTCCACCCCTCATCATCGGTCAGATGAAAGTGAAAGGTGTTGAGCTTGTAGAGGGCCATCAGATCCACCACCCGCTTCACCGTTTCCATCGGCTGGAAGTTTCTCGCCACATCGAGATGGAGCCCTCGATAGCGGAAGCGGGGTGCATCGACCACCGTCACGGCATCCACCCGAAGGGGATCCGCCTGTCGTCCCGTCCTCCTCAACCCTGTCTGACTCTGCGCCGAAGTCTTGTCCCGGCCACCCGGATCGAGCAGGAGTCTCAGGGTCTGGATCCCGTAGAAGACACCGGGGGGTGTGGCTCCTGTAATGGTGACCCTCCCCTCTTCCACCTGAAGCCGATACGCCTCCTGCCGGTTGTGTTCTTCCGGAATGGGACCGCCCGGATCCCCGGTCCGGAGGATGATTACCGGGTCTGATCCTCCCCCCGCTCCCCTTTCCAGTGCGGGTCGGAATCCGGCCACCTCCGCGACCCGGTCGGCCAGAAAACCGGCCTCCGACTCCAGACCGTCCTCATAAAGAATCCGGGTTCCGCTTGCCAGCTGGAACTCTCCGCCCCCCTTCTCCATATGGGCAGGCGTGGGGGTTACCGGACCGGTCTCATCGAGCGGAAGCCCGGTCAAACCCCGGTTCTGCTCAAAGCGCACATCCGCCAGCGGAACCGGCAACAGGTCGTCCGGCCCCCTGTTCATCTGTTCAGGCCGGGTGAACGGGATTACGTCCGAATGGATCCGCTCAATCCGGTTGTTGTCGTAAACTATGTAAAAACCATCGGGAGCGTAGATCTCTTTGATGATGCTCCCGTAGGTGGCCACCGAGAAGCGGTACTCCTCACCTGCCGGAATACCCGGAAATCCTTCGGCCGGGGCCAGACGCATGAAGTCCCCGTTGATATGTTCGATCGTGATCTCCGGAGGCACACTCTCCGGCACGATATCCCGAAGGAAGTTGAAATAGATCTCCCATCCATCTGCTCCGAGATCCGCTCCTCCGGTATTCCGGATAATCCATTCGTTCCAGGATCGGTTGGATTCACGGAAGTTGGATTCCACGCCCCATAAAATCTCCAGGCTGCTCTCGAGGTAGATTCGTTCGGTACGGTCACATCCGGCCGCACCCAGGATGAAACAGAAGAGAAGAAGAATCGTGTTGAGTTTCATGATGCGAAGGGATATACAAATGGCTATATTTATAACTCACAGTGATTTACGATCTGTTTACGATCTTCGATCGACACTCATCTTCACGCTGTGATCCACGCCGGCCTCAACAGTATAAAGAAAAGAAGCCTTTGAAAAACCGGATAATTTTCCACATGATCTGACCTGAAGGGGCCAGGTTCATGCCCCGGGGTTTCCAACCGAAATCATCAGAAGATCCACCCCATATGTCCGATTCGATTTCAGAAATCAATTCCAGGCCTGACTGGTATGAACGGATTCCCACCGTTTTGTATGAAGATTCCGACCAGGGATCCCTGGCCGTGGCTGCCGAAATTGCGGAACTGATCCGCAAACGGCAGGAAGAAGGGAAAAATGCGGTCCTTGGACTGGCCACAGGCTCCACTCCCGTCAAAGTCTATGATGAGCTGATCCGCCTGCACCGACAGGAGGGACTCAGTTTCCGCAATGTCATCACCTTCAACCTGGATGAGTACTACCCGATGGAGCCGGATGCCCTCCAGAGCTATGTCCGCTTCATGAAGGAGCACCTCTTCAATCACATCGACATACCGGAAGAGAACATCCATATCCCCTCCGGAACCATCCCCAAAGAGGAGATTGCCGCCTGGTGCGAACAGTACGAGGAGAAGATCCGCACCGCCGGAGGAATCGACATCCAGCTTCTGGGTATCGGACGGACCGGCCATATCGGATTCAACGAGCCGGGATCCCGACCCGACTCCCGGACGCGGCTCATCACGCTGGACGGAGTGACCCGCAAGGATGCGGCGAGCAACTTCTTCGGCGAGGAGTATGTGCCCAGAAACGCCATCACCATGGGTGTGGCCACCATTCTCGAAGCGCGCCGGATCCTACTCATGGCCTGGGGCGAGGGAAAGGCCTCCATCATCCGGGAGAGCGTGGAGGGTGAGGTGCGGGAGAGCATACCGGCCACCTATCTGCAGAATCACGACAACACCCTTTTTGTCCTTGATGCCGCGGCGGCAACCGAGCTTACCCGGGTAAAGACACCCTGGCTGGTCACCACCTGCGACTGGACCGATGAACTGACCCGGAAAGCGGTGGTCTGGCTCTGCAGGAAGCTTGACAAACCGATCCTCAAGCTGACCGATGCCGATTACAATGAGAACGGAATGGGGGAGCTGCTCACCGAAGCAGGCCCCTCCTACAGCATCAACCTGAAAGTCTTCAATCAGCTTCAGAGGACCATCACCGGCTGGCCGGGGGGAAAGCCCGGGGCGGATGATACCAGCCGACCGGAACGGGCCCTGCCCCATCCCAAGCGGGTGATCGTATTCAGCCCCCATCCGGACGACGATGTGATCTCCATGGGGGGAACGCTCATCCGGCTGGTGGAACACGGTCATGAGGTCCACGTCGCCTACCAGACATCAGGCAACATCGCGGTGTTTGATGATGATGTGGTCCGATACGCCGACTTTGTCACCGACTATGCCGAGGCGTTCAACCTGCCGGAGTCGGAGGTGGATCGTCTGCTGGCCCAGATCCAACAGTTTCTGGAGAAGAAAGAGCCCGGAGATGTCGACTCCGACGAGATCAAGACGATCAAGGGACTGATCCGCCGGGGAGAAGCGAAGGCGGCGGGCCGCTATTGCGGCATTCCGGTGGAGAATCTCCATTTTCTGGACATGCCCTTCTATGAAACCGGCCGGGTGAAGAAAAACCCCCTTTCCGAAGAGGATGTCCGGATCATTGTGGGGCTCCTCCGGGAGATAAAACCCCATCAGATCTACGCGGCGGGCGATCTCTCCGACCCCCATGGTACGCATCGCGTCTGCCTGAAGGCGATCTATGAAGCTCTGGAAATCTGCAGGGAGGATGAGTGGATCGGGGAGTGCCGGGTCTGGCTCTACAGGGGAGCATGGCAGGAGTGGGACATCAACGAGATTGAGATGGCTGTCCCCCTCAGCCCGATGGAACTGGAAAAAAAGCGAAAGGCGATCTTTAAGCATCAGTCCCAGAAAGATCGCCCTCCATTCCCCGGTAGTGACAAAAGGGAGTTCTGGCAACGCTCCGAGGACCGGAACCGCGGGACTGCAATGCTCTACGACAAGCTGGGGCTGGCCGAATATGAGGCGATCGAAGCATTCGTGGAGTACCGTACCGGGTACCTCTTCAACAAGAAGAGATAACGGCGCCCTGCTGCGGGTGCTCGCCACGAGCCGGACTGGAGAGAGATAGCGGGTCTCACGGAATGATAAACGCGACCCGAAAGGGGATTCCCGCAGGGTGGGCGGAGAACAATCAGTGAGCGTCGAGCCAGTTCTCCGCCACACCCAGATCCACCTTGAGGGGTACCTCAAGCGGGAAGGCCTCCTGCATGAGGCGGCGGATCTCCGGCACCAGGCTCTCCGTCTCCTCTTCGTGAATCTCGAAGATCAGCTCGTCATGCACCTGCAGCAGCATCCGGGTGCGCATGGCGCGCTCCCGCAGGAATCTCTCGATCCGTATCATGGCGATCTTGATGATATCCGCCGCGGTGCCCTGGATCGGCATGTTGATGGCCGTCCTTTCGGCAAAGCTCCTCACGTTCCAGTTGCGCGAACGGATGTCGGGAATGTAGCGGCGCCGGCCCAGCAGCGTCTTCACGTAGCCATGCTCCCGGGCGAACTCCTTGCTTTTTTCGATATACTCCTGCACACCCGGAAACCGCTCGAAATATTGCCGGATCATCTCTCCCCCCTCGGCCGGCGTGATCCCCAGCCTTGAGGCGAGTCCGTAGGAACTCACCCCGTAGGGGATGCCGAAGTTGACCTCCTTGGCCTTGCGCCGATGGTCGGAGGTGACCTCACTCAGATCCCTCAGGCCAAAGATCTCACGCGCCGCCCGGGCATGGATATCCTCATCGTTCAGGAACGCCCGGATCATGTTCTCATCTCCCGAGATCGATGCGATCACCCGGAGCTCGATCTGCGAGTAGTCGGCGGCCAGTATCCGGTATCCCTCCTCGGGAATGAACGCCTTCCGGATCTCCCGTCCTCGTTCGGTCCGGATCGGAATGTTCTGAAGGTTGGGATTGGAGGAGGAGAGCCGTCCGGTTGCGGCCACTGTCTGGTTGAAACTGGTATGCACCCGCCCGGTCTCTTCGCGGATAAGCCGGGGAAGCGCATCGACATAGGTCGATTTGAGCTTGCTCAGGCTCCGGTAGTCCAGTACGAGACCGGGAACCTCATGATGATGCGCCAGGTCGGTCAGGACCGATTCCGCTGTGGAGTACTGCCCGGTGCGGGTCTTCTTCCCGGCCGGGATCCCCATTTTTTCAAACAGGACCTCCCCGAGCTGCTGCGGGGAGTTGAGGTTGAACTCTTCGCCGGTCTTTTCAAAAATCTCCTGCTCGAGACGGTTCATATCCCGCTCCAGCTCGACCGAGAACCTCTCGAGCATCTCCCGGTCGATCTTCACACCGGCGAGCTCCATTCCGGCCAGCACCTCCATGAGAGGGAAATCAACTTCCCGTGCGATCCGGTCCAGTTCATCCTCCTCAAGCTTCTGCTCCAGCACTTTCCAGAGCCTCAGGGTGATATCGGCATCCTCGCAGGCATAGGGGACGACCTGCTTCCAGGGGATCTCGCTCATTTTCTTCTGGCTGCGGCCGGAACCGATCAGCTGCTGAATGGGGATCGGTTCGTACTGAAGGTACTTCCTGGAGAGACTCTCCATATTGAGGCGCTGTGCCGCATCGATCAGATAGGCTGCAACCATCGTGCAAAACACTTCCCCCCGGATCCGGATGCCGGCCTGGCGGAGGAGCAGGGTGTCGTACTTGTAATTGTGCGCAATCTTCAGGGACTCTTCTTTTTCGAAAAGTGGCCGGATCAGAGGGATCACCTTCTCTTCGGGAAGGGCGCCCTCCACGTTGACCGGAATATACCAGGCCTGTCCTACCCTGGCTGAGAGAGAGACCCCCACCAGCATGGCCCCGATCGGATCCTCCGAATCGGTTTCCGTATCGAAACAGATCCGCTCTTCGGGAAGAAGCTGCTCCACCACCCGGCGGATCTCCTCCTCGCTGGCGGCCGCACTGTACTCTACCTCCTCCCCGTTGAAACGTCCCGGCTCGGGACCCGATGGAGAGGAAATACCCGCACCGGCTCCTGCGGCCGCGCCGGCTCCTGCTCCCGTGGCGGCAGCGCCCGTGCCGAATAGATCGGTCTGCCCTCCCTCCCCCTGTGTCTCAAGGTATTTCCGGGTCAGGGTCCGGAACTCCATCCTCCGGAAGAACTCGACGAGTCTGGCCCGGTCGGGACCATTCCACTCTAGCGACTCCCACTCCACCACGCCGGGCACGTCGGTCTTGATCGTCACCATCCGCTTGGCATGGAGCGCCTGCTCCTTGAAATGGGTGAGCCCCTCCCGGTAGGTCTTCGATTTCATCTCCGGAGCCGCCTCGATCGCCTTCTCCAGAGATCCATACTTCTCGATCAGTTTCGGAGCCCCCTTCTTGCCGATGCCGGGCACCCCCGGAATATTGTCGGAAGCATCCCCGATACAGGCCAGCACGTCGGTCACTTTGTCGGGGTAGACCCCGAAATACTCCTTTACCCCTTCCGGATCGATCCGGACAAACCCTCCGTTTCGATTGTCCGGTTTGATGATGGTGACATGTCCCTGCACCAGCTGCATGAAATCCTTGTCGGGAGTAACCAGGAAGACCTCGACATCCTCCTCTTTGGCCTGATGCGCCAGGGTTCCGATGATGTCGTCGGCTTCGTAGCCATCCTGCTCCAGGTTCCGGATACCGAACGCATCGACCATCTCCTTGATGAGAGGAATACCCACCGTGAGGTCCTCCGGCTGAGGCGGCCGGTTTGCCTTGTAGCTCTCGTCCAGCTCATGGCGGAAGGTGGGAGCGCTCGTATCCCAGACCACCGAGATATGGGTCGGTTTCTCCTCTTCGAGCAACTTGACAAGCGTATTGGCAAATCCGAGGATGGGGCCGGTCGGAATGCCTTCAGAGTTACGGAGCTGGCTTCGGATAAAAGCGAAATGGGCCCGGTAGGCCAGGGCCATCCCGTCCAGTAAAAACAGTTTTTCCTTCGACATGATCGAGCGGCAGAATGATTCAAGAGAGAGGGGACAAGATAGAAAAAATATGCCCTGTTATCGAATCAGCGTCATTTTTCTGCTCTGGACACCGTCGGGGGAGATCATCCTGAATATGTAGATTCCGCTTGCAAGACCCGATGCATCGACCCGGAGCCGGTGAAGACCGGTCGTCGCGGGTCCGTTGAAAATCTCCCGTACCTGCCGGCCCAGAAGATCGTGCAGAGTAATGTTCAGTTCGGAGGGACGGGGCACGCTGAACTCGATCACGGTCTCTCCATAGGAGGGATTGGGATAGTTGGGAAGCAGGACAAACAGCTCCGAGACAGGAGGATCGGGAAAATCGGGCACCTCCAGTTCGGGACTCCCCACCACACTGGCCGAAAGAAGCATATTGAGGTTGTACCTCTCCCTCGGCGGAGTTTCGCTTTCATCCACAAAGAAGAGCGACCCCCAGCGAACCACTCCATCCCTGCGCTCTCCGAAAAGTGTTCTCGGGGGGTAGTAGCGCGGATCGTCCGGAACCGGCTCGGGTGTCCCCCGGTCAAATAGAAATTCCATGTAAAATCCACCCCGGTCCTCGACCAGTTCGATCGATATGAAATACTCCCTGCCCGCCTCCACAAGCCACTCGCTGCTGTTCACCCCGATGAAATTGACTCCCGAAGCAACATCATGGGTGGTGAAGGGCTGAGCGGCAATTGGTTCCCCGGGAATCCATCCGGTACCATCGAGGGTCGGAACCGCCTCTCTGAGCACCAGCTCCGCCACTCCTTCTCCCTGCACCGCATTGGTGTGGTGATTGAGGGTAAAGGAGACGTTTCGTACCGCTCCGTCAAACTCCGGCGAGATCCGTACGGCATAGCTGAAGAGAGAGTCCCAGGGGAGCGGAGACTGGACACCCGCTTCCCCGTGATAGCTCAGCTGGCGGGCAACAAGACCCGATGGGGTCCAGTCGGCGTGATAGGTGAAAGTCCGGACCTCATCCGGCGTGCTCCTCTCCCCGTTCGGTGTACCGTTCACCGATACCAGCACGATCTCCTCGTAGGGCCCCCCGCTCAGCTGCCAGATCCCTTCCCCGGCCGTCTGCTCCTGATAGCCGCTCTCCCCGGGAAGCCGCCAGAGGAGGTGGTGGTGAATTCCTCCGCCCTGGAGTATCTCCAGCCGCAGCTCCTCCACCCCGAACCACTGCGTATAGAGCGCGCCTCCGAAGCCGATCTCCTCCTGGTGGTCGCGCACCCAGGGTTGGGAGGCGGCGTGATAGATCCGGCCGGGATTGGAGACCTGCAGTCCGGCAAACTGAGGCCGGCTGAAACCGTAGGGTCCGCCCTCCACCAGGTTGTTCCCATAGGCCGACAGCCAGAAACCGGTAAAAAAATCGGAGAGAGGGATCCCCGACTCCGACAAGATCTCCTCATAGGCGGCGTCATTGAAACGGCTGCTGCGCGTGAGGGATCCGGCCTGGAGGGGACCGACCCGCTCGGCCAGGTAGCTGTGGAGCAGCTGGGCCCTCTGGTAGTCATAAAGAACCGTCTCCCCTCCCTCCTCCTGCCGGAAGCGGTAGATCCATCTCTCGGCTCCTTCAACATTGCCGCTCACCTCCCGACCGGAGTCGAGAAAGTTCATCGCCCTCGCCTCGAAACCCGCCAGGATCTCGGCCAGCTCCGACTGCCCCTCATTCTGAAAAAGGGAGATCCCCCCGCCTTCGCCGGCTTCCATGTGCTGAATGGCGTAATTGGCCTGTATCAGATGCTGAAACTCATGAATGACGGTGTTGAGCCGGTTGTGGTGAAAAGGATTTCCCTCGCGGTAGATTCCCGGAGTGGAGCTGATGTAGAGGATATCGGCAAAATTGCTCTCCGGAATCACATCGGGGGAGACAAGATTGACCGGATCGAAGAATCCGGCAATGAAGACCGGCTGCTCGGGTGGATTGTATCCATCCTCGATCTCGGTAATGAGGATCCGGATGATACCAGATCCGTCCACGTCGGGCGGGTCCCCGAAGATCTCCTTTCCAATCCCGATCACCCCCAGCCCCGGATCGATGGAAAAGGGGGGCGTTTCCCGGATCAGACCGTCCATGATCTCGTCGAGAATGGTCTCGGTGATGCGGCCGGGCCCGAGCTCGGCGCTCTCCACCCAGAGTTCAACCCCTTCCCCGGTCCGTTTCAGTTCAAACTCCTTCCGGTCGAAGACCGGACTCTGATCACTGCTCTGCACGGGATTGCGGACATAAAACTCCTCCAGATCCCCGATCTGATAGGGCTGCCTGCGCGGTGCGGGCGGAAGGGTTTCCATGCTGCGGCCTTCCTGCCGGTCCGCGCGGCGGCGTTCCGCCCGTCGTTTTTCCGCCATCCAGCGCAAAGCGTACCGCCCCTGTTCGGAATCAAGGAGCTCAAGGGTGTAGTGGCGCTCTTTGTCAGTGGTTCTGCCGGTCTCTCTCGCCGTCCCGATCAGCTCGGGACCCTTCACTCCACGCTCCTGCACGACCGCCCCCTGGCCAATAAGAGCGGAAGGGAGCAGCAGGAAGAAGATCAGCAGACGGGCAGTCAGCGGCAGCTTCAGAGGCATCGGGAGTCCGAGAGCAAATAGTGGTAGGTGACGGAGTTCCATCGAAGATAAGAACTTCCGCAGACCGGTCTCCATTCCATGGCCGGATTGTTATCGGATGGATCTGGCTGCCCTGCCCTGCCCCGCCGGATCAGAGGAAGACCGGATGAAAGCGGCTGCCCTGCCCCGCCGGATCAGAGGAAATCGGAACCGGAGGCTTAGCCGATAAGCCTGCCTGCCTCCTCCACAATCCGCTCTGTGGTGATCCCGAGATGGCGGTAGACTTCCTGGTAGGGGGCTGATTCACCAAACCGGTCGATGCCGATCGCCACACCCTGATCACCCACCCAGCGATGCCAACCCATCGTGCAGCCCGCCTCGATCGAGATACGACGGCGGACGGCCGGAGGAAGCACTTTATCACGGTACTCCTGCGGCTGTCTCGCAAAAAGCTCCATGGAGGGCATGCTCACCACACGGGTCGGGACACCATCCCCGTTGAGCCGGGCCGCGGCTTCCAGGGCAAGACTCACTTCCGATCCGGTGGCGATCAGTATCAGTTCCGGCGAACCGGTATCGGCTTCCTGCAGGATGTAGGCTCCCCGTTCGGTCATCGATGCGGAGGCATAATCGGGTCGATCCAGTGTGGGAAGCGCCTGGCGGGTCAGGGCAAGGATTGTCGGTCCCTCCATGTTTTCGATCGCCAGTTTCCAGGCCCAGGCCGTCTCGTTCGCATCGGCCGGACGCAGTACCAGTGTACGGGGGATCGCACGAAGGGAGGCGAGATGTTCAATGGGCTGATGCGTGGGGCCATCCTCTCCCAGTCCGATGCTGTCGTGTGTGAGCACGAAGATGGAGGGGATTCTTGAAAGTGCCGCCAGGCGGATGGAAGGGCGCATGTAGTCGGAAAAGACAAGGAAAGTCCCGCCGAATGGGATCACCCCTCCGTGGAGTGCCATCCCGTTCATCGCAGCGGCCATGGCATGCTCCCGCACCCCGTAGTGGATATTCCTTCCATGGTAGGATCCGGCCTGGAAACTCTCCTCACCCTTCAGATGGGTCAGGTTGCTCCCCGTCAGGTCGGCCGAACCGCCAACCAGCATCGGGATGTGCGGGGAGAGTGCATTAAGGACCTTCCCGGAGGAGGCGCGGGTTGCAATCCCCTTTTCATCGGGTTCAAACCGGGGCAAGATGTTTTCCAACTCCTCGGGCAGGGTCCGCGAGATCTGCCGCTCAAATCCTTCCGCTTCCGAAGGGTGGCTCTTCCGGAACGATTCAAGCTGTTCCTTCCACCGGTTCTCCTGCTCCTCTCCCGTACGGAGTGCCGTGCGAAAATGATCCAGCACCTCCGGGGCGATATGAAAACGCTTGTCTGGATCCATCCCGAGGGCGATCTTGGTCAGACGCGCCTCTTCCTCTCCCAGAGGAGCGCCGTGGGAGTCGGCACTGTCCTGCTTGTTCGGGCTTCCATAACCGATATGGGTCCGGCAGACGATCAGCGACGGACGGTCCGTCACCTGCTGGGCCTTCCGGATCGCCTCTTCAATCTCCTCCCGGTTGTGCCCGTCTGTTGTATCGACATGCCATCCGTAGGCTTCAAAGCGTTTTGCCACATCCTCGGTAAAGGAAAGATCGGTCGAGCCGTCGATCGAGATCCGGTTCGAATCGTAGAGATAGATCAGTTTACCCAGCTTGAGGTGACCGGCCAGGGAGGCGGCTTCATGGGTGATCCCCTCCATCAGATCTCCATCACTGACAATGGCATAGGTATAGTGATCCACCAGTCCGGGCGCCAGGGTGTTGAACCGGGCTGCCAGATGAGCCTCGGCCATCGCCATGCCCACTCCGGTGGCGAATCCCTGACCGAGAGGCCCGGTCGTGGTCTCCACTCCGGGAGTCATTCCCACTTCAGGGTGGCCGGGAGTCCGGCTGTGCAGCTGACGGAAATTCTTCAGCTCGCTCAGCGGAAGGTCGTAACCGGTAAGGTGCAGCAGGCTGTAGAGAAGCATGGAGCCGTGGCCTGCCGAAAGGATAAAACGGTCCCGATTGAACCAGTCGGGGTTTGCCGGATTGTGCTTCAGAAACCTTGTCCAGAGAACGTAGGCAACATCCGCCATGCCCATGGGCATGCCGGGGTGTCCCGATCGGGCGGCCTCAACGGCATCGATAGAAAGAGTTCGGAGGGTGTTTACAGCTGCCTGATCCAGAGTAGGATCGATAATCTGTTCCTGCATGAAGACGGGGGATGAGTCCGGATTAGAAGAAGATATGAATGTGAAAAACCGACGTTACTACAGAAAAACGGGCGTTTGCCTGCAAACACCGGCATGGCCCGTTACCTGAACCTCCCGTCCCGGATGGACGCTTCGGGAGAAATTCAGAGAAGCTTAAATATACGAAAAAAGCCCCGAAGACGGGGCTTTATTTCACAGAGTGTCGTAGTGATTGCCACACTGGAGGTAGCGGATCATCGGGCGGCGTACCCTTCACACTTCAGCTCATGCTCCAGCTCATAACGTGCGGGCTCCTGGAACTCTCCGTAGGCCGCATTCTCGAAAGACTGGCATGCACGCTCCTTGTTCTCCAGACCCTTGTAGGCAATCCCAAGCTCGAAATGGAAATGGGCCATCTCAGCAACCCCGCCGCTCGCCAGTTCCAGTGCCCGGTTGGCGGAAGCGACTGCCTGGTTATGGTTCCCGAGGTTGTTATAGACCTCTGCCATGCGGTAGTGCACATTGGGGTCGTTCGGAATATACTGCTGGGCGCGCTGCAGAAGGTTGAGCGCCCGGCTCATGCGGTTGGCATCCTTCTCCAGAACAGCGTGATAGAGAAGCTCCTCTCCGCCCCTGGTTCGGGCGCGGTTGGCATTCTGCGTATCACCGGCTGCCTGTCCCACTTCGGCTGCCCGATCAAACCATCTCATCACCTCTTCCAGATCCCCGCCGGCCTGCTTGACCGTAAGGGCCTTCTGGTAGTAGGCGAGCGTATAGTTGGGATTGAGCTCGATCGCCTGATCCAGACTTGCAATCGCACCGTCGTTATCCCCCTGGCTGTACTGAAGGAGTGACAGGTTATAGTAGAGCTGAGGAACAACAGAGCGGGCGGTCCGGGCTACTTCCTGATCTCCGAACTCCTCTCCGGCAGCCTGGGCTTCCTGAAAATATTCGATGGCCCGCATGGCAGCCTCTTCGGAGCGCTGGGAGCGGAACTCCTCGAATGCCACTCCGGCGCGGTTGTAATAGACTCTCGGGAGCTGCTGATCGACAAACTGTACAATGTCCTCGCACCCTTCACAATCCGGTGAGGCGGCAAGCGAACGGGCTTCGCGATACATCTCGATCGCATCAACAAACTGACGGTTCTGGGCCAGCTCCCGGGCATTGTTGTACGCCATGATCGCCTCCGACCGCGCATCCTGATCCTGCGCCTGGACGGGGGATATCAGACCTGCGGCGACAAATAGGCCAACTGCTGAAAAGATCGCAACGATAGATTTCATAGTGTTCTTTCTTTTTGTTTTTGGGCCCGGGCATTCCCGTGAAGGACGCCGACTCTGAAACGAAGGCCGAGAATTTAACGATAAAAAAATGTCAAAATCTCAATAATCTATCCTCTAAAACAGACAGATCATCTCTATAGTATGTGAACGACCGCACAATTATAATGTTCCAAATGGCGATCCGCAAGGGGCTGCCGGGATCAACAGAATCGGCAACCGCGCACCGAAACGGAAACCAAACGGAACCGAAACGGCACCAGCCGCATCACGAATCAGCCTATAAATCGGATCAGGCCGACTGCCGGAGTATGAATCAGCCTGACCGAATCAGCTAACATCCGGGTCAGTAGGAAAAGTTCGGTTCCGGGTCTCGATCTTTGTAAAACCGGCAGATTGCCTTCACCGCCTCCTCCTCATCGTCCGTCACGGTAACCAGATCGAGGTCTCCGGGGGAGATGAGCCCCTGCTCCTGCAGCTGCTCGCGCAGCCACTCGAGCATCCCCTTCCAGTACTCCGTACCCATCAAAACGATCGGAATCCGGTCAATCTTCTCCGTCTGGATCAGCGTCAAGCATTCAAATACCTCATCCAGCGTTCCGAATCCGCCCGGAAAGACAATGAAACCCTGGGCATATTTCACAAACATCACCTTCCGGACAAAGAAGTAGCGGAAGTTGATGACGTAGTCCGGATGGATGAACTTGTTGACTCCCTGCTCCATGGGGAGGTCTATTCCCAGTCCAACCGATTTTCCTCCTGCCTGCTGCGCTCCCTTGTTCGCCGCCTCCATGATTCCGGGACCGCCTCCTGTAATGACTCCGAAACCGTTCCGGGAGATCAGCTCGGCAGTCCGGACCGCCTTCTCATACCAGATGTTGCCCGGCTTCAGGCGGGCCGATCCGAAAAAGGAGATGCAGGGTCCGACTCTGAGCAGTGCATCGTACCCCTCTACAAACTCGCTCATGATCCGGAAAATGCTCCAGAGATCGCGATTGGGTTTGTCATGAGGACGGGTTCGAAACGACCGTTGGCTCTGCCGCTCCTCCCTCTCCGGATCCGGCAGGGAGTCCGGGCCGGACGGGCGGGAGCGGTGAGGCGCCAGGGGATCCCTGTTCCCTTTTACGGACTCCTCTCTGCCGGTCTGGTAGAGCTCATTTTTTTCACGGTTGATGTCGGGGTCAATTCCCTTGTAATCTTCTTCGCTATGCATGACTGTCTGTTGGATTATACTGTTTGCTGCCCCCCGGGGTTGTGCATGGACCGGGTGAATTGTATGAATCCGCCCATCTGGCAGATGAACGAGACGCCGAACGAAACGAATACGCCCTACTAACGGTCCGGCCGGGAATTCAGTCCGATGGAGAGGCGGATTCCCGGCGTGCCCGTCTCCAGGATCCCCGGAGAGATCCGCGTCGTGGCGCTCAGGTCGTCGGAGACATCAAAAGAGCGCATATGGGCAAAAACATAGGCATCTAGTGCATTCAGGCCATAGGCCAGAAAGATCAGAATGTAACTGAAATCCCGCTGATTCCTGAGATTGTCCCGGGTGGTCTTGAGCTGCTGGGCCGTCCAGTCGGGCGGAACAAAGTCGGGAGTGGGACCGAAACGGAAATCACTCTCATCCCCCCGTGTGACATTGTAGTAGGCCGCCCGGTAGCCATGGTAACGTGTCGTAAGATGCCGGTTGTAATAGATGACCCCGGCGAAGATTCCATAGATGACAGGCACCTTCCAGATCTGCCGGTTGGTCACCTGTCCCCAGCCCGGCAGGATGAGGGAGCGATAGAGAACTTTCTCCGGATCGGGAAATACCTGCCTGCCGGACTCCTCCTGTTCCTGCCGGACCGGACGATCCACAAACGCGTCGTCCTGAAGAGAATTTCCGTATAAGATACCCGGCACGTGTGACCGATCCGGTACAAGTGACCGATCCGGCACAAGTGACCGATCCGGCACAAGTGACCGACCCGGAGCATACGGATAGGCCGCACCCGCCGAATAAGACGGCCCATAGGCAAGATCCCGCCCAGGGACCGGTTGTCTGACCGGTTGTTGAGAGGCCATATAAGATCGGAAGGCCGGCAGCAGCGGGTTTTCGGGGGGCAAAGGAGATTGTGCGTGCAGAAGAGCCGGCAGGATCCAGAGTACGGCTGCCACCAGAACGCTAGCCGTCCTGCTCAAAAAACTGAAGGATCCGTTCCAGATCATCATCGGTATAGTAGGCAATGCGTATTTCGCCTCCCCCTCCGCTTTTCCCTTTCACATCGACCCTTGTACTCAGGGCGCGGCGGAGCCGGCGTGAGATATCCTGCAGAAAGGGATCGTCGCTTCCCCCGGCGGCAGCAGCCGCGGGTTTTTTCGATCGCTCGCCCCGACCGGCAAGCTCCCTGACCGCCTCCTCCACCTGCCGGACCGAAAGCTCCTCTTCAATGATGGTATCGAGCAGACGCTTCTGCAGCTTTTCATCTTTCAGGTTGATGAGTGCGCGCGCATGTCCCGACGTGATCTGTTCATCCCGCAAGGCGGCCTGAATGAAATCCGGCAGATTCAGAAGCCGGAGCATGTTGGTGACGGTTGTCCGGTTCTTGCCCACCCTGTCGGCCACTTCCGCCTGGGTATACCCCATCTCCTCCATCAGGCGGCGGTATCCAAGAGCAACTTCAAGGGGGTTGAGATCCTCCCTCTGGATATTCTCAATAAGCGCAAGGGTAAGGCTCTGCTCATCGTCCACCTCACGGATATAAGCCGGAACCGTGGACTTTCCGGCGAGCTTGCTTGCACGGAGCCTTCTCTCCCCGCTGATCAGCTCAAATCTTTTTTCTCCCAGATAGCGCACCGTAATCGGCTGAATCAGATCGTGAAGACGGATCGATTCGGCCAGCTCTTCCAGACGCTCCGTATTGAACTCCTGCCGCGGCTGATTCGGATTGGCCCGGATGTGGTCGACCGGTATCTCCAGAACGGTGTTGGCCTTCACCACCGGGTCGATCGGCACCGCGGTCACGGGTTTCTTCCCGCTCTCTTCCCCCTCCTCACTGTATTCCGGAAAAAAGGCCCCCAGACCTCTGCCAAGCACTTTCTTGCTCATAAATCACTCACTTCACTCAATTCGTCAGAATGGTGCTTTTCTTGAACCATTTTTTGTTTCGCTGGATCACCTCCCGGGCCAGAGCGAGATAGTTTTTGGACCCGATGCTGGTGGAATCGTACAGGAGAGCGGGTTTCCCGAAACTGGGCGCCTCGGCCAGCCGGACATTCCTTGCAATTACCGTGTTGAAAACGCGGTCGTCAAAGTAGCGCTTCACCTCATCGGCCACCTGATTGGAGAGCCGGGTCCGGGTATCGTACATCGTAAGTACAACCCCCTCGATCTCCAGGCCGGGATTTAGGTGTTGACGTACAATCTTGATGGTATTCAGAAGCTGGCCCAGCCCCTCAAGAGCGAAATATTCGCACTGAACGGGAATGAGTACCGAGTCGGAGGCGGTAAGGGCGTTGATGGTGAGCAGACCCAGAGAGGGAGGACAGTCGATGATGATCGTGTCGTATTGGTCCCGAAGATCTCGGATCGCATCGGCCAGGATTCTCTCCCTTCCCGGCCGGTCGATCATTTCAATTTCCGCTCCGACCAGATTGATGTGGGAAGGAATCAGATCCAGGTGAGGCAGCTCGGTCTTCCGTATCGCATCCTTCGCATCGACACCGCCCACCATCACCTCGTAGATGGAGGTGGTTACACTCTTTGGTTCGATGCCAAGGCCGCTCGTGCTGTTGCTTTGCGGATCGGCGTCAATAAGCAGGGTCGGATGTTCGATTGCAGCCAGGCTGGCGGCAAGGTTGATGGAAGAAGTGGTCTTTCCAACCCCTCCCTTCTGATTCGCGATGGAGATTACTTTTCCCATTCAATCTTTATCTGGAGTTCACACCGCCGGGACGATCATGCGCATTCAAAACGACAATACACTTTGCATATCGTGTGAATATAAAGGGCTGCTTCCAGTGAACCAAAACAATCCGGAGAGGTCTCTCCTGCATCTGCTGCCGGGCATGGCATGTACGTTCGATGTCGTTCGGTCCCTGCCGGCCGTTCAGTGCTGGCCGGTCAGATGCAGACCCGGGGCTCTCCCGCTGCGGTGGCTCCCGCTGCCCGGGCTCTCATTGCGCATCCGGACCGTCTGGACCGGCTGGAGCCGCTGGAGACTGTGGTGAAGAATGGAGTCGAACTGTGCGGCGTTTTCCGCACTGAACCGATCGGTGAAGTGAAGTTCCTGGTTCATATCCACCCAGGGAGTGGGATCGGTCGAGGGGCTTTCCACCGGAAGGTGAACGGCCGGGGCCGGAGGGGTCTGCCCCGAAGGGGTTGCCGGTCCGCCCATAGAGGCCCGGATCGTTTCGGACCCCGGGAGCAGCCGGGTCGGATCTTCAAGGACCCAGAATGCACCGGCGAAAAACATGATCAGTACCGTGGCTGCTGCCGATGCATAGAGAAACACCATCCTTGATCGGGCCCGTTCTTTCTGATGATAGTGATCCGATGCCTCCAGCAGGATCTTCCGGGTCAGATGGGGAGGCGGATTCTTGACGGGCAAATCGGAGAGGCGCCGGCAGACCTTCCGCAGGCTCTCCACCTCAATCAGAAGGTCTTCATCTTCCAGCATCTTCTTCTCAAATAGCAGCTCCTCCGAAGGATCCATCTCCTTCATTAGGTAGCGCACCGGAGAACTATCATCGAAAATCATACCTCGTCGGGTTCATTTTCCTGTTCCTGCTCAAACATCTTCCTCAGATTGATCAACGCATAACGCATCCGTCCGAGTGCCGTGTTGATCGAAACATTGGTCAGCTCCGCGATCTCCTTGAAGGGCATTTCGTAGTAATGCCGGAGCATCACCACGGTGCGCTGCTCCTCCGGGAGAGCTTGAATATGCTTCAGCAGGCTGTTCCGGGACTCCTTGAAGGCGAGCTCTTCCTCCTGGTCGAGCGCGCTTTCATCCGTCAGCCTGTCATAGAAATCGGTCCTGGACTCATCGTCGTACTGATTGCTAACGTCGACAAATCTTTTTTGTTTTCTAATGTGGTCAATCGTCGCATTATGCGCAATCCGCATCACCCAGGCAATCCACTTCCCCTGTTCGTTGTAGGTATCATCCATTTTGGTGATCACCTTGGTGAACGTCTCCTGAAAAATATCGTTGGCGACCTCCGCGTTATTTACCATGCTGTAAATGTAGGAGTAGATCTTGGACTGGTGACGGTTCATCAACTCTCTGAATGCCTGTTCATCCCCGTTTTTACGGTAGAGACGCACCAGCTCCTGGTCTTTCATTTTATCATAGCCGCCGGTATAGTTCTCGGATTTTTTTCGTGTCATGGCTCTGTGCTATGTTAATCCTCCACCCGTGACGGATGGACGGAACTCTCAATCCGGAAACGGTTCGTTTCCGGTTACCACGGTTCCGGATAATTCTCCGGAACGTGGAATGGCTCATCTTCCCCATTACAGAAAGAACTGTGCCAAACTTCTTTTTCCTGCCAAAACGGACTCCAATGCCGTGCTGTCAGACCGTAAAGGCACAAAAATTTTGAAGGGGTCCGAACGGTTTTTTTTATCCGTACCGAAACCCCGTCTGCCGTGCTGCCGTTCCGCTACTCCTCCTGTTCTGCGGAAACCCCTGCTCTTCCTGCTCTGAAAATCTGAAACCTGCGCGTGTCTTCGACTCCTGCTCTGGAACTTCTTTCTTGAAATTCCGGAATTTGCTCCTGCTCTGAAGCTCCTGCTCTGAAACTGTCTCTACCCGGTTGAACACAAAAAGGTTGTGTTTGTTCCGCGGTCCCTCATCAACCCGCCTCCTGCCGGCTGCGGAAATAGTCATAGACCGCCTGACCCACCTTTTTCCCCGCAACCTTCTGGATCTCTTCCAGTTCCGATCCGGCGATCCGAGCCACGGATCCGAGAGAACGGAGCAGTTTTTCAGCCGTTTT
>CAYTTA010000015.1:0-17334 GCA_964440655.1 uncultured Balneolaceae bacterium
GTATCCTCTTCATCGGTCTGGAATTCATCAAGAATTCAGTGCCCGATATTCAGCAGAATCCGGAGGTATTTGGCTTTCTTGACTCGTTTACGGGTTACGGATACTTCTCGATCCTGATTTTTATCGGTATAGGAACCCTCCTTACCATGATTACGCAGTCCTCTTCAGCTGCAACGGCCATCACCCTGGTCATGCTGTTTCAGGGATGGATCGATTTCCCGATAGCCGCGGCGATGATACTGGGCGAAAACATCGGGACCACCATGACGGCCAATTTAGCTGCCATGGTGGCGAACGCTGCAGCCAAACAGGCCGCCCGATTCCATTTTGTCTTCAACGTGATCGGCGTGATCTGGGTGCTTTTTCTCTTCATGCCCTTCCTCAATATGGTTGATACGGCGATCCAGTTGCTTGTGCCGGGTTCGGAGTCGGTTTTCGGAACGAGCGAAGAAGCGCGGGCCAATGCCACTTTAGCGCTCTCTCTCTTTCATACTCTTTTCAATGTTTCCAACACCGTCCTGATATTCGGGTTTGTGCCAAGAATCGTCTCTGTGATTGAAAGAATGGTTCCGGAACATGAACCGGACCAGCCGGACCGCCTGAAATACATTTCGGCCGGTCTGATGTCGTCGGCCGAGCTCTCCATCGCTCAGGCGCACAAAGAGGTGGAGCAGTTCGCGCGGCTCATTGAAAAAATGCATTTCAGTTTCGAGGGACTTTTCTACAACAAGCAGCAGAAGCAGCAGCGCTTTCTGGAAAAGATCAAAAGGAGAGAAGAGATCACCGACAAGATGGAACTCGAAGTGGGGGAATATCTGACCCAGATCACCCGGTTCAGCCTCTCCGAATCAGCTATCCGACGGATCCGGGCGCTTCACTCCATCATCAACGATCTGGAAAGGGTCGGAGATCTCTACTTTCAGATGTCCAAGACCTATGAACAGATGTTAAAGCAGGAGGTTACGCTTCCTGAGGATGCCAAAGAGGAGATTGGGGGGATGATGAACCTGATTCACAGTGCGATCCGCCTTGTCCGGAACAATCTGGACAACAGCAACGGAGAGGTGGATCTGGATCAGGCAATAGAGATTGAGAGAAAGATCAACAGGATGAGAGACGAACTGAAAGATTCCCATTACCACCGGCTTGAAAGCGGGGTTTACAATGCGAATGTGGGGGTCATCTACCTCGACTATCTTGCCCGTCTGGAGAAAATAGGGGATCACCTTTTCAACGTCAATGAGGCGATCGCTGGCAGAAAGGTCAAGCCTGCCTATCAGGAGGTTGTGGATAATCATCCGCTGTTCCGGCGCTGACAAGCCGATAAGTACGTCTCTTATCTTCCGCAGGGAGTTCCGAATGGAATAAGACCACAGCAGCAATTTTTCACGGCCAGGATCCGCACAGGAATGAATCCGGGGCAGTCTCTGCAATAAAAACTTTGCAAAAGAGGTCTCGGAAGGGTGGCCTGTCAGCCCCCTGACGGGGGCTTCGGGCGTGAATGAGAAGAAGAAGGGCAGGAAGGGAGAATCCGACGGAAAAGGAACCGTCAGGCTGCAATCACTTTGGCCACCTGCTCGGCGGCTTCCTTCAGAAGAACGGCGGAGATGACATTGAGACCGCTCTCGTCGATGATCATCTTGGCCTCTTCGGCATTGGTTCCCTGCAGGCGCACGATGATCGGCACATTATCGACTTTTTTCGCGATCTCGGGATCCTTGATCGCCTCGATGATCCCGTTGGCGACCCGGTCGCACCGGACAATCCCTCCGAAAATGTTGATCAGGATCGCCTTCACATTCTCATCTTCCAGAATGATCCGGAAACCGTTCTTCACCGTCTCTACATTGGCCGCTCCTCCCACGTCGAGGAAGTTGGCCGGCTCGCCTCCGGAAAGCTTGATGATGTCCATGGTGGCCATGGCCAGACCCGCTCCATTCACCATACAACCGACGTTGCCATCCAGTTTGATGTAGTTGAGGCCGTATTTGGATGCCTCCACCTCTGTGGGATCCTCTTCAGAGAGGTCACGAAGCGCCTGATACTCCTTCTGGCGGTACATGGCGTTCTCGTCGAAGGTGAACTTGGCATCGAGGGCGAGGACATCTCCTTCCGGAGTAAGGATCAGAGGGTTGATCTCCAGCAGGCTGGAATCGGTCTCCTCATAGCAGCGGTAAAGAGCCTGTATAAAACGGACAGCTTTTTTGAAAGACTCTCCTTCAAAGCCGAGGGCGAAGGCGAGTCTTCTCGCCTGGTTCGGCTGAAGGCCCATGCCCGGTTCGACCCACTCCTTGATGATCTTTTCCGGGGTTTTGGCGGCTACCTCCTCGATCTCCATCCCGCCTTCGGTCGAAACCATGATCACGTTGCGGTTCCGGGTACGGTCAAGAAGGATTCCCAGGTAGAACTCCTTCTCAATATCGACTCCGTCGGTAATGTAGACCGCTTTTACCTCCTGCCCGGCCTCACCGGTCTGAATGGTGACCAGAGTGTCACCCAGCAGGGAGGATGCCGCCTGCTTCACTTCTTCGATGCTCTTGCAGAGAATGACCCCGCTGGCGTTGTTCTTTTTGGTGCGCCCTTTCCCGCGCCCGCCCGCATGAATCTGGGCCTTGACCACAAAGAGGGTGGCACCCTCCGCCTTCAGTTTTTCGGCTGCACCCACCGCTTCATCAACCGTTGTGGCCGCGATTCCTGCCGGCACGGCAACGCCATATTTGTGCAGAATTTCTTTTGCCTGGTACTCGTGAATTTTCATGGTCTTCTGGATCTGCAAGTTGAAGGAAAAACGGCACCAATAATAGTCAAAAGCCGGTCCAAATGAAAGGAGGCATTTTTTTGTGAACCTCCGGATCTATCCCTAATTTTGGTCAAAAATCTCCCTGAGGTGACCGATTGGAGAAAACCATCATTATGACTGCCAGGGATCTCGGCCGCACCTACATGCGGTTTGCCCACCAGATCCTGGAACAGTACGACAATCCGGCGCACCCGGTTATCATCGGGATGCAGACGCGGGGTGTTTTCATTGCCCGCCGTCTGGTAGAGATCATCGGGAAGGAGTATGGAAAAACACCCGATTTCGGTGTGCTGGATGTGACTTTCTACAGGGATGATTTCCGCACCCGGCTCAAGATGCCCGAGGTCCGTGTCACTGAAATCCCGTTTGATCTCTACGATCGGGATGTGGTTCTGGTTGATGATGTCCTCTATACCGGCCGCACCATCCGTTCCGCCATGGATGCGATCATGTCCTACGGCCGCCCGCGGAGCATCCGCTTCTGCTGCATGGTGGACCGGGGCCATCGGGAACTGCCGGTTGCAGCTGATTATGTGGGAATGAAAGTGCCTACCCATCCCGATGAGGAGGTCCGGGTCCGGGTGACGCCACATGATGATGAGGATGCGGTCTGGCTGATCCGCGTGAATCATGAGGAGGGGAATGACTGAAAAAGAGGAAGGGAAGCAGTACCAGTTCCGTCACAGGCACCTGCTTGGCCTGAGAGACTATTCGCCTGAAGATATCCTCTATGTTCTGGACCAGGCCCGCTATTTCCGGGAGATTCTGGATCGCCCCGTTCCCAAAGTTCCCACTCTTCGTGACAAGACCATCGTCAACCTCTTTTACGAGAACAGCACCCGTACCCGTCTCTCCTTTGAGCTGGCGCAGAGGCGGATGGGTGCCGATGTGGTCAACTTCATAGCTTCTTCCTCCAGCACCAAAAAAGGGGAATCGCTAAAGGATACCATCCGAAATATCAATTCGATGAAAATCGATATGGTGGTGGTCCGCCATGAGAGTCCGGGTGTGCCGGAATTTCTGACGCGTCAGGTGGAGGCAGCCATTATCAATGCCGGCGACGGAGCCCATGAGCACCCCACCCAGGCGCTGCTGGATCTCTTTACCATGCAGCAGATCCATCCGGAGCTGAAAGGCAGGAAAATCGCGATAATCGGGGATATCGCTCACAGCCGTGTGGTGCGCTCCAATATTCTCGGTCTGAAGAAACTGGGGGCGGAGGTTGCACTCTGCGGGCCCCGTACCCTCATGCCCGCCTATGCAGACTCTCTGGGTGTGGAGATCACACACGATCTGGAGGAGACGCTCTCCTGGTGCGACATTGCGATGGCCTTGAGAATTCAGCTCGAGCGACAGGGCGGGGCCACCGAACTTTTCCCAAGCATCCGGGAGTATCACCAGAGATTCGGAATCCGGATGTCCCATCTTGAGAAGTACCCGGATTTTATTGTAATGCATCCCGGTCCGGTCAACCGGGGGGTGGAGCTGGAAAGCGATGTGGTCGACAGCGACCGGGCGGTGATCCTGGATCAGGTGACCAACGGTGTAGCCGTCCGCATGGCGATCCTCTATCTGCTAAGTGGCGGGACGCGTCTTTAAGAGTGTCCCTCTCCATCGATATAAAATCATCCGCTCTCTATCTGCATGCGGGCGAAAGCCCTCGGCCGACCCCACCGGCAAAAAAACGTTTCCGTATAACAGGGATATCCCTATTTTTACAGGCTTCATCCCGGCGGTTCCCATTTAGACTTTGAAGGATTCAGACCCATGACGGACGAGCTGCGCGCAGAAGGACATCCGCACGATTTGAGAACCACTTCTGTTATACCTCCCAATGGACACGAACGGAATTGTATGTCGATTTCAAACCTCCTGAAGGCAGCCGTTCTGGCCATCGCCTTCTGCTCCGGAAACGTTTCACTGCAGGCGCAGACCGTCCGGGATCTGGATCTCGAGCTCGGACCCGATGAAGTGATCACTCTCGGGCAGGCCCTCGAGATCGCGGTTGCCAACAACATCGAGATGAAACGGGCTTTTTACTCCCTGATGGATGCCGATGAGCAGGTGCGGATCGCCTGGAGTGAAGTACTTCCATCCATCTCCACCTCTGCCAACTATACCCGGAATATCGAGGTTCCGATCAATTTCCTCCCCGCCGAGTTTTTTGGTGGCGAGCCGGGCGAACTCATTCCGGTTGCCTTCGGTACGGACAACAACTGGATCGGCGGCGTTACGGTCTCCCAGAATATCTTCCGGGGAGAGGCAATTGTCGGGATCAGCAGCTCCTCCCTTTTTCGCCTTGCCCGGGAAGAGGGGCTTCGGGCGACCATGCAGCAGGTGGTGACCGAGACGCGCAAGGCCTACTATGGCGTGCTGATGGCGCGCGAGCAGCTGCGACTGGTGGAGTCTTCCGTCAACCGAATCCAGGAGAATCTCGAAGAAGCGCGATCCCGTTTCGGGGCGGGGCTTGCCGATGAGTATGATGTGCTCCGACTGGAAGTTCAGCTGGCCAATCTTCAGCCACAGATCCGGCAGGCGGAGGATGAGTATGAGCAGGCATTCCGCGGGTTGAAATTTCTGATGGGCCTGCCGGTGGAGATGCCGTTCCGGCTGGCAGGTGACCTCTTTCTTTTCGACATCCTGTCGGAGGAGTCCGACTCTCCCGAGAACATGAATCTCAAGCAGATAGACCGGCTTACCCCGCTCCCTTCCCTTCAATCCGGCGAGGCACCGGAACAGGTGGGAAGAATCATGGAGGAGCGACGCGGAGATCTCCGCGTTCTTGATCTGGAAGGAAGATTGAAAGAGCGGGAGATTCTGGCCATCCGCACCCGTTTTCTGCCGGAGATAACCGCCGACTACAGCATGCAGTGGATTTCAGCGCAGCCGGGAGGACCGGTTTTCTTCCAGGATGCCCACCGCTATCAGACTCTTGGAGTGACCCTGAGGTTCTCTGTTTTTGAAGGGTTCCGGAGACGCGCTGAGCTGAACCGGGCCCTGATCGAGAGGAAGGAGATTTCCGAGCGGAGATACTCTGCCGAACAGGCAGCACGCAATGAATATGAGACGGCGGTGGAAAATCTGGCCCGGATCTTTGATACAGCTTCCGCCCGGTGGCGGGCACTCGAACAGGCAAGGCGGGGGTATGAGATCGCTCTCCGGAGAGAGGAGGAAGGGCTGGGAAGCCGGCTTGAAGTGACCGAGGCGGAGCTTCAGGTGCGCGAGGCGGAGATCAACTACTCCCAGATGGTCTATGACTATCTGGTGGCGAAGGCCGATTACGATTTTGCACTGGGGCTGGTGCCGCTGGTGGATCGGTCCGGTGCCGGTCATGAGAGCGTGTCCGTTCCTGCTGATAACCGATCCAGATGAAAGATCCAGACAGAGGCCTGGAGCTGAAGCAACCGCTGAAACCAACTGATTTTTTCATGAGACGAACCAATCCATTCCGAATGATGAGATCCGGATATCCCCTGTTTATCATGCTGCTGTTGTTGGCCGCTGCCTGCCAGAATGGTGCTGAAGAGGCAGCGACCGAAGAACTGGCTCGTATTGTCAATGTCCATCTGGAAGAGATCGGTAAGGAGGATTTTTCCAGTTACATCCAGCTGGTGGGGAGAGTAACATCCCGCAATGATGTACGTGTCTCCGCCGAAGTGAACGGCCCGGTCCGTGAGATCTACCGGCGGGAAGGCGATGCCGTCCGGAGCGGTGAATCTGTCCTGAAGATCGATGACCGTCGTCTTGCTCAGGAGGTGAGACGCCTGGAGGCGGTGACCCGCCAGTCGGAGGAGAACCATGAGCGCCTCCGCCGGCTCTTCGAGCAGGAGCGGATCGGCTCGGAGATCGAGGTCCTCAACGCCCGTTATACGTGGGAGCAGAATCTGGCGGCGCTGGAGGCCCTGCGGGTGGACCTGGAGAAGACTGCAATTGAAGCACCTTTCAGTGGCGAGATCGATGAGATCCTGGTTGAACAAGGCGAAATGGTGATGGCCGGCACCCCGGTATTCCGGATTATCAACCGCTCTGCACTCCGGATCGTGGCAGGTGTTCCTGCACGATATGCCGGGTCGGTGAAGGCGGGGAGCGAGGCGGAAGTGTGGTTCGATTCGGATCCGGAAAACAGGATCCGGATGCCGATCGTTTTTGTTGGAAATGCCATCGATCCCGCGAACAGGACCTTCCGGATTGAACTGGAGGTTCCCTCCGGTCTGGAGCAGGTCAAGATCGACATGCTGGCACGAGTGGAGCTGGAGACACTTCATCTGGATGATGTCATTGTGATCAACGGCGAGTATATCTACCGTGAGCAGGAGTCGCACATTGCCTGGGTAGCATCCCGGGACGAAAATGGAAGAGAGGTGGCCGAACGGAGAGTTCTGCAGATCGGTCCCTCCTGGGCAAACAGGGTTGTGGTGACGGGCGGGCTGAATCCGGGCGACCGGCTTATTACCACCGGTTCCGCATACCTCCAGGACCAGACAAGAATCAACCCGGTTGAAAGCAGCGTACTCTCTGCATCCGATCAATAAAGGGCCATAAAAACTGAGATCAGACCGCATCAGGCATAAGCCATGCAGACCAATCAGACCGACAAGAAGAAGCTGATGGAAGAGGCGGCCAACAGGAAAGAGTTCCGCCTTACCTCCTTCTCCATAGACAACAGGATCAGCGTCCTGATCCTGATTCTGCTTGTATTCATCATCGGATTGCGCTCTTATCTGAGCATTCCCAAAGAGGCGGCTCCCGATGTGACCATCCCCAATATTCTCGTCATTACCACCTATCCCGGTGTTTCTCCGGTGGATATGGAGAGTCTGATCACGAGGAAACTGGAGGATGAGCTCTCAAATATCTCCGATATCAAACTGATGACTTCGGTGTCGGCTGAAGGGTACTCAAGCATCAATCTTGAGTTCGAGGTCGATGTGAACATTGAGGAGGCTCTTCAGAAGGTGCGGGAAAGGGTTGATCTGGCCCGTCCGGATCTCCCGTCGGACGCCGAGGACCCGATCATCATGGAGATCAACATCTCCGAGTTCCCGATCATGCAGGTCAACATTGCCGGAGACTACGGGATGGATGAGCTCAAACGGGTCGCCGAACGTCTGGAGGACCGGTTTGAGGCCATTCCGCAAGTACTTGAAGTTGATTTGACCGGTGCGCTGGAGAGGGAGGTGAAGGTCGATGTGGATCTGGCTCGACTGAAATACTACGGACTTTCGTTCAGTGACATCGTCGTTGCCATCCAGAATGAGAACATAACGGTCCCGGGAGGTACGATTGATGTCGGAACCCGCAGCTTCCTGCTCCGGGTTCCGGGTGAGTATGAGGATCCGCTCGGTCTGGGTGATATCGTGATCGATGCGCCCGATAGAAAGCCGATCTATCTGAGGGATGTCGCAGAGGTTACTTTCGGCCACAAGGACCGGACCTCCTGGGCGAGCCTGGATGGCAGCCAGGTGGTCACCCTGAATGTGAAGAAGCGGGTGGGGGCCAACCTTCTCGAGACGGCCGATGCGGTCCGGGCCGTGATCGAACAGGAGTCGCCGGCACTTCCTCCGACCACGGAGATCCATATCACCAATGACCAGAGCCGTGATATCCGGGTGATGGTGTCGAGCCTGGAGAACAACATCATCAGCGGTTTGCTTCTGGTAATCGGTGTGCTGCTCTTCTTTATGGGGGTGCGGAACTCCTCCTTTGTCGGAATCTCCATTCCGATGTCCATGTTCATGACCTTCATCATTCTGCAGGCGATCGGGGTGACGATGAACATGATTGTCCTCTTTGCCCTGATCCTGGCACTCGGAATGCTGGTCGACAATGCCATTGTGGTGGTTGAAAACATCTACCGCTATCTGGAAGAGGGATTCGACAACATTACGGCCGCGAAAAAAGGAACCGGGGAAGTGGCCTTTCCCATTATTTCCGGAACTGCCACCACTCTGGCGGCTTTCCTGCCCATTGTATTCTGGCCCGGTGTGGTGGGGGACTTCATGTCCTATCTGCCCATAACAGTGATCGTCGTTCTGAGCAGTTCTCTTTTTGTCGGACTGGTGATCAACCCTGTGCTCTGTGCGGTTTTCATGAAGCTGGAGCAGGATGAAACAGAAGGCGAGGCCGAGGTACGGATGACCCGGAAGGGAAAGAGGGTTCTCTATGTTGCAGGAGGACTCATCTTGTTCATGGGGCTCCTGAATAACTGGGTCTCCTGGACCATGCTCCTGGTGATTGCCGCCATCCTCATCCTTCTGCACCACTATATGTTGAAACCTCTCGGTCGCTGGTGGCAGGAGAATGGTGTGGAGTGGTTGCTGGCCCGATATGAGCGGTTTTTGAAGTGGTCGCTGGACCATTCGGTGCGGATTCTGGGTTCGGCGGTACTGGTTCTCTTCTCCAGTTTTATCCTCTTCGGCATGTTTAACGCCGGTGTGGAATTCTTCCCGGAGAACATCCCGCCGGCACGTCTCTATGCCCAGATCGAGGCACCGGCCGGCAGTACCGTCGAGTTTACAAAGCAGATTGTTGATGAAATCGAGCGGCGGGTGGATCAGCTGGATTACCGGGGAGATATCGAAACGGTTCTCGCCACGGCAGGTGCCCCCATTGCAAGCGGTTTTGACGACATGGGTGGAGACACCGAGAACCGCGGAACGGTGGTTCTCAACTTCGTGGAGTATCAGCTTCGGGAGGGAAATACCTTTGATGTGATGGAGCAGATGCGGGATCTCTTCCCCGTCGGGATCGCAGGGGCCGAAGTGACCATCGAACAGCCGCAGGAGGGACCGCCAACAGGAAAACCGATTAACCTGGAGATTTCCGGACCCGATATGGCAGAGCTGAAGCGGCTTTCCGAAGAAGTGATCTCCATTCTTGAAAACCATTCTGTCTACAGCAAGCTGGACGGCCTGGAGAATGATCTGCCCGATCCGCGATCCGAAATGCAGATTGTCGTGGATCGTGAGAAAGCGGCTCTGCTCGGTCTCAGTACCTTCGATGTGGGGAATACCATACGCCAGGCAATGAACGGCGTGGAGGCTTCTCAGTATCGGGACGGAAACGATGAGTATGACATCACTGTGAGACTGGCGGAGTCCTATCGGGAGAACTTCAGTACATTGGGTGATCTGACCATACAGAACGAGGATGGTTTCCAGATTCCTCTCTCCGAAGTGGCGACCTGGCAGTCGGAGGAAGGGTTCGGGGGAATCCGGAGGAAGGATCAGCGGCGGCTGGTCACGGTCAGTGCCGATGTCCGCGCTACGTACAATAGCAACGCGGTACTTCAGGAAGTTCAGGAAGTTCTCCGGCCCTGGGGCGAAGAGAATCTTCCGACAGGATACACCATGGAGTGGACCGGTCAGATGCAGGAACAGAATGAAGCCCAGGATTTTCTGACCACAGCGTTTCTCATTGCACTGGGTCTCATCGCATTCATCCTGGTTTCCCAGTTCAACTCTGTAGCCAAACCTGTGATCATACTTACCTCTGTGATCATGTCCATCGCAGGGGTTCTCTATGGTCTGATACTGTTCCGGATGCCGTTCGGAATCATCATGACCGGCATCGGGGTGATCTCGCTGGCAGGAGTTGTGGTGAACAACGCGATCGTTCTGATCGATTATGCCGATCTGTTGCGTTCGAGAGACCGGCTGGGTGTACGTGAGGCGCTGATTCAGGCAGGGCTTGTCCGGTTTCGTCCGGTCATCCTGACGGCCATTACGACCATTCTGGGGCTGGTGCCTCTGGCTACAGGTTTCAACTTCGACTTCTTCGTTCTGGTAAACCGGCCTGTAGAGTTTTTCTCCCGCTTCAGCGAATATGTATTCTGGGGCGGAGAGCAGGCTGCATGGTGGAGCCCGATGGCCATTGCAGTGATCTGCGGACTTCTTTTTGCCACCTTTCTTACCTTGCTCCTTGTTCCGGTCCTCTACTATGTGATCGAGAATAACCGGAGAAAGACCAATCTCTTCTTCTTCGGTACCCCTGAGCCGGACCTTCTGCGTATGCAGGAAGGTGTGACGAACGGTGCGCCTGTTGAAGGGGTCATGGCAGAAGAAAACCGCTGAAGAGCACAGATCGGAACAGTATAAAGCAGGTGAAAGGACGAACCGGCAAACCGGATTCCGGCACAAACCGGTCAACAGGTCTGCCTCCGGTCATTCCTGACGGTGAACAGTTATAATCAGTAAAGACGTGATACAGAGACTTCAAACTCTTTTTCTTTTTCTGGCAGGTGTGATCAACCTGTCTGTCTACTATACTCCGATCTACTCCCGGGCCGTCCATGATCCGGCCGGATGGATCGGAAAACTCTTCTCCATTCTGCTCTTCATCGCCACACTTCTCTCTCTTGCCGCCATTTTCCTCTATAAGGATCGGGTCCGGCAACAGAAAGTGGTATTTATAGCCCTTCTTTTTCAGGTTGCCTCGCTTGGTTCGGCTCTGGCGGTCTTTTTTACCCTCGGGGGGTTCGGAACGTTTCTGCTGAAGGAAGCTCTGAGTGTTTTACTTATTGTCATCTCGCTCATTTTCATGTGGCAGGCCTCCCGTCTGATCCGCAAGGACCAGGAACTTGTTGAATCGATGGACCGGATCCGGTAGCGGAAACTGCGGGATCGGGGACAAGAACTTTTTTAAACAATACCGATGTCCGCCATGAAATCAAGGGGGAAGCTGATGGCCCTGCTTGGCACGGGCCTGTTGATGCTGGGTATTTCCCCCCTGCTCATACGGTTTGCTCCCGATGTTCCGCCTGCCGGACTGGCTGCCTTGAGAGCTCTTTTCGCTGTGATCCTGCTCCTGCCGTTCTGGTGGAAACATGGAAAGAGTCTTTCCAGGCTGAAAGCCGATGGCATAGGAATGGGGTGGATGATGCTTGCCGGATTTTCCCTCGGTCTGCATTTCATACTCTGGATCACCTCCCTGCACTACACCAGTGTTGCATCTGCCTCCGTCCTGGTAACCACCAACCCGGCCATGCTGATTCTTGCCGAGAGTCTTCTTTTCAGAAGGAGATTCGGGGGCAAGGTCTGGCTGGGGGTGACCCTGGCCTGTGCCGGTTCGGTTTTATTGGGGTATACCGACCGGATCAGTGACACGGTCCATCCGGACCCGGTACTGGGCAACAGTCTGGCCTTTTCAGCCGCTATCATCTTCGTATTCTACTTCCTCATAGGCAGCCGGATCAGGCAGAGAGCGGGTTGGATCGATTACGTTTTCCATGTCTATCTTCATGCCGCTCTCATCAGCCTTCTCTTCCTTCTCATTTTCCGGCCCTCACAGGAGGTGCAGTTGCTCTTCTCCCTGCAGGGGGTGGTGGTGGGGCTCTCTCTGGCCATCGGTCCGACAATCATCGGACACGGATCGATGAATTATGCCGTGAAGTTTGTCTCTCCGACCGTTCTCTCCACACTTATCCTCTCCGAAATTGTGATCTCTGCCCTGGGTGCATGGCTTCTTTTTGCCGAAATCCCCTCACCGGAGTCGATCGGGGCAATGCTTCTCATCCTTTTGGGAGTGGCATTGACCTGGAGCAGAAATCCAACCCGATAACGGGTGTGAAAGAAGGTATAAGATTAAAATATTCTAATCTGTAAGTGTTTGATAAGAAAGAATAATCTCATAATTTTAAAGGATTTGTAAATTTAAATTTTTGGCATAGCCGTCGAAAACCATGGGCGGCAAGGTTTCCTGACCCGCCCGAACGGCTGGGCCTCTTCTTCTGTTTTTCAATCAGAGTCCTCTATGGGAGCTCCGGGTTTGAATAAACAGTAACGGGAACGAATTATTCCATATGGAAAATCTTCGTATCCGGAAAAAAAGAGTCGCACTTCTTTCTTTCCCACTATTCTGTCTGGCGCTGGCATGTCAGCCCGATCAGCCTCCGGCAGAATCCATCCCTTCCTCCGCATCGCTGGCACCTGTGAGCGAACCGGTAGAAAGAGATCTGGCAGAGATCCGCAACCAGGGGGTCCTGAAAATGATCACCTACTACAGCTCCAACACCTATTTCCTTCACCAGGGGCTGGAGTCCGGGTTTGAATATGAACTGCTGAAGTCCTTCGCCAATGAGAATGATCTGGCCCTGGAGGTGGTAATCATCGGTCCCGATGAAAACCCCTTTGAACTGTTGAATCGCGGTGTGGGGGATGTCATTGCAGCAAACTATACGGTCAATCCGGAACGGAAAGAGCTTGTCACCTTCACCCGGCCCTACAATCTGGTGGATCAGATGATTGTGACTTCTTCCGAAATCGGCGGTCCGGTCTTGTCGCTGGAGGAGCTGGCTGAACGGAATCTGGAGATTGTGGTGGGGCGGAACAGCTCCTACTATCATACTCTGGTCTCCCTTCAGGAAAAGGGAGTTGATCTGAATTTTCGGATCCGGACAGATAACCCCGATACGGAAACCCTGTTGATGGAGGTGGCACAGGGTACAATCCAGGCCACCATCGCCGATGACAACATGTTCAACAAGGCGAGCCGATTCATCCCGGGACTGGAAGGAGGTCCGATTGTTTCGGCCCGGGACACCATTTCATGGGCCATTCGGAAAAATGCTCCGGATCTGGAGACAGCTCTGAACCGTTTTCTCTACAAACATTTCAGGATCGGGCCGGACGGGGAGCCACGGCGGTCGGAACTCCTGAACATCCTCCGTCGCCGCTATTTTGAGACCGGGCCTCAGATCGCCGAGTACTTCAATCCGAAGTGGCATTATGAAAACACCGGACTGATCTCTCCCTACGACCATATTATTCGGCCGATTGCAGATTCTCTCGGTCTCGACTGGCTTATGCTTACGGCGATGGTCGCCCAGGAATCCAATTTCAATCCCTCAGCAAAAAGCTGGGCGGGAGCGGTAGGATTGATGCAGATCATGCCCCAATACTCCGAGTTTGAATATGCGGCACTTTATGAACCGGAGACAAACATCCTTGAAGGAGCCAGAATCATCCGGGAACACCTGGATCACTACGCCTACCTGGACAGTCTGAACCAGTGGGCTTTCGCCTTGGCCACCTACAATGCAGGACAGGGGAACATGGCCGACGCCCGCAGACTTGTGATCGATGAGAACAAGGATCCGAATCAGTGGGGTAATGTGGCAGGCGCCCTGATCAAGCTGATGCAGCGCCGCTACTATCAGAACGCGCGATATGGTTACACACGCGGAATCGAGACAGTCCGCTATGTGGAGGAGATCCTGAACCGATACCGGATGTATCAGCAGATCATGGCCATTGCAGATTCCAGAGGCGGTACTCGCATGCCCCAGGTACCTGGAATCGTAGAGGCCGGTATCTTCCGTTAAAGTTCTGCTGAATACAGGGGCTTTCTAATCGCCGGTAGTGGCGATCCAGGAGTCTGTGCGGAATTCGTTCCTCAGTCTCTGTTGCAGCAGAGATGCCATCTGCCTGGTGGCAACGTTACCTATGCGGACACGGAACCAGACATCGCCGGTCGCTTCGTTACCATATTTTTCGACATAGACGTGCTCAAAGCCCCGCCGCTTCCACTCTTCAACCTGCTGCCGGGCTCTCGATTCACTTCTCCATGCACGCACCTGTACGGAAAACCGGCCGGTGGGGTCATACTGAATGACCGGAGCGGAAGGCGTTTCCCTCACTTCGGAGACAGGCGGGGCAGGAGGCTGCTGCCTGGCGCGTTCCAGACTGTCCCGGCGCATCTGCTCCCTCTCCTGAGCCCAGACCTGTTCCAGAGAATCCAGTCGCGCCTGTTCCCGATCCCTCTCCGCTCTCCGCATCTCCTCCTCGCTCGGCCCGCAACTTTGCAGGAGTGAGAGTATGACTGCCCCGGTGAGTGTGAGTGTCACAATTTTTTTCATGGCAGAATAGGATTGGTTCCGTAGGGAAAAACAAACTTACCTGTTTGATTCTACTTACACAAGATGGCGGAATGAGTTACGCATCCCGGCAACAACTCTCCTTCTTTTTTTGAGTCATGGTTCATTTATCGGCATGGAAATCGCTTTAAAAAGCTCTATCTTATATAGACTTGATATAAATAGTTTGTTCTTCCGTGTTGGAGGAGAGGATGCTTCTTGAAGTCAGACAACTTGTTAAAGCGTTTGAGAAAGGCTGTCCGGTTGTAAACCGCGTTACATTTGATGTCCGTCGGGATGAGATCTTTGCCCTGCTCGGACCCAGTGGTTGTGGAAAAACCACCACACTCCGCATGATTGCAGGTTTTGAATCGCCTGATGAAGGAGAAGTACGGCTGGAAGGACGGCTCCTCTCCTCCCCGGCGAAAGAGGTCCCGCCTCAGGAGAGAGGGATCGGTTTTGTCTTTCAGGACTATGCGCTCTTTCCTCACATGACGGCCCTTGAAAATGTGGCATTCGGTCTCACTTCCCTGCCGCGGCACAAGAGAGCGGTGTTCGCCGAGGAGGTTCTCTGCCGCACCGGTATGGAGGAGTACAAGAACCGGACACCTTCCGAACTTTCAGGGGGACAGCAGCAACGTGTGGCGCTTGCACGTGCCATTGCTCCAAAACCCAAGCTGGTGCTGCTTGATGAACCTTTCTCCAATCTGGATGCGATGCTTCGGGATGTTACCCGCAAGGAAGTGCGGGCTCTCCTGAAGAAAGCAGGGATGAGTGCCGTTCTTGTAACCCACGATCAGGAGGAGGCACTCTCATTTGCCGATCGGATCGCGGTAATGAACGACGGAAAGATCGAGCAGATCGGTACTCCTGAAGAAGTATATTACCAGCCTCGTACACGCTTTGTTGCCCAATTCCTTGGCAGGACCAATCTTCTCGAGGCGGAAGCATCAGGGAGCGATGTCATCCATACCAACATCGGCCCCATCAGTCTGAACTGTAAGGCGAAAGGGAGGGTTGTCTGTTCCATCCGACCGGAGCACCTTACAATCGAGAGGGCAAATGGTGCGGATCCGGAGCAGACCGGTCTGATTCTTGGGCGGGAGTTCAAAGGGCATGACATCACCTATCATGTCCTGTTCAGAGGAGAGCGGTATATCGTCCATACAGATAACCGGATTCTCCTGGATCCGGATGAAAAAGTGATTGTAAGGGCGCTTGAGCCTGCTGTAGTGCTTCAGGAGTCCCAGGATGAAGAGAGTGTACTGATCTGATACCTGTCGGGCAAGTCATTCATCCCCGGCACCTTCCCCACATCTCCTTGATTAATTCTCGCCTACGGTTTACTCCAGCCGGCATACTTTGGTAACAAACCTGGCAACAGGATTTGTATCCCTTGGTTGCCAATTGGTTGCTGCGACTGTTGTGACCCCGCCCGGACTCGAACCGGGATCTAAAGCTTAGGAGGCTTTCGTTCTATCCGCTTGAACTACGGAGTCATAAAACAAAAAAAGGCGAGATAAAAACTCGCCTTTTTTCACTTTTTAATCAATAAAACGATCGCCGGAAAACGGACTACCGGGCGAATCGCTGGGGGTTGAGCGGGTGGGAATCCGCTACCCGATTCTTTTCACAGCCAGGGGAAAAGGAGTCGTACTCATGCGGGGCACAGGGAATCGGATGCTTGCCAAGTCCGCGGGTTTCGATACGGTCGGAGCTGATGCCGTTGGAGCGGTAGAAGTTGGCAACCGATTCGGCACGTCGCACACTAAGACGGACGTTGTACTGGTCTCCCCCCACATGGTCGGTATAGGCATCGATCCGGACCCGGACATCGGGGTTAGCGCGAAGCTCTTCTACGTTTGTGGCAAGAAGCCGTGCAGCCTGGTTTGTGATGTCGGACTTGTCGAAGTCGAAGTGGATGGAGTTGAGCTGTTCAATGCGGTCCTCCACTACCTCTTCCTCTTCTTCGGCAAGCCAGTCCATATCATCTTCCATCGGTTCGGGCTCCTGATAAACTTCCTCGGGTGCTTCTGCGATCTCTTCCGTGGAGCGGCAGCCTTCGAAAACAAGTAAACCGATCACTAATAGGAAAAGCAGTGAAAAATTAAACGATCTGGTCATAGTTCGTTGGTTTGGGTTGTTAAGAGAGAGAGTGGTGAAAATATAGCGAAAATTACGTTTGTTGAAATAATAAAAGCCCTTTCGGACGGTTCCTTTCAGGGTCCTGCATTCCAACGAGTTCTTCTAAACTTCCCGGTCTGGAAAATGTTCCGGCTTGCCGGAAAGAGCATCAAAGGAGATTTTTACCCGGTGGGTGAACCGGACCCGGACAGGTTATCGGCAGGATCCGCACCGCGGAAAATGCCTTTTTTTTCCAAAAGAACAAAAGGGGGGCGGCGGTTTTTATTTTAACAGGACAGAGTGGAAAAGGATTGTAAACAGCTTTATATTTAGAATCTCAATTTCGGGGCTATAGCTCAGCTGGCTAGAGCGCTTGCATGGCATGCAAGAGGTCCGGGGTTCGAATCCCCGTAGCTCCACATTTCCTGTGATCTGTTCCTTGGAAATTGTGAGTCTGGAGCCTTTTCATTGTCCGGGTATGTTTTGGCAGGGCAGTGGTGATATAAGGCTGCCGAAGCTGTGCTTCGGCGGGTTCGAATCCCCGTAGCTCCACATTTCC
>CAYTTA010000015.1:17434-29808 GCA_964440655.1 uncultured Balneolaceae bacterium
AAGGCTGCCGAAGCTGTGCTTCGGCGGGTTCGAATCCCCGTAGCTCCACATTTCCTGTGATCTGTTCCTTGGAAATTGTGAGTCTGGAGCCTTTTCATTGTCCGGGTATGTTTTGGCAGGGCAGTGGTGATATAAGGCTGCCGAAGCTGTGCTTCGGCGGGTTCGAATCCCCGTAGCTCCACATTTCCACTTCCCATCATTTTGGGGCAAGTCCCATGCAGCCAGCTCCCTTTGAACCCCGTCAGGGCCGGAAGGCAGCAGCGGTAGAAGGTTGTAGCGGTGTGATATGGGGAGCTTGCCCCTTTTTTTCTTCCGCTCCTATTTCTCCATTTTTTCCACTCCCTTGTCCATTTTCCGAGCGATATCTTCTGCAATCATCTCGGCATGAATGCGGGAGTTTTCAATGAACAGCCTCCCTGTATCCATTCCCCCGCACACCACACCAGCGACATAAACTCCGCGCCGGTTGGTTTCCAGGGTCTGCTCATCATAGAGCGGTATTTTCAGGTGATCTTGTGTTACGCCAATACCGATGGTCCTCATCAGTCTGTAGTTGGGCACATAACCGGTCATGGCAAGCACAAAATCGTTTTCGATGGTAATGGGGCCATCTTCGGTCATCAGATCCACCTCATGCTCGCGGATCTCTGTAACGGTGGTGTTGAAGTAAGCCTTCACCTCTCCGCTCCGGATCCGGTTTTCTATGTCAGGCTTGACCCAATATTTTACTGAATCCTTGATCCACGGCTCCCGGACTGCCATCGTAACTTCCGCATTGCAACGGAATGTCTCCAGGGCGACGTCCACAGCGGAGTTTCCGGCTCCAACGACCAGAACTTTCTGCCAGGCAAAAGGGTGAGGTTCTTTATAGTAGTGGCTCACTTTCGGGAGCTCCTCTCCCGGTATTCCCATAAGATTGGGGAGTCCGTAAAAGCCGGTGGACAAGACCACTTTCTCTGACGGGTAGGAGCCTTTGGATGTATGAACCATAAAGTTGCCATCCTCTCCCTCCAGTCCGGTAACCGCCTCATACAGCTGAATGGGCAGCTCAAAATGTTCGGCGACCCTGCGGTAATATTCCAGGGCCTCGCTTCGAGTAGGTTTGCTCCCGTGAGAAATGAAAGGAACACCTCCGATCTCCAGTCTGTCGGATGTGGAGAAAAAGGTCATATTGACCGGGTAGTTGTAGATCGACTGTACCAGGCACCCTTTTTCAATAATTCGAAAGGGCACCCCTCTTTTTTTCAGTTCAATTCCGGTGGCCAGGCCGATGGGGCCTGCACCGATGATGGTTACCATGATTCTATCGGCTAAGGATTAACAGTTAGACAAAAAAGGTCAGCGATGATTCTGACCTGTTGTTTCGGTCGGATGCTCCGTGCGGTTTTTCTGCAGGTACTCAAGCTGCAGGCGCTTGCCGGAGCGATACCCGTAGTAGGCCCCCAGACCGCAGGAAAAAGCGAAGACCACCAGGGTCAGGATCCTGGAGCTGCCGATCTCCTCGCTCACATAGATGAGCCAGAAGGCCGGTGGGATCCAGATGAGCAGTGCAAGCAGATAGTGTAACAGGGTCTCTCCCATTACCTTGCGAATGAATCGACGTACGGTCAGGTAGGTGAAATTGAGATAGACCAGGCCGAATGCCAGCAGTGCGATCAGACCCACCCAGCCCGGTACGTTGATATAGACAAGAAACCGGCTTGAAAAGACGATAATCGCCAGAGAGATCATTACAACCCAGGTTATGTAGGCGAAAACACGGGCACCGTTCTGCATACGCATATCTGTTGTCTCGGTTAGGGCAGCTGTGCCGGAAACTCTTCAGAAAGATAACCTTTTTTGACAAGGAGAGATGTAGGGTCCTCCCCCACACCGTTGAGAGAACTGTTCTGTTGTCAGGGTGATTTTCGGATCCAGGATTCCGGATTCACATTGTTGCTCCCGTCGCGGATCATGAAAAAGAGAACTTCGCCCCGGATGGAGTTCTCATCACCGGAAAGGCCGATTACATCGCCGCTCTTCAACACCTGGCCCCGGCTTACGAAGACATCGCTCAAGTTGCCGTAGACGGTCTTGTATCTCCCATGGTGGACCATTATGACATTCCCGAAGCCTGTAAACGGCTGAACAGCAAAAACATATCCGTCATGCACCACTTGGACGGGAGAGCGGGAGCGGACAGCGATGTCTATTCCCGGATGGCTGGTCCGGGTCCTGAATACCGGGTGGACCCTCTCCCCGAACCGTTCGGTAATGGTTCCCCCCTCCACGGGCCAGGGAAGCCCCCCCCTGGATCTCTGGAATGAACTCTCATAAGCTGTCAGCTCCTCCTCACTGACGGCGGCTACGCGGGCGATCGGGCGGGAATAGCGGGCAAGAGCTGCAGCCCGTTCCGCGTCATCCTCGATCTGACGGGCAGCTGCCAGTCTGCGAAGCCTCTCCTCCTCGGCGGCCCGCATCCGTTCCTCCTCCTCTGCCAGCTCGGTCAGGGTTTCATCCAGCAGCCGGTGTTGCTCCTCGGTCCGGGCCAGCTGCTCCTCAAGCTGCTGCCGGTCTCTCTGGAGCAGTTCAATGTTGCGGGCCTGCTGCTCTTCCCGCTCTCTCATCTCCTCCCTCTCCTGTTCGATCCGGGCAAGACTCTCGATGTTTCTTCGTTCGGTCTCCTCAAGTTCATCCCGGACGCGAGAATACTCCTCCTGTCTGGCGCGGATCTGCGCCTCCTGCTCTTCACGGTAGTGATCAAATCTGGAGAGGTAATAGGCGCGAACAAGCAGCTGATTGAACGAGGAGGAGGTCAGCAGCAGTGCCAGTTCATTGGTTTTGCCATGCTTGTAGAGGTAGATGAGTGTCTTCTGATAGCGCTCGACAAGCCGGTTGAGTTCCGTCTCCAGTGAGCTCAGGTTCTCTTCCACCAGCTCCAGCTCCGCGCGTATCTGTCGCTGCTCCTGTTCCATTTTGCGGATCTGCTCCTCCTGGAGTATGATCAGACGGGTAAGCTCCTCGTACTGACGGAACATCTCCTCATACCGGCGGGTTGCGAGCTGAATGCGATTCCGGTAGGTCTCCATCTGCTCCTCGATCCTCTGGATCTCCATCCGCGTCGCCTCCTGCTGCTGCTGAAGTTCTGTACGCCGTTCTTCATAGGCAGTCTGGGCAGATGCAAGCGCAGGTTGCAACAGCCAAAAGAGGAGAGGAATGAGGTGCCGGAAACTCATAGGGTCTGTACAGGAATATTTTCCGGTAGATCGATATCGGGTTCAGGAATCGGCCGGTTGACCTCCAGCTGCCGGACAAGCAGAATGACACGAGTTTCCCGGTCGCGGGTAAAGATGGTGATCCTGCGCGGCATCTGAAAGCCATCGAGCACTTCCCATCCCTCATAGTGTATCCTTCCCCAGGGGTCGCGGAGGCCGCCGGTTATTTCCACGATACGGCCGGAGCTCTTCTCCAGCACCACTCTGGAGCCGTCCCTCAGATCGACGACATAGTGACGGGAATCCTGCAAGATCCGAACGATCTCCTGACCGGGAAGAGGCCGGTGAAACAGTTCGATCAGATTGGTTGTGGCGATCGCCCAGGACCCGGTGAGCCGGGGATCACGGAGAGAAACCTTTTCCGCAGTTCCCTCCACACGGTTGTAGACCAGGAGTGAATCATTTTTTACAAGCAGTTCTCCGCCCTCCATTCCCAGCCGGTTTCGCAGCGAGACCAGGCTCGATTCGCGATCGGAGATAAAACGGACTCCCACCTGGTCGCTCCCTTCAGGGCTGCTTACCCAGGCTCTTCCCTCTCCCGAAAGAGTCTGCAGCCGGTCGGAGTAATTGGGAACAAGTGCAGTCAGCTCTTCCGGGCTGATTGCTGCCTCTTCCAGTTCTCCGGTTTCAAGGTGTAATGTGCCCGGAGTCCGGCAGCCGGCCGAAATCAGAAGAAGCAGAAGAAAGAGCTGAAGGGGTTTGTTCATTTTCGTCTTCAGGAACGGGTTCTTAAAAAAGTAATCACCTGATCGCAGTAGTGCCCCCCGAAAAGGTTCACATGGACGAGCAGGGGGTAGAGATTATAGAGTGGTACCCGCTCTTCGAGCCCGGGTTCCGGATTCATCACTTCACTCCAGGCATCATAAAAACGGGAGGTGAAACCTCCGAACAGACGGGTGAAGGCGATCTCCATTTCCGGATGCCCGAAGTAGATTGCCGGGTCGTAGAGTACAGCTTTTCCCGTTGCGTCGAAATGGCAGTTCCCGCTCCAGAGATCTCCGTGAAGCAAAGCGGGGCGTGCATCGGGAAAGAGTTCCGGGAGTGTTGTTGCAAGGCGGTCCCACCATCGGCGGCAGGATCCCGGTAGCTTTCCCCGATCCAGAGCCATCCGCAACTGAGGTTCAATTCTCTCCAGGATGAAAAACTCACACCAGTCGGAATGACTCCGGTTGGACTGGGCCAGTGGTCCGATATAGTTGTCGTAGGAGAGTCCGAAGTGCGGACGGGAGATGGAGTGAAGGCGCGCCAGTGCCCGGCCGAACTCCTCGTAAGACCGATTTTCCTGATCCCTGCCCCGATCCACTGCCGGGGCGATGTACTCCATCAGAATGTAACCCTCGGAGCGGCTTGCTCCACCATTCTTCCCCGGTTCCGGCTCACTGATGTCATACCCGGATGCCGGATCTGTGCCCGTCTTTTCCGGTTCGCCATCATCACCCCTTCTCTCCTGTTCACCGGCAAAATCAGGTTCGAACGCATGAACCTCCGGAACCAGAAACCCAGCCCCGGAATTCCGCAGAACCCTCAGGCCATCGGCTTCCTTCCTGAAGAGGTCGGACGGGATCATGGGGTTCCATTTCAGGAAAAAGCTGCCCCGGTCGGTGTCGAGTCTCACCGCCTGGTGGATGCTGCCGCCGGCAAGTGGCCTGGCGTCCCGGATGGAAAAGCCCTCTTTACGGGCAAGCTGCTGAATGAGGGGGTGTGTAGTTGGCATCCGTGTGCGGGTTCACCGGGGCTGCATGAAATTCAACGTACTCCGTCCATTCGCTCTTTCAGCTGATCCAGAAGGGATTCACAGCTCCGGTAAAGGATCCGGAATACATTTTCAAAACCGTCCATTCCCCCATAATAGGGGTCGGGCACATTACCGTCTCCGGGCTCCGGATCGAACTCCCGCATCAGCCGGACCCTGCTTCTTTGCTCTTCCGATCTGGCCAGTGCCTGAATGTCGCGCAGGTTCTGATCATCCATCGCCAGTACCAGGTCAAACTCATCCAGATCACGTGAATCGATCTGCCGGCCGAGAGAGGCAAGCCGGACTCCATATTTCTCCGCCACCATCCTGCTGCGGCTGTTCGCCGGCTCCCCGATGTGCCAGCCAGAAGTGCCGGCCGAGTCGATGACAAAATAGTCGGAGAGGTTCTCTTTTTCGACCAGATGCTGGAAGATTCCCTCGGCTGTGGGGCTCCGGCAGATGTTGCCGAGACAGACAAAACAGACTTTGAAAGGAGTGGCGGTTGTGATGGTTTGCTGCTTCATGAAAATCACATAAAGAATCAGAATGAAACACGATCGATTTTTCCTGATGAGCCTGAAAATAGGGATTTTGCACACGGAAACCCATTTGCCGCGCCATAACTCTTTTTCCATTTATTCGTATATTTCTGGCTTAATTCTTTTACAAATCCCATGCGGAGTGGAATGAACAAAAAGTTCGAAGAGGTCAGGCAGTTACTCTATCCCAAGGCTGAAGTTGAAATCCTGAACTGGTGGAAGAAGAACCGGATCTTCGAGAAAAGTCTGGAGACGAGAGAAGACGGACTTCCCTTCACTTTTTATGAAGGTCCGCCAACGGCCAATGGCAAACCGGGTATCCATCATGTGCTCTCACGTACCGTAAAGGATCTGTTCTGCCGTTACAGAACCCTGAAGGGGTACCGGGTTGAACGCAAGGCGGGGTGGGATACGCACGGGCTTCCTGTAGAGATTGAGGTGGAGAAAGAGCTCGGGCTGGAAGGGCGCAGTCAGGTAGAGGAGTATGGAATTGCCGAATACAACCGGCACTGCCGCGAGAGCGTTCTCAAGTACAAGAATCTGTGGGACGATCTGACGGTCCGGATGGGATACTGGGTCGATCTGGAAAACCCCTACATCACCTTCGAGAACAGCTACATCGAATCGATCTGGTGGGCGTTCAAGACGCTCTTTGACAAAGGGCTGGTCTACAAGGGACACAAAATCCAGTGGTACTCGCCCGGAAGCGGTACGGTTCTCTCCTCTCATGAGGTGAGTCTTGGCTATCGGGAAGTGCAGGATCCTTCCGTCACCGTGAAGTTCCCCTCTCACTCCGATCCGAACACCTTTTTCCTGGCCTGGACCACGACTCCCTGGACAGTGATCTCCAATATGGCACTGGCTGTGAATCCCGGTCTGGAGTATGTGAAGGTGAAGGTGGAAGGGGAAGCCGGATCGGAACACTACATTCTGGCGGAGAAGTGTCTCCCCATTCTGAACGAGGAGTACGAAGTGATCCAGCGGTACCGTGGAGAGGAGCTGGTCGGTTGGAAATACGATCCCATCTTCGATTACGCCCGGAAGGAAGTCGGTCCGGAGAAGGCCTGGAGGGTGATACCGGCCGACTACGTCACCACCGAGGAGGGGACCGGAATTGTGCATACCGCTCCGGCCTTCGGTGCCGATGACTTTGAGAGCTGTAAAAAGGCCGATATACCCCTCTACAACCCGATCGACGCCGCAGGCCGTTTTACCGGGCAGGTACCGGAGTTTGAAGGGATGTGGTTCAAGGATGCAGACAGAGAGATCATCCGTGCCATCCGGGAAAAAGGATTGCTCTATCGTCATGAGACAGTGGTTCACAACTACCCGTTCGACTGGCGGAAGGAGACCCCGCTTATCTCCTATCCGGTAGAGTCTTGGTTTATCCGCACCACCGCTCTCCGGGACCGGATGGTGGAACTCAACCGGCAGATCAATTGGAAGCCCGAAAGCACAGGAACCGGTCGTTTCGGGGCATGGCTGGAGAACAACGTCGACTGGGCGGTCTCCCGTCAGCGATATTGGGGGACACCGGTGCCCATCTGGGTCAGTGACCGGAATCCGGAATATGTCGAGTGTGTGGGGAGTCTGGAGGAGCTCCGAAAGAAGGCGGGCATTCCGGATGATACGGAGATCGATCTGCATCGCCCCTGGATCGACGATCTGACCTGGGAGGCGCCGGATGGAGGGACGATGCGGCGGGTACCCGATCTGCTTGATGTCTGGTTCGATTCCGGCGCGATGCCTTTTGCCCAGTGGCACTATCCGTTTGAGAACAAGCAGGTTTTCAAAACGCGCTATCCAGCCGATTTTATTGCAGAGGGTGTTGACCAGACACGCGGCTGGTTTTATACCCTTCATGCCCTCGGAACCATGCTCTTCGACAAGCCCGCATTCCTGAATGTGGTCTCCAATGGTCTGGTATTGGACGAGAAGGGAGAGAAGATGAGCAAGTCCAGAGGGAACACCGTCGATCCGTTCGAGGTGATCCAGAAGTACGGTGCCGATGTCGTGCGCTGGTACATGATGAGCAATTCCGCTCCCTGGGACAACCTCAAGTTCAGTGAGAACGGTCTGCAGGAGACGCAGCGCAAGTTTTTCAATACGGTTGTAAACACCTACTCCTTCTTCGCGATGTACGCCAACATCGACGGGTTCACCTACTCCGGCAAGCCGCTGGCCCACAGCGAGCGTACGGAGATGGACCGCTGGATCATCTCCCGGATGAACACCACCATCAAACGGGTCGATGAGTTTCTGGATGATTACGAGCCGACACGGGCGGCACGCGAAATTGAGAAGCTGGTGGATGAACTCAGTAACTGGTACGTACGAAGGAATCGCCGGCGTTTCTGGAAAGAGGGCAAGAGCCTTGACAAGACGGCCGCCTACCAGACGCTCTATGAGTGCCTGATCGATCTGGCCAAGATCATGAGCCCCATAGCTCCCTTCTTCGGAGAATGGCTCTTTCAGAACCTGAATCGTGTGACGGGCCATGATGAGGAGTCGGTCCACATCTCCTACTATCCGACAGTGGAGGAGACGTCGATCGACCGGAATCTTGAGCGCAGGATGGAGATGGCACGAACCATCACCTCCATTGTCCTCCGGATCCGAAACCAGATTGATATCAATGTGCGGCAGCCGCTTTCACGCATCATCCTCCCGATCGGCGGCAAGGAGGAGAGGTTGAATATTGAGGCGGTGCGGGATATCATCCTGGATGAAGTGAACGTTAAAGAGATTGAATTTGTAGATGACGATTCAGAGATCGTGAGCAAATCCGCCCGGCCCAATTTCCCGGTTCTGGGAAAGAAGCTGGGGCACATGATGAAAGCGGTAGCCAACCGCGTAAAAGAGCTGACTACCGGGGAGATCACCCTATTTGAAAGCAGCGGCTATCTGGATCTGGAGCTTGACGGACTGGGAACGGTCCGTCTGGGGAGAAACGATCTGGAAATCGTCCGTACCGGCCTGGAAGGCTGGTCCGTTGAGACCCAGGACGGCCTGACCGTAGCGCTGGACACACAGCTTACGGATGAGCTGATCCGGGAAGGACTGGCTCGGGAATTCGTAAACCGGGTTCAGAACATGCGCAAGGAGGCCGACTATGAGGTGACCGACCATATCGACGTCGGTTTTGAATGCGATGAACCGATCCGAAATGCGGTTTCATCGACGAAAGAGTATATTAAAGCCGAAACCCTGGCTGAATCTGTTCAGGACCATTTGCTTGAACAGGCGGATTTTACCAAGACCTGGAGTATTGATGAATACTCCTGCACTATTTCCATCAGACGGAATGTAAACCATTAAACTGGACAACTATGGCGGGTGCGAAACAGAACAACTCCGGACAGAGGATCTCTCCCTACTCTGATGAAGAGCTCGAGTATTTCCGCGAGATCATCCTGAGGAAGCGCCGGGAGTCGGAACAGGAGTTGGAATCCCTTCAGAACTCACTTCGGGAGAGCATGGAGAATGCCTCCGATGAGTCGGCATACTCCTTCCACATGGCCGATGCCGGTACCGATGCCCAGGAAAGGGAGAAAACCTACATGCTCTACAACCGGACCCGGAAGTTTATCCGGTACCTGGACGATGCGTTGCAGCGGATCGATAACAAGACCTACGGAGTCTGCAAGGTAACCGGGAAGAAAATTTCCAAAGGCCGGCTGGAAGCGGTGCCCCATACCCAGCTCAGCATTGAGGCCAAACTGAAGCGACGCTGAGTTGGACGTTATCGGATTGAGTTCAAGCAACGATATCACTTTGTCTGCCAGATCCAGAAAGCTTCTTTTTCTCTTCACTCCGGCCCTGCTGGTCTGGATCATTGATCAGGTGAGCAAGCATTGGGTGCGGTTTTCACTGGACCTGCACCGCTATGAGATCATAGAAGGGTGGCTCGCTTTCAACTATACCCAGAATCCGGGTATGGCAATGGGGATGGACTGGCTCTCCACTCCTTCGATCAGTGTTGTCGCGATTCTGGCCACCATTGCCATTACCATCTACATACTGAAGACCCTTGAACAGGCGAGTTATCCCTATCTGCTCTGCATGGGATTGATCCTCGGAGGAGCTTTCGGAAATATCACAGACCGTCTTACCATGGGCCTGATCGAGGGATACGGAGGGATCCTTCATGGTCATGTGATCGACTTTATCCATTTCACCCTCTCGATCAATGACAAGGCGGTCTTCCCCTACATCTTCAATGTGGCGGATGTCGCGATCAGCACGTCGATCATTGTGATGCTGCTTTTCCACAAGAAAATCATGCCGGCCGAACCTGCCGGACCGGTGGTGCCTGAAGGGTGTGCCGGGCATGACTCCTCGCATCCCACCCCGGAAGTTCCGACGGAGCAGAAAACTTCGGAATAGGCTACAGAGCCCAAATCACGTAAACAGGTGGGGCGTATCTCGCTGCTTGTATGATCTCGCCGCTTCAGGTAAATATTGCGGAAATCCCCTGCTGAAGGGCAGAAAGAGAGCCGGACCCGGTGAAGGTGAGTGCTACTCCAGCATCAGGGATTTCAGAAATCCGCTGCTTCCCCTCGGACGGTCAAGTTTCGCATCGGGATGGTCCAGATCGACGTGATCCAGAGGAATGGGGACCTCTTCCACCATCTCCAGTCCGAAGCTTCTGAGCCCCACCCTTTTCACCGGGTTGTTGGTAAGAAGCCGAAGCTTCCGGACGTTCAGGGCGTGCAGGATCTGGGCCCCTACACCGTAGTCCCGGTAATCCATCCGGATCCCGAGCTTTTCTCTGATCTCCCCCGCACTGTACCCTTTCTCCTGGAGGTGCAGTGATTTAAGCTGATTCATCAGCCCGAAATCACGGCTCATCTGATCCATATAGAGAACGATCCCCTTGCCGGCATCCTCAACCATTCTCATCGCCTGATGCAGCAGTTCGGTTTTGTCGCTCCGTTTGCTCCCGAAGATGTCTGCCAGCGGATTGGCAGAGTGCACACGGACCAGAATTGGCTCCTCCTTCTCCCACTCCCCCTTTACGAGGGCCAGGTGGGTGTCTCCGGTCGGAACCTCCTGAAAGACATGAAGACGGAAGTCACCGTAAATGGTGGGCATATCGACCGATAGCTTCTCCTTCACAAGAGACTCATGCTCCATCCGGTAGGCGATCAGATCCTTGATGGTGATCAGCTTGAGATCAAACTTCCGTGCCATCTCTGCAAGCTGGGGAAGACGTGCCATCTCCCCGTCATCACTCATGATCTCACAGATGATGCCGGCCGGCTGCAGGCCTGCGAGCCGGGTCAGATCGATGGCCGCCTCTGTATGACCGGCACGACGCAGGACCCCTCCGCTTGCAGCAATGAGCGGGAAAATATGGCCGGGTTTACGGAAGTCTTCCGGCCCGGCGTCGGGGTTGATCAGTTCCAGGATGGTATTGGAACGGTCTGAGGCGGAAATACCGGTTGTGGTCAGTGTCTTGTGATCGACCGAAATGGTGAAGGCCGCCTCATCGGGATCGGCCCCGTGGGTAACCATGTAGTCCAGTTCAAGCTCCTTGGCACGCTCCCGCGTAATGGGGACACAGATGAGCCCCCTTCCGTAACGGGCCATGAAGTTGACGGCGGCGGGAGTCGCTTTCTCTGCAGCCATGAGAAAGTCTCCCTCGTTCTCCCGGTCTTCATCATCAACCACGATGATCATTTTCCCATTACGGATATCCTCGATGGCTTCCGCAATGGTATTGAACTGATAGGTAGACATGGTTCAGGAAGTCATTCTGCTGCCATCGGACGGATCTCGTCAGCAAAGAGAGTGGTGCCGGTTGGGCCGGCTGTTTAAGGATTGACGTCGATGATCGCGCCTTTCTGAAACCGGATTTTCACCCCGCTGTCCACTTCCAGCAGGACGGTCTCCTCATCGATCGAGTTCACCTGGCCGATCATTCCGCCTGAGGTGATCACCTTGTCCCCTTTCTTCATGGCATCCACTTTCTGACGAATCTCTTTCTGCCGTTTGGTTTGTGGGCGGATGATGAAGAAGTAGAAGACAAAAAAGAGTGCCCCCATAAAAAGAAGCGAGGCAAATGCCCCGTCATTGGGATTTCCACCCGACGGTGTCATCATGAAAAAAAGGTTCAGTAGAGTCATGGAGCGACTTTTGGTTGACTGGAATGATCTGGTAAAGATACGACTTTACCGGCTGCCAACCAATGAGGCAGGGATGGGGAGAAGGCCGGTCATGATATGCCCGCGTCCTGTTCATCTTCCTTTCGATCGATTGCAGCGAGAACCGGTATATGGCAGCGTTGTCCGGGAGATGGTAACTCGAACGGAAGCTGTATAGCTTAGTCTGACAGTGCACGGCGGGTCGCCGACAACGCTTCGATCTCCCTGTAGTACCGGAGGAGTTGCTGCGCACGCACTCTCGAAGAGTGCTCCTGCAGAACCCTTTTCCTGGCCCGGAGACCGATGTTTCGACGTTCGTCGAAAGGGAGCGCGAGCAGCTCAACGACTTCCTCGGAAGAGGCAGCCAGCAGGATTTCATGTACCGGTCCGCCAGACGGGGAACAAGCCACTCAATCCATTTTCTCCCCTCACTTGTGTGATAATCGGCCCACGATATTCCTGTTCTCAGTTCGCTGATTCCGATCTCTTCCAGTTGCCGGAGTGTCCGGTCTACATGTTCACGGTCGTTGAGATGGAACCACTCGAGGATTCCGATTGCCGGACAGGCCGTACGGTTTGTCGCACTGCCGGCCCGGTTTCTCTCATCTCTATTCTCCCTCTCATCCTCAGGGGGATTGCTTTCTTCTGATGACATTCTCTCTTGCTCTCCTGATTTTTCTTGATTCCTGTCGTTGAACAT
>CAYTTA010000015.1:29908-42381 GCA_964440655.1 uncultured Balneolaceae bacterium
TGAACAAAATCCCTTTGTTGCAGACCATCCTCATAGATCAGCGGGGGGTTGCCGTTCATATAGCGTGAGCTGAAGATTGCCAGTACGCCCGTATAGGGATTGGAAAGAGCCTGCCGGGAACCGTAGACATTGAAAAATCTCAGAGCTGTCACCGGTTGATGATACGCCCTGCCGAAGATGAGAGAGAGCTGTTCCTGGTCAAACTTGGAGAGGGCGTAGACCGAGGCGAGGGAAGGGGGCTTGGTCTCGGGTACAGGAAGGGGCAGAAGAGGCCTCCCTTCCCGGTCCATGGGCTCCCAGTGGGCATTGCGAAGATCTTCCATCCTGCGGCGAACTGAATCCGAAATCTCTCCGTCCACGGTGCGATAGAGCCCCTCCCCGTAGATACTCATACTGGAAGCGGTGATCAGCCTCTCTACCGGGTGATCCAGAAGCGCTTCAAGAAGCACCGCTGCGCCCAGATCGTTTACATGGAGATAATCGCCGATTTCATACATGCTCTGTCCCACTCCCACACGGGAGGAGAAGTGAAAGACGGCATCGACCCCCTTCACTGCATCCCGTACATCGGAGGGGTTCCGGATATCCCCTTTCAGCCGTTCGGTGTCACGATTCAGATAGTCCGGCCAGCGGGACTCGGGTCCGTGCACCTGTTCCAGCAGATTGTCCAGTATCCGGACCTGATAGTCATGCCGGATCAATTCGTCCGCCAGATGGGAACCGATGAAACCGGCCCCTCCCGTGATGAGGATCTTTTACTGCATTTTTTTAAAGGATGATCAGTTACATGGGTTGACCCGCGGGGCGGATGACGATATTGTTCAGTGCCACCCCGCGTGGCCGGGTGATGGCATAGAGAACCGATTCGGCCACATCATCGGCGGCAAGCGCCCCCCATCCGATCGATTCGACGCTCTGTTCGCCATGAATCATATTTTCAAAAAATGGAGTGTCGACCACGCCCGGATGGATTACGGTGACTCGGATCTCGGGCTGCACTTCCAGCCGAAGGGTCTCCGCAAGCTGATCCACAGCGGCCTTGCTGGCGCTGTAGATCCCCCTCCCGGATAGGCATGTGCGGCGGCAACCGAGGAGATGAAGACCACATCGCCCCTGCCGTTCCTCTCTGCTGTATTCCACGGCACAAACGGCATGCCGGCAGAGTTCGTTAATGGTATGGATGGCGCGTCATCATCAGAAAACGTGTCATCATCACAAAAAGCAGATGCGGAAGGATGGAATGGCAGGTGAGTCGCGATGGGTCGAAGTCGGCAGACAGAAGATCGAGCTGACCAACCTTACGAAGGTGCTTTTCCCGGAGCGGGAGATCACAAAAGCGGAGTTTATCCACTACTACCTGAGAATTGCCCCTGCCCTTCTCGCCCATGTAAGGGGGAGGCCGCTCACGCTGATCCGTTATCCGGATGGGATTGGCGGGGAGAGGTTCTATCAGAAAAACAAGCCGGAATGGACGCCCGCATGGATTGAATCGGCAACATTGGGCGAGGTGAAGCCGATCGACTACATCATCCTCTCCGATACCGCCTCCCTGGTCTGGGTAGCCAATCTGGCCGCTGTGGAGCTGCATGAGATGAATGTTCGCCGGCCCGGGTTCACTACGCCGGATACCATGGTGTTTGATCTCGATCCGCCGGAGGGATCTCCCTTTGACGGGGTGGTCGGTATTGCGCTGGAGCTCAGGAGGCATCTGGAAGATTTTGGGTACCACCCTTTTGTGAAGACATCGGGTGGTAAGGGTGTTCATCTGGTTGTACCTCTTGTGCCCGATCAGGATGTGGAGACGGTGTTCGGGACGAGCAAGGCGATTGCATCAGACTTTGTCGCCCGCTACAAGGGGGATACGACTCTGAAGCTCCGGAAACAGGAGAGGGGCGGGAAGATCCTGATCGATATTTATCGGAACCGGCAGGGGCAGACAGTCGTCTCGCCTTACAGCGTGCGCGGCCGTCCGGGGGCGCCGGTCTCCATGCCGATACGGTGGGAGGGACTGGAACAGACGGATGAGCCGGGTCAGTACCATCTGGAAAATGTCCCCGACCTGGTTGAGAGCATGGGGGATGCCTGGGAGGGGATCGGGAGTTATGCCGTACGTCTGCATACGCACCGGCCCGCCAGAAACGGTGCCCCACGTGTGGCTGACGAATCGCCCTTTCACAAAACACCGGAACAGCTGGAGGTCTACGGCCGCCGGCGGGATTTCAGCCGGACTCCGGAACCTGCCGGATCGGGAGAACCAGCGGAAGGGAACCGGTTCGTGATTCACCGGCATCATGCGAGTCGCCTGCACTACGACCTGCGCCTGGAGAGAGAGGGTGTACTCCGCTCCTGGGCTGTCCCGAAAGGGATGCCGCCCCGCTCCGGAGTGAAGCGTCTGGCCGTTCAGACGGAAGATCATCCATTGGAGTATCTCGGTTTTGAAGGAACGATACCGAAGGGGGAATACGGAGGGGGTGAGATGTGGGTCTATGCCAGTGGGCGGTTTGAGATCACCAGGGAGAAAAAAGAGGGGTTCTATTTTCGGCTGGAGAGTCCGGAATTGAGCGGAGAGTTCCGGATGCATGAGACGAAAAACCGCGAGTGGCTGCTGGAAAGGGTGGATGAACCTCTTCGTGAGTGGCTGCTCGAGCCGGTTGAACCGATGCATGGGGAGAGCCGGACCCGGCCGCCTTCCGGTGAGTACCTGCATGAGGTGAAGTGGGACGGGATCCGTGCATTGGTCACTCTGGATGAGGGCATCCTGCAGATCCGCAACCGGAAAGGACGGGAGATAACCGATCGTTTTCCGGAACTCGCTGCATCCGCTTCCGCCTTTCGTGCCTCCTGTGGTCTGTTTGACGGAGAGATTGTCTGTCTGGACCCGGACGGCAGACCTTCGTTCGAGACGGTGATCCGACGGCTGAAAGCTTCGGGAGAGAATACGATACGCCGTCTCTCTGTCCGGCATCCTGCCCACTGCTATCTGTTTGACTGCCTCTTTCTGGACGGGCGTGCTTTGGTCCGGGAACCGTTGCACCGGCGGCGGGAATGGCTGGCCGATCTTATCCGGAAGGGGGAAAGATTCCGGTTGAGTGAGGCCGTGGAGGATGGGGAGGCACTCTTCCGGGCAGCCCGGGAGAACGGACTCGAGGGGATCATGTCAAAAAAGAGGGATGGCAGATACCTGCCGGGAAGCCGGTCGGATCTCTGGCTGAAGGTGAAGACACGGTTTGATGCGCACTGTTATGTGATCGGGTATACCCGTGGGAAAAGAGTGGGCAGCGAGTTGTTTGGGGCTCTTCATCTGGCCGAGGCGACCGGCGATGCCGTGAAAAACGGAATGCCGCGGCTGGAGAACATGGTCTACCGCGGCAAGGTGGGAACCGGTTTTGATACGCGTACGATCCGGGAGGTCCAGGAAGAGCTGAACAAGCTGAAAAAAGTTCCGAAACCTGCACTGCCCCTTCTGCCCGACGACAGAAGTACCCGCTGGGTGGAGCCGCGTCTGGTGGTGGAGGTCATCTATGGAAGGCTGTCGGAAAACGGAATCTTCAAGGAGGCTGTCTATCGCCGGATGCGTCCCGATCTGGCCGGTTAGGATACTTCCAAAAATTCTGGAACGTTATTCAATGCCGGAAGAGAAACCGGCGACGCAAGAGAGTGTTTCCGGCGCAGAGAGTGTTTCCGGCGCAGAGAGTGTTTCCGATGCAGATGAGTGCCTCGAGAGCAGAAAAACCGGAAGCGGAGCAGAGAGTAAGATGCAGATAAATCCGGAAACGGAGCTGGGAGCAAGATCACGAGGAATGAAATTGGTGAACCAGACCGGGGAAGCCGGAAAAGCCGGACAAATTTACCCATAGGAATAATCAGGAGAGAGATGAGAGCGATCTGGAAAGGGCATATTCAATTTTCGCTGGTCACCATACCCATACGGCTCTACACGGCCGTCGACAGCGGAAAGAGTATTGAGTTCGACCTGCTCACGCGGGAGGGGCATCATCCGATCGGTTATGTAAAAACCGACAAGGTGTCCGGCCAGCCGGTCGAGAAGGAGGAGATCGTCCGTGGGTTTCAATATGAGCCTGAGCACTATGTGATCATGGAAGAGGCGGATTTCGAGAAAGTGAAACCCAAAACGACCCGGATGATCGAGATAAAGGGTTTCGTGGAGCACAGTGACGTGAACCCCGGACTGTACGAACAGCCCTACTTCATCGGGCCGGAGAATGAATTTGCCAGAAAAACCTACCATCTGTTCCGGAAGACTCTGGAGATGACGGGGAAGACCGGGGTGGGAAGCGTGGTTTTGCGAAACCGTGAATCTCCGGTTCTGCTCACGGTTCATGAGGGTGGGATACTGATGTACAAACTGCGCTATCCCGAACAGCTTCGGAAGATGAGCGAGGTGCCGTTTCTGAACGGAGAGGAGGAGGAGCCGGACAAGAAGCAGCTGGAACTGGCGAAGACCCTGGTCGACTCCATGAGCGCCGGTTTTGCCGAGCTCGACCTGAAGAACCGCTACTATGAAGCGATGAAGGAGATGGTCGAGGCGAAGGTGAAAGGCGAAGAGGTGGTCACGGTAGCCGAAGAGGAACCGGAAGCGCGCGATATCATGACCGCCCTCAAGGAGAGCATCGAAGCGGCAAAGAAAGAGCGGAAAGGGAAAAAGAAGAAAGCCCCGTCGGCAGCCTGATTGAGCAGATTTTCTATAGTGCATTCTCCCCCTTGATGTAAGAGAAAATCACCCTTCTTGTATCATCTGATAAAACAGAGGGATAGAAATTTTCTATGGAACTTTGTAGCAAGAATGAGGATAAATAGTGGTAAATTTGGATATGCGGGTGCCGATAAACATGAGAGAGATCGGCTCCTGAATTTCCATCCTCAACTTCTCAAGGTTCATGATCAATTTTCACACCATCACACTGGAAGCTCAGGAACTCTACGATGCCGAAACGGGGATGCCCTACTCGGTAACGTTTCACAATCCGGTCGAAATGCTCTTCAGCAAGGTCCGGAACATCGAATTCAGCGAGGGAGACAGTGCCGACGTTCTTCTGACCGACGGTTCGCGTTATCTTATCATCCTTGAAAACGAGAAGTGGTCCAGCAGTCAGCTTGTCTCACGAGATGAGGAGGAAGGAGACCCCTCCAGAGTGGAACTGGTCTCCCTTTATGGTCCCTACGATCTGCTTGAAGATGCACTGACCGACCTGGTCTCCAAGAGAAATTACCTCTCATCCGTGAACTGACCGGAGTGTCCGGGCTATCCATTTTCCCCCGGCTCACTCAACCGGAAGATGATGGGCAGCGAGTACAGAACCGGTACAGGTTCTCCTCGCTGTTTTCCCGGCTTGACACGGGCATGCCGGACCGCTTCGATAGCGGCCTCATCGCACCCTCCGCCGATCCCCCGAATGATTTTCGGATTTTCAACATCTCCGTTCCTGTTTACGATGAACTGGACATAGACGCGCCCCTCGATCCCCATGTCGATGGCTTCTTGCGGATAATGGATCTCTTGCTGAATCGATTCGAGGCCGTCGATCAGCTCGGGCATCTCTTCCGCGACGACAAAATAATCGTGGGCGGCGGAGAGCCAGTTTCCGGTTCTCTTCTGAAAGAGTGTCAAGGGAGAGAAGCTGGCGGAGGGTCTCTTTCCGGCAAAGAGCTCCAAGCTGCATCAATTGCCGGAGAAAGAGTGCCGCCAGCACCATCACACCGCCCGCCCAGATTGCAGCACCTGCAAGGAACAGCCCCGAAGAGGAGAGGGACTCTCTCAGATCGGAAGTGGCAAGGGTGATTTCCAGCGGCGGAGAGAGGACGATGAATTTGAGTGTTTCGGTGCTGTAGGCTTCAGCGCTGAAGAGTCCGGTGGTCTGATACAGGACGATGGAGAGAAGAACACCTCCCGGCAGCGAGGCAAGCAGGGCAAGGCGGCCCCGGTACTGCACCTCGACTTCGCGCACCCGCCATCTTGCCAGCAAGAGAAGGCCGCCTGCAAGCAGTGTCCAGATCAGGAGCGGGAGCCAGATCAGGGAAATAATCTCTTCAGTGAAGCCGGCTGTGGAATGCAGACGGGGATTCATGCTACTCCTCCATACGATCTATGATCCTGCGGATCTCATCTCGTTCCTCCGGGGAGAGGTTTTCGCCCCGGACCAGGGTCTGGACCAGCTCTTTCGGAGAGCCGTGGAATACTTTCTGGACCAGCTTGTCGACCAGATAAACCGGCAGGGCCCGGAATAATTAGAAGTGATGCAGAGTCGGGCTTTCAAATGGGGATGACGCCGGCGCGTGAGCATTATCCGCCGGCACAGAGATCACCCGGCACAGATCACCCGGCGCAAAGATCAGTCGAGGCAGGGAACGTCCTTAAAGTCCGCGTTCCGGTCGAAGCAGCTCCTCTTCCCGTCGCGGAAAACCCATCCATAGCCGGTTTCGCCGTTCCAGTAGATATCCTCTCCATCTCCGGTCTTGATCCAGTTTTCCGGTCCCTCCATCTCGTATTCAATCGATTCAGGCTGATTCGATGCCGAGGGCTCACCGGTTCCTGGGACTCCTGCAATCCCGAACCAGGAATCAAGCCGGTAGGTTAATCGCGAAGGAGAATGAAACTCCCATTCGGATTCCAGGAGAACTCTGTTCTCGCCAGGTACAGCATCATAGTAACTCCAGCTCCCGCTCCCATCGGCCGAGATCCGGCCTTCCATAAAGAGAAGGTCAAAGGCCTCACCATCCATGTAACCCGACAAACGCAGGATCCACTCTGTGCCTCCTGAAAGAGTTCTTGCTGTAAGCCGGCAGTGGATCGTTTCGTAGCTTTGCGCGCGATAACTGCGGATGCCGATTTTCCCTGCCGCATTTTTTGAAGCTGCCTCGAATTCCCCATCATCCCAATCACCCCAGTCATCCTCGTCGTCCTGGGCGAGCGTGTATTCCCAGACCCAGAGCCCCCCTTCCGCCACCGGCTCCGTCCCCTCCGCAGTGTCCAGGTAGATGGTGCCGAAACCGCTCAGAGCGAGCAGGTCCGCCCTGTCGCGGGCAGCCAGGAAGCCGGAATAATCCGAAACCGTATCGGCATCGGTTTCCGGATCGAAATCCACCTCAAAATAGGAGAGAGGATCCAGGAGAAAGTGATGGATGTCCGGAAGCTCCGGAGCCCTTCCCCCCGATCCGCCGGAAGAGGGGTTGTCACGGCAGCTGGCAATGGCCGCCAGAAGCAACAGCAGAGCAGGAAGGGTGAACCGGAGTCTGGTGGTCATGTTATCCATGAATGATTCGGAAAGATCTGGGATAGGGTGCAATCAACAAGGATATCAAGTCAAGTGATGAAAGGGCGCGCAGGCAGGTGTTGAACCGGTTGATGGCAACGATTATTTGCCCGTCTCTTCGCATTCCCGGTTTTTGAACTCGTTGTTGCGGTCATAACAGATTTTCCCCCCTTCTTTGGTGGTGATCCATCCATGCCCTGTCTCTTCATTCCAATAGATCTCGACCCATATGTCGGTGGTGACATGATTCTCCGGGGCATTTCGGATGTACTCTATTACGCCGTGATCATCCTCATCCTCTTCATCCTTTTCTGCATAGACCGTTTTATAGGTCATCTTCGAATCGGATTCAATCTTCCATTCGGTGACCTGCCAGGGAGTCTCAATGTCATCGATCGAATAATAGCTCCATGTCCCGATGGATCCGTCATCCGATATGAAACCCTTCATGTAGAGAGGAGCTTCATATGGTTCACCGTCCAGCATGCCGCTCAGAGAGTGGGTCCACTCTATTCCCCCCTCTACACGTCTGGCAACCAGCCTGTGGTCCAGATAATCCTCACTGGATTTACGGAAGGCTGAACCCTGTCCGGATGTACGGGCTTCATACTCCTCATATGCCTCTTCGCTTTCGCGAAATTCCCAGACCCACTCACCTTCCAGGTAAACAGGCCCCTTCGACAATACAGCCGCATCGATGAAGGTCTGCCCGGTATCGCCGAGACGGACGTATCCGATCCAGTCCTCCGCCAGGAGATATCCGGTATACTCTTCCTGCCCGGCAAGAGCATCTATGTCCAGATCGATGTAAAAGAAGTCGAGGAGATTTTCAGAAAGATGAGGTGCGATGATCGGCAGTTCGGGTGCTTCCGGCTCGTCGGGCTCTGATGAAGCGGGATCGTTGCTGCAGCTGTTGGAGGTCAGAAGGAACAGAATGGCTGCAAGGCTGAACCACATCGTTCTTGGAAAGGGCATATCGGAATGGTTTTTTTGGCGCTACGTTGAATTACGTTTCTTGTGGGAAGGTGCCCCCGGTTTACATACCCACCCTGGGATGTATAGCAGACGCAATTCGCTTTATGGCGTAATATGAAGTCTGGCGGAAAGAGGGGCTATTCTGTGGCCGGCCAAAAGGTAAGAGGTTCACGCATCAACCTCTACCATTATCGGGGTCTCTGCATGCGTTATGAGAGAGGGATAGTTGGAAAGAAAAAAGGGTTCGAAACCGTTGCAGGGGCGGGCAAGTTCTGACTTCAGAAAAAAGGAACAAAAAAGGATCCGGCCTGGCGACCGGATCCTTCCGTAGAATATCGGATCGTCTGTGAAAGGGGATCGAGACTATCCCACGCAGGCGGTGTTCTTGTAATCGTTGTTCCGGTCGAAGCAGGTCTTCCCATCCTCGCTGGAAACATACCATCCGTACCCGGTCTCGTCATTCCAGTAGACTTCGATCGAATCAAAGGTGTCGCTGAAGGAGATCCAGTTTTCGGGACCGTCCCGGAGGAGTTCGATCTTGTCGAGCCCGTCATCTTCATCGTCCACAAACGTGATGGTGTAGGCCCACTTCGTATCGGACTCGATCTTCCATTCACTTTTCATGAGCGGCTGGTCCTCGACTTCGGGAGAGTAGAAGTTCCAGTACCCCTCTTTCTCATCCTCGGTGACAAACCCTTCGATCATCAGAAACTCCGAGACTACCTGATCGTCGAGTGCCCCGGTGATGTGAAGATTCCAGACGACTCCCCCGTTTTCTGACCAGGAGGTGAGCCGGATGCTGAGGGTTTCGTTGGCTTTCGGCTGGATTTTGTACGCCTTCATCTTCGGGCCGAACCCGTAATCATCGTCTTCATCCCAGGTGAAGGAGTACTCCCATATCCACTTCCCGTTTTTAAATTCCGGCTCCTGACCATCCGCCAGGGAGAGATAGGGGAGATAACCGAAGCTGCTGAATGCAACGACAAAGGTGGTTGTGGCAGAGTAGATCTGCGCATTCAAGTAGCCGGAATACTCCTCAAAATCGATATTCTCCTCATCATCGAATTCAAATTCAAAAAAGGAGAGATCGAGTTGCTCGAGAATGCCGCCGATCTCCGGCAGGTATGGATTATCTTCGAAATTGCCACCATCGTCGCCACCGTTGTTATTGCCAATATCATCGGTATCGTCAATATCCGATCCTGGTGATGCAGGGTTGTCGGAACAGGCGTTGAAGGCTGCCATGAAAAACAAAAAGGCCAGGAGGCCAAACCACTTTCTGGACAAGCTGAACATGGAGAGAGGATTGGGTTACGGTTCAGGAATGGAAATGAAATGAGCGGACGTGTTTGCGGCCGCTCATTTCATGGTATTTGTTGCGACTACCGGCTACAGCAGATCAGAAACGAAGCCGGACACCGGCGGTTACCTGAAGCTGCTCAAATCCGCCGAGCGTGAACTTCGGCTCTCCGAACAGGTAGACGGCTCCAAGATCGTACTCAACACCGGCACCCAGGTTCACCCCGGTATCGCTGCTGCTGAACTTGGATCCCATCACTTTAACGGAAGTCCGGGCAAAGCTGAGTCCTGCCAAGCCGTAAAGGATCAGGCCATCCTCGTTCTTGAAGAGGTAGTGGCCGTCGATGTTCAGTTCACCGGCGCTTACATCATTATCCATGAAATAGTAGGTGTAGCCTGCACCGGCACGGATCTGATCGGTGATGGTGTAGAAGCCCTGAATGGTCAGGCCCGCTTCTTCAATATCGAGGCCGTAGCTCAGGCCGATCCCGGCGGTGATATCCCCTTCCTGGGTAACCTGAGCCTGTGCGGGCTGTACGGAAGCAACCAGAATAACGGAGAACAGGAAAGCCAGTATGGATAGAGAGGTTTTTTTCATGGTTTTGAAGGTTGATTTGGATGTGTTGTTTAAGGGTAGTGCAAAAGTTCTATCCCTGTGTCATCGACACAAAGGGGATGCATTTTGAGCAACTGTTTACCATTGAATTCTTCTGTGGCGGCTAACTGCTCGTTTTCACAGAGGGGGTCAGGCCGTCAGCAGTCTCTTTTGAAGATCCTTTTTGTAGTCAGGGTAGAATTCGAACGTCTGTTGATCCAGGCTCCGCTAATGTAACACGATTTTTTAGTCTCGCCAAAAAAATGAGATTGGAGGTATAAATCTCTTTTAAAGGGAATTGTTTACATAGCCTTGACAGTCTTCGAAACTTGTTGTTGTTCACGGAATTGCGTCTGATTTCTTCTTAACCATTCCGTCGTTCTCTTTTAAATCCGGCAGGTTTTGATATCTTTCGCTGCTTTCCGGATGTCCGGATCCGGTGCGGGACCTTCTGGTCTTGCCGGAACAACCACTGACAAACTTTTCAGTTATGGCACGACAAAAATCGATTCATGCGTTTCTGCCTCTTTTCATAGCACTGTTTGCTCTGACTTTTGGTATCACACCCTCCTGTGCTTCTTATCAGCCTGCGCAAGCCGACGCCTCACCCGCAGCGGTACAGTCAGAAGATGCAAAGGGAACTCAGGCCGGTGTGGGTGATCCTTTTCTGACCGACCCGGAATCGCGACCCGCCCTGGTTGTCGGCGTGATGGTGGATCAGCTCCGGCCCGATTATGTCTCCCGGTTCTGGGACAAGCTGAGTGAGGGCGGATTCCGAAGACTGGTCCGGGAGGGCTTCACCTTTACCAACATGCACTACAACTACCTGCCGACGGCGACAGGGCCGGGCCATGCCAGTGTGCATACCGGTACAACCCCCTCCAACCACGGAGTGATGGGGAACGCCTGGTATGTCCGGGATTTCGGGCGGTCGATCAACGTGATCGAAGTGGATGGGTATGAGGGTGTGGGAACAGCACCAGATTACAATGGGAACAAGTCGCCCGGCAACATGCTGACCACAACCGTGGGGGATGAACTCAGGCTCCACACCAATTTCCGCTCAAAGGTGGTGAGTGTATCCCGAAAAGACCGGGGTGCCATCCTGCCGGGTGGCCATACCGGTGATGCCTACTGGTTTGAAGGGTCCACCGGGAATTTCATTACCAGTACCTATTATCGTGAAGAGCTTCCGGAGTGGCTCCAGGAGTTCAATGCGCGAAGGCTCGCCTGGGACTTCCTGAGCCGACCCTGGGAGACACTTCTGCCGATCGAGGAGTATATCGAGAGCATTGAAGATGACAACCCCTACGAAACGCTTCACAGAGGGGAGGAGTCTCCCACATTTCCGCATGATCTGCCCGGCCTGGTGGCCAACCACGGAGCCACTCCCTCCATCCTGGCTTCCACCCCCTTCGGTGATGAGCTGGTGCTGGAAGTGGCCATCGCCGCCATGGAGGGAGAGAATCTAGGCCGCCGCGGCATTACCGATATGATCAACATCTCCTTCTCCTCTACAGACGGAGTGGGTCATGCCTATGGTCCCGCTTCCATCGAGATTCAGGATCAGATTCTCCGCCTCGACCGTTACATCGAGCGGTTGCTGAACTATCTCGATGAAAACTACGGAATGGAGAACATCCTCCTGTTCCTGACCTCCGACCACGGAGTAAGTCATGTGGTGAGCTATCTGGCGGATCAGGGGATTCCTGCCGGTCAGCTGAGATCTTCCGAGGCACTGAGCGGACTCCGGCAGTACATGACCGATACCTGGGGCGAGGATTTCTACCTGGCCTTTACCAACTTCCAGATCTATCTCGATCATGAGAAGATTGCCGCCCGGGGGCTGGATCTGAAAGAAGTACGGCAGAAAGTGGCCGACTACATGCTTTCAATAGATCGGATTGCCGGAGCCCTCACGTACGATGATCTGCGAACCCGTGAATATACCCATGGTGTCCGCAGATGGGTCCAGAACGGATTCAACCCGAAGCGTTCGGGGGATGTCTTTATCTGGCTGGAGCCTCATGAGACGGGCAGCTCATCTTCAAGGGGAGCGACTCACGGATCCCCCTGGGCTTATGACACGCACGCACCCGGATTCTGGATCGGTGGTCTGGTGCCGGCAGGCAGCTCTGCCGAGAGGGTGGCAATCACGGACTTTGCACCGACTGTCTCTACCTTCTTGCAGATCCCCTTCCCCAGCGGAACGAGCGGCAGGCCGCTGAATGATCTGATGCGCAAGGGAGCCAGATAATCTGATTATATTCTCTACGGGATTATCGAGCGTTGTTCTCGAACATGTAAAAGGCCGGTTTATCCGGCCTTTTTTG
>CAYTTA010000016.1:0-5030 GCA_964440655.1 uncultured Balneolaceae bacterium
TCTGTTGTTATTCCGTTTTCGGGGGCGAGATTGGAATAACGACCGAGGGCTCGCGGCATCATCACCCCAAAACCCTCTGTTGTTATTCCGTTTTCGGGGGCGAGATTGGAATAACGACCGAGGGCTCGCGGCATCATCACCCCAAAACCCTCTGTTGTTATTCCGTTTTCGGGGGCGAGATTGGAATAACGACCGAGGGCTCGCGACATCATCCTCCGAAACCCTCTGTTGTTATTCCAATTCGGGAGGCAAAACAAGAATAAAGACCGATGCAACTTCGACGGGAGAATTGGAATCAAGCATCGCGCACCGGCCTCTTGGCTACTCTTCAAACCGCTCCTGATACTGTCGTAACAGTTCATAGTAGCGGTCGATCAGCCTCCGGGTCTGCGGGGTGAACCGGGTATAGGAGGGATCGGCCAGAACGGTCCGGATCTCCTGCTCCAGTTCCTCAAGTGTGACATCCGGGGGGCGGGAGCGTTCAAATTCCGAAGCGGTGCGGCCTCGAAATTCTTCGGATTCCTCGCGCTGCTGAAGCGATTCCCGGGCCGAGAGCATTCGGGATAGAATATCATACTGGCGTTCGTTCATCAGGGGATCGGTTACCCCGCCCCGCATGTCGTTGATTGCCTCTTCCATCTGTTCGGTAAGCCGGCGCAGCTCACTCAACGTCCTGTCTCCCTCACGCAACATTCCGCTCTGGCGCATCTCCTCCAGTTGTCGCCGGATCTCATTCTGCTGGCGTGCAAGCTGCTCCAGGCGCTCCGACTGATCCTGTGTGAGCCGTTGTCCCTGCAGATCGTTGATCATCTCCTGGAGCTGCCGGTTCATCTGCAGCTGATCCTCGCTCATGGACTGAAGCTGCTCGATCATCTGCTGCATCGAGAGGCCCCCTCCGCCATCGCCCGATTGCTGGTTCTGAAGCTGTTCCGCCACCTCGGCGAGCATGGAAGCCAGCTCGTTGATCCCGCCCAGTGATTCACGGGTGGCGAGAACGGCCGACTGCCGCTCACGCTCGGCCAGTTGCCGGGTGGATTGTTCAAGTGCCCGGTCGACCTCTGCCTTGCGCTGGTTGATCCGGTTGGAGAGGGCAGGAATTTCTGAAGAGATACGGAAAAGGGTATCGGCGATGACACTGAACTGGCTCCGGATATTCTGCTGATCACGTGCCAGCCGGACGTACCCCTCGCTGCCGGTATCGGTCTGTTCCACAAGACCGGCAAGCTCTTCCTGGGCTTCAGAGAGTTGCAGGAGCGTGAAGAGAGCCTGCCGCAGAGCCAGGAGGTTGATCTGAATCTGCTGGTTGCTCATCTCCTCACGGGCCTTTCGGAGAGCCTCGGCTCTGGCCTGAAACTGCTCCGCGATCTGCTGTTGCCGCTCCTGTACCTGCTGCGGCTCTTGCCTGGCTTGCTGACCTTGCTGGCCTTGCTGACCGGTTTGTCCTGACGATTCTTGTTCCGCCTGTTGCCCCGCCTGTTGCCCCGCCCGCTGCCCCTGTTGTTGCCCCGACTGCTGCCCCTGCTGCAATTCCCCACCGTCCCCCTGCATCTCCTGAATCAGCCGATCCAGATTCTCCCGGATTTCGGCGAGTTCCTGCAGGGCTTCATTCTTCATCTCCCGGAGCCTCTGCTCTGCACGCTGAGGCGGACGGCTGTCGAGCTGATCCAGCTGGTTCTGCAGATCACCCGTATCTTCCCGGATTGCCTGCTGCTCCCCAATCTGTTCGCGCAAAAGCTGTTCACTCAAGGGCTGTTTACTCGCCTGTTCGCTCGCCTGATTGCTCGAGTTCTGATCGTTCGCCTGATCGTTTTGGCCGCTCGAGTTCTGTTCGTTCGAATTCTGTTCGCTCTGCGCCAGTGCCTCCATCCTTCGCCCCAGATCCTCGTACTGTCCGGCGAGACGGTCGAGATCACTGCTCATTTTGAGGGTCTTGAAGAGTTCCAGTGTCCGCTCCAGTCGTTCGCGGAAGAGCTCTTCATTGAACTCGAAATTCTCCATCGCCTGCTGGACCGCAGAGGGATCGATTCCCTGAAGGGCTTCACGAAGCTCTTCGAGTGCCGCGAGCAGGGCGGGATCATCCAGCTGCTCAATCAGCTCCTGGAGATCACTCCATGCGCGACGGGTTGTCTCGGAGATCTCGTCGGATCCTTCCATTTCATTCCGGAGCTCATCGACCTGGTCATTCAGTGTCCGGATCGTCTCCTCCATCTCCTGGCGGCGATCTTCCAGAAGGTCGAGGTTCCGGCTCTCTTCCTGACTCCTTTCAGGATTCTGACGCAGGCGATCCCGGAACCGGCTGTACTCCTGATCCACCTGCTGCTTCTGTTCGCTGATTCGGTCGAGGGCTTGCTGGATCTCGCCTTCCTTTTCATTCATCTGCTCCAGCCGGGCGGTGAGCGAGGGAATTTCGAGGATCCGTTCCCGGGACCAGCCGGTCTTGTATCCGTTGAAGGCGTCGTTGTCCTGGACCGAGAGGCGGAAGGTGAGCCTGTCCCGCGGCCTCAGATCAAGCTCTCCGATCTGCCAGGTGAATGGTGTCGGCCTTCCGGGCTGAGGGCGGTTCAGCTTCAGGCTTCCTTCCACCGGTTCTTCGGTGAACGCCCGTTGCAGTTCCCAGTGCAGGCGGGCAGAAGTCAGCCCGAAATCATCATCCGCCAGCCAGATCAGATCGATCCGGTCGCTCTGTGCCGGATCGGGATTTGATTCGGGGTAGCGAATGGTTACCACAGGGTATTCATCCTCCAGCAGACGTACGGGCGTTCGGAAGTCGTGATCGGCGCTCATCCCCTCCCTGTCCGTCATGGAGAAGCGGAGTGTGTCGCTGCGATTCAGCGTAAAGGTGGCTGTGGCGGGCTGGATGCCGGAGTTGGGGTTACCTGCGATACCAGCTGATGCTCCCGTAGGGCTCGCATCTACGAACTCACCACGGAGCGGCTCATCACCCCAAAGGATTTCAAGGGATTCGAGGGGCTTGCTGGGAATGCCTTCGATGGTGATGCGTGAGCCGCCGTACGCCCGGAGCTCCGCCATCGGCCAGTTCTGATCATAGGGTTCCAGCCCCGTGTATTCCGGCGGTTCCACACGCAGGGTCAGTGATTCAAAGCGAGGGATCTGGCGCACCGATATCCGCCGTGTTTCACTTCGGAATCCATCCATCTGCACATACCACTCCAGGTCTGCGGTCATCTCCTGCGGGAGCCCTTCGAAGGTCCGTTCCCCCACCGGCTCCATGGGACGTTGCCGCCAGTTCTCCTCGATATCGGTTTTGAAGTGGAACTGGAGCTGACGGGGAAGATCGCGGCTTCCACCGAATTCAATTTTCGGGCGGACGGAACTGCCGTACTGAAGTGTGGTGTCGCCAGGGGAGAGATGGAACTGCCACGGGTTGGGCCGGCTGTATCTTGTAAAAAGGTTCACGCTGCGACCCGCTGCATCCGGTTGCAAGGTGATGAGTGCGGCTGCGGCGGCGAGGGTGATGCTGAGGAGGAGTGCGGACCAACGGAGGGATTGCTTGACGGGATGGGTGGATTCCCAGCTGTTGAGGCGTGCTTCGACCGTTTCGGCGCTGATCTTCTCCAGGTTGTTCCGGATGGCAAGTTCATGAAGCGGGGAGCGGATCTCCTCCCGATCAAGCCAGAGATCGAGTGCGTTCTGAAGTCGTGGCAGGGATGCGTTTTTGCAGAATTCCCGGTAGAATGCGGGAAATGTGGAGGGGACACGGTTTCTCTCCTTTCTGTGGCTGAGAAATGCCAGAGCACCGGCCGATGCAAGAAGAATACTCCAGGTGATGATTTTGGCAACGGGAGGAAGCCAAAGGCTCTTTTCGAGCAGCATCAGCAGAATCAATCCGCCCAGAAAGAGGGTTGCCGCCTGCAGCCAGGGAAGAAGACGGCCTCGGCGAATCAGCTTGCGGTACCGGGTTCGGAGGAGCGCTTCTACTCTTTCGATGGTCCGCTTTTGTTTGCCTCCGCGGGTGATGTTATTGTTGTTCGCGATGCCGCTGTTCCCTGAGCCGCTTTTCTCTGAGTCACTTGGCCTGGTATCGCCGGGATCGCTTTTTTTGTTATGTGGGCGGGAATCTGCCATGCCGCAAGATAGCGAATATCACCGGTTTCCGGTTCATCTCCGCGGCCGGGTCCGCTGCCAATGGGGGCCGGCTATCTTTGCCCGATAATTGGTTCTGCTTGTCGGTGAACGGCTCCGCTGCCGGGTTCAAAACGGGTATCGCTGCCGGTGACTCCCTGTTAGATCTGTCAGGTCTGTTAGATCTTCTGCTCCCGATATGACTTACCGTTCCTTCCGGCCATATCCATCCGTATCGGGTTGGGGTGCACCGAGCGGCTGAGCGACCGGCTGGCCGTTATGGCCATTGTGGACATCGGGAATTCCCAGCTGAAACTCCTCCATCGGCTTGTGATAGTCATAAGGTCCGTGAATGATGACCGGTGTGTGATCAAAGTTGTGAAGGACCGGCGGTGACTGTGTCTGCCACTCCAGGCCACGGCTGCCCCACGGATTGGGGGGAGCGTCTTTTCCGCGGAAGAGCGAGTAGATCAGATAGATTACAATCATCAGCACGGCACCACCGAGCACATACGAGCCGATGGTTGACAGCACATGATAGGTCTGAAACTGATCCAGGTAGTTGAAGTAGCGCCGCGGCATTCCGAGCGAGCCCATGATAAACTGCGGCAGGAACGTGACGTGAAAACCGAGGAAGATCAGAAGACAGCCGATGCGTCCCAGCGTTTCGTTGTACATCTTGCCGGTGATTTTGGGCCACCAGTAGTGCACCCCTCCCAGAAGGGCGGTGACCATTCCTCCTACCATCACATAGTGGAAGTGGGCCACCACGTAGTAGGTGTCATGCACCTGGATATTGGGCGTAAGGGTTCCGAGCATGATGCCGGTGAATCCTCCGATCATGAAGAGGATCAGGAAGCAGAAGACATAAAGCATGGGCGTCTTGAAGTCGATCGACCCCCTGTACATGGTTGCCACCCAGTTGAAGACTTTGATGCCGGTCGGGA
>CAYTTA010000016.1:5040-23500 GCA_964440655.1 uncultured Balneolaceae bacterium
CCACTAGGAAGGTGAGGAAGGAGAAGACCATGTTGGCCAGTGCAGCCTGCCCGGAGACGAACATGTGGTGACCCCAGACGAAGAAGGAGATGAAGGCGATGGCCAGCGAGGAGAGGGCGATGGCCCAGTAGCCGAAGATATGTTTCCGGGAGAAGGTGGAGACCAGCTCCGAGATCACTCCAAAGCCCGGCACGATCATGATGTAGACAGCCGGATGGGAGTAGAACCAGAAGAAGTGCTGATAGAGGACCGGATCCCCGCCGATCTGCGCATCGAAGATGCCTACATGCATGACTCTCTCCATGGCGAGCAGCAGCACGGTGATTGCAAGGACCGGAGTGGCCAGGATCTGGATCACACTGGTGGCATAGAGACCCCAGAGAAAGAGGGGGATTTTGCCCCAGGTCATGCCGGGTGCCCGCAGCCGATGGATGGAGGTGATGAAGTTGATTCCGGTCAGGATGGAGGAGAACCCCACAACGAAGACTCCCATTGTTACAAGGAAGACGCTTCCAGGTGAGTAGCTGGTGCTATAGGGAGGGTAAAGGGTCCATCCAGTATCAACTCCGCCCGTCACGATGGCGGCAATCATGAAGAGGGCGCCGCCCAGATAGATATAGTAGCTCGCAAGATTGAGTCTGGGGAACGCCACATCCTTGGCGCCCAGCATGATCGGGAGGATGAAGTTGCCCAGAGCGGCAGGAACGGCCGGGATGAGAAAGAGAAAGACCATGATGGCCCCGTGCAGCGTGAAGAGCTGATTGTAGGTCTCCGCTGTGAGGAACGATTGTGCGGGTGTGAGCAGCTCGGTGCGCAGAAGCAGTGCCAGTGCCCCTCCCACCAGAAAGAAGAAGGTGGTCGAACAGAGAAACATGATGCCGATCTTCTTGTGATCGACCGTTGTCATCCAGGCTTTGATTCCCCGTTCTTCCTGGAGGTAGGTTTTACGAGGCGTTACAGGAGGTTTGTATCGCCTTACCTGAATCTTTTTGAGTTCCAGTTGTTCAGTTTGCATAGCCTTATCCGGTTGTTGTGCATACCTATTCACAGGTTAAACAATCCGGAAGGGTCTGGCGTTTGCGGAAAATTTGTGGGGTGTGATGCGGGTGTGATGCGGGGCACGGACTCATGGAGTTGTTATTCCAATTTGAAGGGTTAAACCGGAATAAAGACAGAGGGTTCGGAATCGATATGTTCCGGAGCTATAGGGAGTTATTCCCTTTTTGGGTTGGATATTGGAATAACAACAGAGGGTGGAGTGGATATTTAGAGTAATGACATAGGTTCTTTATTCAAATATGTGGAGGATAAGCGGAATAAAGACAGAGGGTTCGGAACCTATATGTGCCGCCACTCTATGGAGTAATTCCATTTTCAGGCTGGAAACTGGAATAACAACAGAGGGCGTGAGATCGAGAGGAAACAGGTACGGACTTCTTAAGCCAGATCCTCCAGGCGCAGGCTCTCTTTCATATGGAACTTGCCCCCTTTTTCACCCACAGTGATCAATTCATGATCGGGATCATGCTGCAGGTAGAGATACCAGCCGTTCTCGACAGCAAGAGTCAGCCACACTCTCTTCTCTTCCATTGTCTGAAGGGGGAAAAGATCATAGGCAGCAATCCAGGGAAGCGGCAAGTGGGCGTGGGTGGGGGAGAGATCCCCGATAAAGAGAATGGTCTTGCCCTCCGCCTGGATCAGCGGCAGCTGCATACCGGCGGTATGGCCATGAACCGTAATGGCATTGAGGCCATCTTCATATCGGATGGCGGTAGGAGCGAATCTTTCTCCCAATTCAGAGAGTCCCGACAGATCGGCCTCTCTCAACCCGGCTATTCCGGCCTTCCCGGCCTCCCCAGTCATCCCATTCATTCCCCCCAGGATCTCCTCAATATTCCGAGATTCGCGCACGTAATTGAGCCGCTTGCTGGTGCTGATCGGGCCAATATTTTCCGGAAGGTAACTTGCCTTCTCCTGGGCGTTCGGTTTCAGTGCGGCCTCCATCTGGGTTCGGGTGATATGATAGATTGCCCGCGGGAATCGATCCTGAAGTTCTCCCTCTTCATCGAACCAGGTGGTCCCACCGCAGTGGTCGTAATGTAGATGAGTGAAGATCAGATCGGTAATATCCCAGGGATCAACACCGATCTCTCCGAGAGAGCGTATCAGTTCGCTGTGATCATAGTCGAGGCCGATAATGCCCCGCATTTTCTCATCGAACTTGTCTCCGGAACCGTTGTCGATCAGATAGGTGCGGCCGGTTTTCCCGGACCGTACAAGAAGGGAGCGCATCGCCAGAGGGATGCGGTTTGATTCGTCCGCCTTGAAGTGACGGGACCAGAGAGGTTTGGGAACTACACCGAAGATCGCCCCTCCATCCAGCCAGAAGAGGCCGGTTTCCACCGAATAGAGTTCAAAGTGGCCAAGACGGAGGGGAGATCGTTTCACAGCGGCGGATCAACCAGAATGATCAGAATATCTAGAATGATGGGACAATTTCACCACGGGAGAGTGTATCCATCAGTGTAAGCAGGATAAGAACTCCCAGAAACGAAACCCCCAGAATGATCACCAGCATGTTGAAACGTGCATCCCAGTAGAGGTTCATGAAGAACAGAGCCACGAGGGAGGCTTTGATTACTGCAATGACCAGGGCAACAATAATATTCCAGGGTGCAGGGATATTGACCCAGGTCAACGCTACGGTGATGAACGTGAGCACCGCCAGGGCACCGGCAATGCCCCACAGAAACCGGGCGGAAGGAATGTGATGACTCATGTTATCTCGGTATCGGTTTTATGGAAATTGTTAAAAAGATTGATCTGTCAGCTGCAAGCCACCGTATAAGTAACCGGTGTCAGCCGCCAGCCGAAGCATCCAGCCGCCAGCCACGGATCAGTAACCGGCGCAAGCCGCAAGCCGACTCATCAGAAACCGGCCGCGAAAGCATCAATAACTGGCAGTGAACCACCAGCAACCGGCCGCGAACCACCAGCAACCGGCTGCGAACCAGCGGCAACCAGTCGCCAGCCGTCGCATCAGCAACCGGCCGCGAACCAACGGAAACCGGCCACGAACCACCGCTGCATCAACCCGATCAGTCGATCAGGTAGAGCAGCGGGAAGAGGAAGATCCAGATCAGGTCAATCAGGTGCCAGAAGAGTCCCACAACCTCGATCGGGGTGTAGTACTCGCTGCTGAAGTGGCCTTTGCGGGCACGGATCAGCAGCCAGGTCATCAGGCTCATCCCGATGATTACGTGGATCCCGTGCAGGCCGGTCATCATGTAGTAGACGCTGAAGAAGATGTTCGCTTTCGGGTGATCGATTCCTTCGTAGACGTAGTTGGCGCCCGGGAAGATTCCCAGTTCAAACTTGTGAGTGTACTCGAAGTACTTGATCACCATGAAGGTCAGTCCGAGCGCGATGGTGACCGCCAGGTTGATCACAATGTTCCTGGTCTGGTTCAACTGGGCAGAGCGGATGGCCATGGCCACCGTCACGGAGCTTCCGATCAGGACCAGAGTGTTCACCCCACCCCAGAAGGTGTCCAGATGGGAGGAGGCCATCACATAGAGCTCCGGATACCAGGTCCGGTAGGCGATGTAGGCCAGGAAGAGACCCCCGAACATGAGGGTCTCGGTAACCAGAAAGATCCACATCCCCAGCTTCGAAGCCGCGAACTGCTGTTCGGAATCGACGAAGTGGTGTTGTACGTGAGCGCCGCGCTTGGCTACTGCAGTTGCTTGTGACATGACTGTCTCGTCTAGATTCTTAGTTGTCTGAAGTTTCCTTTAGAGCCTCTTTCCCGTCCGCCGGGCTTCCATTGGTCACTGCCTCGTGCGCATGACCGTTGCCGTTGTGGAGATCGGGGATCCCCAGCTGGAACTCAGACATCGGCTTGTGATAGTCGTAGGGACCGTTCACGATTACCGGCGTGTAGTGGAAGTTGTGCAGGATCGGAGGAGACTGGATCTGCCACTCCAGACCGCGGCTTCCCCACGGGTTGGAGGAGGCTCTGGCGCCCTTCAGGAGGGAGTGTGCCAGGTAGATGCCGATGATCAGGAATCCGATTCCCATAATGTAGGCTCCGATCGTGGAGACCTGGTGGTAGATGGCGAACTCCTCGAGGTAGTTGTAGTACCGCCGGGGCATCCCCAGAGATCCCATCACAAACTGCGGGAGGAAGGTCATGTTGAATCCGATGAAGACCACCACGCAGGCAACACGGCCCCAGAACTCATTGTACATCTTCCCGGTGATCTTGGGCCACCAGTAGTGAATTCCGGCTGCAAGGGCCATCACCATCCCGCCCACCATCACATAGTGGAAGTGGGCCACCACATAGTAGGTGTCGTGCAGGTGAATGTCCGTGGAGAGGGATCCAACCATGATTCCCGTAAATCCTCCGATCATGAAGAGGAAGAGGAACGACAGAACATAGAGCATCGGGGTTTTCATGTCGATGGAACCCCGGTACATGGTCGCCACCCAGTTGAACACCTTGATCCCGGTCGGGATTCCCACCAGGTAGGTGAGGAAGGAGAAGACCATGTTGGCCAGAGAAGCCTGTCCGGAGACAAACATGTGGTGTCCCCATACGAAGAAGGAGATAAAGGCGATGGCCAGCGAGGAGAGGGCGATGGCCCAGTACCCGAAGATGTGCTTCCGGGAGAAGGTGGAGACCACCTCGGAGATCACTCCGAACCCGGGTACAATCATGATGTAAACCGCCGGGTGGGAGTAGAACCAGAAGAAGTGCTGGTAGAGAACCGGGTCTCCCCCGATGGCCGGGTCAAAGATACCGATGCTCAGGGCACGCTCCATGGTGAGAAGCAGCAGTGTGATGGCCAGTACCGGGGTTGCCAGGATCTGAATGATGCTGGTGGCATAGAGGGACCAGAGGAAGAGCGGAAGCTTGCCCCAGGTCATTCCCGGTGAACGGAGCCGGTGGATCGAAACAATGAAGTTGATCCCCGTCAGGATGGAGGAGAATCCGAGGATGAAGACCCCCAGAGTCACCATGATGATGCTCCCTCCCGAGACGGAGGAGCTGTAGGGGGTGTAGAAGGTCCATCCGGTGTCCACGCCGCCTGTAAAGATGGCCAGAACCATGAAGATCGCACCCGTCACGTAGATGTAGAAACTGAAGAGGTTCAGTTTCGGGAAGGCCACATCCTTGGCCCCCAGCATCAGCGGAAGCACGAAGTTCCCCAGGGCAGCCGGTACGGCCGGTACGAGGAACAGGAAGACCATGATGGCCCCGTGCAGGGTGAAGATCTGATTGTAGGTCTCGGCCGAAACGAATGTGGTGGCCGGTGTAAGAAGCTCGGTTCTCAGAAGAAGTGCCAGGATTCCTCCCACCAGGAAGAAGAAGGTGGTGGAAGCCAGGTACATGATCCCGATTTTCTTGTGGTCCACCGTGGTCATCCAGGCCCGGAGGCCCTTCTCGTCGGTAAAGAAATTCCGTTTGGGATTCTCTTCCGGTTTGTAGCGGCGCACCTGCAACCTGGTGTAGGTTGCCGCCTCGGCGGTTCCGGTCAGGGTATCAGACGTGGTTTGATTGATGGCCATATCACTCTATCGTTTTGAGATATTCAATAATCGCGTCGATCTGGCGATCGTTGAGAGATGCGTAGGTCGGCATGATGGGGGGGAATCCCTGGACGACCTGTGAGGCAGGTTCGAGGATGGACTGACGGAGGTAGTTCTCGTCGTTTGTCACGGTTGTACCGTCGCTGAGCGTGGTTGTCCGGCCGAAAATTCCCTGGAAGGAGGGACCCTGCAGGCGGCTTCCGTCGGTGGAGTGGCACGCCAGGCAGCCCTGCCGTTCAACCAGCTGTCGCCCCAGCTCGGCCGGGGGGATCGATTCGTCGAGGGTGTCGCCCGCCTCAAGCCACGCATCAAAATCTTCCTGGGTGTGTGCGTAAACGGTTGCCAGCATGTTGGAGTGCAGGGCTCCGCAGAACTCGGCACAGTAGAGCTGGGACTCTCCCGGTTCTGTCGCTTCAAACCAGACCTGGGTGTAGCGGTTCGGCAGCACGTCCATCTTCACCCGGTAGTCCGGCACAAAGAAGGAGTGGATCACGTCGTTGGAACTCAGGATCACCTTTACGGGCCGGTTGGCCGGGATGTGCAGTTCGTTCACACTGGTGTGGCCGTTTTCATACTGGAACTCCCAGAGCCACATCGAACCGATTCCCCGGATCTCATAGGCATCCTCCGGAGGGGTGACCATGGCGGTGTACCCGGAAAAACCCCAGACAAAGACGATCAGTACCAGAACGAGCGGAATGGCTCCCCAGGTAACCTCAAGCGCAATATTGTGGGTGATGAGCGGGGTGGTTTCGTCCTCGGACCTGCGCCGGTATTTGATGGCGAAATAGATCATCGTGGCGGTAATCCCCACGATGAAGATCAGGCTGGAGACGTTGATGAAGTTAAACAGTGCATCCACATGTTCTGCCGTCGTACTCTTGGCAGGAGGGAGCAAGTAGTCATTCAGTCTGTTCATTCCTGAAATGAGATTTGAATTAGGATGATCGTCTTGTAGATTTTTTGGATGATCGTCTCGAAGACTTCACAAGAGGGTTCCGCCATGGTATGCACAGAGTGTACTGCGCTCACGTTGCGCTCATGGAGTTGGTCCGTTATCAAGCCTTCCAGTCAAGCTTCCAGGTCCGTTTTCAGCGTTTAATTGCCGTATCAAGCCTTTTTTCTTCGTTCCCGAATCCAGAACAGGCTCAAAAATATACCGAGAAATAATGCGGTAGCCAACCCTCCCACCTTCATGATATTCATGGCAACCGGTACATAGCTTCCCGCTGCCGGATCATACATGAAACAGTAGAGGAGGACCTGCTCCATGGGGGTTCCGATCTTCCCGTCCGCCGCCTCGTAGAGGGCATTCCGCAGATCGAACTCCGGAAACTTGATGCCGTAGAGGTACCGGGTGATCACGCCCTCCGGGCTGGCAAACATGATGGCCGCCGGATGGAGGTATTCCCCGGTGCGTTCATCGGTGGTGTATCGGAAACCGAGAGCCTCGGTCACTTTGCGTATCTGATCCTCTTCACCCGTCAGGAAATGCCAGCCGTGTTCGGCGCCATCCCGGCCAAGATCAGAGAGGTAACGTTCTTTGTTCGCTCGCGCCAGGTTCCAGGTCTCTTCCGGATCGATGCTGAACGAGATGATGGTGTAATCTTTTCCCGGACTCCAGCGCAGCTCCTTCACCACTTCGTGGACGGCTTCCACGACCAGGTTGCAGAGCATGGGACATTCATAGTAGAGGGGGTTGACAAGGACCGGCTTGCCCGGAACCATCAGTTCCCCGAGAGTGACCCGGTTGCCGTCCGAGTCGGTAAAGACGGCATCTAGTGGCAGCTTGTCACCCAGTTTCTCATCCACACCCATTTCGTGGAGAATCGCGGGGGTACCCTGGTTCAACTGCGCCTGCGCACTGCCGGCAACAAGGAGCACTGAAAAAAGAACCACCGCTTTCAGTGCCTTGTCTAATCGTTTCATGATCACATCACGGTTGAAAACGTTCTGCCATTGCCCCTGCATCGCCCTGACAAGGCATTTGTCAAGGCTGGAAAATAGGCAAATTGATGGACAGATGCCGGATCGAACCGTGTGAAAACTGCGCTGGTTTCATTCTCAGGCCGGTTTCTGATCTGTTTCTGACCCGTTTCAGTCCGGCCGGAGATCCGAAAATCCGGAAATTATTCTGAAATGATGCGCTCGATGGCCTGCTCGACCGGAATATGGTAGACCCCTTCCTCGCCGTCGATCACTCCGAAGCTGGAGAGGTGCTCCTGCTCCTGCTGTTTGATCCGGGTGATCTGGTAGAAGTCACTCTGCTCGGCGACCTGATGGGTCGTGGCAAAATCGTTGAAGTAGAAGATCCAGGTAAGACCGATCAGTATCGACACAAAGAAGATCACACCGTAGATCACCCAGTAGCGGAGCCGGCCCATGTTGAGTGTGTCGAAGCTGGCACCGTAGCGGAGCTCATCAACCAGAACAGAGTCGTCTGTGATCAGTTCAACCACCTGTAGCGGTTCCTCTTCGCCCAGTTCCTCGCGGAGCCTGTCCAGCTTTTCGTGGGAGATGTCCATACGGTCGGCCCAGTCGAGGAGCAGGGAGGGGTTTACTCCATGTTTTTCGGCCACTTCCCGGGGCTGGGCATCGTCGGAGACCGCCTCGAGCACGACCTGTGCCTTGAACTCGCGCGTGTATTTTTCTTCCTGACTCATGCTCTTCTTCTCCTAAAGCTTGTTTCCTTGTCGCTGAAATTCCTGTTGAACAGGGTCACCGCCTGGAAAACGCGATGACCGGCAGATGTTGATGCCTGATGTTGTTTTTTTTACTGATGATAGTGTCTGGAAAGGGACTCGGGCAGTTTCGGATCGTTGACCGGGATGAGGTTGTTGGCCCGGAAGGTGCGGAAAAAGAGTCCCATAAAGATTCCGCCCAGTCCCACGAAGGTGGTGATGTCCATCCAGCTGAGGCTGGCGCCGGCGTGTTTGAACGTTGGCATGGCGATCCAGAAGAGCTCGACAAAGTGCATCACCAGTACAAGGATGGAGGTGATGAGCAGCATTTTGCGGTTGGCTTTCTGGTCGCGGTTCAGCAGAAGGATGAAGGGGAGGATGAACCGGCCGATCAGAATCGCCCAGGTTACCCATGCCCAGCTCCCTTCAAGGCGGTGGTAGAACCAGAGAACTTCTTCGGGAATGTTGGCGTAGTAGATCAGCAGAAACTGGCTGAATGCGATGTAGGCATAGAAGACTGTGAATGCGAAAAACCAGGCGCCGAGGTCGTAGATATGGGCCTTGGAGACGGTGTTCTGCATGATTCCTCGTTTCTGAAGCCAGAAAATGAGAAGGATCAGAACCGGGAAGAGGGCCTGGAAACTCATGGCGAAGAAGTAGACGCCGAACATCGTGGAGAACCAGTGTGCATCGAGGCTCATCAGCCAGTCAAAGCTTGCAAAGGCCATGGTCAGGGCGAGCAGCAGGATGCCGGGGGCGCTCAGTTTCCGCAGAAGGGTGGTGAGTCCCCAGTCGCTGGTGCGGTCCATGTCGAGGGAGATGCGGTGCATCCGGTATCCGAGCCAGCCCCAGATGGCAAAGTAGATGATCTGCCGGATGATGAAGAAGGGGCGGTTCAGGTAGGCCACTTTTCCTTCCAGGATCGGATCGCCCGTCACGTAAGAGGGGTCGGTCCAGCTGTAGAGAGTCCCCATTCCGGCCAGGACCGGAAGGAAGAAGAGGGCCCAGATCCAGAGGTTGGAGGAGAATGTCTCCGGGATCCGCCGGATCACCGTTCCCCATGAGGAGCGGGTGATATGGTGAATCATGACCAGCAGCAGGGAGGCGACTCCGATGCTCGTATAGAAGGCGAAGCTGGTCAGGTAGGAGAAGAAGAACTGCTCCGAGTTCAGAAAGTACCCGACACCGCTTGCGATCAGACCGGCGATCCCTGCGCCGAAGAGTGTTCTGGTCGTATCGATGCTGGATGGAAACTCGACCGGATCCGTGATGTTTGGACTGCTTGTAGCCATGTATCCGTTACCTGGGTTTTTAAAAATCTCTTAGGTCTCTGGTGACTGTTGCTCGTGTGGCGTGACTGATCGAATGATTCGTCTGATCGGTGCCTCAGTTGCCCGTTTTGTCTGATTGCTCAAATGCCTCGGTTGATCGTGAAAACCTGATTGTTCAAATGCCTCGGTTGATCGCGACTGCCCCGGCTTGATCAATGATCGAATGATTGAATGATTGAATGACCCGGTGCCTCAGTTTCCGGCCAGCGATTTGATGTACTCCACCAGCGAGAGCAGCTGCTGCTCGTTCAGATGGCTGTAGGGAGGCATCATGTTGCTATATCCGGCTACAATCTTTGCACCGGGGTTCACAATGGATTCACGAATATACTCTTCATCGGCCGTGAGGGTGGCTCCGTCGGTCAGTTCCACCTCTCTGCCGAATACTCCGTTCAGAGCCGGACCGATCATGGCGACCCCTTCGGTGGAGTGGCAGGCCTGGCATCCCTGACGGGTGAAGATCTGCTGCCCCTCTTCGGCGCTTCCCACCGCTTCGGACGGGGTGACGGCGGCAGCTGCAGCCTGCTCCTCCTGCTCCTGGAGCATCGCCTGATACTCCCGGTCAAGCTGGTCGACATCCACGCCATACTCACGCAGCATGTCGGCCGAAGCATTCTGGCTCAGCTGCAGGGTCCGGACCCACGCAACGATCGCCCAGCGGTCCTCGACCGGAATCTGGGTCCGGTAGGAGGGCATGGTGCGCACGCCGTTGTGGATGGCCGAGTAGATCTGTCCGTCGGGAATGTCACGCAGCTGATCGGTGTGGAAGGAGGGTGCGGGGACGTATCCGTACTGTCCCACCATGATGACCCCTTGTCCGTCCCCGATTCCGCCATGACAGACCGCACAGTAGATGTCGTAGCGGTCACGTCCGCGCTCGAGAAGCTCCCGGCTCAGATCGAGCGGATTCTCGTCAATAAAACGGCCGTTCTCGTCCACTCCTTCGTAGTAGCGCGTGTCTTCACGGAGTTCACCCCGGGCAACGGTCCCTTCAATGGGGGCTCTCATCGCCATGCCGTCTTCAAAGAAGGGGTTGGCCTCCTGGGGATTGAAACGCTCCTGGTAGTACATGTTCTGCTGAAGCTGGATCGGCGGCTTCTCGGAGAGCTGTCCCCGGCAGGATACCAGTGTGGCGGCTGCCAGCAAAGCGGCAGGCAGTAGAGATTTCCCGGATAATTTCATGAAGTTCGGATCACGTTTCATTATTGCGTCACTGCATTGCGTTCGCTCGGTTCACGATCCCTCGTGCCCCGTATGTCACTATTCACCCTTCACTCGCATCTGCTGCACATGGAAGGATTCTGCCATGTGGCGGTTCCGCCTTTCCGGACGGTCTTCCGGGCCAGAGCCCGTTTTCAGGGAGACGGATCACTCCATCAACCCCTGTCATGGTGCAATATCACTCTTCGTGGACTTCCTCAATATGGAGGGCTCCCGCCTCCTCCAGAAGCTTACGGACCTTCTCGGGATCGTACTGCGGGTCTTCTGCTTCAATGCAGAGGAAGAATCCGTCGTCGGTCGCCCGGGCAAAACGCTCCACGCTGAAGAGCGGATGATGCAGCCGCGGCAGGCCGTTCAGGTAGATCATTCCAAAGACAGCCCCGAAGGCGGAGAGAAGAACCGTTAGCTCAAAAGTGACCGGAATCCAGGTCGGAATGTTCATCAGTGTCTTCCCGCTGATGTTGAGCGGGTAGTCGACCACCGACATGAAATAGATCATCCCGAGAGCTCCGAAAAATCCGAGCAGGCCATGGCCGAGCACAATCTTCCCCAGTTTCGATTTCGGGAGCTTCATCGCCTTGTCCATCCCGTTAATCGGAAAGGGGCTGAAGGTGTCAAAGTTCCGGAAGCCGTTCTCGGTCACGGTCTCGGCGGCCATGAGCAGCGTCTTGGGATTGCTGAACTCGGCCAGGATGCCGTAACTGCGGGTTCCCGTTCTGTTTGTCTTGGTTGCCATAGTCTTCAGATCGTTTGTGCCTTCCTGGATCGTTTAGTGCATTCCGTTTATCGACAAGGTCCGGCTCACTATGCCTGCCGGACGGTTCCTTCCACCAGTTCCGGCTCCGGAACCACCTCTTTGGGTGCGATGAAGTTGCCCTCATCATCATAGTTGGCCGGATTCCCCTCGGGCATCACATGCTTGACCTCGGCGATGGCAATCATCGGCAGGAATCGGAGGAAGAGCAGGAAGAAGGTGAAAAAGAGTCCGAAGGTCCCCACATAGGTAGCCACGTCCCAGAAGGTCGGGCTGTAGTATCCCCAGGAAGAGGGGAGGAAGTCGGTGGACAGCGAGGTGACCACAATCACGAACCGCTCGAACCACATCCCGATGTTGACCACAATCGAGATGACAAAGGTGAGTGCCACGTTTCGTCGCAGGCTCTTGAACCAGAAGAACTGCGGGGAGACCACGTTGCAGAAGATCATGGTCCAGTAGGCCCAGGCGTAGGGTCCGGTGGCACGCAGAATGAAGATCGCCTTCTCATATTCCACGCCGCTGTACCAGGCGATAAAGAACTCCATGGAGTAGGCAAATCCGACCATCATACCGGTCACGAGCAGGACGATGTTCATCTTCTCGATGTGATCGAGCGTCATGATGTCCTCCATGCCGTAGATCTTGCGGGTGATGATCATCAGCGTGAGCACCATCGCAAATCCGGAGAAGATGGCTCCGGCCACGAAGTAGGGAGGGAAGATGGTGGTGTGCCAGCCGGGGATGACGGAAACGGCAAAGTCAAAAGAAACAATGGTGTGTACGGAGAGAACCAGAGGGGTGGCCAGACCGGCGAGGATCATGTAGGCCTTTTCGTAGTTCCACCAGTGGCGGTTGCTTCCTCTCCATCCGAGGGCAAAGAGGCCGTAGGTCATCTTTCCGATGCGGCTCTTGACCCGGTCACGCAGGGTCGCCAGGTCGGGGATCAGTCCCACATACCAGAAGAGCAGAGAGACCGTGAAGTAGGTGGAGATGGCAAATACGTCCCAAAGAAGCGGGCTGTTGAAGTTGGGCCACATGGCCATCTGGTTCGGGATCGGGAAGATCCAGTAGACAACCCAGATCCGGCCGACGTGGATGGCGGGAAAGATCCCGGCACACATGACGGCAAAGATGGTCATCGCCTCGGCAAAACGGTTGATTGCCGTCCGCCAGTCCTGACGGAAGAGGAAGAGAATGGCCGAGATGAGCGTTCCGGCGTGTCCGATACCGACCCACCAGACAAAGTTGATGATCGCCCAGCCCCAGTTGACCGGGGTGTTGAGACCCCAGATCCCTGTTCCTTCCCAGATCAGGTATCCGATCGACCCCAACAGGAGCAGAAGCAGCAGGTTTGATACGCCGAAGGCGAGATACCAGGCCTTGGGAGTGGGCCGCATGTTGACATCGGTGATCAGGTCGGTGATACTTTTGAACGTATGTCCGCCCTTCACCAGATCCGGTTCAGGTAGATATTCGTATTTACCAATATCCTGGTAGGTTCTGCTCATGTCAGTCTTGTACGAGATTAAAGGCCGAAAAATTTATCCAGGTATAGAGATCGTTATCCAGCGGGGTTGTCCCATGGGAGATATCCCAGCCGGGATTATCCCAGCTGGGGGTTCGGGTTCCGGACCTTGCCCAGGTAAGAGGTGCGCGGACGGGTGCCGAGCTCTTCGAGCAGCAGGTAGTTGCGCTCGTTCCTCTTGATCCGGGTGATGTGGCTCTCCGGATCGCTGATGTCGCCGAAATGGATCGCATTGGCGGGACATGCCTGGGCGCAGGCGGTGGTGACCGTACCGTCGGCCGGCTTCCAGGAGCCGGTTTCTCGTCGTGAATCCCGACGGGCACGGTTGAGTCGCTGTACGCAGTAGGTGCACTTCTCCATCACCCCGCGGAAACGGACGGTTACTTCCGGGTTCATCGCCATCTGGATGATCTCCGGCTCGTCTCCGTTTGCCAGAAACTCCTTGGTGTAGTTGAAGAAGTTGAATCGTCGGACCTTGTACGGGCAGTTGTTTGCGCAGTAACGGGTTCCGATGCAGCGGTTGTAGGTCATCTGGTTGATGCCGTCGTCACTCTGTGTGGTGGCGGCAACCGGGCAGACCTGCTCGCAGGGAGCCAGGTCGCACTGCATGCAGGGAACCGGCTGATGGAGCGCTCTGGGGTTGTCCGGATCGCCTTCATAGTAACGGTCGGTCCGGATCCAGTGCATCATCCGGCGGCGTCTCACCTCACGCTTGCCCACAACGGGGATGTTGTTCTCCGCCTGGCAGGCGATGGTACAGACTCCGCATCCGAAACAGGCGTTCAGGTCGATCGCCATCCCCCACTGGGGCTGATGATCGGGGAAATCGTGCGGGTTGAAGAGGGAGACCGGAAATTCTCCATTTCCTTCTTCCCGTGCCTCTTTCAGTCCGGGAACTTCAAATCCATAGGTGCTTTCAAAGGAGGCGAAGTCCGGCTTGTCGCGATATTCGTCGAGTGTCGCCTCGCGGATCAGTGAGCGACCCTCCAGGGAGTGGTGATCCTGAACACAGGCGATCTCATAGCTTCGTCCGGTGGTGGTCACATCCGCCGAGCGGTAGTAGGAAGCAGCGGTGGTTCGCAGCGGATAGACATCGACTCCCACTCCGTCGGCAATCCTTCCGATGCCGCTCCGGCCATATCCGGCCGTAAGGGTGATGCTGTCGTCTGCATGACCGGGCTGTACCCAGGCTGCAATCTCTATGGTTGTGCCTTCGGCGTTGATCCGGACAATCGGGGCATCCTTGTCGGAGAGATGCCGCTCGGTGGAAATCCCGAGGGAGCGTGCGGTTGCAACGCTCATGAGCGCCACGTTGTCCCAGGTGATCTTGGTCATCGGGTCGGGCAGCTCCTGAAGCCAGCTGTTGTTGGCAAAGCGACCGTCGAAGAGGGTGGGGTCCGGCTTGATGACGATCTCCAGGCCTCTGATGCCGGTGCGGCCCAGAAGCGGGGTGATCTCATTGGCAAATCCGCTTGACAGGGAGACGTTTGCGGCCGCGTAGCCGGACGCCTTATCGAGGCCGTCATGCAGGATCTGCTCCCAGCGGGATTCAAAATTATTGCCCAGGAAGGAGCTCCAGGTCTCACGGACAAGATCATATCCGTTTTCAAACCGGCCGTTTACAATCAGGTTTAGCAGCTCGATCTCGCTCCAGCCGTCAAACAGGGGCTGGATCTGAGGCTGGATGACGGAGCGTACCCCCGTGAAGGAGGTTCCGTCTCCCCAGGCTTCAAGGAAGTGAGCCCGGTTGACATGCCATTCCGCGGCGCGGGAAGTTTCGTCTACATAATCGGCCAGGTGGATCACGGTGCCCGCCCGGGAGAGAGCACCGGCGAAATCGAGATCGGCCGGGGCGGTGTAGACCGGGTTGGCACCAAGAATGACGACGGTCTGGACTCCTCCGCCGCGAAGCTCATCGGCCAGCGCCTTGAACGCCTCGTCTCGGGATCGACCCTCATCGTAGGGCACCTCCACATATTCCACGGTGGATCCGGCGTTGCCCAGGGCCAGGTTGATGGCGGCAACCGCGGCGTGGACGCCGGCCGGCTGCTGGTTTCCAGCCGTCAGGATGGAGGCTCCTCGATTGGCCAGCAGATCATCGGCCAGAATCTCCACCCACTGGTGATTCAGAAAGTCGTTCTGTGTTCGCGCAAAGGCTTCCAGTCCGGAGAGGGAGCCGGAGAGCCGGGCGGCCAGGGCATAGGTGAAGGGCTCGATCTCGGATGCTTTGAGCCGCAGCCGGTTGTCCGCATAGGACCCTGTGCTGGTGAAGGTGCTCTCCACACTGTAGAGGCGGCTCATGGAATCCCCGGCACTGAATACGTTGCGTCCGGCAATGAGTTTCTGGACGTTTTCAACACTGTTTTTGTGCTCTTGCGGACTCATGAAGTCACTGTCAAGGGCAACAACAACCTGGGCACGGTCAAAGTGGTTGACGGTTCGGAGCCGCCGGCCAAAAGCGATCCGCGTTCCCTCCATGGCGGCATCATCGCCAAAAGGTTCCCAGGTAAACCATTCTGCATTGGGGAACCGTTCGGACGCCTGTTCGCGGAGGCGCTGCAGAGTGAGGGAGGAGTTCTCCTCGGTGATGAAAGCGATCCGTTGCTGCCGGTTGGAGAAGTGGCTGTTTGCAAAGGAGATGAACTCTTCCCGCGTTGAGCGTTCGCCGTTGCGGCGGATGCCCCGGGAGCGGTCCGGATCGTAAAGATTCAGAATGGAAGCCTGGTCGAAGATGTCCGTCTTTCCAAGCCGGGAAGGATGCTGCTCGTTCCCTTCAATCTTGGTGGGGCGGCCTTCGTTGCTCTCTGCCAGAAGTCCGCTCAGCACTCCCTGGAAGGGGCGGGCTGTGGAGTAGTATACCGGCTGTCCCAGTACACGATCTTCCGGCATCCGGCTGAATGGAACGATTTTCTGGGCCGGGCGCCGGCATGCGGCAAATCCGGCCAGGGCGACCGAGGCACCCATGATCCGCAGAAAACTGCGCCGGGATACCTGATCCGTCAGCTCGGAGGCGTCTTCGGGAAATTCGCGCTCGACGAATTTCTTGTACTCTTCGTTGCGGGCGAGCTCGTTCAGGCTCTTCCAGTAGGTGGTTTCTTTAGATTCGCTCATTCGTCCGTGAAGCTTTGATTGAAAATCTTCTGGCAGATGTTCCGGCCGGGTCCGTGTCTGGAGAGACCCGGGTCCTAAAAATCATGATCAGAAATGGCAGCTCTGGCATTGCTGGGGCGGGATGATGTTGTGTCGGGCGACAAGCTCTCTACCCATTTCCAGCTGATTTTCGGGCTGATACCCCATGGTCGTGACTTCTTCCACGGGACGGATGTGCCGCTCGGGTGCCCTGTGGCAATCCAGGCACCAGCTCATGCTGAGCGGCTCGTGCTGAAATACTCTTTCCATTCGGTCAACGCGACCGTGACAGGATTCACAGCCGACTCCGACGCTGACGTGTGCACTGTGATCGAAGAAGGCAAAATCGGGAAGGTCGTGAACGCGGATCCACTCAATCGGATTTCCGGTTTCCCAGCTCTCGCGGACCGGGGCGAGTGCCTCGCTGTCGGTTGCGATCTGATTGTGGCAGTTCATACAGGTCTGGGTGGCGGGGATGTTCGCTTCAAAGGTGTCGAAGACCTGCGTGTGGCAATATTGACAGTCCATGCCGAGCTGGCCCGCATGCAACTGGTGACTGAAGGGTACCGGCTGTTCAGGTGCGTATCCGACATGGGTATTCTCCGGAGAGAAGAAGTACCATATTCCGAAGATTGCGCCGTTTAGGAAGATGATGATGCCGATGAGTACTCGCTTGGGAACGTCGTTTACCCACTTGGGAAATAGTTGAGCCATAGATTCTATCAGATCATTAAAGAAGGCTGCGCAAAACCGTCCCATCGACGCGTTCTGAAGGGCCTTCATTCACGTATTGCGGCTGAACGGCGCCGGTTTCAAAACGAAATGAAGATATTGAATATCCCCTTACGAAAGTAGATGGAGGAGGTCTCGCCGTCTATTTAAATCTGTTCTAAATAGTTTGCCACGAGTTAAATGCAGGTTTACCACGGCTTTCCTGCGGTTGCCCGGAAGCGCTCCCGACGGGCCTCCGCTCGGGCTAGGAGCAGGGCACCATTAGGGCCACGACCGGGACTCAGCTCGGGTTACGACCGGGGCACCCTTAGGGCCTCCGCGCGGGCCGGTGTGCCGTTCCGTTTGGAGTATGGTTCGCCGTCCCGTTAGAGCCGGTTCGCCACTTCCGTTTCGGGAAAGTCGCGCGTCCCAGGAAGACTGGCCACCGGAAAGCCGGCCAAATATATAAAAACTATCGGGACTTTTTCCTCTCGGGTTATTCATATCTTTTCCCGCATCGCACGGAGTCGGGCCCTGAGCAGGAAGCCGATTGCCGTACCGGTCGCCGCACGGAGTCGGGCGGTGGGCAGGAAGCCGGCGGCCGAACCGGTCGCCGCACGGAGTCGGACCCTCAGCAGGAAGCCGGAAGCCATCGGGGCAGAGAAACAGTTGAATCACATATATATAAGGTATTGATGAAGGGACAGGTGAGAGAAAGGATTTCGGATCAGATCACGGTCGATTTCTTCAAGGAGCTGAGTGTGACGAAAGCACTGGCAACCATCGGGTTGATCAGCCTCGGTGCTTTCTTTTTCCTGATCTGGATGATCTACTTCCGAGAAACTCCTGGGTCGGATGCTGCCTGGGTGGCCAATCTGCCGGCACTGAACGCCATGCTGAACAGTGTGAGTACCGTTCTGATCCTGCTCGGCTATCGAGCGGTACGCCAGGGGAACTATTCACTTCATATGAAAAGGATGCTCTCGGCCTTTGTCACCTCATCCCTCTTTCTCATCAGCTACCTGCTTTATCACAACTTTGCGGGGCACACTCCATTCCCGGGAGAGGGGTGGGTCCGGCCGGTCTACTTCATCATCCTCATCAGCCATATTATACTGTCGGCATTTGTGGTTCCTCTCGTACTGACCAGCTTCTATTTTGCCTGGGCCGGCAAATTCCGGACGCACCGGAAGCTCTCCCGCTGGACCCTGCCTGTCTGGCTCTATGTGTCGGTGACGGGCGTGATCATCTTTTTTATACTAAACGCCTATGTATAGCCCCTCGGTTGTTGCGGGGTCTTTTGTGATGCCCGGGCCCCTCTGTTTCGCGTCCCTCTGCACATCGGGGGCCCTTTGTTTCGCGCCCCTCTGCACATTCGGTGCCTCTGTGATTATTCCTGAATACTACCCCGAATTGGAATAACGGCAGAGGGTTTCGCCACTGTTATGATGAAGGCCCTCTGTTTTTATTCCTTTATCGTGCTGAAAATTGGAATAACAACAGAGGGCCT
>CAYTTA010000016.1:23600-37168 GCA_964440655.1 uncultured Balneolaceae bacterium
CCCTCTGTTTTTATTCCTTTATCGTGCTGAAAATTGGAATAACAACAGAGGGCCTGGGGGAGATGATGTCGGGACCCTCCGCGATTATTCCTAAATACTGCCCCGAATTGGAATAACGTCTCCATCCCCAACAGCTACACTAATCCCCCAGAAACTCTTCTCCCGGACGCGGCAACACTACTTTGGCTTCTGAATAGTCTTCCGCCAGCTCCTTGAACTGGTTTGGATCCCCGGAGAGCAGCGGGAAGGTGCCGTAGTGGATGGGGATGGCCAGTGCCGGATTGATCATCTCACAGCAGATGGCCGCTTCACGGGGTCCCATGGTGTAGTGGTCACCGATGGGGATGGCGATAACGTCCGGTTCGTAGAGATCGCCGTAGATCTCCAGGTCACCGAAAATGTTGGTATCACCCATGTGATAGAAGACGATGTCATCATCGAACGTGACGATCATCCCGCCGGCTTCACCCGCATACTCTCCGTTGATGAAGGAGGAGCTGTGATTGGCTGAAACGAGCGTGACAGAGAAATCATCAAACCGGACAGTCCCCCCCTTGTTGAACTCTACAGCCTGATCTTCGGAAAGTCCGTGTCTCACCAGGTGGCCGATCAGCTCCACCTGGCCGACCACTTTGCATCCGGTCCGTGCTGCAATGTCGAGCGTATCGCCAACATGATCTCCATGTCCATGGGTAAGAAGAATGTAGTCCACTTTGTCGGGCCGCTTCCATTCATCCGGGGTTTTCGGGTTCTGGCTGAGAAACGGATCGATGTAGATCACTTTTCCTTCAGGGCTTTCCAGGCGGATGGCGGAGTGTCCGAGCCAGTACCCTTTTACTTTCGTCTCCATGAGGCGTGTTCCTTTCGGTTAATCAGGTTTTGTTTGATGATGTTGCTTCTATGCCTGTCTCAGGCGGCTGTGTCCATCGACAGGACTAACAGGTACGCTCTTCTTTGCATTCACCGGTCGATATGCTACATTTTATAAAGACGGTTAAGGGACCGCTTTTTTCTGGCTCAAGTCGCTTCGACTCCGGCGACTCGATGCTGATCGCTTGCGGTGATCGCTTGCGGTGATCGCTTGCCCGCTGGCCACTTGTCGCTGGTCGCTGGTCGCTGCTGGCCGGTGGTCGCTTGCCGCTCGCTGGTGGTCGCTTGCCGCTCGATGCTGGCCGATGGTCTCTTGCCGCTCGTTGCTGGCCGCTGCCCGCTCGCTGCATCCGGTGAACTCTGTTCCAGATTGCGCGGTTACGTAATCCTTTGGATTGAATTACTTCAAGAGATATCTGCCGATAGGGATATCCGAATGACAAGAAAGCAAAATATGGCTCAACGTGTCAAACTTCACCCGGAAAACCCTCATCAGAAGCGGATCTTTGAAGTGGTCGATGTCCTGAAGGATGGGGGAGTCATTCTGATGCCCACAGATTCCCGTTATGCCCTGGCCTGCGATTATCAGAACAAAGAGGGAATGGCCCGGATCCGGAGAATCCGGAACCTGGACAAAGGGGATCATCTTACGGTCCTCTGCCGGAGCATCCAGCACGCTTCCACCTTCGCCCTGATCAATGACAGGAATTTCAAGCTGCTCAAGAGGCTCACGCCGGGAACGTTCACTTTCATCTTGCCGGCCACGAGAGAGGTGCCGAGGCTTCTGGTGCACCCGAAGAAGCGGACCGTCGGGGTCCGGATTCCGGACTATCCGATCAGCCTGAGCCTGATCGATACCCTGGGGCAGCCGCTTCTGGCCATATCCGCGAAGATCGACGGGCAGGAGCTACCGGATGATCGGGAACTCTTCCTGAGCCGGTTCGACAACCTGGTGGATCTGATCATCGACAATCAGCAGCCACTTACAATGACCGAATCGACCATTGTGGATCTGACCGGGGATGATCTGGAGCTCGTCCGCGAGGGGCCGGAGATGGACAGACTGATGGAAGTAGTTGACCTGGAGGGGCTTACGCTGAACCTCCCCTGAACGGTGTCGATAATCATTCAGGGACAGGCGTACCTGGACCACGGCGTTCATCGCAGTTGCCCTGACCGGTGCCGTCAAACCCGCACGGACAAATGTATCAGTAAACCTGTAAAAACAACCTGCTATGAGTATGAGAATCGCGATCAATACCGGGGGAGGAGATGCACCCGGACTGAATGCTGCCATCCGCGCGGCCACCCTGGCCGCCCTTCAGCGGGGGTGGGAGGTCTTCGGCATCCGCCACGGATATGGATCACTTTATACCGACGATCCGTTTGTCCGGATGACACCGGAAACGGTTCGCGGCATCACCATGCAGGGTGGAACGATCCTGAGTACGGCAAACCGGGGCAATCCTTTTCAGATGCCGTACAGGAAGCCGGACGGGACATGGGATACGGAGGACCGGTCGGAGCATGTGGTGGAGATGTTCCGCAAGCACGGGATTGACGCCCTGATTGCCATCGGCGGGGACGGATCGATGCATATCGCCAACCGGCTAAGCGAAATGGGAATCTGCATCGTTGGTGTTCCCAAGACAATCGACAACGATGTCTGGGGGTGTGACACCACCCTCGGGTTCGATACGGCATGCACCACCGCCACGGAGGCGATCGACAAGCTCACCACAACGGCCGAATCGCATCAGCGGATCATGGTGGTGGAGGTGATGGGCCGCTATACCGGATGGATCGCTCTCCATTCGGGTCTTGCCGCGAGTGCCGATGTCATTCTCATGCCGGAGATCCCTTTCACGATCGATCCGATCGTCGAGAAGATCAAACAGCTGGGCGGGATGGGCAAATCCTATGCGATCGTGGTGGTCGCCGAAGGGGCGATGGAGAAGGGGGGCAAACGGTTTGTCAAGAGCAAGAGGGTGGGGCAGTCGGAACTGCTGGGCGGAATCGGGGAGCACCTGGAGAAGGTGCTGAGCGACCGGACCGGCAAGGAGTCCCGCTCGATCGTTCTGGGTCATCTGCAGCGTGGCGGAACCCCGTCGACCTACGACCGCCTTATCTCCCTGCGGTTCGGGGCGGCTGCCGTCCGACTGGTGGAGAAGGAGAAGTTCAACCACCTGGTGGTGCTTCAACAGAATGAGATCCGCTCCATTCCGATCTCCGATGTTGCCGGGAAGATCAAGCTGGTCCCGCTCGATGGAGATACGATCCGGACGGTCCGGGACGTGGGGATCTGTCTCGGCGACTGAATTCGTCTAAAATCCCTTTGCCGAACCGTCACCACGCGGATCCGGCTCCCCGTAAATGTTCCCCTCCTCATCGACATAGATCAGATGGACCCGCCCGACATTGGAGATCGGGGCGATCCGGTGACCGCGCTCTTCCAGAATTTTCTGGGTGTCGGCCGACAGCGCATACGATTCGACCGAAATCTGATCGGGCAGCCACTGATGGTGGAAGCGGGGGGCGGCGATCGCTTCGGCCGCGTTCATATCGAAAACCGCCAGATTGAGGAAATTCTGCAGGACAGCGGTGATGATTCTGGGTCCGCCGGCGGCCCCCAGAATCATCCGGACCTTTCCATCACGGGCCACGATCGTGGGGGTCATGCTGCTCAGCATCCGCTTGCCCGGTTCGATGGCGTTCGCCTCGGCACCTGTCAGCCCGAACATATTGGGTTCCCCCGGTTTGGCGGAAAAGTCGTCCATTTCGTTGTTCAGAAGGAACCCGGCACCGTCTACGGCGAGCATGCTCCCGAAGGAACCGTTCAGGGTGGTTGTCACGGCGACGGCATTTCCGTCAGGGTCAATGATGGAGAAATGGGTTGTCTCCGGACGCTCCGGAACCAGAAGGGGGTTTCCGTGAGAGAGTTTCCCGCTGTCGGAGGCACGCTCGAAATCAAAATCCCTCATCCGGTAGCGGTAGTAATTCTCCTCTGTGAGGGGACGCACGGGGACATCAACAAAATCGGGATCCCCGAGATGGTAGTTCCGGTCGGAGAAGGAGCGGCGGAGCACCTCGCTGAGCAGATGGACGTAGTCGGCCGAATTGAAACCAAGGCTCCGGAGATCATGATTTCCGGCATCGAGCATGCCGAGCACCTGCTGAACGACGATCCCTCCGCTGCTTGGGGGCGGCATCATGATCAGTTCATACCCCTGCCAGCTGGAGAGGAGGGGTTCCCTCCATTCGCTCCGGAAGTTCTGGAGATCCTCGTAGGTGATGATCCCTCCCTGCCGTCGCATCTCTTCGACAATCCGCTGCGCGGTGATGCCGGCATAGAACCCTCTGCGGCCGTTGGTGGCAATGAGCCGGAGGGTTTCGGCCAGATCGGACTGGACGAACCAGTCTCCCCGTTCCCAGCGGGAGCCGTCCGGCTTGAGGAAGTATTTTCGGGAGGACTCAAATTCCGACAGTGCGTCCGCGGCGCTGTTGAGCTCCTCGGCGAGCGTCCAGGAGAGAGCAAATCCATCGGCGGCAAGACGTATGGCCGGTTCCATCACAACTTCCAGAGGAAGCCTGCCGTAATGCTCCAGTGCAGTGATCATCCCGTCTACCGATCCGGGTACTCCCGATGCCAGGGCGCCTCTGCGGCTGAAGTGGGACTGATACTCCCCGTTCTGGTCCAGGTACATGTCTCGATGGGCAAGCGCCGGGGCGGTCTCGCGGAAGTCGAGTGCCCTCGTTGTGCCATCCTGCATCCGGAGGACCATGAACCCTCCGCCTCCGATGTTGCCGGCCCGCGGCAGGGTGACGGCCAATGCGAACTGGACAGCGACGGCCGCATCCACCGCATTTCCTCCTTTCCTGAGAATCTCAAGGCCTGCCTCGGTGGCATGCTCTTCGGCCGTTACCACCATGGCTTTCCTGAAGGGTTCCACACGGGCTTTCTGTCCATGGGCGAGGTGAATCTGAAGCCCGGTGAACGGTGAGTGAAGAATCGCAAGAATCGTGATAAGTGTGATTCGCAGGATGTTCATAGGGATGCGTGTCGGGATTGAGTCGGTAAAAAAAAGGTTATGGAAAGTATGGTTCGGAATACAGTATCGAGCTTCGCGGTAAGACTGGTATGAATTGGTATAAAGTTCCATTGGCGCAAAAAGCCCATCGCTTTTTCGGCGAGGATCGGGACTTCCGGTCTCCGATTCAGCGAAAATATCATCTGTCCTGTGCAAGAGCAAACAGGGCGATAGAGACTCTCCGGCCCTGTCACTGTCCCGGCCCTGTCACTGCTCCGGTCCTGTCAGGCGCGAGGATGGAACTCCTTGTGGACCTGATGCAGGAAGGAACGGTCCACATGAGTATATATTTCGGTGGTAAGGATCGAGGCGTGCCCCAGCATCTCCTGCACAGCCCGCAGGTCGGCTCCTCCCTCCAGCAGGTGGGTGGCGAAGGAGTGGCGGAAAATGTGGGGGTAGACATTTTTGGTGATACCGGCCCGCTCAGCATAGTTTTTCACGATGTTCCAGACGCTGACCCGGGAGAGAGGACTTCCCCTGCGGTTCAGAAAGAGCCTGTTTTTCGCCTTGTCGGGATCTTTCTTGCTGATGAAAGAATCCCGTGCCGTTTCAAGGTAGTGTTCCAGTGCCTTCTGGGCAGCGTCACCTACCGGAACGAGCCGTTCCCGGTTCCCCTTGCCGATAACCCGTATGAACCCGATCTCGAAGAAGAGCCCGTCCTGCTGAAGCTCGGTCAGCTCCGAGACCCGCATGCCGGTGGCATAGAGAAGCTCGAGGATGGCCGCATCACGGACACCGGTCCGGGTGGTTCGGTCCGGCTTTTCCAGTATGGCATTCACCTCCTCGGGGTGCAGGATCTCGGGCAGCCGTTTTGTCCTGCCCGGCTGTTCGATCAGCTCTGCGGGATTGGAGTCGGCCAGCTTTTCAACCAGGGCAAATTCATGAAAACCGCGGATGCTGGAGAGGTTTCGGGCAACGGAGCTGGCTGTAAGGCCGGTTTCCGCCAGTTCCGCCAGGTAGAGCTCGATCTGTTCCAGCGTCAGATCGGAAAGATTCCGCACCCGAAGACGGACTTCCACATATCGGAGGTAGCGTTCCAGATCACGGCGGTAGGAGAGGATGGAGTTCTCGGCCAATCCTTTTTCGACCCGGATGAACTGCAGATAGAGTTTAAGTTCTGCTGCAAAGCGGCCTTTCTGATCCATTTCAGATTAATCGCGATCCTTGCCGGCAGCTCCCTGTCCCGTCTTTTCAGCCGGAGGTATGTTGGTATCGCTTCCTGCACCGGCCGCCTCGGTCATCGTGTCCGGTTTTCCCGATTTACCCCGCTCTACAGAACCGGCAGAACCGGCAGAACCGGCAGAACCGGCAGAACCGGCAGAACCGGCAGTTCGGGAGCCCTCGGCCACATCGGGTCCCCTCCCCGCAGCCCCGTCAGCTTCTTTGGATCGGGATCCCCCGTTCCCATCGGATTCTGCTCCGGCAGCCGACCCGTCACCTTTACCAACGTTTTCACCCTTCGCATCCTTCGCATCCCGTTCATCCGGATACTCTACCCGTGAGTGGTAGACTCCGACCAGAATGTTGAGGAAGGTTTTTTTGATGATGTCGATCTGGTGGAAGGTGAGCGGGCAGTGATTCAGCTGACCTTCAGAGATGTGGTCATCCACCATCCGGTTGATCAGGTTCTCCAGTTTTGTGTAGGTGGGATCCTTCATGGAGCGGGAGGCCGCCTCGATGCCATCCGCCAGAAGGAGAATCCCCTCTTCACGGGTCTCGGGCAGCGGTCCGTCATAGCGGAAATCCTCCTCACGCACCTCCGTGTCGGGGGATTCCTTTTTCGCTTTTTCGTAAAAAAACCGGATCAGCGAGGTTCCGTGGTGAGTCCGGATGAAACGGACGATCACCTCCGGAAGTCCATGCTCTTCTGCCAGCCGGATCCCGTCCGTAACGTGGGCCTTGATGATGAGCGCGCTCATCCGGGCCTTGAGCTTGTCGTGTTCGTTGTGTCCCGACTGGTTCTCGATGAAATAGGCGGGTTTCTCGACCTTTCCGATGTCGTGGTAGAGGGCTCCCACACGGCAGAGCAGGGCGTTGGCACCGATGGCCGATGCCGCCGCTTCGGCAAGATTCGCCACCTGAAGACTGTGGTGAAAGGTTCCGGGAGCCTTGTTCATCATCTCCTTGAGCAGGGGCAGGTTCGTGTCGGCCAGCTCCAGCAGGGTGAAGTCGGTGGTGACCGAGAAGGTTTTTTCGAAGAGCAGGATGAGCGGGTAGGTGAAGAGGATGAAGATGGCGTTGATGCTGATGGTGAGCAGCTGGCCTGCATACCCTTCCCATCCCGTCTGCCGGGTCAGGGCGAAGCCGCTGATGATCAGAAAATATCCGAGAAATACGACCAGGGGAGTGGTGACGAAGAACTGCGTCCGCTTGTTGATGTCCCGCACCGAGAGGATGCCGAAGCTGCAGGCGAGGATGGTCGCCACCATGTATTCGAAGTTGTTGTCGTTGTAGACCGCGGTGATGATGGCCAGGGTGATGGTGGCCATCAATCCCACCCGGGAGTCGAAAATGATGGTGAGCAGCAGGGGAGCGATGGCGACCGGTATCAGATAGACCGACAACTGGTCAAATCCGTAGAGCATGCTGCTGGTGGCGACAACGATTCCCATCACCAGAAAAACAAGCAGGAAGAGGTGAATGTGCTCGAAGATCTTCTTGCGGTAGAGGAACAGATAGAAGAGAAAGAAGATGCTGGCCACGATAACGACAATGGCATCGCCGGCATACCGGAGCCATCTCTCCATCCTGGTGGCGGTTTCGGCGCGCACCTCCGCCAGACTTCGAAGAATATTGGCAGTCTCCTCGGTGGTGATGTCGCCTCGCCGGATGATGACCTGCCCCTGTGCGACCGCTCCCTTGGTGGTGGAGATCTCCGCCAGTGCCTCGCTGAGGCGAAGCTGCGTGTCCTGAGTGCTGAAGACCCAGTTGGCCTGGATCACCCGCTCGAAGAGTTCCATCGCCGGGGCGACGTGGCGGTTCTCCAGGACGCGGGAGAAGCGCGACAGGGCGTATTCGCTCGCCTCCGGAAGGTCTCGCACCGAAGAGAGGCTTACGGTCCGCTCCGTCCGCTGGCCCAGGTTCCGGAGGGTGAGTTCCTCGCTCGTGATGTCCCTTTTGTAGACATTGATGATTCCGGCGTTGAGAAGGCTCTCCACCGTCGCCTCCAGGGCGGTCCGGATCCGGGTTCCGACATAACGTTCCATGGTCAGGTCGCTGATCCGGATCACCGCATAGTCGTTGAGCAGGATGTTCCAGGTTGCATCGGTCAGGTCGGCTTGCGACTCCTGCTTGAGACGCAGATAGCGCAGGCTGTCGGGCTCGGGGGAGACTCCGGGGGTGATGCGGGCGCGCTGCCACTGGACGTAGCTGTCCAGCACCGGCTGCATCTCCTGATAGAGGGTGTGGATCCGGCTCAGGATCGATTCGCGGGCGTTTTCATCCAGGTGGAAGATGGGAGGGGTGTTGCGGCGGACCTCGTCGCGTTCGGCCTCCAGCTCTTCCTGGGTCTTCTGGAGGGCGAAGGTGAAGGGCGCTACAAGGTCATCCTCCCGCCAGGGATCTCCGATGGAGTAGTTGGAGACGTGCCGGAAACTGGTCTGGGGGATGGCGTAAACCGTGAGAATCAGAAACCCCATGAAAATGATCCAGCGGAGCCAGACTTGCTTTCTGCTGGCGGCCTCTTCCTGTTTTTTCCTTCGCTCCCCGATGAGGACCGGTGCGCCCTCTCTTCTTTTGGGTGCCAGCCCCAGTTTTTCGAGAATACCCATAACCTTATTCGGTGTTCAGAACGTGTCGATTCTGACAGTTTAACAACAAATTGAACAGAAAAAAAATGTGGCTCCCCGGGTGGTGTTGGATTGAATGGGGTCGAGGAACCAGGCCTGGGTGCAGGTCTGTAGAACCGGAGGCCAGAAAAGAAGAGGGGGGAGCTGCGGCAGAGGACGGAGAATCCTCGGAGCAGGCCTCTGGACAACTCTCAATGCTCCTCGCCGATCAACCGGAAAAACTCCTCTTCGCTCAGGACCGGAACGCCGAGCTGCATGGCCCGGTCGAGCTTGCTGCCCGCATTCTCGCCCGCAAGGACAAAATCGGTATTGCGGCTCACGGAGGAGGAGGTCTTTCCCCCGTGCTGCTGGATCAGCTCGGTCGCCTCTTTCCGGGAGAGGGTTGGAAGGGTGCCGGTCAGGACCAGGGTCTTTCCGAGAAGAGCGCCCGATGCCACTTTCCGCGGCTCCATGGTGAGTTTCACCCCGGCTTCTTTCAGCTGTCCGATGATCTCCCGGTTCTTCTCGATCCGGAAGAATCCGCGGACAGACTCGGCAATGGTAGGACCGATCGAATCGACCGAGACAAGCTCCTCCTCGGTCGCGTTCATGATCGCATCGATCGAACCGAAATGGGAGGCGAGATCGGAGGCGACGGTCCGTCCCACGTGACGGATGCCGAGGGCATGGATTACACGGTCCAGGGAGCGGTTCTTGCTGTTTTCGATCGCTCTGATAAGGTTGCCGGCACTTTTTTCAGCCATCCGCTCGAGCGGAATGATCTCTTGGGCCGTGAGACGGTAGAGGTCGGCAGGTGTGCGGACCAGACCCAGGGTCACCAGCTGGTCGGTCACGGCGATCCCGAGTCCGTCGATATCCATGGCATCCCGGGAGGCGAAATGGAGGATCCTCTCGCGGACCTGGGGCGGGCACTCCACATTGATGCAGCGCCAGGCCACCTCACCCTCCAGCTTGACCAGCTGCTGGTCGCAGGCAGGGCAGCGGTCGGGCATCACAAAGGGTTCACTGCGGTCTTCCCGTTCGGGGTTGACCACGCTCACCACCTGGGGGATGATCTCACCGGCCTTCTCGACCACCACCATGTCGCCGGGGCGGACATCCTTCCGCCGGATCTCATCCTCGTTGTGCAGGGAGGCTCGCTTGACGGTGGTTCCTGCCAGAAGCACCGGCTCGAGTTCGGCGACCGGTGTGATGGTTCCGAGCCGGCCCACCTGGAGGGTGATCGACTCGATCCGGGTCACGGCCTGCTCCGCCTGGAATTTGTAAGCGATCGCCCAGCGGGGGGCTTTGGCGGTCGTGCCGAGTTCGGCCCGCAGATGGACTTCGTTCACCTTGATGACCACCCCGTCTGTTTCGTAGGGGAGTTCATGCCGCAGGGTGTCCCACTCCCGGATCACGTCGAGCACCGAATCGATGTTGGAGACCACTCTCATCTGTTCGCAGACGGGGATGCCGAGCCGCCGGAGCAGTTCCATCTTCCCGAGCTGTGTGGCGGGGGTTTGATCACCTGCCGAGAGGTCGAAGGCGAAAAAACGGATGGGACGGCGGGCCACCTCGCGGGGATCCTGCATCTTGAGAGAGCCGGCCGTCGAGTTGCGGGGGTTGGCGAAGGTGGTGAGCCCCTGTTCTTCACGACGGGCGTTGAGCCGCACAAAAGCTTCTTTTTCCATATAGGCCTCCCCGCGTACTTCCAGAACGGGAGGAGCCTCCGGTCCAAGGTGGAGAGGGATGTCGCGGACGGTCTTCAGGTTGGCGGTGATCTCATCGCCGCGAAAACCGTCACCCCGTGTTGCACCCAGAACCAGCTCGCCGTTCTCGTAACGGAGGCGGATGGCCGCTCCGTCGAACTTGAGCTCCACCATGTAGGTGAAGGGCTGGGAGCCGAGAAGATTCCGCACCCGCTGATCGAAACTTCGCAGATCGCCTTCGTTGTAGGTGTTGTCGAGGCTAAGCATCGGATCGGGATGCTCGACGGTGTTGAACCGGTCGCTGAGAGATCCGCCGACCCTCAGGGTGGGAGAGTCCTCCGTCTGCAGATCAAACTCCTGCTCAAGTTTTTCCAGCTCCTTGAGGGCCAGGTCGAACTCCAGGTCGGAGATGAAGGGTTGCGCCTCCTCGTAATAGGCGTGATTGGCACGGTTGATGAGATCGCGCAGTTCTCCGACCCGTTTGATCGCCTCTTCTCTGTTCATCCTGGTAAGTTATCCTGAAAATCTGTCTGATTCCGCTTCCTCACCCTGAAGGTGTAGGGGGTTGCCTGAAAGATTTTGGGGCAAGGTCGGAATATCGGGCTTTTGTGGAAACGTCAGAATATCGGGCGAAACTTGGTGGAGTCCGGCTCGGATACACCTTCCGGAAGCTGAAGGGAGACTTCCGATGCCCATCGGGGATCCTCTTCGAAGAGAGAGCGTGTGAGCTCAACGGCACTTCGTTCCGTATTGTAGTGATTCTGCCGGGGATTTTCGATCAGGTGTCCGTTCAGAAAGAGGAGCATCCGGTTGTGCTGGCCGGTAATGCGGATGGTATCGGCAAACTCGAAATGCCACGCCTCTCCCTGTTCCAGCCAGTAGGCATCCACCCGGGGTTTGAGATCCGCCCAGACCCGGACCGGATCAAGCTTGTCGTGAGCGGCATAGATGGTCAGATAGAGGGTGTCGTCCAGTGCGGGAGGCGGAGGGGGCTCTTCTACAGGGGTGTCGAGATCGAGATTGAGTCCGCTCTCTGCTCCCGAACCCACCGTTTCAGAAAGATTCTCTTCCGAGAGAGCCGATTCAAGATCGCTGTTTCGGGTAACCAGATAGACAATGGCCAGGGCGATAACGACCACAGCCGCCACAACGATCAGCCAGGGGGAGCTGTTCTTCTCGTTGGGATAAAATCGTTTGCCCATCTCCGCCCAGTCGGTGCGGGGTTTGTTGGCGGAGCCCGATGCACCTTCCGAGGCATCTCCGGGTTGGGCGGCGTCGGATTGGGCGGCTTCGGATTGGGCGGTGTCGGATTGGGCGGTGTCGCGTTTTTCAGCCCCGGGTTGGGCAGCTTCGGATTGGGAGGCGTCGCGTTTTTCAGCCACTGGTTTGTCGGCTCCGGTCTCTCCCGATGCCGAGGCTGGTGCCGTGCTGCCGGCAGAGGATCCGGCTGCTGATGGGCCGGAAGTGGTGGAAGCAACGGAAGTTCCTTTCTGGCTGCTGACTTTTATTCTTTCCGTCTGAGCTTCAGAACCCGGTATGTCGGATGCTGCAGTTCCAGGAGCCGGTTTGCCGGATGCCGCAGTTCCCGCTTCAGAGCCTCCCTTCATCGATCCGGGGGACGAGGAAACCGGGGCAGTGGTGCCTCTGTTTTCAGAACCGGTTGCCGCAGATCCGGCTTCCTTTGCATCACCCTTCGCACCCTCGCCGGAAGGAGAGTCCGGCCCGGCGCCCACAGGGTAAGGCAGGGTTCCCTTGCCGATGATCTTGGGAAAGGGCTCAAGCAGCAGATGCTCGTAGGTTCCCGCTTCAAACTGGTCAAGCGCACGGATCGTCAGTTCTTCGTCGATCTTAAGCGCTTTGGCGTATGCCCGGACAAAACTCCGGATATAGGTATTGTTCTCCTCTTTGGAAGTGAAGATCGATCCATCCTCGATCTTCTTCAGCGTTTCCACGGAGATTCGGGTCGCACGATGGATATCATCCAGTGTGAGGTTCTGATGAATTCGGATGACGGCCAGATCGTGTCCGATGGTCTTCATGAAATCCCCTGTATGGTTTTTGAAAACGGCTGATCAAATCTAATGAAATAATGGTCATAGAAAAAGTCAGCCGATACGTACGGAAATGCGATTTATTCAACCACTCTTAGAGGGGATTCTGGAGGTGATGTTCCCGAAGATCTGCGCGGGATGCACCGGGCCGCTGGCCCGGGGGGAGAGCGGCCTCTGCGGGTTCTGCAGATGGGAGCGTTTCGAGCCGGCAGACAGCCGTCTGGATGGTTCACAGGAGATTCTGCCCGAATATATTGCGTTCCGGCTGGCCCTCTGGCAATTTGAGGAGGGGGGTGTCCTGCAGCAGCTGCTTCATCAGCTCAAATACCAGCAGAGATTCGATCTCGGGCTGGAATTCGGCCGTCTGGCGGGCGTTGCGGTCCGGAACCTGGTCGCGGCTTCCGGTCTGGCCTTCACTTATCAACCGCTGCTGGTCCCGGTGCCGATGCACCGCAAGCGGCAGAGAAAAAGGGGGTACAATCAGGCCCGGATCATGGCAGATGGTATGGCCGGCGTTACCGGATGGACGGTCATCGGAGAGAAGATGGTGGTCCGCTGCCGGGACACCCTCACCCAGACCGGTCTGAGTGAGGAGAAGAGGAGGGAGAACCTGGAAGGAGCTTTTCGGATTGAAGCGGAGCTGCACCCCCTGGAGCTGCCGATCATTGTGGATGATGTCTATACGACCGGGGCAACGGCTCTGGAGCTGGCAGCCGCGCTGCGCCGGGCCGGAGCCCAGCGAATCGGCATTGCCACACTTGCAGAGGCGTAAGGCCGGAATCCATTCATTTTAAAAGGGAAACCGTTATCTTTCGATGATTGAACCGGAAGATGCGCAAGACCATGGCCAAAAAAACGGCATCACCCTATAGTGAAAATGTTCTCGAGTCCGGCTTCTCGACGGTGACTTCGGGCGGCCACTGGTTCCGCTTTACCAGCAGGGTGGTCCGGGAGGCGGTTCCCGAGCTTCTGGAGCGGCACAGCTATGAAAAGATCGTTCTGGATGCGGTTGCATGGATCCGGAGCACGGACAGTCTCTCTCTTCTCCTCTACTTCCTTCTGGTCTTCTGGTTTCCTGCCTGG
>CAYTTA010000016.1:37268-40998 GCA_964440655.1 uncultured Balneolaceae bacterium
CTGGTTTCCTGCCTGGATTGCGGCCGGATTGACCCTCACTTTCTATTTCGCCTGGTACAATTTCAAGGCCGCCTTTGTACGCAAGTCCCTCACACCGCTCATGAAGGCTTTGAACCATGATGCGACGCAGCTCATTGTGGCCGCGATCTTCCTCAGTCTTCTGGGGATGTCGGGCCATTACATGCACCTTCTGTTCGGAATCCTCTTCTTTTTTCTTTTCAAGGTGGGACTGCTCAGGCTGCTGCTCCAGCGTGTGGACGGCATGAAGACCCAGCGGCATGTCACCCTGAACGACCAGGTGATGAAGAGCATGCTGCTCCGGTATGCCGCACGGGAAAATCTTGCTCTCTCGGGGGATACGCTCGAGCAGCTTCTTCAGAAAAACTGGGAGAAAGCCCGAAGCGGGCGGAAACAGAAATCGACTTGACCGGATACGGGGTAAACGTCACGAATCAAACAGCCAAAGGTTTAAGCGTGAGTGAAAAGGTTCGATCGATGTTCGCGGATATCGCGGACGATTACGACCGGGTGAACGGTATCCTTTCGTTCGGTGTCCACCACAACTGGAGGAGACGGACGGTGAAGGAGAGCGGAGCCGGACCGGGTGACCGGGTGCTGGACTGCGCCACCGGCACCGGTGATCTGGCGATCGCTTTCAAGAAAGCGGTCGGCGAGGAAGGGGCTGTCCTGGGAACCGATTTCTGTCAGGAGATGATCGAGCATGCTCCAGAGAAAGCGCGTCGGGAAAATCTTGTGGTCGATTTCGAGGTGGCCGATGCGATGAACCTGCCCTATGAGGATGACCGGTTCGACATCGCCAGCATCGCGTTCGGTATCCGGAATGTGGACGATCCGGTTCAGGCCCTCCGTGAGATGGGTCGGGTGGTTCGTCCCGGTGGCAAGGTGGTGGTGCTCGAGTTCGGCCAGCCGGGAGGAGTGCTCAAGTTTCCCTACCGTTTCTACAGCCGGGTTGTCATGCCAGCTGTCGGCGGATGGATTACCGGAAACCGCGAAGCCTATACCTACCTGCCCGAGACCAGCGCCGCCTTTCCGGCCGGTGAAAAGTTTCTGGATCTGATGCGGGAATCGGGTTCTTTTGCCCGATGCCGGGCGGTTCGCCTCACGGGCGGCATCGCCTGGATCTATGTGGGAACCGTTTCGGGTGAAGAGAAGGCATCCTGATTTCAGACGGCTTGTGTCGGTCTGCAATCGGATTTTCAAGCGGCTCGACGTTGGGGTTGCACCCTGATTTTTAAGTGGCTGGAGCGTCGACGGCATTTTTGCAAGAACATCTAAACAAAGAAAAACCGAGTTTCATTATGCTTACGATTGAAGAGATCAAATCCTACATACCGCATCGCTATCCTTTTCTTCTTGTCGACCGGGTGCTGGAATTCGGAGAGGATCGTGTTGTTGCCATCAAGAATGTGAGCGTGAACGAGCCGTTTTTCAACGGCCATTTCCCGGGGGCGCCGATCATGCCCGGTGTCCTGCAGGTGGAGGCGCTGGCCCAGAGTGGATGCGTCCTTATGATGAAACAGAAAGTGGACGATCCGGAGAAGAAGCTGATTGTCTTTACCGGAATCAGAAATGCAAAGTTCCGCAGACAGGTGGTTCCGGGGGATGTCCTCCGCCTGGAGGTGGAGCTGGTAAGCCAGAAGCGGAATTTTGTCACCATGAAGGGAATCGCAAGTGTGGATGGCGAGGTAACCTGCGAGCTCGAGGCATCGGCCGCCATCATCGACAGGGAGTGAAATGAGTACACAGAAAGCCGATCGTCCGCCGAAGATCACCACACAGACCGTGGTGGAGATGAAACGCCGGGGTGAGAAGATAAGCATGCTCACCGCCTACGATTATACCATGGCGAGGATTCTCGACCAGGCGGGGGTTGATGTAATCCTGGTGGGAGATTCCGCCGGGAATGTGATCGCGGGGTATGAGACCACCGTGCCGATGACGCTCGAACACATGATCTATCACGCCTCGAGTGTGGTCCGGGGAGTGGATCAGGCGCTTGTGATTGCCGATCTGCCGTTCATGAGCTACCAGGTGACCGCCCGGGAGGGGCTCATCAGCGCAGGACGGATGATGAAGGAGGCTGGGGCGCACGGCGTGAAGCTCGAAGGGGGGAGTTTTATTGCCGATACGGTAAAGCGGATTGTCGATGCCGGTATTCCGGTAATGGGTCATCTGGGCCTGACCCCGCAGAGCATCTACAAGTTCGGCACCTACAAGGTAAGGGCCAAGGAGGAAGCCGAGGCCGAGCAGCTGCTGGAGGATGCAATCGCCCTGGAGAGGAGCGGTGCGTTTGCCCTGGTGCTGGAAAAGATTCCTGCCGCTCTGGCCACAAGGGTGACGCAGGCGGTCTCCATCCCCACCATCGGGATCGGGGCCGGACCGAATTGTGACGGCCAGGTGCTTGTCACGCACGACATGCTCGGACTGAACAAGGAGTTCAACCCCCGTTTTATACGCCGCTATGCCAACCTTTCCGAGACGATCAGAGAGGCGGTCGAGCACTATATTGATGATGTGAAACGGGTAGATTTTCCCAACGAGAACGAGAAGTACGACTGAAAGCTGAATTGCGGCTGGGTGCGGCTGAAGGTTGGAGTGCGGCCGAAGGTTGTTTGCGGCCGAGCTGAATTGCGGCTGGGTGCGGCTGAAGGTTGGAGTGCGGCCGAAGGTTGTTTGCGGCTGAGCTGATTTACGACACAAGATCGAATTACCACTGAAGACTGAACTGGATATTGAAAAGATGAGCAGAGAGGAGAGACCGCTGATTCTGGTAAGCAACGATGACGGCATCTTCTCACCGGGGATCAAGGCACTTGCCGAGGCAGCCGCCGAACACGGTGAGGTTGTCGTTGTGGCGCCCGACCGACAGCAGAGCGCTGTCGGGCATGCGGTCACGGTCAGTGCGCCGCTGCGCTCCCAGCCTTTTGTGATCGACAACCGGTTCCAGGGACAGGCGGTCTCAGGAACTCCGGCCGATTCAGTCAAGCTTGCGCACGACCAGTTGCTTGAGCGGAAACCCGATCTGGTGGTGAGCGGAATCAATCACGGCAGCAATGCCGGAATTAACATCATCTATTCGGGGACGGTGAGTGCTGCGACCGAAGGGACAATTCTGGGATATCACTCCATCGCAGTGAGCTGTACTTCGTTTGATGAAGATGCCGATCTGTCGGGGCCGAAAGAGGCGGCCTCCCGGGTGATCCGCTATGTGCTGGACCATGGGCTTCCGAGGGGGGTGACGCTTAATTTGAATGTACCGGCGGGTCCGCTGAAGGGGATCCGCTGGGCCAGGCAGGCCAACAGCCGCTACGTCGAGGAATTTGAGGGGCGGCTTGATCCGAACAATCGCTACTATTACTGGATGACCGGCAGATTGAAACTGCTCGAACAGGAGGAGGACAACGATGTGAATGTCCTTGAGCAGGGGTACGCCTCTCTAACGCCGATCCAGTACGATCTCACATCCTACCCGCTGCTGAAGGAGCTGGAAAACATTCAGCTTTAATCCTGAGTGCTGGATCGCTTCTGTGCTGTTGTTATTCTAAAGATGTTCCGGATGTTGGAATAAGGGCAGATAGCGGGGGGCATATGTGTTCAGCACCCCTCTGTTGGTATTCAAAAGTTGCTCCGGATGTTGGAATAAGGGCAGATAGCGGGAGGCATATGTGTTCAGCCCCCTCTGTTGGTATTCAAAAGTTGCTCCGGATGT
>CAYTTA010000017.1:0-2100 GCA_964440655.1 uncultured Balneolaceae bacterium
CCCGGGGCACCGTCCGGCACTCATGTTCAAGCAGCAGGGAGGTCTCTTCTCCCAGCCAGTCGGCAATCGAAAAGGTTTTGGTATCGGACATTTTAAGGTATCTGCTTTTTAAGATGATATTTGAAGATCTCTGAAGATGATTTTTAGAGATGGTTTTTGACGGTGGCCCGGGAACGGGTAGCCGCAAAAGCCAATTAGTGAAAGAGGCCGGGAACAGCTTTCGTAAAAGTGACCGGTGAAGGGAGGCCCGGAAACGGGTTGTCCGGAAAGGGGGGGACTCTAAGGATGTTTTCCCTACAGAATTCCCCGCCTCATCTCTTCCACGGCATGATGGGCTGCACGCGCCGCCAGCGCCATGAAGGTGAGGGATGGATTCTGGACGGCGAAACTGGTCATGCAGGCCCCGTCGGTGACATAGACATTGGGGCAGCTGTGGAGCTGATTCCATCGGTTAAGCATGGAGGTTTTCGGATCCTTTCCCATCCGGACCCCTCCCATCTCATGGATATCGAGTCCGGGCGTCTGGGAGTTCACCCTGTCCCGTCCTGAAATGTTGGTGAAGCCGGCCGCCTCCAGCATCTCCGCTCCCTGCTCCAGGAAGTCCTGCGTCATCTTTGCATCGTTTTCGGAGTAATCAATGGAGGTGATAAGCAGTGGCATCCCCCACTCATCTCTCTCCTCCCTGCTCAGTCTGACATGATTTTCAAACCTGGGGAGAACCTCTCCGGACATCCTCATACCCACGCGCCAGGGGCCGGGGGTCTGGACCTCCTTCTTCAGCTCTTCTCCGATCGCCAGAGAACGCACACTGCGGTTCCATCCTGAACGGCTGGCGCTCGTCTGGATCAGATACTTGCCCTGAAAATCGACCCGGTCCTGACGGTAGACATTCCGGAACGGCGGCATGGTTGCTCCGGTCGGACGTCTTCCATACCAGTATTTATTCTCAAATCCGGGAGCCGATGCATTGAGCTGCCCCCGGTAGTTGTGGAAACCGATGTAGTGGCCGAGGGTCCCGCTGTCGTTGCCCAATCCGTTCGGAAAACGACGCGAGGTGCTGTTGAGCAGAATCATGTTGGTGGGCAGACAGGCAGCGTTCAAAAAGATAACCCTGGCATAATATTCGGTCATCTCCCTGGTGATGGCGTCAATCACCCTCACACCCGTCGCCTTCCCTTTCTCTTCATCATAGATCACCGAGTGGACAACCGAATGGTTGCGAAGTGTCAGTTTGCCTGTCCTCTCTGCCCATGGAAGCGTGGATGATACAGAGCTGAAGTACCCCCCCAGAGGGCAGCCCCTGTAGCAGAGATTGCGGTTCAGACACTGGCCCCGCCCCTGCCGGCGGTGGATGTCACGAACTTCCGTCAAATGGGCGCAACGCCCATGTACGACATGTCGCCCCGGGTTCCCGGGACCGGCAGGGTAACGGGATTCAATTACCTGTTTCATGTGTCTTTCGACACAGTTCAGTTCAAAAGGCGGGAGGAATTCCCCGTCCGGCAGGTGTTCCAGCCGGTCGTAATTTCCCGCCCAGCCGACAAACGTTTCCACACGGGAGTACCAGGGAGCCAGCTCCTCGTAGGTAATGGGCCACTCGATTCCGTAACCATCACGGGCGGGTGCCTCAAAATCGAAGCGGCTCCACCTCTGCCCCCCGCGTGCCCAGACAAGCGATTTGCCTCCGGTCTGATAGCTGCGGATCCAGTCAAACGGCTTCTCCTGGATGTAAGGCTGCTCCTCGTCCTTGACGAAGAAGTTTTCCGTCGTCCGGTCGAAGGCATAGCATTTTGCGATAATCGGGTTTCGTTCCAGCACCTCCCTCGGCAATCTGCCCGCATTCGGCACCTCCCAGGGATTGAGATTGGCCGTGGGATACTCCCCGTGTGTCAGGGACCTGCCCCGCTCCAGTACCAATGTCCTGACTCCAAGATCGCAGAGCTCCATCGCTGCGTATCCGCCGCTCATTCCCGATCCCACAACAATGGCATCGAATGTCCGCTCCACCCTGCTGCTTCCACTTGTCACTACTGTATGTACCTCCTTCCGTGTCAGATCCTTTCGTCAGATCAGTTGGGTGGTGCCACCCCGCGTCAGATC
>CAYTTA010000017.1:2200-38556 GCA_964440655.1 uncultured Balneolaceae bacterium
CGTCAGATCAGTTGGGTGGTGCCACCCCGCGTCAGATCGATATCCATCTGTGTGACGTTGCTCTTCCACGCGCCCGAGGTGAAATCGGGCACTTTGACCGGTTGCGAGCCGTTGGCCACCGACCATTCGCTGAGCGGCCCGATCGCACTCCAGGTTGCCGCATCGTAGACCGTCAGATCCATCGGGATTCCGTTTCTCAGGCAGTCGATCAGCCTCCACATCTGGATGCTGTCCGCTCCGCCGTGGCCTCCCAGTCTTCGGGCCATCTCGCCCACCCGCCGGGTGATCTCCGGGGTATACTTCTCCACCACCTGCCTGAACTCCTCTTCCGGAAGCCAGCCGTCGTGACTTGTGGCGATCTGCTGCCTCGGATAGGCACGTGCGATCCCCTTCGTACCGCTTACAAGATGGATCCGGGAATAGGGCCGCGGAGAAGTGACGTCGTGCTGAAGCATGATCGTCCGTCCGCCTGCGGTCCGGACGATGCTCACATTCATGTTTCCCCGGAATGTTTTGTCCGCAAACTCCCGGAAAAAATCGTCTTCCCTGGCCAGTTCCCTTGTATGCTTGCCCATCATGAAGTCATCGCTGGAAACCGAGACCATGAAATCCATCCGGTCCCCGTTGTTGATCTCCATGATCTGGGCAACGGTACCAAGGCCGTGGTGTGGATAGAGATTTCCGTTCCTGGCGGCGTTTTCACGCAGCCTCCACATATTGTGGTAGGCTGTCTTGGAGAAATTGAGATGCATGAGCTGATGTATATAGGCGCCTTCCCCGTGGATGATCTCCCCGAAGAAGCCCTCCCGGGCCATTTTCAGTGTCACCATCTCGAAAAACCCGTAACAGATGTTGGTGATCTGATAACAGTGGCGGCGGGTTCTCTCGGAGGTCTCGACCAGCTGCCAGCACTCCTCGATCGTCTTTGCGGCCGGAATTTCGGTGGCCACATGTTTCTCCTGCTCCATGCCATAGACACAGACCGGGGTATGGAGGTGCCAGGGTGTACAGTTGATGATCAGGTCGATGTCATTGCGGTCGGCCAGCCTTTTCCAGGACTCTTCATGACCGGCGTAAGCAGCAGGCGTGTGCCGGAATTGCTCATCCCGTTTCATCCACTCCAGAGATCGGTCCACTGCACTCTGCTCCACATCGGCTATGGCGCGAATCTCCACCCCTTCGATGTGGTTGAGTCTCCGGGCCGCCCCGTTTCCACGGCTTCCCATGCCGACAATACCCACCCGGACCAGATCGAGCGCCGGTGCGGCGTATCCATACATGTTGAACCGCTGCAGCCTCCGGGGACGCAGCATCTGCTCTTCAATATCCCGGCGTGCACCTCCGGTCAGCAGTCCTGCACTCGCCAGGCCGGCCAGTTTCAGAAAGTCTCTACGGCTTTTGTTCATGATACCTCCAGTTTGTATTCCTGTATGAAATCGTTGATAAACGATTCCCTCACTATTTCCTGTGCTCCTTCTGTCACTCCTTCCGGAACTCCTTCGCGAAGTTTATTCGTGCAGCTCCTTCACCCCCGAAAATCAATACCCCAGCTCCTCCGGGAGGAAGATTCTGGGGTTGGTGGTCCAGCGCCCCCTGGTGAAATCGGGAAAAGCCACCGCCGACCCTCCTTTCCGGATGGACTGCTCGGAGAGATCCACGATCGCCGCACTTGTCGCCGCGTCATAGACATCGAGCGGTGTACCGGTTCCTCTTTTTACAGATTCAATAAAAGCGTTTCGGATGAAGAAATCCTTTCCTCCGTGTCCGGCTCCCCTCGCTTCCGCCTCATGACGTTTCCAGATGACGGAATCGAACTCATTCTGATAACCGGGATCGAACGTCTCCCACCGTTCATGGGAAGATCGCCCTTCGATATAGACACGGTTGGGTTCCAGCTGCCATAGACCCCGTGTTCCCTGCAGGCGGAATGCCTTGTTGTTGTCCCCGCGGGGCAGTGATGTGTCATGAATCACCAGAACCGTCTCCCCGTTGGCGGTAGTGAGAGTCACGGTGACAATGTCTCCCTGGCTGAATTTCTGATCCCGGTGTGGATTGTCTGGTCCGCCCACTTCCCGGATGTAATTCCGCAGTCCCCGCGCCTTGGTCGCTGCTGCGGTGAGAGAGACAAACCGGTTGCCACGGTTGATGTCGAGCCAGTGACAGACCGCACCGGTTCCGTGATCCGGATAGAGCAGGGCGTTCCGGTGCTGATAGTGCAAGGTCCTCCATTTGGCCGGTCGGTTGCGTCCTTCCAGATCCGGCCCGTACAGACCGTCGCGCCCGAGCAGCACCCGGTGGAGATTATGCTGATAGCCGCACTGGGCATGGATCAGCTCCCCGAAAAGCCCCTGCCGGGCCATATTCAGAACAGCCAGTACATCCCGCTGATAGGTCGTGTTCTTAAGCGGCATCAGGGGCATTCCGGTCTCTTCCGATGCGTTGACCAGATCCCAGCATCCCTTGATGTCGATCGCAGCCGGAATCTCCACAGCCACATATTTCCCCCCTCTCATGCCGGCCACGCTCTGTTCGACATGAAACTCCCATGGGGTGCAGACGAAGATGCCATCGATATCCTCCCGGGTGCAGAGATCGAGGTAGGCTTGCAGGCCCTCCGTGTAGAGATCCGCCCTCCCCTTGCCGGCCTGAAGCACCATCTCCCGTGCCCGGGCTGCGTTTTCCGGATCGATGTCACAGATGGCATTCACCTCCACATCATCGCGGTTCAGGACTCCTCTAAGGTGACCGCCGCCTCGCGATCCGACTCCGATAAAGCCGAGACGGACTTTCCGGTCATCTCTGCCTTTGAGTATGGAAAAGGGCATCGCGCTGAGCCCGACACCTGCCGCACTGGTTTGGATAAACTCTTTTCGGTTCATCTGTTTCTGTCTGGATGATCTTTCGTTTTGCCGAAATAAAGAAATCGACACCTGATAATCAATAAATAATTAGAAAAGAAAAATCTTTATTTACTTTTTATTGACATTTAAGGCTCATTTAGTTGCACTTCTATTGTTTGTTTTTTATTTAAGCCTGATACGGTGGCGATATTGGAACCGGCTGCCGGCAACTTTCTGGGCCGGCCCGAGGGACAGGCCACTCGTCCACTGCAATCGAACCAACTCCAATACAAACGTTAATCTGACAGGTATGAAAACGAATCGCAGAGAGTTCCTGAAAATGACAGGTATGGCCGGCCTGGGACTGACCGGTGCCGGTCTGATCTCTGGTTGTTCTACGGGTTCCGCTGAAACGGGGTCCAAACTTGATCATATCCGGCAGCAAGCTGCCAGAGGTCATCGGCAGATCTTCAACATGCATGGATACGCCGCACCGAAACTGGATGTAGTGAGGGTCGGTGTGACCGGAGTAGGAAACCGGGGCATAGGCACCGTGCGCCGCCTGGCCAGCATTGAAGGGGTCGAGATCAAGGTGATCAACGATGTAAGGGAAGAGCGGGTGAAGCAGGCGATTGAAACTGTTTCATTCAACCAGAATCCCGAGGGATACTATCGGGATGAAAACGACTGGCGGCGCATGTGTGAACGGGATGATATCGATCTGATTGCGATTCAGACCCCGTGGGATCTGCATGTTGAACAGGCGCTCTACGCCATGGAGAATGGCAAGCATGTCTATGTGGAACTCCCCTCTGCCCAGTCGGTCGAGGAGTGCTGGCAGCTGGTGGAGACTTCCGAACGGACACGACAGCACCTGATGCAGATGTCCGGTTCCTGTCATGGCGGCGTGGCAGCAGCCATTCTCAATATGGCACGGAACGGAGTTCTCGGTGAGATCATGCACGGAGAAGGGGGCTATATACATGACCTGACCGACAGTCACATGTTTCGCAAGGAAGTCTATTACAACATGTGGCGCCTGAATGAAAACTTGGAACGGCACGGGAACCTCTACCCCCAGCATGCCCTTGTCCCGATGATGCAGATGATGGATATCAACTACGGGGACCGTTTCGACTACCTGGTCTCCATGCAGACCGCCGACTTCAACAGCCGGAAGCGTGCCATGGAGCTGGCCGAAGAGGACGACTTCTGGAGAGAGTTCACGGGACGGGAATTCCGTGGAAACATGAACAACACCCTGATCCGTACGGTGAAGGGGAAGAGCATACTCATCCAGCATGACGTCTCCACTCCCCGTCCCGGCATCCGATTCAATCTGATCCAGGGCAGTAAGGGAACCTACATGGCCCGTCCCGACCGGATCGGTTTCTCCTATCGTGACGGATGGATTTCAAGGGATGAGTACAATAAACTGATCGAGGAGTACAAGCCTGAAATCAGCCGACGGTTTGAGGAGCTGAGAGAGCGGGCACGTACCGAAAACATCGGCCACTCCTACGGCAATGTCAGCCCTACCGACTGGCGACTGATCGACTGCCTTCGTAACGGGATTCCTCTGGAGATGGATGTCTATGACGCGGTCACTTCAAGCTCTGTCATCCCTCTCAGCGAATGGTCGGTTGCCAACCGCTCCGCACCGATCGATGTACCCGACTTTACGAACGGTGCTTGGGAGAGCAATGAGCGGGGAATGCATGTGAACCTGGAGACAGGCGGCGGGAACACCCGGCTTGTCTGATCCGGGAGCCCGGGGCAGGGCTGGGTATAGTGGCGGGCCGCGAAAGCGGTGACAAGCCCCGGAAGTACAGTGGCGGGGCGGCCCGCCACTGTGCTGCCCTGATGACACACACCCGACGCACACCTGTCTTCTGTCTAACGGGTTTTATTCCTTCTTTCCGCCCCGGAATGGAATAAGCACTCTATACCTGGAACATACTACCCTTTCCGGTCATCGGCTTCGCGGTCGTCGACCGCCTGATACTGGAAATGGGAGATCCGTTCGGCCATATCCACCGCCATGTTGGGAAAGCGGTTCAGACGAGCAGCCAGTTCATCCACATCATATTCCAGGCTCGCCAGATGGGCACCCACATACCTCAGATCCGGATGCTTTTCCAGCATGTTTTCCACCGCACGGATATGATCTCCGTGAGAGAGATACTCCGGATGGAGATACATGTGATACTGGGGATTCTCGCTGTAGTACTGCTTGTCCCCACCAACCGTCATCTCTTCGACAGGAAGCCAGCAGTTGAGGGGTTCCCCGATATGGCCGATCAGAGTGATCCCGTTGTCGGCGATAAAATCGAGAACCGGATCGAACTCCGGATCATCAATGGTCACAAACTCCCCGCCTGGCCTTTGCACCTCCATCCCGATGCTCTTGCGGATCTTGACCCCCACCGCCCCTTTCTGAAACGCCTGATGCAGATGCTCGATGGTGTTCTCCACCCACCCCGGATCGTTGAAGCTGTAGGGATCCCGGATGGTGGTCGCCATCCAGATCCGGCCGGGCCACCGGTTCATCTTCTCCAGGGTGATCTCCTCCTGGACCTCGACAGGCATGGTGCGGGTCCGGCCCGGTGAAGAGGAGATGAAATTGAGCAAAGTGAACCGGTGATCGAGCGCCTGTTCTATGAAGGTGGTGTGCTCCTCATAGAGGTGGACGTGCGAATTGAACTTGGGAACCGAGTAGTAGTCCTCCTCGCTGTAATACTCTTCGGTATCATTTCCCTCGCCGGCGTAGTATCCACCTTCACGATCGCCGGAACAACTCACGGAACCGGACATCAGCAAAGCTGCAAGTAGGAGCAGCGATATGGAACGATGAGGATGTCGCAGTGTTCGTTTATCCATGATCTGATATTCCGGTTCATTTTCGGGATGCGTCAGTATCTCAGGATGATGGTTCCCCTCTCTCCCTGAATGTTTCTGCCTCTGATTGTCAGCAGGAGCATCTCCCGGTCAGGGTCGTATGAACGGGCAAGGATTGTGAGATGCTCATTGTCACTCTCAACAACGGAAGGTTCCTCCGTCCGGATCTCGACCGTCTGTGTTCCGTACATTTTCAACTCGAAGCGGAACTCTTCCGGCCGGTCTGTCACCCCGTAGACGTTGTATGTACCGCTGTTGTTGACCGATCTGCGGAGCGGCCTGGACCCGATCCCGTACTCCAGTTCATAGATCTGCCTCTCCAGCCTGGGAAGATAGAGGTAGCCGAATCCCGCCTCCTCAAAGTAGGCGGAGAGGGGCTGTCCGTTCAGACTCGCCATCGAGAGATGCTCCCCTTCCGCAAGAGGGATGGATAGCACCAGGTTTCCGAGCAGATCATACCGGTAGGCCTGCTCGGCCATTCCCCGGTTGTCGATCCGCACCCTGCCCGGGGCCACCTCCGTGACCGTTGTATGCCTCTTATAGAGCCACTGGCTGTAGAGCTGCTCCGTGTTCTTGGCAAGGTAGTGGTTGGGATGAGCCTGGATCGCCCGGAAGTAGTCGATCCATCGCTGGTTGAGATCGGGCTGCAGCCAGTCATCCTCGGCCAGCCAGTTTGCCCAGTGACTTTCGGTCAGATCGGTCACATACTCATCGGGGGGAAGCCGCGGGACATCGGCATAGCGGTGCCAGACGGGACCGTAATCGTGCCGGTCGAACAGAAGCACACCATGATCAAATCCACCGGTGCCCGGCTCCGGAAAACCGATGTCGGGACTGAGGGCGAATTTGGTATTGCCATACTTCACACCGAAATCGGACCAGATTTTTCCGGTACTGATCTCTCCTTGAGGATTCCAGTGGTAGCCGTAGGCGCTCATGCTCTCCGGAAAGGAGTGTCCGTTCTCCTCGCTGATCCCGTATTGTGCCAGAATCCGGCCGATCAGCTCCATCCGTCCCCTCATCTCCTCTTCGGGCCAGGGAGTCTGTTCTGCCAGATGGTACCACTCCGATCGGTACTTCTTCCCGTCTATCCAGTACTCGTGCCCCACTCCCGTCACCCCGAGCTCGATGTGGGCTGCGTTTTCTTTCACATAATCCATGATCTCGAGCTGTACCGGGCCGATGTTGGCCGAGTTGTCAAACTGCGATCCCCACATGGTAACGGTGGGGTACTCTGCCACGATGTTCTCCCGGTCCATCTCGGCCAGGGCAAAGAGAGCCATGAAGCGAACTCCCACTTCCTGCCCCACTTCCGCAAAGGGACGGTAATCCCGGACATCGAATTTCCTCCGGATTCCGGCCCGCCAGGGGCCCTCCTTCGTCTCCTCTACATCCCCCATGTTGCTGCCGTCCATATACCCCACCTGATTGACGGCAATCCCGAACCCCCGGGGAAAGAGAATTCCCCCGGGGCCGGTACGGGTCTGGGCACTTCCAACTGCCGTCAACCCAAGGAGCCATGTCATGACGAGCAGACCCCAGGCGTCAGACAAACTTCGGATCCGAATCATCCTGAATCGATTTCTCACTTCCATTTTCTGTTTCTTCAAGGATTGTCAGAAATCACTCTCCAGTCCGAAGCTCGGTTTGGTCGTGGTCCATTTTCCATTGGTGAAATCGGGGAACGGCACGGGAGCCCCACCCATCGCAATGGATTGCTCGGAAAGTGCGGTCACAGCCAGCCAGGTGGCCATATCATAGACATCAATCGGAGTAGGCAGCCGCCGTTTCACGGACTGTGCAAAAGCGCGGGTCTTCAGGTAGTCGGCCCCGCCATGCCCCCCGCGAACTCCGGAAGCAAGGAAATTTTTCCAGAGCGGGTGCTCATACTGCTCTCGATACTTCTCAAACGGCTCCCAGCGGTGACCGGGACTCATCCCCTCCAGATAGATGGAGCTGTTGTCCTCCATCCAGATCCCCTTGGTTCCCTGGACACGGCCCATATTGGAGTAGGGTCTGGGAAGGTTCGTGTCGTGGTTGATGACGATCGTCTCCCCGTTTGCGCATTTAATAATGGTTGTGACGATATCGCCCAGTCCCCACTCGATATCGGCATAGGGATGATCCTTGCCGCCCCTTTCAACAATGTAACTGTTGAGCCCCCGCGCCTTGGTCGCCATGGAGACGAGAGAGACAAAGCGGTTCCCCCGGTTGATGTCGAAGATCATCGCAATGGGCCCCAGACCGTGGGTCGGGTAGAGATCCCCGTTCCGGTTCAGGGAGTGTTTGGTCCTCCACATGGCGGCCCCTTCCGCATTCTCCCCGAATTCAACCCCCGGTCGGAACTTCACATGACGGATATCATGCTGATAGCCGCACTGTCCGTGGATCAGCTCTCCGAAGAGCCCCGCCCGGACCATGTTCAGTACGGCCAGCTCATTGCGGTAGTAGTTGTGGTTCTCCAGAAGCATCACCGGCATTCCTGTCTCTTCGGAGGTCTTGACAATGTCCCAGAGCTCCTGGATCGAGAAAGCCCCCCTCACTTCCGGAGCGCAATACTTTCCCGACTTCAGGGTGGCGATTGTCATCTCGGTGTGAAGTTCCCAGGGCGTGGCGATCACCACCCCGTCAATGTCATCCCTGCGGAGCATGTTCAGGTAGTCGTAGGGGCCGTCGGAATAACCATCCGGACGGGGGCGTCCCGACTCCTGCACCAGATTCTGTGCCCTCTCCACCTGCTGAGGGCGTACGTCACAGATGGCCGGAATATCGACATCGGGCTGGAATGTCAGCCCCTGGGTGAGTCGCGTGCCCTGGGACCCGACCCCGATAACCGCGATCCGGACCCGCTCCCTGGACTGTTTCACGGCAATTCCAGAGCTTTTCGGTTTCTTTTCAGCTGCTGCAGCGGGTGTGTTGGTCAGCAGAGCCGCCGCTCCCATCCCCAGGGCCGCACCTGTTTTCAGAAATTCTTTTCGGTCGATGCTGTATTTCTTGCTCATAGTGATTCCGTTGATTGACGATTCTTTGATGGTTGGTAATTTGATAGTCTTTGATGGTTGGTATCTGAACGTCCTTAGTGAATAATCGGATAGTCAAGGTGTTTAATCTGGTAGTTTTATGGTGTGCAAGCCGGTTGATGAGATCGCAGGCACCCCGCCCAGTTCCTTTCAGATCATACGGGTGTTTCCACCGCTCTGAAGGTCGATATCCATTCCCCGGACATTGCTCTGCCAGAGTCCCTGTGTGAAATCGGGCACCTTGACCGGCATCGATCCTTTCTCCACGGAGCGCTCGCTGAGCGGACCTATCGAGCTCCAGAGGGCGGCATCGTAGACATCCATGTCCAGAGGGAGTCCGTTGCGCAGACAGTCGATAAGCCGCCAGGTCATCAGTGCGTCGATTCCCCCGTGGCCGCCTACCTGACGCGCCATCTCCCCCATCCTGCGGATGATTTCAGGCATGTTTGAGGAGAGAAGGGAGCGGAACTCCTCTTCGGGAAGCCAGCCGTCATGGCTTGTCGCGATCGCCGGCGGGCGGGCCATGGCAATTCCACCGGTACCGCTTATCAGGTCGAAGCGCACCCCGGGACGCGGAGAAGTGACATCATGCTGCAGCATGATGGTCCGTCCCATCCGTGTCCGGATAATGCTGGTGTTCATATTGCCCCGGAAATCGGCATCCACCCACTCACTGAACCGGGGATCTTCCGCAGCCAGCTCTTTCGCCGTCTCGTTCATGTTGAAATCGTCCGAAGAGACCGAGACCATGAACTCCATTCTGTCTCCGCAGTTTATATCCATCATGAGGCAGATCGGCCCGAGTCCGTGGGTCGGGTAGAGATTGCCGTTCCGGCCGGTGTTCTCCCGGAGCCGCCACATGTTGTGGTACTGGCCGGGATTGAAGAGATGAGTCCGGAGCAGATCGTGGATATAGGCCCCTTCCGCATGGATCAGCTCTCCGAAGAACCCCTCACGCACCATCTTCAGGATGGTGAGGGGAAAGTCGCCATAACAGGAGTTGGAGAGCATCATGCAGTGCCGGCGGGTCCTTTCGGAGGTCTCCACCAGCTGCCAGCACTCTTCCAGGGTAACGGCGGCGGGTACTTCCACGCCGGCGTGCTTTCCGTTCTCCATCGCCAGGATGGCCTGAGGCGCGTGCAGATGCCAGGGAGTGTTGATGATGACCAGATCCAGATCCTCCTGCTCACAGAGATCCCTCCAGGCATCCTCCGATCCGGAATAGAGCCGGGGATCACTTCCGGGAATGTTTTCTCTGATCCAGTTCCGGTTTCTTTCCGTCCGGTCCGGCTCCAGATCACAGAGAGCCCGGATCTCGACCCCTTCAACCCGGGTGAACCTGCGGACCGAACCGCTTCCCCGGCTTCCGAGACCGATCACACCGATACGCACCCGATCGAGGGGTGGCGCGGCATGCCCGCGCATGGATGCCTGTTGCAGGAGACGGTCCGTCCGGTCTGCCGGAGAATTCCTGTCACCGCTCTGCAGGTTTGCCGGGGAAGGCGGTGCGGAGTGACCCGAGAATGCTCCGACGCCCGCCAGCCCGGCAAATCCGGTCAGTTTCAGAAAATCCTTTCGATCCAGTTTCTTTCCATTCATCGTCGGATTTCCTGACTATGCCGGACTGCCACCTTTGAACTCTGAGAAGATCTTCAGGGCATTCTTGTTGTAGATCTTCTCCAGAACCTCATCCGGCAGGTAGACCCCGTAGATGCGCCAACGCCCCTGCCGGTGATGGCTGGGATCTGCATTGATGTACTCATCATCCGTTTCCAGGAAGCGGTAATAGACCTGATAGGCATCCTTGCGGGGCGGTGTATCGGTTCCGAAAAGGATGCGATCCTGGTACTTGATCATGAATCGCCGGGCCGTATAAGGCTGTCTGCCCAGCTCACTGATCCTCGCATTGATATCCACATACATGTTGGGATACTGCTCAAGCCACATGGCGACCCGGCCGAGTTCTTCCGGAAGATTGGCCATGTGAGTGGCGATGAAGGTGGTACCGGGATGGCGTGCGATGACCCTGTTTCTCTGGTTGAGGATCTCCTCTTTCTCGGGAAACTCATCCCCGTAAAATGCCCAGTGCGGACGCTCACCGAGCTCGTCATACCGTTCATTGAACCGGTCGACCGGAGTAAAGAAGGCTTTCGGATCGGAAACGTGCATCAGCACCGGTATGCCCAGCTCCCCGCATTTGGCCCAGATTGGATCGATGCGCGGATCGTCCACCGGCACAACACGTCCAGAGGCATCCTTGATCGTCAGCCCGAGGGACTTGAAGATCTTCATCCCCCGGCAACCCAGCTCAACGGCCTGTTCCAGCCGCTCTGCCTCACGCTGTCCGAAGTTGCGCTCATCGATCCGGCTGAAATCGGGCGTGAAGAAGACGATGAAACGGTCTTTGGCAACCCGGTTCACCGCCTCCAGATGCTCCCTGAAGAAATCACCCTCGGAACGGCCGTCCAGACTGACCACCTTCCAGACACCCGTCTCGTCCATCACCCTCAGATACTCCTCCAGCCTGTCGAGATTCCGAAGGTGGTTGTGGATGTCGATGACAGGGTATCGGGGTTTGCTGATGATTGTCTCCTTTACCACCAGCTGGGGTATGGGCTCCCAGTCAAGAAGCCGGAGGTTTCCGTTCTGCTCGGCGGTGGCAAGATCCTCCACCGGCGAAGCCTCAGCTGCGGACCTGTTCCGGCTGCCAAGGCCGAACAGACCGGTCAGGCCGATTCCGGCCATCCCGGACATTTTTAAGAAATCCCTGCGATTCTTTTTCATTGCTGTAGAGAAAGGTTGGTTAGCGTTGTTGAAATCGGGTTGCAAGACCTTGCTGCGATTATAAACCCCGGTTACAGAATCCGGTTACAGAATCCGGTTGCACGGAGCCGGATCAGACCAGCCCCGTGTTGCCTCCCCCGTTCTGGAGAGCGACATCCATGCCGCGTGGATTTGTCTGCCACGCTCCGTTCGTGAAATCGGGTACATCCACCGAGTTGGAACGGTTCGCGACCGACCATTCGCTGAGCGGGGTGATGCAGCTGGAGAGCGCCGCATCATAGACATCCATCTCCACCGGAAGACCGTTTCTGAGGCAGTCGATCACCCGCCAGTCCGTCTCATTCACCCGGGCATAGCTGTGACTGGCCCGTTCGGTGGTCGCCTGCTCCTGGAGCTCCCTGAAGCGGCGGGTCATCTGCGGGAGATACTCCTCGGCAAGCGCCTGAAACTCCTCATCGGAAAGCCACCTCCGGTGATCGTAGGCAAAGCGGCCATTGGAGTAGATCCCCTTGGTCCCGCTCACCAGGGGAAGAACAGGCCGGGGCCGGGGTGAACTCACATCGTGCTGCAGCATGATGGTGCGCCCCTTCCGGGTCCGGATGGTCGTCACATTCATGTTGCCACGATACGGGCGACCCACATACTGCACCCAGAAATCATCCTCTTCCGCCAGCCTTCTGGCTGTCTCGCCCATGTTGAAATCATTGCTCGACATCGAGACCAGATACTCCATCCGGTCCCCGCAGTTGAGATCCATCATCTGGATAAGGGGTACCAGTCCGTGCTGCGGGTAGAGGTTGCCGTTTCTTCTGGAGTTCTCTTCCAGCCTCCACATATTGTGGTACTGGGTGATGTCGAAGTTGTAATCGAGCAGCAGATCGTGAATGTAGCCGCTCTCCCCGTGAATGAGCTCGCCGAGAACTCCGTGGCGGATCATGTTCAGCAGCAGCGCCTGGCGTCCACTGTGGCAGGAACTGGACATCTGAATACAGTGGCGGCGGGTTCTCTCGGAGATCTCCACCAGCTGCCAGCACTCTTCGATCGTTCCCGCGGCAGGCAGTTCTGTATAGGCGTGCTTTCCATTCTCCATGGCATAGACACAGATCGGTGTGTGCAGGTGCCAGGGAGTGGCGGTGTAGACCAGATCGATATCATCCCGCTCACACAGCTTCTTCCACTCATCCTCGCCGCCATAGTAGCCGGTCGGTGAGTGCGAAGCGGATATGGAGGCGATGGAGCGGGCCACCCGGTCCTCCTCGAGGTCGGAGATCGCCTTGATCTCCACATGTTCAATACTGGCAAGCCTACGGACGGCTCCGGCTCCCCGGCTTCCGACACCGATGATCCCTACCCGGACGGTCTCAAGAGGTGGTGCGGCATATCCCCGCATGTTGAACCGTTGCTGATGGGGCGTTACGTTGAGCGGTTGTGACGGCTCTGCGGCGACCTCCTTGCGTGCACCTCCAAGCATCAGACCTGCTGCGGCCAGGCCGGATGCCTTCAGAAATTCCCTGCGATTGTTTTTCATGGCAGTAGGGTTGAGAAGTAATTAAAGTCTAAAAAGTGGTTTGCACAAAGCTGTTAAATCTTTGTTGTGCAATGGAAAAATGAGGATAAAAGAAGGGTATCCCCTCCGGAACACCCTTCAATCGTCAGGTTTTAATCAGATCAGAACGGGTTCTGGACCAGATTGGGATTCAGTTCGATCTCCTGCTCCGGGATATAGAAGACGATCCGCGGATGATCAGCCGGAATGGTCTGCGTGCCCGCCTCCACATCGACTCCCGGGTTTCCGGGTGCCAGATGCGTACCGGGATAGTCACGGAACATCGTCTTGTGGTTCCGGAACAGATCATGGGCCCTGTGTCCTTCAAAGAGAAACTCCAGCCGCCGCTCCTCCAGCACCACATCCAGGACGTTGTCGTGATCGCCGAGATCATTCAGGGAGTAGAGTCCTTCGGCCGGTATTCCCGCCCGCGTGCGGAACATGTTGACGATGTCAAGAGCTTCCTGATCCCTCCCCAGCTTGGCCAGTGCCTCCGCCTTGTTGAGCCACACTTCCGAATAGCGGATCAGCTCCGGGGAGTTCCCCGTTTCGGTCCCTTCCAGATAGTTGAACTTGTTCACGTAGTAACGGGGGAATCCGTTCCGGGTACGCAGCACCGGATCGCCGTTCTCATCCAAAATGACGTTCCCGTTCTCATCCATCTCATACTGCGGCTCGATAAACTTGCGGCGTACATCCGTTGGCCACTTGTCGATCAGATCCCGATAGGCCTTGGAGACATAGTTCTCGCCCCACCCGGCTCCAGAGGGAGTCTGATAGATCATCGAACCGACACCATGGTTCCTCCCGTGATCATCCGCCGGCATGACGTGACGGATGGCGAAGATCGACTCGGTACGGATCTCATTGTTGATGGTGAAATAGATGGGAAGCGTCTCCGTATCGACCAGTTCATAGCGACCCGAATTGATCACCCGGTCGGCATATTCGATCACCTTCTCATTCTCTTCCCGGTAGAGATAAACCCGGGTAAGGAGTGCGAGGGCCGCCTCCTTGGAGGCGTAGGAACTGGGCTTGTCCGACCCCATAAGGTTGGCTGCCTCGTTCAGGTCGGCGACCAGAAAATCATAGACCTCTCCGACCGTAGCCCTGGCGGGACGGGCGTCCAGATCCGGTGTATCCATGATGGGGACCCCCAGATTCTCCCGGCCGTGCGAATAGGGCCTGCCGAAGGCGGTTACCAGATGAAGATGCATCAGAGAGCGAAGGAACTGGTTCTCCCCCCGCAGCTGATCCAGCTGCGGAGACTCTCCCGGAGTAACCGCATCGACCACCGTATTGGCGTTGTAGATCAGCCGGTAGGCACCTCGCCAGAGATTGGTCACATTGGGCATGTCGGGATTGTGCAGGTAGTTGTAGACCAGCATCATCCGGTTGGAGGTGGTCCCGCTGATCATCAGATCATCCGAACGGTAATCCCCCGGCTGGTAGAGCATCATCACCAGGTTGTTGGTCCCTGCAGTCTGATCCTTCAGGTAGGCGTAGTTGCCCCGCGTCACGTTCTCGATACCATCCAGCGTAGAGAGGGCCTCCTCAACCGGAATCCCGTCGTAGGGAGCCCGGTTGATGTCACAGGCCGATACAACCAGGCCTGCGGTCAGAAGAAGAATCGATATGATGATTGATCGTTTCATAGCTGCTCTGTTTAGATCTCAAAAGGATGGTTAAAAGCCGAGTTCAATTCCGAAGAGGAATTTTCGCGCAAGCGGATAATCATTGCTTGCCGCCGGATCGCGCCCGGGCCAGTTCGTGAAGGTGAGCAGGTTCTCGCCGTTCACATAAAGGGACGCGGATCGCATGCCTACAGACTGCAAAAGATTTTCCGGAATGGCGTAGCTGAGCCGCGCGCTTCGGAGCCGCAGGTAGGAGCGGTCGTAGAGGAACAAGGAGGATTCCAGGTGGCCGCTGTTGTTCCCGTTCACAATGTTCTGCGGGAAATGGGCGTCATCGCCGGGTTTCATCCAGTAACTCTCGCCGGGCCGCAGATGGCGGAAGTTGTTGGTCATGTAGGCGCCAAAGCTGATCCCCGTTCCGTAGTAGCCGGTCGCTCCTTCCACGAAGGTGAAGAAGGCGTTGAAGGTGAAGTTCCGGTACTGAATCACGTTGCGGAATCCACCCTGGAAGTTGGGCGTGGTGGTCCCGACAATCTGATTGTTCGCCGTGCCGTAATCCTCGGTGATGTCCACATTGATGATCTCACCCTGTTCGTTGCGGGTTACCACCTCCCACTGCGGAGCACCGGTTTGAGGATTCACCCCGTGCCACTTTCTCATCCAGAGGGTGTTCATGTCGTGACCTTCCATCAGACGCCGGTTGCCGCTTCTCTCGATGGGCTCGCCGTTATAGAGCTCCAGGACCCGGTTCTGGTTGGTGGAGATGGTGAAGTCGGTTCTCCACAGGAAGTCGGGCCGCCGGATGTTGGTGGTCGAGATCTGAAATTCGATCCCCCGGTTCTGGACCGACCCCACATTCTGGATCCGTGAGGGGATTCCGCTGGTACCCGGCAGCTGGACATTCTGAAGCAGGTCGGTATTCTTTCTATGATAGAGATCAAGAGCGATGTTGATCCGGTCCATGATGTCCAGATCGAGTCCCAGGTTGATGGTGTGAGCCACCTCCCAGGTCAGATTGGGGTTGGGAACCCGCGAGGGGAAGCTGGCGGGCACACCGATATAGTTGCTCGTGAAGCTGTAAAGTCCGGAAGCGTCATAGTTCCCGATGTTTGCATTACCGGTCGTGCCGTAGCTGGCACGGAGTGCAAGCTGATCGATCGCCCTTGCGTTGAAGAAGGACTCGTTGCTGATAATCCACGAACCACCCAGTGAGTAGAATGCGCCCCAACGGTTGTCCGCACCGAAACGGGATGAGGCATCGGTACGGTAGGAAGCCGTAAGGATATAGCGCTCCATGTACTCATACTCCGCCTGGGCAAAAATCGAGGTGAAGGCGCTCTCGTTGATTCCGCCGCTCGTCGAGAAGGGCACGGCTGCGGCGCTGAGCACTTTCATGCCGGGAGCCAGACCCGCTCCGACCACGTTGTTCGACTCCGACCGGCTGGAAGAGAACTCAAAACCGACAAGACCACTCAGAGACTGTGTTTCCCACCCCTTGTTCAGATGGAGGAGATTGGAGGTGATGACCGAAGTTGAGCGGCTCCCGCGATAGTCCAGGGATCCGTTCCGCGCCCCCCCGGCCAGTGACCGGGCATCCAGATAGATCTCCCGCCGTCCATCCTCCTGCGTGAAGCGGTTGGAAGAGGTGAAGGTGATCCAGTTGCTCAGGTTGTAGCGAAGACGGACATCTCCGGCATAGTTGGAGGATTTGTTCTGGTCCGTATTCCACTGCATCCCGTGGAGCGGGTTCTCCGAATCGCGTGAGTACCAGTCCGATTCGGTTCCTTTCCGGACGGTTCCATCCTCGTTCCAGGGCGTATCCCAGGGAAGTGCCCTCGAAGAGAAGACCAGGATATCGTAGGGGTTTCCGGTCACGACGTTGTCGCGGATACCGTAATTCCCTGCAAACTGGACAGCCACATTGAGATTCTCGCTGATATCGTGCTGCAGGTTCACCCGACCCGAGATCCGCTCGTAGTTGGTTCCGATGTTGGTCCCCTCCTCCTGGAAAAAGTTTCCGGAGATATAGAAGGTGGTCTGGTTGCTTCCGCCCGAGACGGAGGCTTCATACATTTGGGTGATTCCGGTTCCGAATCCGATGTCACGCCAGTTGGTATCGATCTTGGTGACATCCGGCCGGTTATAGAAGGGGCCGTTTTCCGCATTGCCGAAGGTCTGGTGGAAATCGTATAGCTCCTGCGCGTTCATCCACCGTTCATTCCCGTGCATGGTGTAGTTGTATCCCCGCGCGGAACGGACATTAACCTGTGTATCACCCGGACGCCCCCTTTTTGTTGTGATGACCACCACCCCGTTGGCGGCCCGGGATCCGTAGAGAGCGGTGGCTGCTGCGTCCTTCAGCACGGTGATGGATTCGATGTCGGAGGGCGAAACCGTACCACTTCCGCCGATCACCCCGTCCACGACATAGAGAGGACTGGTTCCCGCCCCGATCGAGCCGGTTCCCCGTATGGTGATGTCGGCATCAATACCGGGGCGTCCGCTCGACTGGGCGATGATGACCCCGGCCATCCGACCTTCCAGTGCGGTAACCGGATCGTGCGTGGCTGCCTGCTGCAGAACCTCCCCGCTCACCTGGGCAACGGAGCTGGAGACCTGTCGTTTGGAGACGGTGGTGTAGCCCATCACGATCACTTCGTCCAGTAGAGCCGTGCTCTCCTGGAGAATCACATCGAGCGTGGTACGCCCCTGGACCGGTACATCCAGGGTTTCAAATCCGATGTAGGAGAAGCGGAGGGTTCCGGAGGAAGAGACATTGATCTGATATCTCCCGTCCGCATCCGTAACGGTTCCGGTAGACTGGCCGACGACCAGAATATTCACGCCCGGCAGACTCTCCCCGTTGACCGAGGTGACCTGTCCGGAGACCGTGACGGTCTGGGCCTGGACGGAGGGCACCCCAATCAGGAAAGCCGAAACAAACAAAAGCCACCACGTAAATCTTATCTTTACTTTCATTTCTATTCCTGTTGGTTGGGTTAAACAACAATAAACAACAACTCGCGCATCCACCAAACGCATAATAAAACTTAAAATCAAAAAAGCAAGACCCGTTCTTGTCTTTTTTGTTCTTTTCTGATTAAGGCTTTTGTTTATCTTGCTCTTTAGGGAATTTTCCTTAGCTTAAGCAACCAAAACGGAGCTGACGCGATAACGCATCGAAAAAAACAGAAGAATGGAAATAGCAAAGACCGATCCGATTCACACCCGGGATGAAATCTATGGCCAACCTCAACTCTGGGAGCAGACCATACACATGCTCACAGGCACTCCCGCCATACGGAGTTTTCTCAAACCCCTTTTGGAGCGGGACGAGCTCAATATTGTGCTCACCGGTGCGGGAAGCTCAGCATATATCGGCGAGGCAGTCGAACCGGTCCTTCATCAGGGACGGAGGGTCCGTGCCCGGGCCGTATCGACCACAACCCTGGTCACCCATACACCGAGCTACATCGATCCGGAGACTCCTCTTCTTCTTATCTCCTTTGCCCGCTCGGGCAACAGTCCGGAGAGCATTGCCGCCATCGACCAGCTGAACAGGCATTGCAGCCGGATCTGGCACATCGCCCTGACCTGCAACCGCGACGGGGAGCTTGCGAGACTGGTCGGAGGCATGGAAAACGGGCTGGCTGTAATCCTTCCGGTGGCCTCCGATGACAAGGGGCTGGCCATGACAGGCAGCTTTACCTCCATGATGCTCAGCGCCATCTATATGGGAGAGATCCTCAGGGTACCGGATCAGGAGCAGACGGAGATTATCCGTAATATCTCCGCGGCAGCCGGAGAGGCTCTTCAAGAAACTCCCGGGAAAATCAGGGAGATGGTATCTCTTCCGTTCGACCGGATCGTCTTTCTGGGATCAGGACCCCTTCAGGCGGTTGCCCGTGAGTCCCACCTCAAGGTACAGGAGCTGACGGATGGTCTGGTGGTGGGAAAGTTCGACTCTTTTCTCGGTTTCCGGCACGGACCCAAGGCGGTGGTCAACGAGAAGACCCTTGTGGCGTTTCTCTTCTCCGGTGATCCCAAGGTGTTCCGCTATGAGAAGGATCTGGTGGAAGAGATCCTGAACGACGGCATGGCGATGGGCTGCATCGGAATCTTTACAGACAGGGACCAGAGCGGGCAGCTCGACCTCGATCTGAAGATCCTCTTCGACCTGGATGAGAAGGCACGTCGCTCTCCCCTTCACCGCATTCCTCTTGCAATTCCCTCCCAGCTGATCGGACTCTACAAGTCGCTCGAGCTGGGTCTCAATCCCGATTCCCCATCACGGAAAAACACGATTTCCAGGGTGGTGCAGGGGGTGAAAATCTACAGGTGAATCTGCGTTTCGCCTTCTGTATCATCCCTGAACGCTATCGTACCTGAAGATATGGGCCTCCGCTCTTGTTTCAACCGCCGCGGGCGCCCGCTTAATTTTGCATGACGACAATCTGATATGATTCTGACCTTCTGTCCAAATCCATCCGTCGACAAGTTCATCCGGCTGGACCGTCTCGAACGAGGGGGGGTCAATCGCAGCCTCACGGAAGAGGCATGGCCCGGAGGAAAAGGGGTCCATGTGGCTCTGGCGCTGAAAGAGCTGGGAAACGAGACCCTTCTGGCCGGATTCTGGGGGGGACCGACCGGCGACTGGGTCCGGCAGGAGTGCCGCAACCGGGGCGTCCAGAGCATCGGCCCGGAACTCAATGGCTGGACACGCACCTGCCTTACCATTCTGGAAAAGGAGGATCCGGGCAACACGGAGATCCTCGAACTCGGGCCACCTCTGTCGGAAAACGAAATGGAGACCATGTTCGAGATGCTGGAGAAGAGCCTGGTGGGGACAAAGGCCCTTGCCGTGAGCGGCTCCTGGCCGGAAGGTGCCCCGGACGATGTCTACCACCGGCTCAGGAATCTGGCCGATCAGACCGGCATCCCTCTCTGGGTAGATGCATCCGGAGAGAGACTCCGTCAGGCGATTGACGTGCGGCCCTATGGGATCCACGTGAACCGGTCGGAGGTTGAATCGATTTTCGGTCCTGTTGATGATCTGGCCGATGCGTCCCGCCGCATGCTGGAGTTCTGTTCGGTGGCGGCTGTGACCGACGGGGCAAACGGGCTTTACCTGGCCACAGACTACGACAAGTCCTGGCATGCCCTCTGCCATGTTGAGGAGATTATCAGCACGGTCGGAAGCGGTGACTGTCTGCTGGCCGGGGTGATCTCCTCCCATCTGGCCGGGGAGAGCAGCAGGGAGATGGCCATAACGGGGACCAGCTGCGGAACCGCAAACTGCATCTGGCCTGAACTCGGGATGATCCGGAAGTCCGACGTGGAGCGGCTGAAACCAACGGTAAAATTCACAGAAATCAACTGAACCATATGCCGGAGAAAGCTATGCCGGAGAAAGAATTTGATCTGATGGTGGTCGGGGAGCTGAATGTGGACCTGATCATGGACCGACTGAAGAATCTCCCCGAGTTGGGAAAAGAGCAGAGAGCGGAGGAGATGGAGCTCGTCATGGGAAGCTCCTCCGCCATTTTTGCCTGCAACTGCTCAAGCCTGGGACTGAATGTCGCCTTCAGCGGAATGGTCGGGACCGACATGTTCGGAAAGTTTGTCATGGAGTCCCTCTCCGCCAGCGGAGTCAACACCGATGCGGTGATCGCCGACAGCCGGTACAAGACCGGGGCGACCGTCATCTACAACTATGGGAATGACCGGATGATGATAACCCACCCGGGCGCGATGGAGCACCTCACGGTGGAGGACATCCCGGACACCCTGTTCGACCGGAGCCGCCATCTTCATACCTCCTCCATCTTCTTCCAGCCGGGGATCCGGAAAGATCTTGTGAAACTTTTCAGGAGAGCGAAGAGTCACGGACTCTCCACCTCGATGGACACCCAGTGGGATCCGGACGAGAAGTGGGATCTCGACCTGAGATCGATCCTCCCCCATCTCGACTTCTTCCTGCCCAATGATCAGGAGCTCATGCACCTGACACGGTCGGATTCGGTCGAAGAGGCGCTCGACAAACTGAAGCCCCACAGCACCGTGATCGTGGTGAAGATGGGCGTGCGCGGTTCGGTGATGCAGGTGGATGGCGAAAGAACCTGGCTCCCGCCCTACCATGTCCCCGATTTTTCGGATGCCATCGGAGCCGGGGACAGCTACAATGCCGGTTTCATCCGCTCCTGGCTCCACCGGAAGCCCCTTGAGGAGTGCATGAAGCTCGGAAACATGACCGCCGCCGTCTCCACGACTGCCTACGGCGGAACCGCCGCTATCCGAAGTCTGGAACAGGTCATCCAAAAGGCAGAGAACTATCAACTGATGGATCAAAGTGAAACTGCAGGAAAAGTTTAAGGAGCTGGACCGCAGGGGATCCGCCCTGCTGGCCACCAATTTCTACAATTTTGAAACGGCAACCGGTGTGTTGAGAGCGGCCGAAGAGCTGCAGGTCCCGATCATCCTTCAGGCGAGCCCCAGCACCATCCGCTATCTGGGGGTTGAGGTGACCGCCGCGCTGGGACGGGCCGCACTGAAACGGCATGGGGTGCAGGGGTGGCTTCATCTGGATCACGCCGAAGATCCGGAGATGATCCGCGCCTGTCTGGAGGCCGGGTTTGATTCCGTCATGATCGATGCCAGTGAAAAGCCGTTTGATGAGAATGTGGAGATCACCTCCCGGATTACCGAGATGGCTGCAGAGTATGGAGCCAGTGTGGAAGCGGAGCTGGGGTATGTTGCCAAACTGGGTCAGGATGCTGATCTGCAGGACGGGTTCACTCGGCCCGAGGAGGCTGCCCGCTTTGTGGAACTCACCGGGGTGGATGCCCTCGCCATTGCAATCGGATCGGCCCATGGCTTCTATAAAAAGGAACCCAAACTGGATCTCGATCTGCTCCGCCGGATTGACCGGGCTACCGATGCCGCGCTGGTTCTTCATGGCGGATCGGGCATCCCGGACGCCCAGATCCAGGAGGGGATCCGGCGGGGCATCCGCAAGATCAACCTGGCCACCGAGATAAAGGACACTTTCATGCGTCAGCTCCGGGAGATTCTCCGGGAGGGTGACGAGATAGATCTTCGGAAAGTCTTTCCTCCTGCGATCGAAAAGGTAACCCGGCTGGTGAAGGGGAAGCTGGAGGTGATCCGGCAGGCCAACCTGCAAACCGATTCAACCTGAACCCTGAAAAGGAAGAGACATGAAATCGAAACTCTGGCTCATCTATGCTCTCGTCACCACGGTATTCTGGGGCGTCTGGGGTGCCTTTATCGAGATTACCGAACAGGCCGGGTTTCCGGCCACACTGGGTTATGTGGTCTGGTCACTGACCATGATCCCCCCTGCCCTGGTCGCACTGCGACTCATCGGATGGAAACTTGAAACGGACCCGCGCTCCATGCTGCTCGGAGCGGCGGTCGGTTTTCTGGGTGCCGGAGGGCAGCTGGTGCTGTTCCATACACTGGGAATCGGACCTGCCTACATCATCTTTCCGATCATCGCACTCTCCCCGGTGGTCACTGTCCTCATGTCGATCATTATTCTGAAGGAGAGAACCAACCTGATGGGGTGGGTCGGGGTGATCCTCGCGCTGGTTGCCATTCCCCTGCTCTCCTGGCAACCGCCGGAAAGCAGCGTTGCTTCCGGCTCTCTCTGGCTGCTACTCGCCCTGCTGGTGCTCTTTGCATGGGGGGTCCAGGGCTTTTTTATGAAATTTGCAAACGAGACCATGAAAGCGGAGAGCATCTTCTTCTATATGGCGCTCACCGGGCTTCTCCTTTCTCCTCTGGCGATCGCCATGACCGACTTCTCGCAGCAGATCAACTGGGGATTTAATGGGCCCTGGCTGGCGGCGATGATCCAGATTCTCAACGCGGTGGGGGCACTCTGTCTGGTCTATGCCTACCGGTACGGGAAGGCAATCGTCGTCTCTCCCCTCACCAATGCGGGAGCACCGGTCATCACCATCATTCTCTCTCTTCTGATCTACTCTGTCTTTCCTCATATGATTACATTGATCGGGATGATCCTTGCCATTGCAGCCACCTTCCTGCTCGCGGTTGTGGAGGAGGGCGCAGAGGAGGTGGAGAAGAGCAGTGGCAGCAGGGAAGCCACCGCCGGAAAAACCGTACAAGTATGATCGGTTGTCATGGTTGAAACCCTTTCCCGGAACGGGCATGCGAACTCAGGACCGGCACCTCACTATGAGGAGATCGAGAAGATCGATGCCCATGTCCATCTGAACTCGACCCGCCCCGCCCTTCAGGACATGGCTATGCAGGAAGGATTTCGTCTGGTCACGATCAATACGGACATTCCGGAGTTTCCTTCCACGGAACGCCAGCGGGAGATCGCATACCTCAGCCGGGTAAATCGTCCGGGCACCCTGAACTTCATCGCCACCTTCGATATCGAAGACTGGGGGTCGACCGACTGGCAGGATAAAGCCCTCTCTCAGATCCGGCAGGGAGTTGAGGAGGGTGCCGTAGCGGTGAAGATCTGGAAGAATATCGGGATGGAGCTTCGCGACAGCCAGGGGAACTTCGTGATGGCCGACCATCCCTCCTTTGATCCCGTCTATGACTGGTTGGCCCGGAACGGGATTCCTCTCATCGCCCATCTCGGAGAGCCGAAGAACTGCTGGCTTCCGCTGGAAGAGATGACGGTAACCAGCGACCGGAACTACTTCTCGGCCCATCCCCGGTATCATATGTATCTGCACCGGGAGTACCCCACCTATGAGGAACAGCTCCGGGCGCGCGACCGGATGCTGGCAAAACACCCGAAGCTGCGGTTTGTTGCGGCTCATCTGGCCAGCCTGGAGTGGAGCATCCAGGAGCTGGCGGCCTGGCTGGACCGGCATCCGAACTGTGGAGTGGATCTGGCCGAGCGGGTCTGCCACCTGCAGCATCAGGCCGCGGGAAAGCACGGAGAGGTAAAAAAGTTTGTGGAGGCCTATCAGGACCGGATTATCTACGGATCGGATCAGATCGAGGATGGCACCCTTGATGAAAACGAGCTGACCGAAACCATCCGCTCCAAATGGCATGGTGAGTATCGTTTTTTTGCCGGGAATGATCTGCAGCAGGCATGGAATGTGGAGAAACCGTTCCGGGGTTTGGGACTTGAAAAGAGGGTCCTGCAGAAAATTTTCAGGGAAAATGCACTTCGTTACTATCCGGGACTGAAAAGCGGCTGATCCATCTTCTGAGACGGGGCCTGTGAAAGTTCACCAACAGGTTTGGTTGGGGATTCTCACACTTTGATGACGTTTATATCCTGACTTATCAGTTTTTTCTCAAACTCCTCATTGAGCTTGGAATCGGTGATGATGGTACTGATCACATCCATTTCACAAATAAAAGAGAAGCTCTGACGCCCGAATTTGCTGGAGTCGGCCACCGCGATCACCTCCCGGGCCCGCTCCACCATCAGACGGTTCAGCTGAGCCTCCATCGGATTCGGGGTCGTCAGTCCAAGCTCGATGTCAATCCCGTCCACTCCGAGAAAGAGCTTGTCAAAATAGTAGTTGCGGATGATCGCCTCCGCATCCGGCCCTACCAGTGAGAAAGATTCACTCCGAAGGGCCCCTCCCGTCAGCATCACATTGATGTTCTCCTTGTTCTTCAGCTCGACAGCAATGGGAATGGCGTTTGTCATCACCGTAAGATTCTGCTTCTCCTGCATCTGCCGGGCGATCTCCAGCGTCGTGGTGCCGGAATCGAGCAGAATTGAATCCCCGTCATTGATCAGCTCCACGGCACGCTTGCCGATCCTCTGTTTCTCCGCGCTCCGGATCTTTTTCTTCTCCTCCAGCGTGTGGTCCTCATACACATTCTTGCGCATGAGCGCTCCACCGTGGGTCCGGTGAAGGATTCCCTTGTTTTCCAGAAAATCGAGATCGTTCCGGATGGTTACACTTGTCACATTAAACCGTTTGCTCAGATCGTCCACCCGGACTTTGCCCTGATCATAAAGTATCTGGATGATCTCGTCTCGGCGTTCAACTGTCGATCGCATGGAATTGTTGTAAATCAGATGATTATCAGGAAGATGAAGATCCGGAAGGCCATCGCCGGAACGTGTACCGACGCATTGAACCGGATGTTCTGCCGCATGCCAGTCGGGTCAGGGCTGCCATGCCGGGATGTTTCTGTGCAATCCTTATGAACCTCGGGCCGTCTTGGAAACGAAAGGATTTTCTTTTGAATCAGGGCCCTTGTCTTTTTTCACACAAAACGCACCAATATAACGATTTAGTATTTTATTTGCTATCGATCCGGTCAAAGTGAAAGGAAAACAGCAAGGTATAATGGGGTCCGGTAATGTTCAAAATAAAAGGGGAGCTCCGTTATGGACAGAGCTCCCCTCCCTAATCTGACGACACGATGCCCGGATGCTCCGGTCAGGGCCGGATCGGTGTTCCGTCGTAGCGACGCACTTGAGTCCAGGTATTCAGCTGCACATCCTGAATCGGGTACCGGGCCGCCAGTCCCTCGTTGATGTCCACACCATGTCCCGGTGCCTCATTTACCCAGGCATACCCGTTCTCAATGCGCGGGGAGCCGGGGAAAATCTCCTGAAGCAGTTCATTGTTGATGCCTGCGGTCATTTCCAGAATTCCGAAGTTCCAGGAAGCGAGCGAAGCATGGGCGTTGCATGCATGCCCCACCGGGGAGCAGTCTCCCGGCCCGTGCCATGCCGTCCGGACATTGAACCATTCGCCCAGCCTTGCCACCTTCATTGCCGGAGTCAGCCCGCCAATCTGAGAGACATGGATCCGGATAAAATCGAACAGCCGCTTCGACATCGGCCCCACCCATTCGTGCGGGTTGTTGTAGAGCTCACCCATCGCGATCGGAACCGAAGAGTGCTGACGGAGAAGTTCGAAATAGTCGTTGTTCTCCGGGGAGAGAGGATCTTCGATGAAAAAGGGATTGTAGGGCTCAAGTGCCTTGCAAACATTGATGGCGTCGATCGGCTGCACCCGCTCATGGATGTCGTGAAGCAGCTCGACTCGCTCCCCGCAGGCGATCCGGACCGCCTCGAACATTCTGGGAAGGGATCGAAGGTAGGCTCTCTGATCCATGAATTGATCCCGGTCATGACCAAAACCGTAATCTTTGAAATCGGGATTCTGGTCGGCGGGACCAGTATACCCGGACATCTGGATCCGCACATGGCGGTATCCCTGCTCCATCGCCTGCTGGACGCTTTCAACCACCGCTTCGATGCTGTTGCCACCGCGATGGGCATAGGTATCGGGAGCGAAGCGGCACTTCCCACCCAGAAGTTCATAGAGAGGCATGTTGGCCCGTTTCGCCTTGATATCCCATAGGGCCTGATCGAGTCCGCTCAGGGCGTTGTTCAGCACCGGCCCGTTGCGCCAGTAGGAGCTCTGGTAGGCCATCTGCCACATGTCTTCTATGTTGTTGGCACTCTTTCCAACACAAAAATCATGCAGGTATCGGTCGATAGCTGTAACCACGGCATGGGCACGCTGACGGAAGGTGGCACAACCGAGTCCGTAGAGTCCCGGCTCGCTCGTCTCCACTTTGACCACCACCAGCTCGATTCCTCCGGGCTGGACCGCGATGGCACGGACATTGGTGATCTTGAGGTCCGGCATTCCATTGGTCGCCTGTCTGAATTTCTCCTCAACTTTGCGATTCCAGGGATTCTCCTCCCCGGAGAGATTCAGCGCACCGGCGGTGATTCCGGTCAGTCCAAGACCGATGTTCTTAAGGGCGTCTCGTCGGTTCATATCGTTTGATCTGAAATGTTCATAATTGGTTCAGTGAGGCATTGTGTCTGCGACGGCGAAAACTGCGGCTGAGGCCCCCTGTTCCGGCTGCGACAACCAGTACGGCCGCATTTGGCAGGGCGGAGCCAGCCGAAGCAGAGTCGGCATCAGTCAGTCACGTCAGGGCCGGATCGGGGTTCCGTCGTACATCCGTACCCTTCCGAAACCGGGATAGGATTCTGCGATCGGCCATTTGCGGGCCTCCTCCTCGTTGATCTCCACACCGAGACCCGGTGCTTCGTTCACCCAGGCATAGCCGTTCTCGATCCTCGGGGTCCCGGGGAAAACCTCACGGACCGCCTCGTCCATCACGAAACCTGCCGACATCTCCAGAATGCCGAAGTTCCATGTAGCCAGAGACATGTGCGTGTTGGCCGCATGGCCCACCGGGGAGCAGTCCGGCGGCCCGTGCCACGCCGTCCGGACATTGAACCACTCACCCAGCCGGGCAACCTTCATGGCCGGGGTGATCCCGCCGATCTGGGAGACGTGGATCCGGATGAAATCGAACCAGCGTTTGCTCATCGGTCCCACCCACTCATGCGGGTTGTTGAAGAGTTCTCCCATGGAGATGGGAACCGTAGTCTGCTGCCGGAAAAGGGGAAACCAGTCGTTGTTTTCGGGTGAGACCGGATCCTCAATAAAGAAGGGTTCATACGGTTCGAGCGCCTTGCAGAGGTTGATGGCATCCATCGGCTGGATCCGCTCATGAATGTCATGCAGCAGCTCCACTTTCTCACCACAGACATCCCGTACCTTGTCGAATGCCTGGATGACCGCCCGGATGTAGGCTTTCTGGTCCATGAAATTTTCGGACTGGTGTCCGAACCCGTGAGCCTGGAAATCGGGAGAGAGATCCGAAGGACCGGTATACCCTCCCACCTGGATCCGCACATGCCTGTACCCCTCTTCCATCGACTGTTGAACCTGTTCGGCCAGGTTCTCGATGCTGTTGCTGCTCCGGTGGGCATAGGTGTCGGCCGCAAAACGGCATTTTCCTCCCAGCAATTCATATACCGGCATTCCGGCCCTCTTCCCCTTGATGTCCCATAGAGCCTGATCGAGGCCGCTCAGGGCGTTGTTCAGCACCGGCCCGTTGCGCCAGTAGGAGCTCTGGTAGGCCATCTGCCACATATCCTCGATGTTGCTGGCGCTCTTGTCCCGGCAGAAGTCGTTCAGATACCGATCGATCGCCGTGACCACCGCATGCTGACGCTGGGTGAAGGTGGCACACCCGAGCCCATAGAGGCCCGGTTCGCTCGTCTCCACTTTGACCACGCAGAGATTGGGCCCCCTTCCTCCCGGCCTGACCGGGATGGCACGGACACCCGTGATCTTCAGATCGGGAAGCCCGTTGGTCTGGCGGGCGTAGGTCTCCCTGGCTTTTTCAGGAATCATGGAGAATCCTGCATTCCCCATCGCGAGGCCTGAAACTCCCAGGCCCATGTTTTTAATGGCTGTTCTTCGGTTCATCATTGAATTTTTTTAATGGTTATGGTGGACCCTTTTTACCAGTCGACGACCGAGCCGTCTTTCTCCAGGTAGGACTGCGGGTTCATCCAGTTGTGGCCGAGTCTGCCGCTGCTCTCCAGCTGCTGGATATCCACCTCGACCCCCAGGCCCGGCTTGGTGGGTATGCGGACCATTCCGTTCTCCACGACAAACGGTTCGGTAAGGATCCCCTCACCCAGACTCACCTGTTCCTGGCAGAGGAAGTTGGGGATGGAGGCGGCCAGATGGAGTCCGGCTGCCAGAGAGATGGGGCCCATCGGATTGTGAGGGGCGATCGGTGTGTAGTAGGCTTCAGCCATCGCCGCGATCAGCCGCGCCTCCATGATCCCGCCGCAGTGGCAGAGATCGGGTTGCAGGACGGATGCCGCCCTCTTTTCCAGAATTTCCCGGAATCCCCATTTGGTGAAGATCCTCTCTCCGGTCGCGATCGGTATATGGGTATTGTGAGCGATCTCGGCCATCACATCGGCGTTCTGGCATTGTACCGGCTCCTCAATGAAGTAGGGCTGATAGGGCTCAAGCGCCTTCACCAGAAGTTTGGCCGTCTGCGGCTGGATCGCCCCGTGAAAGTCGATCGCGATGTTGGCCTCGGGTGCTGCTTCCCGAAGGGCGGCAAAATGATCGGTCGCTTCCTGGATCCATTTCGGAGAAGCGATATATCCGGCCTGAGTCGAGTTGTAGGGTCCGGTTTTAAAGGAACGCCACCCCTCGTTGAACCGCTGGCGGATGGTGTTGGGATTGCCCGCACGGGCATAGACCTCCACCCTGTCCCGGGTGGGTCCTCCGAGCAGCTCGTAGACCGGCACTCCCAGCAACTTGCCCTTGATGTCCCAGAGAGCCTGGTCGATGCCGCTCAGGGCACTGGTCAGGATCGGTCCTCCCCGGTAGAAGGCGTGGCGGTAGATCGCCTGCCAGTGGTGCATGATGTGACGGGGATCCTGGCCGATGAGGTAGGGTTCGATCTCTTTGATGGCGGTGGCGATGGTCCGGGCTCGTCCTTCCAGAAGGGGTTCCCCCCATCCATGGATCCCTTCATCGGTATGAACCTTCAGGAAGATCCAGCGAGGAGCAACGAGAAAGGTCTCCAGCCTGGTGATCCGCAGTTTGGTTTCGAACTCCGGCAGCCGTCCCACCACGGAGGGTGTGGCACGGTCATCCTGCAGAAACGAATCTCTGGAGAACGAGAGATCTCTCGCCTGAAGCTGTTCCAGCCAGGGGCCTCCGGCCACGGAGGCCGCCCCCGCCATTCCCAGTACGCCGAACGTCTGTTTCAGAAAATCCCGTCGAAAGATCCGGGTGGTTCCACTGTTTTGTTTTTCCATTTTCCGAGAGCAGGTTTAAAGGTTTTCATCATTTCACTACTTCTTGACACCTCATACTACCAGTTCTGAATCGCTCCGTCCGGTTTTTGCAGGTAAGGATGTGGAAACGGAGTATTTTCAGTCACTTCGAGTATAAAGTTCGCTTTTCCCGGATCAAATTCTACCCCCAGTCCCGGTTTCGGATTCAGATAGAGTTTCCCTTCCCTGAAGAGCAGCATGTCGTCATTGAAATAGTCCGGGAAGTAGGTATTCCCTCCTCCAAATTCAAAAATGCAGCGGCTCGGACTGCTCGAACCCAGGACGTGAACCACGGCGGCCGATGCCAGGGGGCCGGTGAAGTGGGGGATCATTCCGACATAGTGGGTCTCGCACAGTGCCGCGATCTTCTTCAGTTCGGTAATCCCTCCCACATTCGGCAGAGTCACCCGCGTATAGTCGATCAGATGGTTTTCGATCAGTTCGTTGATCTCCCACTTGTCGCCGAACTGTTCACCGACCGCAATGGGAACATTGGTCATCTGCCGTACCTTCTCATAGACCTTCTTGTTCTCCGACCGGACAATGTCCTCGACGAAATAGGGCTCCAGATCCTCAATCGCCTTGCAGATCCGGATCGCATCGGGAAGATCAAAGCGGGTATGCAGATCGATCGCCCAGCGTCCTCCCCTCCCCACCTCTTCAGCGACCCTGTGACACATCTCTATGGTCGCCACCACATTGTCGTAGAAATCAAACCCCTGTCCGGAACCCACCGGCTGGGCCCATTGCGTCGCTCCGGTCTGGTTCCCACCGGTCGGGCCGATTCTTCTTACACGGAAACCCTGCTCGATCGCATTCCGGCTGCCGGAGTAACACTCGATATATTCACGGGTCGCTCCTCCCAGAAGCTCATAGACCGGTACCCCCAGCGCCTTCCCCTTGATATCCCAGAGCGCCATCTCCAGTGCCCCGAGACCATGAAGTTTTTCCCTCCCCGGCGGATAGAACATGCTGCGATAGAGATGTTGCCAGAGATGTTCGATCCGGAAGGGATCCTCCCCGATCATCATCTCGGCACACTGGCGGATCGTATCGGGCGCCCCGCCCTCTCCGATTCCTATAATGCCGGTATCGGTCTCCACCGTCACGATTCCCCGCGCCTGGTTGAAAAGCGGCTTGTTGTAACCGGGGGCTTCATAGTAGCGGATCCGTGCAATCCTGTGTCCGGAATCGAGGGGATGCCGCAGAGCGATGTTCACACTTCTGTAATCCCGTCTCTTTTCCGGGGTCTTCCGGAGGGACTTTCCGCCCGCCGCAGAGAGATTGCCCAATGCGGCGGCAGAGAGCCCCAGTCCGATACTCCTGATAGCGTCTCGTCGGTCCATACTCATTTTTCCATGGTTTGAAATAAATGCCGCCCTGCTGTCAGGAGGCAGAGCGGCATCATCGGTGGAGCCAGTTTTTTACGGTTCCCAGGGCAGTTCAACATCCCACCAGATCCGGGTGTCCATCTTGTCCGGTCCCTGACGGTCCAATGCTGCCTGAAGGTTGGCGGTGTTGTTGTTGTAGTCGTTTCCTGGCGGATAGATCAGCCTGCGGATAAATTCCCCTGCCGGAATATCACTCAGCGGATAGGGATTTGGGGGGAGTTTCGGGAAACCGCTTCGCCGGAAGTTGGCCCACGATTCACTCGGATTGAGGAATGAGGTGACCCAGTACTGGGTGCCGATATGTTCGCGCTGGCCCATCTCATCACTCGCATTGAATGCAGCCACCTGCGCAGCCACATAGGCATTGACCTCCCCTTCATCAAAAACAAGGTGCCCGTGGGTTGTCAGATCTTCGAAATGAGCCCGAATGGCACTCTCAAAGAGCTGGGAAGCGTTGCCGCTGGCCCACCCCCGCACCACCGCCTCGGCCAGAAGGAGCTGATTCTGACTGAAGGTGAGCATCATGAAGGGTACGTCGATCGATGCGATCGTGGTGACATCGTACTGGGAATAGGCATAGAGGGAGCTCACCCCGTCCTCGGCCGCCTTTGCGACGATCGAGGAGTTGTCATACCCCATGGGAAAACCGATCTGCTCGCCGGGAACCCGTGTTCGGTTCGCCTCCGTCTGATCCCCTCCGTTCAGCGCACCGGGATGCCGGATCGCGATCGCGATGCGCGGGTCGTTGTTGTCCAGCAGATAGTTGATGAAGGTGTTGGGGATGTAGTAGTTGGCCGACTCCCTTGCCTGCAGCGTCTCTCCGAAGGTGTTGCGGAATTCGGTTCCGTGCCGGACCAGGGCGTTGTCCGCCGGGGACTGGAGCATGCCGCCCGCAATGGCCTTGTCGATGTAGACCTGTGCCAGTGCCTGATCCACCTCACTCACCCTCATCGCCGCACGGAACAGCAGCGACCAGCCGAACCGTTTCCACTTCTCGATGTCACCCGCGTAGAGCACTTCGGCCGTCTCCACGGATCCGCCTGGATCGAGTGCGGAGACCGCCGCGTCCAGCTCCGTCAGCACCGCATTATAGATCGACTCCTGGGTGTCATACTCGGGACGGAGCACTCCTTCATGATACCCCTTTCCGGCCTGGGAGTAGGGAACATCGCCGTAGCTGTCCGTCAGGATCATGCCGGCGTAGGCTCTCAGGATCCGGGCCATGTTGACGATGTTCACCCGTTCGGGATCGTCACCGTACTTCTCGATGATATCTACAGTGTTCTTGATCACGTTGCCGTAGAAGGCGTTCCAGTGCCGGTTGCTCATGTCCGGATTCTCCTGGTTGTAGTTCCCTCCCCTCAGAGAGGTGCCGAACGGAGTTACGATCTGCTGGACAATGGCCATCTCGAAGTTCATCACCCCCGCCACCGTGCTCTCGTAGTAGGGAGAGGTCCAGTAGAGGGCGTGATTGAGCAAGAACGCCGGCTCTATGTCGTTGATCGCAATATCACTGGTGTTCATCGCATCGAACCCGGCATCACAGGCGGCGAAAGACGCCGCCAGAGCCAGGGCTGCCAGTATGGGTTTCACTTTCTTCATTGCACTCACCTTTGATTTTTTTTGATGGATCCGGGATCCTTGCAGGGACATCCTCAGATCTCCACTTTCAGGTTGAACCCGAAGCTGCGTGACAGCGGCAGCGCGTAGGAGATGGTGTCACTGTTCGGGCTGGACATCTGTTCGGGATCCATATTCTCCGTCCACTTCTTGAAGGTGTAGACGTTGTTGACAATCACGTTGAATGAGAGCCCCTGAACAGGCAGGTAGGCAGAGACCAGCGATGTGAAGTCATAGCCGAGGGAGACCTGCCGCAGCTTCCAGAACCCGCCGTTGGCCACATGTCCCTCCTGAATCTGGGCATCGGCCTCGTAGTAGGGCTGGATCGGCACCTGGATCGTGTTGGGAGATCCGTCTGGCAGTACTCCGTCACCGATCACATACCCGACGTCCCGCCCCACAAGGGTTTTCTTGTGCTTTCCGTGGCGGACATTGTCAAAGTTGTTGTTCTGGTAGACCTTGTGACCCAGCTTGAAATCGATGAGTGCATAGAACTCAAGACCCCGGTAGTTGAACGTATTGGTGAACCCGCCGATCCATTTGGGAAGGGTCTCTCCAAGGTAAATCGCCTGGGGAGTGGCCAGTGGCAATCCGTTGTTCGGGTTGAAGATCTTCCTGCCCTGCTCATCCCTCAGATATCCGGAGCGGTACATCTGGGCCATCGGCTGACCGACGATATGCCGAACGCTTCCGCCGATCGAGACATCCTCGTCACTCTCACCGAGCTTCAGGACTTTGGAGGTGATGTAGGTTCCGTTCAGCCCGAAATTCCATCGGAAATTGGTGCCCTGAACCGCCATCAGATCGATAAAAGCCTCAAATCCGCTGGTTCTGCTCTCGCCCACATTCACTCGGGTGGAGCTGTAGGAGGAGGTGTTGGAGACCGCAGCATTCAGAATCTGATCGATGCTGAGCTTGCTGTAGTAGACCAACTCCATGTTCACCCTGTCAAACATCATCACATTGAGACCGACCTCCCTCTCCTTCAGGCGCATGGGTCTGAGATGGGGGTTGGGGATGGTGTTCGTATTGATGTTGGCCATCGGCTGGACGCTAAGCGGCCCCTGGAACATCTTGCTGTTGATCTGATAGTTCAGCACACCGGAGAAAGGTGAGATATCGGTATCGCTTCCCACCTCGGCATAGGCAACACGCAGCGTACCGAAGTTCAGCCAGGAGGGCAGTCCGTCAAAGAAATCGGTAAAGACGAAACTGGCGGAAACCGAGGGATAAAGGATGCTCCTCTCCTCCGGTGAGAGGGTTGAGAACCAATCGTTCCGGGCGGTCACACTCAGGTAGAGGTAGTCTCTGAAGTTGAAGTCGACCGATCCGTAGAGGGAGTTGACCGCACGCTCCGTATAGGTGTAGAGAGGGGTCTGAACCCGCGTGTTTCCGATTGTGTAGAGCCAGGGGACGATGAAATCCTCCCCGAAGACGCTGTTCCGCTCGGAGTGCTGGTACATGCGGTTCCCGCCGAGGGTGACATCCACGCCCAGACTGCTCGTAATCTCCCGGGTCGCACCGACCAGGAAGTCGGCATTGATCTCGCGGAAATTCCGACGATCGTTGGTCACCGAACCGTTGATGAATCCCGGAGGTGCCGGCGGTTTTCCTCCCAGCAGGGAAGGCACGTTCAGATCCTGGCTTCTTGCATAGTAATCCTGCCCGATCCGACCTTGCACGTAGAGCCACTCCAGCACATTGTAGCGCATGCTCAGGTTCCCGAACACACGGTCACGCTGCACGTCGTTGAAGTAGTCATTGACCGAGAGATAGGGATTTGTCCTCACCTCGAATCGTGCCCATGGCATCTCCCTGCCATCCGGCAACCTCTGATTCTCTCTCAGCAGGTAGAGGGGCATCGTGTTGGCCATCGTGTAGATGGTCTTGGGCGTGGTGATCTCCTGGCCGTTCAGAATGGGAGGATTGGTGTGGACCTCCTGGCTGTAGTTCAGATTCCCCGAAACATTGAGACCTGCGACGACATCCTGCGTGAAGCCGACACTCACATTATACCGGTCAAAACCGGAATTGGGCGTGATTCCGTCGTTGTTCAGGCTTGAAAGGGTAAGGCTGAATCCGCTGTTCTGCGTTCCGCTTGCAAGGGTCAGCGTGTTGTTTGCCGTGTATCCTCCATCGTAGAACTCTTTCAGCTGATTGCGCTGCGCCTCGTAGGGAACTTCTATGCCGTCGAAGAGGATCTGGGTCATCCCCGGTTCAATCTTCTCGCCGAAGCTCCAGACGCCCGACATCGGGAAAGGCGAGGTGGGACGCACCCCCTGCTCTCCCTGACCATACTCATACTGAAAATCGGTCTCGTCGATCACCCGCTCGATGGTGAAGTTGCTGGTAAAGGTCACCCCGATTCTTCGGGATCCGGCGTTGTCCTTCGTTGTGATCATGATGACCCCGTCTTTTGCCCGGGATCCATAGAGGGCTGCCGCCGTCGCCCCTTTCAGGACTGTCATCGACTCGATCACATCGGGCGAGATACTGAGCAGACCATCCCCGGTGTCGGCCGCATCGAACGGACTCTGTGTCCCCCCGAAGTGACGGTCGTTGCTGATGGGAATCCCGTCAACCACAATGAGCGGGCTGTTCGCCCCGGAAAAAGCGGAAATCCCCCGGATATTGAGCCCCGTGGAACCGCCGGAACCGGTCGACATCGCCGCCACGTTCAGACCCGGAACCTTGCCCTGCAGGGACTGGATGAAGTTGGTTGTCCGGTTCACTGTCATCTCCGCCGGGGAGACCGTGGCCGTCGAATAACCGAGGGAGCGGGTGTCCCGCCGGATCCCGAGTGCTGTGACCACCACCTCGTCGCCCGCAATGGCCATCGGAGCCAGGGTGACATTGACAAGAGTTCTTCCCTCCAGCGGCATGGAGAGCTGCTGATAGCCGATATAGGTGAAGACCAGTGTCACATCCAGGGAGGGCACACTCAGCTCAAAGCTTCCGTCGGCATCGGTTGCCGTCCCTGTCATGGTCCCCTCCACCAGGATATTCACACCGGGAAGCGGTTCTCCGGATTCCGAATCAACGACCCGTCCCTGGATCCTTTGCTGGAACTCCGCCTCTTCGGCCAGCGGAAGATCCAGAATCTCCTCGCGGACCTTGTAGATCCCGTAGGTCTTCGGATTCAGATATTTATACTCCAGTGCACGCTCGGAGAGCAGTAGCTCCAGGGCCTGCTCAATGTTGTTGGGAACCCTGTACCCTTCCGAAACCATCTGATTCCGGACCGCTTCGGTTTCGTAGAGAAAAACCACACCGAAGCGGGCTTCAAGCAGTTTCAAAGCCTCTTCCAGTTCCATATTGGAATTCAGTCTCCACTCGTTGGCATGGCCGGACGGGGCAGATCTGGAGAGATTGAACAGCGACCCCAGCGCCTGGGACTGCGCAGGCACGACATACCCGATCCCCATCACCAGACAGACCAACAGAGAGGCACATCTTGTTTTAAAGCTGATCATAGCCTGTTTCATATTGACCCTCTTTTTTTGTTCAGGTTACCTTCTTTCGTTTCACTCATTCGGGTTTCCTATATAGACCGTGTCTCTCTCGGGAGACTGGTATACAGGAATTCCCGTCACTTCCGATACGGACCGGACCAGCTCTTCCAGAGACTTGAAATAGACCGCACCGGTAAGCGTGATCTCCATCAGGTCCGGATCCACTATCTGCACACGGGTATGGAACTGGCGCTCCAGATAGCGGGCAAATTCGCTAAGTGAGGTCCGGTCCAGTACCATGTGCTCCGTTGCCCAGGAGGTGTAGAGTGTGGGATTCACCACTTCTTTATGGAGGATGTCATCCCGGCTGAACTCAACCAGCTCCCCCTTTTTCACACTGAACACCGCATTGGACAAGCCCGAAAGTCCGGGCCGTTCAACCTCCACCACCCCCTCCTGCAGTACGACACGGGTGTTGTTGCGGCGGGCCGTCACAGGCCCAG